>JBKBIE010000007.1:0-50551 GCA_046299465.1 Candidatus Nitrosocaldus sp.
TTAACATCATTGAGGAACTTCTCCCATGCGGAGATATACTCATTGTCACTTATAGTGATCTCTGTTGTAGGCTCTGGTATATAATCTAGTGTTATTGGTTGTATTGTATAGTAGTAATCTGGATTGAATACGCTTGAGAGCCTCCTCCCTATATCGTTGTAGAATTTGTTTTTACCATCTTCTTGATAAAGACTAGCCTCATGGGCACGAAGCCTCTCACTAGCAGAGAGGGCATCAGCGCTCATCACGATCCTTGTTAGAGGATCATTGCTTGTATGATCATGATGATCTCTTATGATTCTACTCACCCTCTCCTTTATATTATTACTAAAGTTAGGTAAGTATTCTTCTACAAACTTGCTACCACATATTTGGTGTTGGATCATTAGCCTCTTACTCCTCTGCTCAAACTTACCTATATCATGAAGAAGTGCTGCTAAAGCAACAACTATTCTATCTATATCTTCAGAATTAATGTTCATACACGTAATCTCTAACTATTTATATATAAATATTATTGTATAGGTGGTATATTGAATCATCTTAGCGCTATTACCATCAATCTATAGATTATTCGATGGTTAAAAGATAAAAAAGAGTTATTTTAATTAAGGTTAATCTACAATGTTGGTAATGGCAATATCCTCCTTAGGTCATCTACCCTTTTTAACAATGGATATCTTACTAGTGAGATGCTTTGCAACCATGATTGATGCCATGATGCCCACACATGCCATGACTATCATCCCTGAGGTAGAAACGTTAAGGTAGTACGCTGTAATAATCCCAGTTATAACAGATACAAATGATATGCATAGTGAGAAGAGCATGGTTGCCTTGAAGCCCCTTCCAAGCATCATAGCTGCTATATTTGGGAGCACTATGAGCGATGATACAAGGAGTATGCCAACCAAGCGTATAGCAACTATAACCATTATACTAGCCATGATCATAAAGATGTAGTTGAGTAGTGTAATGTTAAGCCCACTTATCTTTGCCTGCTTCTCATCCAATACCATGTAGAAGAGTCTATCCTTTAATGTGACGACTGAGGCTATTATGGCAAGGGATGCTATAACCGCTGTTAGCGCATCCTCATTGCTTATAAGAGTTATGCTGCCGAAGAGGTACGAGAAGAGGTCTGCCCTGAATCCTCCAGATGTGCTTATTAGGAGTACAGCAGATGCTACACCAAATATAAGTAGTATGGCTATTAGAGCATCACCCTGTATCCTTGTACTCTCTTTTAATCTTGTTATTCCAAGTGATGCTGTCATAGCGGTTAGTAGAGCAGTCCAGAGTGGGTATACCTTAAAGAATATGCCTATAGCAACACCAGCTAATGCTACATGGGAGAGTGCATCGCCAAAGAGTGAGTAGCGTCTAAGCACAAGGAAGAGTCCAAGCATAGAGCATGCAGCAGCAATTGCTATACCTGCTATCAGTGCCTTTTGCATGAACGGATATGCAAGTATCTCCAACATAACAGATCGCCCTCCCTCTATCCATCTACTCCAGATAGATGGATGCTAACCAATACCACCACTACTCCTCCTATCGCTAGTATTGCCAAGATGCCCAACGGTCTCTCCAGTACCCATATGCTCCTTCATGTGTATATGCATAGCATGTTCACTGTACAACCTTATGAGATCGCTTGCAAGGCACTCCTCCTTGCTCCCATGGAAGAAGATCCTCCTATCTATACATGCTATGCTCTTTGCAAGCCTCATGAGTAGCATAAGGTCATGTGCAGCAACTATTATTGTTACGCCATCCTCGTTTAGAACCTTAAGTATATTGAATAGCCTTGACTGTGCATCTTGATCAAGGGCGGTGAATGGCTCATCGAGTATAAGCATAAGAGGTCTACTCACAAGTATCTTTGCTATAAGTGCTCTTTGGAGTTCGCCTCCAGAGAGCATGCCTATCCTCTTCCTCCTTGCATGCTCAAGACCAACCATCTCCAACGCCTTATCTATCCTCTCTCTATTACTCATATCTGGATCGTGATCCCATCTATACCCATTCCTCTCAAGCAGATGAGCACTCTTCTGCATATACCTTAGTGAGATCAAGCCTGTAGAGACCAGGTCCTCTACACTTGCAGGGAAGTTCTGATCCACGCTGAACCTCTGTGGGAGATAACCTATGAATGGTAACATCTTCTTCCTTGCATCGTTGCTGTAGCCGAATATGCTCACTGTACCCTCATGCTCCTGAAGCATTAGTATAGAGTTGAATAACGTTGTCTTACCTGCACCATTAGGGCCTAGGATGCCTAGGAGATCGCCATGCTCAACGTCCATGTTTATACTCTCAAGTACAGTTATGCTACCATATCTAACGTTTAGATCTCTAACCCTAAGTATGCTCATACTATGCTCATTATTATCTACAGCCAAGCCCTATCCTCAGATTGGCTAGATTCTCCTCCATCTTTGTTATATACGTCTTACCTTCTTTCAAGTCCTCATCATCTAGCACCTCTATGGGGCTAAGTGTAAGCACTCTAGCATTAATCTCCTCTGCTAGCGCTCTAACCAATCTATCATCTATGCCCTCCTCTGCATAAACAACATCAATACCATGCTTCCTTGCCATATCTATTATCTCCTTTATCTTTACTGCTGGTATATCATGCTCTGGCTCAAGTCCAGCGATGGTTATCTGCTCCAACCCATACCTACTGGCAAGGTAATTGTATGCTCCATGAAGTGTTATGAACTCCCTCCTCTCACACTCTCTAAGCCCCTCCTCGAACATTGCATGAAGCTCATCGAGCCTTGCCATGTATGCTCTAGCATTCCCATCATAGTATCTGCTGTTCTCCTCATCCATGCTTGCTATTGCATCTAGTATCATCCTAACCTGCTCCTTTGCAAGTACTGGATCGAGCCATACATGTGGATCCTGATCAAGCATTATGCCCTTTGCTGCCTCAACCATCTTCAGATCATAGCCTAGATCCCTGATCCTATCCATGTAGGGCTCGAATGTTACACTGTTATAGACCAGTAGTTGGTAATCCTTTAACCTCTCAAGGTCCCTTGCCGATGGCTCCCAGTCATGAGGCTCCAAGCCAGAGGGGATGAATAGATCCACATCGGCCTTATCTCCAACGATAACCTTGCTAAACTCATAGAGAGGATAGAATGTAGCCATTATCTTGAGCCTCCTGCTTGCATCCTGCAATGGTTGAGTGTAGTTCTCGGGGGGCGTTGCATTAATACTGCTACTACTGCTGCTACTACTGCTACTGCCACTATTCTGACCTTGAAGTGCTACACTGGTAATAATGATACCAACTATAGCTATAACAATAGCAGCGACTATAACAACCTTCTTATTATCTATTCCCATGCTACATCATTAGTTTTTATTAATATATATGTATTTTGTTAATAACAAAACTGATAAAGTCTTATAAACGGATAATAACAAGTATTAGATGTGAAGAGGGCTGAGGAAACAAAGGGAAAAGAAGCTAGGATAGTAAGCATATCACTTACAGATAATATGCTCAAAGAGGTAGATGAACTACAAAGAGAGTTCGGATTCTCCGGGAGGTCTGAGGTTATAAGGGCTGGGATAAGGATGCTCCTAACAGATAAGATAGAGAAGGAGAAGTTGGTAGGTAGCATAGGATGTGTGCTTATAGTTACACATGATGAGGAGGATGAGGCATCAACAAGGATAAAGTTGAGATACGAGGATATAATAAAGACGCACCTCCACTGCAAGTTGAAGAATAAGAAGTGTTTGGAACTATTTGTAATGGAGGGGGATGCAGAGAGGGTTAAGGATATGGCAAGGGAGTTCCAGGCGAATGAGGGTATGGAACATGTGAGGTTAATAACAGCCTGATCACTGATAGGATGAGAAGGGTCTAAAGAACGATCTGCTATATACAGTTGTTATGTAATGAATCTATGGCAGAGTGTAAAAGTCGACCTTGTACCTTATAGATTCGCTACTCTTCCTACCCTTGCCTCTACCCCTAGAACTGCTCTTCTCCCTATGCGCAATCCTCTTCTTGAATGAATCGCTTATCTGATCGAATATCATTGCTAGATCATAGCCATCTGCTGTGTAACTCATCGTATCGCTTAAAGTAACTATATTAACCTTGACCTCATACCTCCTCCTCTCCCCTCCCATATCCTTTATCTTTATGTTGCACCTAGCCTCACTTAAGTCATGAACAACCTTCCTCATCAACCTTACAAGTGTTGCAAACTTTGATTTTGCAAGTTCAGCATCGAACGGGTCTTCAGGTAGACCAACTATGTAGAGAGGTATCTCCTCTCTAACCATCTCCTGTAGTAGACCAACCACATCCCTATGCGTTATTATCCCCTGCAACTCATCTCCAACCGTTACTAGAGTGTATGTAACATGATTATCGATCATCTTGCTCACTATGCTCTTAACGCTCTCATGAGGCTCAGATGTAACTACATGCTTATCAAACAAGCCTGATACCCTCAAGTCCAACATCCTAGTCTTGTTACTTATTATATCGGCCTTGCCCTTGCTGCTCTCTGGGGGCTTTAATGCTATGAGTAAGTGCCTTGATGTTAGTATCCCTGCTATCCTACCATCGTTAACTACTGGGAGATGGTCTATCTTGTGCCTTATAATAATGCCTCTAGCACTTGAGACCTTGTTATCAGCACTAACTATTATTGGATGTGGGGTCATTATATCACCTGCACTAACATTATCTATACCATATGCATTGATCATCCTCACTATAGCATCTGATGTTATCTGCCCTATTATCCTACCATCCTCAACTATGGGGAGTGCTCTCAATCTATACTCTCCCATTATCCTTGCTGCATATCCTACCTTCTGGCCTCTTGCTAGAGGAGGTACTATCTTCCCTATCATCGATGGTTTTGCATGGTCTATATCCCTGTACTCGAGTATATCCCTCATATTTATGCTTGCTATCCTGCCATTGAAGTCTATGAATATGGTATATGCATTACTCTTATCCATCAGCCCTATTATCTGTGATATAGTACTATCAGGAGTAGCAACTATAGGTTCCTGCATTATATCTCCAACACTCCTATCCCTTAGAGATGAGAAGAGTGTGTACAGTTCTGGTTCTAATACTCTTATCACCATAGCACTGCTAACAATACACCTACTCAAATACATTACTTCCCTCTATTATGCCTATTCATGCTATAGTATAGGCTAGGAATATTAAGCCTATAATCTATCATACAGATATGAGTAAAGATAGGTTGGTAGAGGTTGCTGGCGAGGCATGTAGAGATGAGTATACTGATTACTACATATACAATGCTCTAGCCTCATCAGCGATAACCCCTGAAGCACTGAAGGATAAACTCTCGATCATGGCTGAGCAAGAGTACAGGCATTATGAGTTCTGGAGTAGGTACAAGGATGGTAGTGTAATAGTAAAGGAGCCAAAGGCCAAAGCAATGATGATGAAGTTCCTTGCCCTAATAATGGGCATAACATTCGTTGTAAAGATGCTTGAGAGGCATGAGAGCAGGGTTATAGATAGTTACAAGGAGTTACTGCATATGATGAGGGGTGAGGATAAGAGGATGCTTGAAGGGATTATAGGTGAGGAGGAAGAGCATGAGTCCTCCCTAGTTGAGAATATAAGTGAAGGTAGGGTTAAATACCTTGGATTCACAGTCCTAGGGCTCTCAGATGCACTAATAGAGATAGCAGGTATACATGCTGGTACTCTAGGTGTGTATACTGATACATTCAAGGCTGGTCTTGCAGGATTGATAGCAGGGGTAGCAGCATCAATAGCTATGGCATCAGCAGCATACAATCAGGCAAAGCAGACAGAAGGAGTCAAGGCATCATCTGCAGCAACATATACAGGGATAGCGTACGTTGTAACTGCTCTACTCCTTGCCCTTCCATACTTTCTGGTCCATGATATACTTGAGGCACTCTTCATATCACTGCTCATATCCATAGCAATACTAGCCTATATTGCTCTATACTCCCATGTGCTATTCAACAGGAACTTCTTTAGAGAGTTGGGAGAGACTACTGGCATAATATTTGGGGCAACACTAGCGCTCTATGCATTTGGTGAACTTATAAGGATATACTTCAATCTGCAACTGGATTGAAGATGTATCGTATCATTAATTATAGCATAATCGTATAAATCATACAACCCTAGCGTATCTACCTCTCTTCTCTATCTCCCTAACCTTCTTTAATATTTTGCTAGTATATTCATTGCCAACTACACTTGAGTAGCCTTGAACAAAGTTATTGAATAACTCATCAAACACATCTGCATGAGCGCTACTCATAACCTCCTTTATCAGCCTTATATCAACTGCCTTATCCTCAAGCCTTGATGAGTAGAATGATAGACCAAAGTCTATAAGCACTAGCCTTCTTGCATCATCATGAGCATTATAGTTATATACTATGAAGTTTGATGTCGTTAGATCCCCATGTACTATATCCTTTGCATGTAGCCTAGCTGTGTATATACCCATCATCCTTCCTATCCATCCAATGTCTAACCCTTGATAGATCAGATCCCTAGCAAGTTCTCCTTGTATATACTGCATTATTATCTCAGCATTATTAGGATCTACGAAGTAGAGGAGTGGTGTTGTAACCCCTGCCCTCTTTGCCATATTTATCATCTCAGCCTCATGCAGGGTTCTCTTCCTCCTGATCTCTCTATCTAGCATCTCATGCATGTACTGCTTCCTCTTTCTAACCTTGCTTATAGCCCTCTTGCTATACCACTCTATCAGGTATATATCTGCCTCTGCCCCTCTCTTTATAAGCACGGTTTAACTTATTAGAAGGAGTAATTAAAGGTAGATCATGCATGATAGAGATAATGTGATAATGGAGGAGGATTGCAGTGAGGATAAGCTTGGTGCAGGGTATCTCGTGCTTACAGATAAGAGTCTAGTCTTCTACACAGGTAAGGCAAAGGTACTTACATTCAGCAAAGATATGAAGAAGGCACTGGATATACCAATCCATGATGTGAAGGGTACTAGAACCGAGGGCTTCATTATAAAGAAGTTGGTAGTTGAGTTGAATGATGGCAGAGTCTACAAGTTTGGTGTGTTGAATAACAGGAAGTGGAAGGATGCTATAGATGGTGTTAGAGCAGGAGCAAGTAGACAGGTGTAATATAATATGATATGATGCTTGATGCTATTATTTTCTTGTTATTTTGATATATGGGAAGATGTTGCTAGCGTAGAATAGTAGATGAACTTGAGATTTCTATCTTATACTAATTATTTTGATTAATTGCTTACCTTTATACTCTGCTCCCTCCATGGTACATCTATAGCATCTATCCTCCATGACTGCCTTACAAATGCCCTGATAGGCTCTACAACTATACCTGCCTTGTATGCCATAAGACCAGTGCATGCTATCTGTGCACCACAGTCTCCAGCATATCTCATGGGTACAACGTAAAGCCTTGCACCCTGCCTCTTGCATACCGTATTAAGCATATTAGCAAGTCTCTTATTTGCTGCTACTCCACCAACAACAAGTAGTTCATCCTTGCGTGAGAATGCCAATGCCCTCTCTGTAGCCTCTGTGAGCATAGCAAATGCAGTCTCTTGCAGCGAGTAGCATACATCCTCAACACTATAACTGCTCAGAGCCTTCTTTGCTGCAGTCAATAGACCAGAGTATGATACATCATTGCCCTTAACCGTATAGGGTAGCCTTATGTACTTGCTTGACTTTGATGCTAGTTCCTCTATCATTGCTCCACATGGGCTAGCAAAGCCCAATGCCCTTCCAAACTGATCTAGCAACTGTCCAAGTGTTATATCTAGAGTCTCACCTATGACACGCCATCTTCTGTTAGAGAAGAGGAGGATCATGCAATGCCCCCCAGATACAAGGAGTACTAGGGGATCTTTAGCATTGGTAAGTCTTATCCCCAACTCTATATGCCCAACGGCATGGTTAACAGGGACGAGAGGCTTTGCATTGTATGATGATATGCATCTAGCAACAACAGCACCGATTCTAAGGCATGGTCCCAATCCAGGGCCTGCGGAGTATGCTATCACATCCACATCCCTTATGCTGACCTTTGCAGTATCTAGCGCTTCCCTAAGCACGTTTGCAGACTCTTCAGCATGGTGCCTAGATGCCTCCCTAGGGTGTATACCTGAGCCCTCTGGAGGCTTGTATATGCTCCTTACATCAGATAGTATGTTATACTCATCAACAACAGAGCATGAGAATGTATGTGCTGTACTCTCTACTCCTAGGCATAGAGTCATTACTACTGCTCACCTACTTGTAGATACTATCTTTATTATATCCCTATCTCTTAACCTGTAATCAGCACCAAGCCTCTGCTTACTTCTAGCATCTATAGCGTAGAGGTAGCTCTTTGCAAGATCACTATGCACATTCATAGCAAGATCTCTTGGTGTTGAACCATGCTTGAGTAGAAATGCATCTGGGAGTACATTCCCATCCTTATCTGTCAGATTATGCTCATTCTCTACAGGGTATACAGTTATCATGTGTAGAGCATCTAGCACAGCAGCATTTATAGCCTGCTGGACACCGGTGTTACCATACTCCTCCATCAATACCCTAACCTTCTCTAATGCCCTCTTCTGTTCTATGCTAAGCGAACCATCATCATTGACCTTGAATGTACTATCGCCAGGTATATACTCTATTAGACCTTTGCTTGCTGCTCTACGCAAGAGTAGTTCAGCCTCAGCAATGCATGGCAGAACAATCCTACCTGTAGCCTTGATACGCTCTATATTTGCTCTAGATGTGTGTATATCTGCCTTATTTGCTGCTATCACTATAGGCTTTGCATTCATCCTTAAGGCTCTAGCAAACCTTAGCATATCATTATCATCCCATTCAGAGAACCTCTTACCATTGATAGTAAGAGCATTCAGTGTATCTGCTATTAGATGCTCCTCTATTGCAAGTCCGCTCAGCCTACTTGCAAGTATATGCTCCATCTTGATACCTTTATGCTCAGCCTCCTTTGCGCTCCTTGCCCAATCCCTAGCGATTATAGATGCTAGCCAGAGATCGAACTCTAGTTCTACAAACTCTATATCCTTCAATGGATCGTTGCTACCTGGCTCACACCTCCTCCCTTCACTATCAGTTGAGCCAGATGCATCAACAACATGTATGAGTACATCTGCCTGCCTTGCATCATCAAGGAACTTGTTCCCTAATCCCCTCCCCTTATGAGCATCTGGCACTAGACCAGCAACATCTATCATCTTAACAGGTATGAACCTCTTACCATCTATGCATACTGATCTCCTTGGACTATCTTTTACACCAAACTCCTTGCATACACAATCGACCCTAACATATGCTACACCTATATTTGGTTCTATGGTAGTGAATGGATGGTCTGCTATCTGTGCATTGAGCATTGTAGCAGCGTTGAAGAACGTGCTCTTTCCAACATTCGTCTTGCCTAGCAGACCTATCAGCATAACCTTGCTATACCATCAACATTAATTAGTGTATTGCATCAATTGGATCTAGGACTGATGTTGCATGAGGCTTGTGGTGACAGGAACACCTGGGGTGGGAAAGCATACAGTATCAAGTATTGTAGCAGAGAGGTTAGGGATGAAGTTGATAGATATAAATGCGATTGCTATTAGTAGTGCCATAGTGGCCATGGATGAGAATACATACATAGTTGATGTTGATAAACTTGCAGATATATTCAAGGGGGTTGAGGATAACACTTTACTGGTTGGGCATCTTGCACCATATGTACTTGATTCTATAGATCTTGCAATAGTGCTTAGAAGGTCACCATACGAGTTGAGAGAGATATATAGGCAGAGGGGGTATAGCGAGAGTAAGGCAAAGGATAACCTTCAGAGCGAGATACTAGGGATAATAACGTATGATGCAGTGAAGAGGTTTGGAGATAGCAGAGTTGTTGAGATAGACTGTACTGGAAAGAGTGCAGAGGATGTTGCAGATGAGATAGTAAGGATAGTTAGACATGAGCAGGATGGTATGCTAGGACATATCGACTGGCTTGCTCTTATAGTGCAGAGAGATGAGTTAGGGGAGTTCTTCGATTACTAGTTGGAACATCAATTCTATAGTTTTAACATGTAACACCTGTTATATAACACATATTATATAACGCTGCCTACTGCTGATATTAAATATTCTTATAGTTCATCCGATATATGCATCCATTGCTTGCAGTATGCATAGTAGTATGGGTTGTACTTGGAGTATTAGTGATGGTTGATATAAGCAAGGAGTTTGCATTAGCAGATATACATAAACTTGAGGACTCGATAGTAGATGCTACAAATAAGGTTAGGGTAGAGCATGGTCTTCCAATACTTGTCAAGGATACTATGCTTACAGAGAATGCTAAGAGGTATGCAATAGTCAATGCCTCAAAGGGCTTCATATCCCATAACCATGAGCCATTAGCCTCAAGGATGCCTACTAACTGCATATCTATAGGCGAGAACCTATACCAGGGAAGGGATAGCACTGGCTATGATATAGTGAGTGCATGGATGAGGTCTCCAGCACATAGAGAGAATATACTGGATAGGGAATGGGAGAGGATAGGTGTTGGTATAGCAAGGACAGGGAGCCAGATAGTAGCAGTACAATTGTTCTGTAGATGATCTCCTTCTCATTCATACATACATACATGTATTTATTCATACATTCATACCATCATCATCTATACCAACTTATCTTCCTATTTATTGTTGTATCACATATATAATGACCGCTTTTATGTTAGATTAGATGTTAGAGATAAGGCATAGTGATCTTGCAGGTAGAATAGGGAGGCTGAAGACCAAGCATGGGATAGTAGAGACGCCAGCATTCTTGCCAGTGGTACATCCAATTAGGCAAGAGATCAGCATTGATGAGTTAGAGAAGATAGGCTTTGATATGCTAATCACTAATGCATATATAACATGGAAGGAGTATAGCGATACTAAAGATATACATGATATACTCAACTTCCACAAACCTATAATGACAGACTCTGGAGGCTATCAGGTTCTTGTTTATGGCAGTGTAGAGGTTGATCATCTAACTATGGCTAGGTTCCAAGCAAAGATAGGGAGTGATGTAGCAGTACCATTGGACAAACCAACTGGCTTTGGGCTACCTAGAAGCAAGGCAGAGCAGTACGTTGAATTAACACTAAAGGCTGCAGAGGATACGATAAGGATTGGTGGTGGTGATGGTGGTGAAGACTCAAGCACTATATGGGCTGCCCCTATACAGGGAGGTGAGTATCTAGATCTTGTTGAGTACTCTAGCAAGAGACTACTCGAGATGGGTTATGAGTTCTTTGCTCTAGGGAGTCCAACCGAGATCATGGAGGCATATGAGTTCTATACACTAGCAAGGATGATAGTGACTGCTAGAAGAGTTATACCCTTGAGTAATCCTATGCATCTATTCGGTGCTGGACATCCTCTAACCATACCATTGGCAGTTGCTCTTGGATGTGATACATTCGACTCTGCATCATACATCCTATACGCTAAGGATGGGAGGTATATGTTACCAAATGGTACTATAAGCATAGATGATCTAGAGTATCTTCCATGTGTATGCCCTGTATGCTCAAACACCGATCCAAGGGAGCTTAAGGAGTTAAGCAATGATGAGAAGATTGCAAAGATAGCATTACATAACCTCTACGCTATAAAGAGGGAGGTCGATGGAGTTAAGCAGGCTATAGTTGAAGGCAGACTATGGGAGTATGTTATACAGAGGTCTCTTGCACATCCAAAGTTGGCAGAGGCAAACTACATACTGAAGGAATGTTCAGAGTATCTAGAGCAGTGTACACCGATCTTCAAGGCTAGAGCGCTCTTCCTCTCATTACCAATAGATCAGTATAGGCCGGAGTTGACTAGGTTTAGGAGGTTGGTATGCACAAACATAAGGAGTGATAAGAGTACGTTAGTACTCTTGATGGAACCCCAAGAGCATCCATTCTACACATCGAGTAGATACAAGGCTATCAAGGACGCAATAATAAATAAGATGAGGATAGATAGTAGGGAGAAGAATAGTAGTAGTAATGGTAGTAGTGAAAGCAGGAGTAGTGGAGATGATATCCAGATAGCATACTACTCCCCCTTCTTAGGGATAGTACCAGAAGAAGTATCAGATCTGTACCCTGCATCACATATAGTAGGTATTAGACATGGAGTATCATACAATGATTTCCCTACTATGCTGAATGCTATAATAAACTTCATAAAGAGTAATGAGTTCAAGAGAGTTCTAGTAGAGGTTGATGATAGATCTATTCATGTGATGAAAAGCATCAAGGATGAACTGCAAGAGGTGGAGATGAGGTACTATTGGAAGACTGAGGATATAGCAGAGTCTATCAAATCAATTAAAATCAATTAATTAATTAAACATCAAATGATGCTTGTTAACTTAGGATATAACCCCTTGGTCCTAGCGGTCTGTGCTAAATCTGTACAGACTCGCTTATATTAGCGCCCTTGCGAACTAGTTGTACAACAAAGCAATAAAATTAAATTGAATTAAAATAAAAAAGGGAGTTTACCCTTCGTCCCAGCCCTTGGTGAACCTTCCGAACTTGTGCAGTGGTACTGGCTGACCTGGTGTGTACTCGAGTGGTCTCATCCAGAATATCGCTGTAGTTGGGCAGACTGCTATGCATGCACCATCTGAGATGCATCTCTCAGGATAGTGCACGAATGCCTTACCCCTCTTCCAACCCTCTACTGGCTTGACCCTCAGTACATCTGGTCCTAGTGCAGTGCATATCTCAACGCATAGAGCACAGCCTATACATGTCTGCTCATCTATATCTGGTAGTATTGCTACTGGCATATCTGCTCAGAACTTCTACAGGACTAAAATATTTAAACTCTTTGCATTTTGTACAACGGCGTTTTATAATCAGTTAAAAAAATAAAATAATTATTACTTGGTCATCCTGACTACGTCTATCTCACCATTCTTTATCCAGCTCAGCAACTCTTCGGATGTTGGTTTCATGCTATGATTACCTTGTAGGTGCAGTGCTACCATGGCGTAGTTTACCTGATTTAGGAGTGGCTTGTATTTGCTCCAATCGTCATTACCCTTTGCCTTGTTGCGTATATCTGCTGGTACTGAGTTCCACCACTCCATGAACTTCCTAGCCATCGGAGATGGATATACCCTCGTAGTATATTAAATTTTTGGAACTTTTCTGCTTAGAAGAGCGGTAGATTGGTTAGTGTTACTCGATTCAAAAGATTTTAAATACGCTTCTACCCCAGCAAGATGGTTGAAGGTAACTGTACTAGGTTCTGCCAGGGAGGTTGGAAGATCAGCATTCCTAGTTGAGACTGATAAGGTTAAGGTATTGTTGGATTATGGTATACTGCTGAGGCATGAGCCTCTCTTCCCAATGCATGTGAAGCCAAGGGAGATAGATGGTGTAGTGCTTACACATGCACACCTTGACCACTCTGGATGCATACCAGCACTCTTCCTGAGCAAGGAGATACCTGTGTATACCACACAACCAACCATAGAACTTGCTAAGGTACTCCTTCTTGATATGATAAAGATCTCTGGCTTCTACTTACCATTTGAGTACATGGAGGTTATGGGCATGCTAGACTCTAGCAGAACATACTACTATAGGGAGGAGTTCGAGATTGGAGATCTCAAGGTAACACTACATAATGCTGGACATATAGTTGGTAGTGCATTGATAGTCGTTGAGCACGATGGGAGAAGGCTCTTCTACACAGGGGATATAAATGCTAGGGGTTCAAGGATATTGGAGAGTGCGGATCTTGATGTTGGTAGCATAGATCTACTCATAACGGAGAGCACTTATGCTATGGAGGATCACCAACCTAGAGATGAGGCTGAGAAGCTATTGGTAGAGTTTGCAAACGAGGTTGTAGAGAGGGAAGGGGTACTCTTCATACCAGCATTCTCAGTTGAGAGAGCGCAAGAGATAGCATGTGTTCTTAGAGCGTTAAACTTCAAGCATAAGGTAGCGATAGATGGTATGGCTATAAAGGCCAATGAGATAATGCTTAGACATCCAAGGTTCCTGAAGGATGCTAAATTCTTCTCAGATGTGATGAACTGGCTCATATGGGTAAGGGGTTGGGGTGAGAGGAAGAGGATGATAAGGGAGCCATGTGTTATAATCTCACCAGCAGGTATGCTTGTTGGAGGGAATGCGCTCTTCTACATGGAGAACCTAGCAGATGATGAGAGGAATGGTATAGCGATAGTATCATACCAAGGGGAGGGTACCCCTGGAAGGCTACTACTCGAGCAGGGTGTTGCTGTTATAGATGGTAAGGCTAAGAAGGTTAAGGCTGAGGTTAAGAGGTTCGACTTCTCTGGGCATAGTGGGAGGAGGGAACTATTCGATATGGTTAAGGGTATGAGAGGCAGCCCAAAGGTTTGGACTGTACATGGGGATGATGATACATGCTTGAGATTTGCTGATGAGATAAAGAGTAGTATAGGGCTTGATGCATATGCGCCAATTACTGGGGATAGCATCATGGTATGATTGGCTAGTTATTTACCTCTTGCATTGCTACAACCTATATGAGATTGTAATGCATCTGGCCCACTCCTCTAACAGTTGTACATAGAAGATAGCCTCATGTATGCACTCTCCTATTCCTATTACACCATGATCTAATAGCACAACTACATTTGTGATATTCATGTTGAGCGCTTCTCCAACCAACCTTGCAAGTACCCTTGAGCCCAACTGTCTATAGTATTAAGATCTTGCTTAGAGGAGAAAGTATGCCTAATGGTAATCTCAACCTTGTATCATCTAGCCTGAATATTCCATTATGTCCTTCAACCTCAACAATATCAAGTGTCTGGATGAGTGCAAACGTTAGTGATGAGTCTATAATTGCTAATGATGATGAAGTGCTAAGGCTTGGTTTTGTGGACTAGTACATGGGAGGAGTATACTCAACCGTTTTGACTTAGCGTTATGGAAATTTACGCTAGGTCAGAGCAGTTTCGTACAACGGATAATAACTACTCTCATTAGAAGGTATGTAGAGGGTCATGGACTAAGGTTCATACAGAATAGCGCTATACCAGCAGGGGATGCAGGGTTATCTATAGGACAAGCATACTATCATGCATGTATCACTGCTAAACAATGATATAGTTGTATGTTTATAGAAACAAAATTGTCTTTTATTTGTTATTTATAATTCTACCTTCTCAACCCTTATCCTTCCTAGTATCTCATCTGCCTCACTACTGCTTGCTACATAGGTGTAGAGGTACCTGGCCCTCCTAACCTTTATCTTAACCTTATCCCCCCTCCTCACTACCCTACACTCCTCCGCTCCTTCAGCGAGTTTGAGCAACTCATCCTTGCTGAATACCTGCCTCGGCATATACCGATCTATTACCTCTCTTTTTTATTTATATCTATTCCGATCTGAATGATTCTAGTGATTTGAGCATCCTTGAAGTCTCTTCATACAATCCCTTAACCGTAAGGCTATTATAGTATCTATCCAATGCCTTACCTGCCAGTATCATTGGTACCCCTACTGCTGTAGATGCCATGGTTGGTTCTGGTATCCAGAAGAGCATCCATCCTATCCTGCTGATCTTCTTACTCAACTGTGGTGCATGCCTTATACCATCTAAAGATGCCTTCACATTGGTATCTGCTATAGCACTAACCATCGATGAGCGTAACTCCATCCTTCTCTTGAGCATATCTACCGCATCCCTCACCCTCTTTATACCATTCTTATCCTGCATAGTTATGGGCTAATCATCACTTATCATAAACCATGTTATCCAGTACTAGATACAAACGTGTCAATAAATTTGTTTATAACCGAGGATGGTAGTTAGTTGGTAAGAAAGATAGATGAACATTATCGATGTAGAGTATACGCTTGGTAGTGGGCAGGTATTCCTCTGGTATAAGAGGGGGAGAAGTTACTACCTAATATATTCTGAGAATGTAGTTAGAATAGAACCATGCTATGAGCAACTCGTTTATGAATCAAGACCAGTGCATATAGATGTGGAGAGGCTCTTCAGGTTAGATGATGATATACATGCTATAAACCATAGCATAAGGTACAAGGATGCTCTAATAGGCGATGCTGTAAATAGGTTCAAGGGTTTGAGGCTGATGCGCCAAGATCCATTCCAGTGTCTCATCTCATTCATATGCGCTACGAACACAAGCATAACAAGGGTTAGGTATATGCTAGAGGGTATATGCAAGAGGTTCGGTAACAAGGTAGAGTTAGATGGCCTAACATTTCATACATTCCCATCGCCAAAAGCACTACAATACGCAAGTATAAACGATCTTGTAGAGTGTGGCCTAGGTTATAGGGCAAGGTTCGTTAAAGGTGCGATATACTCATACCTTGATATGGATGTTGAGAGTTTACTCTATGGGAGTTATGATGAGGTAAGGGATATACTAGTAAGCATAGATGGTGTAGGTAACAAGGTTGCTGACTGCGTAATGCTATTCTCGCTAGAGAAGCTTGAGGCATTCCCAATAGATGTATGGATCTGGAGGGTTATAGCAGAGTACTATAGGCATCTAGTATGCATGGATGGAGATAAGAGAAGGAGGGTATCACCAAATATGTATAGGAGGGTATCGAGCATGATGAGGGGTTACTTTGGAAGGTATGCTGGTTATGCACAGCAGTACCTATACTGCTACGCTAGAACATACATGCCAAGTGCCTACAATAAAGATAGATATATCCATGGAGGAGGAGATTAGGAGTAATTAGGGCCCGTAGCTCAGCATGGATAGAGTGCCTGCCTTCTAAGCAGGTGGTCGTGGGATCGAAGCCCACCGGGCCCGCCAAATGTATAACTAACTATTTAAACTTGCTCGATCAAGTAATGGCATGGGCTACAGGATGCTTGAGCATATGACGGATGCGCTTGTAGAGGTTGAGGCAAATACACTGGAGGAGGCGTTTGCACTGGCAGCAAGGGCCCTTGTTGATGTTATGATAGATGTTAGCAAGGTTGAGGAGAGGTTTGAGCTCATATTACAGGCTGATGGGCATGATATTGAGAGCCTGCTCTACAACTGGCTTGAACAGGTTATGATAACACTGGTTAGCGACCATATAGCGATGAGCAGGTTTTATCCTTCTATAGAAAAGGGTGATGGTGATGGCATTTACAGATTGAAGGCCAAAGCATACGGGGAACCCTTGGATCTGGAGAAGCATAACTACAAGGTTGAGATCAAAGGGGTAACCTATCATATGATGAACATAGAGCGTCATGGGGATGATGGAAGGTATAGGTTAAGGTTCCTACTAGATCTATAGCGATAGTGTGGTGTGAAAATGTTATATTTGAGCATTACATATGATAGGTGTGGAGAGAGATCCAGAGATAGAAAGGCTGATGCGTAAAAAGATGGAGGAGATGATGAAGGGTCAGCAGCAACAGAGGGGCATGGGTAGTGAACCTAAACTCATGGAGTTGAATGAGCAGAACTTCGATGATGTTATAAATGGTTCTAAACCGGTCATAGTTGACTTTTGGGCTGCATGGTGTGGCCCATGCCAGTTCATGCTACCCATATTCGATAGGCTTGCAAGGAAGTATGGTGATAGGATGGTCTTCGCTAGGCTTAATGTTGATGAGAATAATGCTATTGCTGCTAGATACGATGTCTATGCTATACCAACGTTCATACTATTCAAGGATGGCAAGATAGTAGATAGGGCTATAGGCGCTGTTGGAGAGATAGGATTAGAGAGGTTGATAAAGAAGTATATTGTATAATCTTTTTGTATTATACTGCTGATTATACTCCTAATATAGCGTTTAACCGTACCAATTAATAAATAAAGAGGTGGGTAAGCCTTGTATAATAGGCGAGGCGATGGTTATATTGCTGGCAGCAACTCTCTTGTAAATGTGTTGTAAATAGAGTTAGGTAGGGTAAGCAACACCTATGCGTATATCCATAGTATAGACCAATTATCCATGACTCTTCCCAAGTTATTATATATAGCCATACAATGGATCTACCCTCCTCCTTATCTTTGATATCTCATCTAGAAGCATCTGCTCCTCTTGCGTTAGTTTATGTTTGAACCTCTCACTCAATAACTTCAGATGCTGTGGGGATGGTAGTGTGTAGAGTACCTCTCCCTCCTTTATCTGCCTACCTACAACAGGTTCGTTCATTGATACTGCAACTTGCATGCCCTTACTAGCCTCATCTATGCTCTTACCCTTATCCTGTATCTGGTGTATTGTTCCTACTTCATTACCTTCAGAGTTCATAACAGGACTCTTCTGCCTTAACCTTCCCTCAATGATCTCTACACCAAATACAGCAGGATTACTCCTCCTGAATACGAAGCCTTTGAGTAGCATGAATTTACATGGTTTGGTTAGTGAAGCAAATATTACATGCTCTTCCCTCTCCCTCTCCTGCTCAACCCATTGCCTGTAAGACTCTACAAGGTTGTAGATCACCTTATCTGAGAATATCTTCACGTTATGGGCATTGGCATCTGCTTGAGCATCAGGTAGAACCTTAACATTAAATGCTAGCACTACCCCTAAGTAGCGATCCTTCTCCCTCACAGTTAGTGCCTCTACCACATCCCTCTTGACCACATTACCTATATCCGCTATCCTTAGAGGTATGTTTGATCTCTTCAGCATCTCAGTTATAGCCTCGAGTGAGCCTAGGGTATCACACTTGAGCACTACACCCACCTTATCAGTACTTACAACCAATCCTCTGATCTCGCTCTCTATGCTCCGCCTTAATGCATCGACATCCACTCCCTTACCTATAACATAGAATGGCGACCCTGCCAATACACCATCTAGATCTGGGGATGCTATCTTGATACCTGCTGCTGCATGCACCTCCTCAGTCCTCATGAACCTATCTCTAGGATCTCTCATCTCATCCAGAGGCTTCGGCAATAATACTGCCCTAACTCTAGTTGATATTATGCTATCCCTCTTTGCAAGTATTATCTCATCCCCCTCCCTTAGCATACCATCAAGCAGGATGAGGTTTGCAGTCATACCTAAACCAATCTCCTCCTTAACCTCAAGCACTATACCCCTTCCATGCTCTCCAACCTCCAACCTCTTGAGCATGTACTGCTGTGTTAACCCTATGAGCACTGCAAGGAGTTCTGCTATACCCTCACCAGTCTTTGCGCTAACTGGTACTATCGCAATCTCTCTGGTAAAGTCTCTCACCCTGTAGAATGCCTCTGCCCTGAATCCTAGTCTTGATAATGCTCCTACAATGGAGTATATCCTTGCATCTAACTCATCCACAACCCCTCTCTCCTGCCTCTTGAGCGAATCAAGGAATAGAAGCCTGCCAGTGGTAGCATCAATACTCCTCCATCCAGGAAGCATATCCAACTTGTTCAATGCTATAACGAATGGTACCTTCCTACTCCTGAGTATCTCTATGCTCTCATACGTCTGTGCCTCTAGACCCTTGTTTATATCCACTACAAGTATCGCTATATCTGCTGCTGAACCTCCCCTTAACCTCAAGTTGGCAAATACCTCATGCCCTGGAGTATCTATCACAAGCAGGCCTGGAATCCTTACATCAGCACCAAATCTAGCAAATAATGGTCCACATATCTCCTTTATAGTATCTAGAGGGAAGAAACTTGCGCCTATATGCTGTGTTATCCCTCCTGCCTCTCTAGCCTGCACAGCGGTACCCCTTATCCTATCCAGTAAGGATGTCTTACCAGAGTCCACATGGCCTAGAACAACAACTACTGGCTGTCTTATAGGCAACTGTACTCACTCATTACCCATTACCCATCTGCCCTCTTGTATTTATTACCAAATATAACCCTAGACTCTCTCTCAAGACTCTCGATCGAATCACTTGCATGTATAGCATTCTCCGTTATACTTGAGCCATAGAGCCTCCTTATAGTACCCTCCTCTGCCTTACTAGGATCGGTTGCCCCTATTACACTCCTAACTTTTGCTATAGCATCTGTCTCATCTTTGTTTGTATACTCAAGTATAGCAGCAACCACAGGACCAGATGTTATGAACTGAACCAACTCGTTAAAGAATGGCTTATCTCTATGCACTGAGTAGAACTCCTCAGCCTCTTCCTTGCTTAATCTGAGCATGAGCAACTCCCTTATGCGAAAACCCTCATCCTCAAATCTCCTAAGTATAGAGCCTATGAGGTTCCTCCTAACAGCATCTGGTTTTATAACTATGAGTGTTCTATCACTCTTCTTAGCATCCATTGGCATATCTTTGCTCCCCTTCACTCATCATATATCACTTCCTTGCCTTTATACCGCCTTTAACATACCTCTTCGTCCATTGTAACCTTCTAGCATCTCTTTTGAGTATAAGCATGTTCTTCCAGCACTTGCTTGAACAGAAGTAGAGCATGCTACCATCGTTTCTTACAAGTATCCTACCCTCTCCTGTCCTTATAGATTCACCACAGAAACTGCATGACTTTGATACAAGACTCATCCCATTCACCTACTCATACATCAACCATCCATTCATCATAATTTAATTATCATGATCTCCTGCCTCTTCTATCACTGTATCTTCCTTGCCTCCCTCTCAGTCTCTCTAAGCATCAATATGTCGCCAAGCCTAACTAACCCTTTCACATTCCTTGCTATTATTCTACCCTTATCCCTACCCTCGAGTATCCTTACCCTGACCTGTGTTATCTCTCCTGCTATACCTGTTCTACCAACTATCTGTATAACCTCAGCAGGTGTTAACCTCTCCTCCTCTCTACTCATAAACCCAACCCTACCTCTTCATACTCTTAACTGTATTGATTATCTGCTCTATAGCCTGTCTAGCATCACCAGCATCGGTTATGCATGCTGCAGCAGCCTGCACATCTATACCAAGTGCTTCACCCAACTGCTTCTTACTTGGAACATATACGTAGGGTGTATTCCTCTCCTCACATAGTATAGGTAGATGGGCAACAACCTCTGGAGGTTCAACATCCTCTGCAATTATAACAAGTCTTGCATTACCCCTCTCTATTGCCTTAGTCGCCTCGTTTGTACCCTTCCTTACATTACCTGTCTGCCTTGCTATCCTGACCGCTTCATATATCAGGTTAACCATCTCCTTTGGTATCTCAAACTTCACATAGTATGGCTTGCTCCTACTCATATGTATCACCCATCGGGATCATCAAGATAGCATTAGTAAAGCCTTTTAAAAATGTTGTTATACAAAATATATGCACAATTACCATTCTTATTGTTAGGAATCTGCAAGCCAGTTAAATTATGGTCTACTCATAATATGAATGGGTGAGTATAGTGGGTAGCAATATTGAACCTGGGGTATGGAGCAAGAGGTTCATGGTAGCAGCGATAGTGCAAGGGCTACTAGTTACTATACTAACATTATCTGCTATAGTTGGACAGATGTACGTTAAGCCTGAGGTATCAAGGGTTATAGCATTTGGTAGTGCAGGGATGTGGTTCACAATGGGTTACATCATGTATGTTGTTGTTGGTGTTATAGGTGTAGCGGTATCAGCACTCTTCTACCATTATCTAGAGCATACATTAGTAGCAGTGTATAAGGGTATTGCAGGTTACCTTGCATGGGCACATCTCATCATGATGAACGTTGGTGTTGTAGGAGCAACATGGCTCATGATGTATGGGGGTTATGAGGGTGCAAAGGCTATGCTCCCTGTGAACGTTGGAGGACTAGGGTTGACAGCAGCGGAGGCGCATGAGGTACTTGCTCCTCTAGTGATTCCTATAGCAGTATTCATAATAATACTTGCTATAGGGGTAATAGTTGGTGGGATTGGGTTCATTGTAACATATAGGAACTCGGTAAAGACTATGAGGATAAGCAAATGAGAGTCCAGTATTTTTTATTATCTCATTAATTTATAATAAAGATCTTATCATCTCCATATAGGAATCTACAATGGATCTTAACCTCTGCTCATCGCTTGACTCAGCATAGAGACGAATTATGGGCTCTGTACCGCTCTGCCTAACCATTATCCATGACTCATCATCTACCCATATCTTAACTCCATCTACGCTCTCTACCCTCAATGATCTATCCTTCAAAGCATCTATAATCCTTGATGCCTGCTCTCTACCGCATGGGAACTTTGTCTTGTACTGGTAGAACCTCTTGTAACCACTCATGATCTTAGAGAGAGGTTCACTTCTAGATGCAAGTGCTTCAAGTATGAGTGCTGTGCTCATAGCACCATCCCTAACTGGTATATGCTTGGAGTACATGAAACCTCCATTCTCCTCTAGCCCTACAAGTGCTGATGTTCTAACCATCTCCCTTGAGACCTCAACGCTTCCTACCTTTGTCTTTACCACTTTGGCACCGTATCTTGCTGCAACTATATCTATCAACATGGATGAGTTCACTGGTGTTACTACCTTTAGCTCTGCACTTCTTCCTCCCCGTACTTCCTTTGCAAGTACTTGCTCAACCAGCAATGCACCGCTCCTATCCCCAGTGTATACATTACCCTCTTCATCACAGAATATGCTCCTATCGCCATCACCATCATACGCTACACCAAGATCCGCATTACTCTCCCTAACCTTTGTAGCAAGATCTCCAAGGTTATCGACTGTAGGCTCAGAACCTCTGCCTGGGAATGAACCATCTATGCGCTCATTAAGTGTTACAACCTTGCAGCCTAGCATCTCTAGCATTCTAGGTACAGCAACTGCCTGTGCACCATTCCCTAGATCTACAACAACCTTCATGCTCTTGCTCCTTATCCTATCTACATCTACTAGCGAGGTTATACCTTGCAGGTAGATATCAACAGCATTACCAAGCCTCCCATCCATGCCTATGCCTTTGCTCTCAATGAACCTATTTGAGAAGTAAATCTCCTCTATCCTCAACTCATCCTCTCTAGGGATCTCTACGCCATCACTGGCCATAACTTTTATGCCATTGTACTCTGGAGGGTTATGGGATGCAGTTATCATTACTCCTCCTCTATATCCAAGCCTTCTGGTGCAGTATTGGAGGCATGGTGTAGGTACGAGCCCAGCATCATATACATCTATACCCATTGCATTAAGCCCAGCCTTGATGACACCAGCTATCAGTGGGCTTGAGTATCTCCCATCATAAGCAAGCAGTAATGGACCTTCCCTGTAGTATGTTGCAAGTGCATATGATAATCTTAATGCTAGATCGAGTGTGAGATCCTTACCAAACACTCCTCTAACCCCGTTTGTACCAAATAATCTTCGCAGACTCATACTGGTGTAGTTCTCCTACAGCTTACTGATAAATATATTTATTTTTGTAAAAGGAAGAGACAAACTCTTTATATAATAGAGTGAAGGGAAGGAGTAAGTATATGATACTGAAGGATAAGGTTGCAATGATAACCGGTGCGAGTAGAGGGATAGGGGAGGCAACGGCCAGGATGCTAGCAAAGCATGGTGCAAGAGTTGCCATGCTTGCTAGAGACTTGGATAGGCTTAGAGCAGTAGCATCTAGCATAGAGGGAGATACACTGCCTATAAAGGCAGATGTAACACAGGAAGGGGATGTACAGGCAGCAGTTAATACTGTACTGAAGAAGTACGATAGGATAGATATACTTGTGAATAACGTTGGTTACATAAACGATCCTACACAATTCCATCTGATGCACGATGAGGATTGGGATGCGCTAATAAACATAAACCTCATCAGTACTCTAAGGATGACTAGGGCAGTGCTTCCAGTGATGGTGGATCAGAAGAGTGGTTGTATAATAAATATGTCAAGTGTTGCTGGTATAAAGGCGTATAGGATACCTCTCTCAGTATATAATGCAGTCAAGGCAGGGGTGATAATGTTCACAAAGAGTATTGCATTAGAGTATGCTCAATACAACATAAGATGCAACTGTGTCTGCCCTGGTACGGTTAGGAGCAAGTTCCTAGAACCTTACCTTGAGGATACAGAGACGAGAGAGGGGTTGAGCAAGTTACAGCCATTAGGGAGCATAGGTGAACCTGAGGATGTTGCAAATGCAATACTATACCTTGCATCTGATAATGCAAGATGGGTAACTGGAACCATGTTAATAGTAGATGGTGGGTTAAGCATAGCATAGCATAGCATAGCATAGCAAAGATTGGTTACATAACATTTTCTTATTCTCTCCCCATCAAGAACGAATAATGATCATCTAATCTAGCCAGCAATTGTGCACTGCTAGGGGAGAGATGTGTATAATTATTGCTATACCATGATTATGTTATGTGTATGGAAACATCTTTCCTAGTTTAATATAAATATCTGTTTTAATCCATTATTATTACTGTACAGCATCCTTATGTATGAATAAGCATAAACAAAAATATCTCTTGCAAGCAGGGATCTTGATCAAGCATCGCGGGGGTTGCCTAGCCTGGTCAAAGGCGCGAGGCTTAGAACCTCGTCCCATAGGGGTTCGTGGGTTCAAATCCCACCCCCCGCACCTTCCTTATCTAAAATGAGTATAACTTATCCTTCAACTCTAACATTATAGGAAAAGGTTATTTATCCTTGCCTCTGGAGGTAGGACATGAACCTCAAGGCTATGATAAGGGAGTTCCCAGACTTCCCAGAGAAGGGAGTACTCTTCAGAGACATAAGCCCATTACTGAAGAGGGTTGATGCATTGAACTACATAGTAGATCTATTCTATGAACACTTCAAGGATAGAGGAATCAACGTTATAGCAGGTATAGAGTCTAGGGGGTTCATAGTAGCATGTGCATTAGCGATGAGGTTTAGATGCGGTATGGTAATGATAAGGAAGCAGGGTAAACTTCCAGGGAGGACAAGGAGCATAAACTATACGATAGAGTATGGTAAGGCAACTATGGAGGTACAGGAGGATGCCATATCTGCTGGTGATATAGTGCTTATAGCAGATGATCTCATAGCAACTGGCGGTACTGCAGCTGCTGCTGCAAGGCTTGTAGAAGGACTGAATGCAAAGGTTGCTGGGTTTGCATTCATAATAGAACTTGCAAGGTTGAAGGGTAGGGAGTTGCTCAAAGGCTACGATGTATACTCGTTGGTGGTGTATGATGAATAGCAAGGATACAAATACTACTGCTGAGATAGCAATAATCGGAGGCACTGGAGTATATGATGTTGAGATGCTCGAGGATGCTAGAGAGGTTAAGGTTTACACCCCATATGGTGATACATCAGACCTTATCACTGTAGGCAGATACTCAGGCAAGGGTATAGCATTCCTCCCTAGGCATGGCAAAGAGCATAGGATACCCCCTCACAGAATACCTGCTAGAGCAAACATATGGGCATTGAAGCATCTAGGTGTGAAGAGGATAATCGCTCCAGCAGCGGTTGGAAGCATGAGGGTTGAGATGAGGCCTGGGGATATAGTTGTACCAGATCAGTTCATAGACTTTACAAAGAGGAGGGAGTATACATTCTATGATGGAGGAGAGGTATGCCATGTATCTTTAGCAGATCCATTCTGTCCAGAACTTAGGAGCGTAGTTATAGAGCGGTGCAAGAGCCTAAGCATAAGGGTTCATGAGCAAGGTACATACATATGCATAGAGGGGCCTAGGTACTCAACAAGGGCAGAGTCGCTATTCTTCAGAGATATGATGGGTGCAGATATAATAGGGATGACTCTAGTTCCTGAATGTATTCTTGCTAGAGAGATGGAGATCTGTTATGTTAGCATAGCGACTGTAACAGATTACGATGTATGGGCTGAGAAGCCAGTAAGCACTCAGGAGGTTATAGATACGCTAAGGAAGAACTCTATAAATGTGAAGAGACTACTAAGAGAGGTTATACCTAAGATACCAGATGAGAGGATGAATTGTGCATGCAAAGATGCTCTAAAGGATGCTAAGCTCTGAGTCTGATCATATATGCTATGATAAAGATTATTGTCGTTGTTGTTATTAATTCACAATTATTTTAGTGTTTAATCTCTTTAAATCATTTGTGTTAGTTGTTATTGTTGGTTCTGCTGGTTCACAACCCTTTGCAGTTGCTGATACGCCAACTCCTCTCCTTGCTTTATGAGTTCTTTAATTGTTCTCCTTGAAAAGTCTGCATTCTTGAGTAGGTAAGGTGTATCCAGCTCCCTTCTACTAATCTTGTATACCGCTAATATCTCAGCACCGTGATTCTCTATTAGATCTTTGTATGCCTCTCTTATACTAGGAGGAATGTCATCACTACCATCCCTTATAATTCTGTTATACAAGAACTCTACTAGATCGATAAGGCATGTAAGCTTGTTAAAGACCTCTATATCATGGGATGTCTTGTCACTGAATATTATATCCCTCGAGCGGTCTACAACCTCGATTAGATTTCGTGGGAGATTACTCCTTACCTGTGGGTAGTTTTCTACTATGTAGACCTCTTTGTCATTCTTTGGTGATGCTATGAGCACTTCTCGTAAAGGAGTGTTGCTTATAAGCGCACCGTCCCATGCAAATATCCCTTTATCAACCTCTACCCATGGAAAACCGTATTGTGATGCTGCAGTACTTGCAAGTATATGCTTTGCCTCTATCTTCATCCTAGCACTATCAAATATCAGATGCTCTGCTGTAAGCACGTTAACAGCCGTTACTATGAGTCTAGTGCCTCTCCCATCAGGTCTTAATCTTGCAAAGTCTACATACTTTGATAGCGTGTTTTGCATAACCGAGTGATCATATGCATATGTCCAGTTACTCCAGTAGTATGCATTGATAATATTATAATTATGGATCAACATCCACTTGGGGATGAACATCTTTGGTACACCAAATAGTATGGAGTTTATGGCGCCAGAAGGTATCCTCTTGAACTGTAGACCATCAATACTATATACTGGGATGAGTAGTTCTGGTATTATATCGTAACTACTCTCAGCAACCTCTAGCCAGAACTCTTCTAACGCTTTATCTGGCTCGTCGCTCTTGCTACCAGCTATTATAGCAGCGTTAACTGCGCCTATAGAAGTACCCGCTATTATATCGAACTTAAGATCAAGTCTCCTCAATGCCTTAAAGACGCCACATGCAAATGCCCCTAATGAACCACCGCCCTGCAACACCAATATCTTCTCTACCTGTCTATCCCTCCTATACATAATAGGATTATTCATATTCATACTCCAGCACTATAATCCTTCCATCAATAATAATATTATGTCTTCACTCTATCTTTGTTTACGATTTAGGTTAGATAGGTAGAGTATACCAAGAACTGTTATAACTCTAGCCTAGGGAGTAATACTGCGCCCAACGTTATAACGAATAGCACTATCAATCCTATAGCTATTGTATTCAACACTATCCCATTTCTGAACATCTAATACGTACTTATCTTGCCCCTTTCATATACCAAAGCATTGGGAGGTGTGCCCATAGGCAATAAGAATGCAAGTGATGATGCTATCGTTACAGCAAAGAGTATCGGTAGAGGAGGCCAAGAGTTCAAGATGACCATGTTAGCGACTACTGGGAGAAACACTGCTGCAGTTGCAGTATTTGACTTTATATTGGAAATAAACATTATTAATGTTACTAAGAGGGCTATAACCAACACGTACGGAAATACATTTACGAATGAGAGTACCTCTGCTAACCATAATGCTAAGCCAGAGTTTATAAATGAGAGAGATAATGCAAGACCGCCTCCAAGTAGGAAGAGTATACCAAATGGCATCCTTTCAACCTCTGCCCAATCAAGTATTCGCTCTCTTTTACCATGTGGGATAACAAAGAGTGATATTCCTCCAGCCATTGCTATAACTGAGTTGGTTATCATAGAGGATTCAGGTAACCAGTATGGAGAGGTGAACATAAGAGTAAGTACGCTTACTAATACAAATAGAACTATAATTTGCCTTCCCGTCCATCTAATATCCTTCATCTCTATTCGCAGTATCTCCTTTATAATGTCGGAGTCTGAACTCTGAGGATTGTTCAACCTTTTAGTAAGTATAAAGCCAGTTATGGCAAGCATAGTGAATGATAGCGGTGCACCGAGGGCAGACCACTCTGCAAATGATATTGTATAGTCAAATGCCTCCATAACAGTACTAGCAAAGATCAGGTTAGGCGGTGCACCAATCAGAGTAGCAACACTTCCTATGGATGATGCATATGCTATGCCTAACATGAGTGCTAGTGTGAATCTTCTGTCTTGAATAACCTGATTAGACCTTGCTATTACATTGGTTATTACCTGTGCTATAGGGAGCATTACAAGTACTGCCGTTGTACTGAAAACAATCATGGAGAGTAGAGCAGTGGATATCATGAACCCCCACACTATACGTTTTGGTGAGTAACCGAATACAGAAATAAGTAATAATGCTATCTTCTTATGCAGACCTGACTTCTCTATGCTTATTGCTATCAAGAACATACCAAGGAGGAGTACTACTATTGGGTGCATGTACTCTGACGCAACACTTGTCAGCGGTAATATACCCATAATAGGCAATAATACCAATGGTAGTAATGCTGTGGCATAAACCGATATAGCCTCAGTAACCCACCAGATTATCATCCACGATGCTATAGCTAACACTATCTTACCTTCTTCAGATAGACCAGCAGGAGTTGGAGCTACAAGTATAAGAAGGAACAGTAGAGGACCAGTTATGGAGCCAATCACTCTTATATTCATAAGGTAAATAATGCTAGAGGCTCTATAAAATGTAAAGGTATCGAAGAAGATTAACCAACCTACTCTTTCATGTTAGCCTCTATTGTGACATCTCCTTCAACCATCTTCATCTGTACTGCTACTAATACCTGCTCTGGATCATAGCCCATCTTCTTCAGCATCGCCTCTGCCCTCTTACTTATCTTAACGTGCATGTTATGGCCTCCTATCCTCCCAAATGCTATGCCTCTAAACCTTATTCTCTCCCCATTTATAGTGAAGTAACCATTCAACCTACTTGTTATATCACTTGCATATAGATTTGTAACATAGACCTTCAGATCATCGTATCTCTCATATCCATCTCTAGTACTTGTCCTTCTCTCATTTCTTCTGCTATTAATGTTATCAATACCACTATTATTACTGCCATTATTCTTATCATCAATATTATCAACATCACCAACAACATTCATTCCAGCTCAACCTCCTTATTTATAAGATCACTTATAGTAAAGAGTCTATGATTATCATCTATCTTGAAATCCCTGACTTGTAACTTCACCTTACCATCTATACATTCATGCTCTATTATAGAAGAACCGTCCTTCCTAACCTTCACTAGTGCCCATTCAGATCTTAATCTACATGTTAGTAGAAACCATGACTCATCATCCCTTATACTAGGCATACCTACCTCTGATGATATATCGAGTATACCAAGCCTCTTCTCCTCAGCAAATAATCTCTTACACTTCACACATCTCCACACATCAACTGCCCCAATTATCCTATTCCTATGCTTTATGTTAACAACACCATAGTATACATTGCTATGCATACATTGACTGCTCATACTCTCACCTCCTTGCATCGCTATACACCTTCTCAAGGATGCTTGCTATCCCATCTATCCTCTCATTCCTCTTAACCTCTCTATTCATCCTCAAGCAGAGCATCCTGTACATGTTTGTTACTGCAAATCTAGGGTTGAGTGCCTCATACCTTCCATTGATCTCTATACATGCACCATCCCTTACAAGATCCGATAATGCATCCTTAACCTTACTCTCATCAATATTCAGTTCATCTCCAATCTCTCTAACATTCAACATACCCTTCCTCAAGAGTAGTGTGTATACCCTGATGATATCCATACTTAACATCAACTCTCTAGCAAGAGCATCCTCTACCTTATCCATCGATACCATACCATATCCATGCTACTTACCTTGACTTAGATTATAAAGGTTAGCTCCTAGGCCAATAAGGGCAAATGAATAAACAGGAGCATACAGAGTATAAGCATGACCATGCGCATACTAGTATGTATGAGTGGAGGCTCTGGTGTAATATATGGGATAAGGCTGCTTGAAGCATTGAAGGCTCTTAATGTTGAGGCCCATCTTATAATGAGCAAGTGGGCTGCAGAGTGTATAAGGCTTGAGACCGACTTCAGTATAGATGGTGTGAAGGCTCTAGCGGATAACGTATACAGTAATGAGGATCTAGCAGCAAAACCATCCAGCGGGTCATTCAAGTTGGATGGTACTGTAATAATCCCATGTAGTATGAAGACTCTAGCAAGTATATCCTTGGGCTTGGATGATACTCTCATAGCAAGGGCAGCAATGGTAGCAATGAAGGAGTCTAGAAGGTTAGTGCTAGTGCCTAGAGAGACTCCTCTAACTGCAGTGCATATAGAGCATATGCTGAAACTTGCTAGATTGGGTGTAGTTATACTCCCTGCTATGCCTGGATTCTACCATAGGCCAAAGAGTGTGGATGATCTTATAAACCATATAGTAGGTAAGGTGTTGGATCAGTTTGGGATAGAGCATAATATATTCAGGAGATGGGAGGGAAGGGAAGGCATTAGATGAATCAACGGGTTAAGCCTGCTTATGCCTTAGCAAGCCTCTTTGCTACCTTGAATGCAAATCCTATTGCTATAACATACACAACTAGGCTAACCACTATCGCAGTGAGCATGCTATTAGTAATCCTCCATGTTATCAGGAACGATGCTATAGCAGGTATGCCCATTACCAATGCAACTATGGTGCCCTTTGCATACATCCCAAATCTTGATGCCATACCTATACAAACTATGCAATAGAAGGGTTATAATTATTTATAAGATACCCATCTGTATAGGCTCATCCACTATGATCTCTTTTGGTAAAAGATTTTTATATATAATAAAGTAAACTCAATATATGCATAGATTATCCAGATATAGGCCTCCAGCATATGATAAGAATGCTGGGTTTATAATAGTGCTGTTAGCACTGCTCTTCTTTGGTGCAATGTATGCAATACTGACTAGGATAGATAATGGGTATGCTGGGTTTATAATGCTTTTAGCAGCATCTGGCTTCATAGCATACTGGACCATGCACCTAAGGAAGGTATTCAAGGTAGAGGAGGTGAAGCCTGTAATTCACAAGATGGAACAGCATAAAGACTGGGTATACGATCTCATCAAAGGAGAGAATGAGATAATATTCGTTGCTGAAGTACCAGGACCAGAGGAAGAGGTCAACGCTAGGCTCATAAATGGAACGCTCTACATAAATGGGGGGCAGAACTTCACAAAATCCATAATATTAGATGTTAGCGAGGATATGGGGATAGCGGAGTTCAGATACAGGAATGGTATACTAACATTGAAGATAAAGAAGTTGATGTAACTAGTGAGAGATAGAAGTTTAGATGGCTAATAATGTCTTCTCATCTACAAACTCGAATATAGACTGTGCTGCTCTGTTGTATAATTTGAAAAGATTACTATATCTACCTACCTTCTATGTCAATAAGATCACATGTTATAATGATTATTATTATATGTTTTATCAGATTATCATATGATTTACCAGATAATCTGGCTTATTGAGTTACATAACATAGTATAGTAAATATCTACTCAACTTTGTATAATCTTTAACTCAGTCAACTCCCCCTTTGCAGTAACAATCCATATATTCCTCCGCTCTCCTTCCTTGACTGCGTCTGATGTTATCTGCATAGCATATATTGCCTTTATAACCTTCTTCCTTAGATACTCAGGATGCTTCTTGCATAGTATCTCTATATCCTTATCAACCCGCTCAATAACATTAGGACTTGCTCTAGTCTTAACCTCTCCTATAATACAGTAATCACTATCTATACCATAGATATCTATCTCTATATCTGCTAACTCTAACCTTGTTATACCTATTGGTAATCCTCTCTCCCTTAACCTATACTCTATTATCTCTCTAGCCTCCTCCTCAAGTGTTATAGATGTCTTTTCCATGTATGCCCTTATCTCCCTTATATCCTTCCTTATCTTAGCAAACTCCTCATCGTGTCTTCTAAAGCCTTCAAGCATGTCTTGTCTTAACTTCTCTATACTCTCCCAATGCCTCTTGAACTCCTCATCGTGTCTTCTAAAGCCTTCCTGCATATCCCTTCTAAGATTCTCTATACTCTCCCAATGCCTCTTGAACTCCTCATCGTGTCTTCTAAAGCCTTCAAGCATGTCTTCCCTTAGCCTATTCGTCTCCTCAATAAGCTTGTTGGTATCTTCTCTAAGCCTATTAGTCTCCTCTCTTAGATCCCTTATCTCTTCTTCAACCTTAGCTATCCTCTCCTCCAACCTTAAGAACCTTTCATCATTCCTTGCCTGATTCTCTGCTATTCTATTCCCTAACTCCAAGAACCTCTTATTCATCTCTTCTTGTAAAGCAGTGAACCTGTCGAGCATATCCTTGTAGCCTATTGCCCCTGCTATAGCATATCTGAACCCACTATCATACTCAATAAGGTATAGAATTAGCTTCTTTAACTCTTCAGTCTCCATGAGGAGGATATTGCTTAAGCCATATATAAGGATAGAGAGAATAGTGTGTTTGTCCATTCTATGTTGTATAGCTCAAATAAGCAGACTAATAATAATTGTGATGGTAAGCGTAATTATCAATTTAATTGCTTATGGTACTCAAAACACTAAACTATATCTTATGCAACAATATGCTATAGACCATCTATAGACTCTTTGCCATCTCCAACTTCTCTGGTAGATAATCATCTGTTATCTTCGTCAAACCATACTTTGCGAATGCCTCCAACTCGCTCTTCCTCCTTATCTTAATGAAGAGTTCCAACTCACTCCTCCATATATCAGATTGATATCTAGGATCTTGCTTGAGTTCATAGCATCTCTTAACATCCTGCTCAGTCATTGGATCCGTTGGAAGTCTATACCTCTGAATATCGCTAGCCCATACACCTATCCACTTTGCATCTGGCACTGTGAGTTCTCTAAGATGCGCTGCATTTGCTGATCCAGACTTTATAACCATGGCTATATGCTCCCCATATACATCCCCATCTGTAAGGATGTACACAGGGAGGTTGAGTTCCCTGTTGAGTCTCATGAGCAAGTACCTAGTCGATCTTGGTGCCTGACCTGCTGTATCAACTATTATAGCCTTGAACCTCCTATGCACATTCTCCTCTACGAACCTTGTGAATATACCTCCCTTCTCAACTGCTAGAACCATCTCTGCACTTGTATCTATGAACTCTGCACTGCTAAGGCTAGGGCCTATTAGATAGCCATCTGGATGGTCTGAGAGGTTTAGCCTCCTCCCCTCGTACCCTGGCACAGTATACTCTATTGTAAGATCGCCGAATATACTGCTCCTCTCCTCTGGGTATATATTGAAGTCTTCCCTTGCAAGTGAGAGCACTGCTTCAAGATCAGTTATTATGTGATCTGACTCTGCTTGGTCTTCAAAGTCTATGTTGAATGCCTGGGCTGAGTAGTAGACATCTCTTAGCGTACTGGTCTTCCCCTCATTGACCAACTTGTCTACAAAGAACGCAAGCCAGATGAGTTGTGTGAAGGATCTGAGATGCCTTATATTCTTTGCAGATCTTACTATCTTTGCATTGCCTAATACGTACTGCCTCAACCTCTTATCATATACTATGTTAGCTACAGATCTGCTTGGTATATGAACTTCAGGGAATACACCATTATCGAGATCGTTGTATATCCTCTTACCCAACTCTATTAAGAGTGTCTTGACCTTGCTCTTCTTCTCCCTCTGGGATTCTATGGCATTCCTTTTTGTACCTGTACTTACGCTACTCTTACTAGTAGTGCCCATGCCCTTCTTTACAATCGATCCTTCACCCTTTAACTTACTTGTATCATCACCTTTCTTAACTGTTATCCTCTCATTCCTACTAGCAGTATTGAACCTCTCATCATTGTAACTCTTGCCCTTCTCCTTCCCCTTCCCCTTTAGCCTCGAATCGTCCATATCATTAGATCTACTGCTCCCCTTCTTATTGTTGCTCTTCGTTAGGCTATCGTTATTAACTATTCTATCATCTCCTTTAGCACTATCTTTTATACCCTTGGCCTTGCTCTCACCTCTAGCCCCGTATTTACCTTTCTTACTCTTCTTCCTCTCCACTCTAGTCATCTCTACAAGCCTCCTTTTTCATTATTATCATTATCACCAACATGCTCTATTCCATTAGCATCATTCTTAGCCTCTTCATACCTATTAAACCCCATATCTCCTACACCTATACCCATGTTTAGAATCTCTTGTTCATACTGCTCCCCTAACCTAAGCAGTCTCTTGTATCTAGGCTCCTTCTCAGCCCTACCCAACTCTGTAGCAAACCTTGCCAAGAGAGGTATATACCTTGAGTAGAGCCCAAGCCTCTTCTTTGCCATTGCGATGCTCCCCTTCCTGCTCAGATGTATAGATAACCTTCTTGCAAGGAACCTTATTGCATTCTTTAACTCATACTCTATCTCTGGCCTATCTGCTATGTACTCCTTGCCTACTGTCTTGTATGGTATCCTTGTTGAGCATATGTGGGTTACAATTACTACTGGCATCTCATCTGCCTTGACCTTGTATCTTGCCCAATCTATCTCATCTATAACCTTCCATGCAACATCACTCCCCTCATCATAGAGTAAGGGTATCTTGTTGGCAAACCTGTATAACCTTATCCCCTTACCCTCTATGCCTCCTCCATATGCGATACCCGCCTCTACTATGAAGGGGAATCCAGAGTATGCACTTGGCGGTCTCTGAACGGCTGCTACAAACTCCGGCTTGAATATGCTCCTAATACCTGCCTCCAATGCCTCTTCACCTATTGGAGATAAGCATGTTGCATCTGGGGGTAGGAAGCCACCATACCTATGCATGGCATCTGCAAGCCTTACTATCTCCTCATTGCTGAGCATGCCTATCCTCTTACCCTCATCCATGTTTGCAAATGCAAGGAACCTCTTCGCTGTACTCAACCCTACCCTCTGGAAGTTCTTTACAAGGAAGGAGAGTAGTGTATCGCCCATAGCAATTGAGAGTAGATGGGATCTGAATGGCTCTAAATCTTTCACCTTTACTGTTCTATACTCGCTATCAAGCAGTACTGTGTAGTGTATCTCATTAGCAACAGGATCTATCCTATCTATCCTAACCTTATCCATATCCTCAGCATCCATATCCAACATGATTAGGAGTGATACTGCAGTCCTCATACTCATCGATAGTTTATCCCAGCGCTCCCTTGCAATATCAGCAAGACCTCTACTGCTATTACTGGATCTTAACACCTCTCTAACCAATCTCTCCTTAGCCTCATGTAATGCTATAGAACCTATCTCGCTCTGGATAAGCCTCCTTAGCGTCTCAACATCTATACCTGCTGGATGGGGCTTAACCTCTACTGGAGGATTTGGCATCTTATCCATTATCCTCTTGAATGATATGCTACTCCCATTTGGCTCCTCAAGCACTATATCAGCATATGGAGTGATAAGGGCTGTCTGTGCTATGTAATCCCTTACCTTCTGTTGTGCCTTTGAATAATCCCCAAGCAGGGTTATGCTCACCTCCAACCCTCTCCCATTGTATGACTCTCTAATGCTCTTACTCAGTATTATAGGCTTGTTCCTCTGTATATCAAGCAGTATAACATACTCATAAGCATACCCATCCCTTACAGTCCTTATCATTGCTGGTTTATTGGTTGTTATCTGGCCATAGAGTATTGCCATAGTCGCTCCAAGGCCAAACATACCCCTATTCTGCTTTAGTGTGAACTTTGTACCATAGAGTACCTTTCCAAAGGCTAGAGGTACATGCTCTGGATCTATTGCAGGGCCATTATCCTTAACTGTTACTGTGTAATGCTTTGGATCTGGCATCCCTTGTACTTCTCCATGCTCCTTTACAGAGACGTTTATCTCAGGTAGTATACCTGAGGAGTCACAGGCATCTAGCGAGTTCTCTACCAACTCTCTTACAGTCATGTAGAGCGCTCTTGTAGGGTTGGTGAACCCTGCTAGATCTCTATTCCTATAGAAGAATTCAGATGGACTTATCTCCGTGAATATGCTCATCCTCAACCACCACCAGCAATGCTCTCATCCTCCCAGAGTTTGAGCATCTCCATCTTTGCCTTTCTTCTAGCCTTCTGGAGCATGTTGTATACGGTTGAGTGCATACTACCATTTATGATCATTGTAACTGCTTCACTTGCAAGCCGAACCTCTTCAGCCTTGCCTATTATAGCAACGTAGTGCCCATAGACTGAGACGTATGCTCCTGTTAACTCCTCTATGAGCCTTCTAGCCTTACCATTGGAGCCTATGAGCCTGCCCTTAATCCTCTGTATTGCATTTGGTGATCTCCCAACATGATCTTTAAGATCTATAACTGTTATAGTACACTCCTCCTCTCTGAGGAGCCTCATAGCACGTTCAGGTGAGAATCCTCTTGCCACTGCTGTTACAAACTCCACAGCCTTGAATACTCTAACGTCTATGCTATTGCTATCCTTACCCTCACTCTCCATATCCTTATTTACTGCTCTTACTGTGGTTATCGTTACACTACCATCCTCACTATCTATATAGAGTTTAACATTGCATGATTGCTCAACCATAGTTTTAACCTTCCCATCTTTGCCTATCAACACACCTACCCTATCCCTTGGGATCCTCACTATCTCCTTGAACTCCATCATCCCTTATCATATCCATTAGATAATTTATATCATGAACCTCTACACCATGTTTGGTGAAGAACCTATTCACATTCTTTATATCCCTGAGGAGGAACCCATGAGCATTAGGGTGCTTCACATCTACTGCAGAGCCAAAATCGAATATAACTATCCTAGAGTTGTGAAGGAATATGTTGAACTCTGAGAGATCAGCATGAACCAGTCTAGCGTATTTATAAAGCTTGATGATGTTGTCTATAACCTGCTCATACTGCTCCTTTCCTACAGTGCAGTAGTTGAGTGTAGGTGCTGGAATACCATCATTGCTACCTATGAACTCCATCAGTAGTACGTTATCCTTAACGTATATAGGCTTTGGTACACTAACACCATTGGAGTATGCCCTGTTAAGGTTCTTGAACTCCTTCCTTGCCCAGAGTACTACTATGTTACGCATCCCCCTCCTTACACTCTTGAACCTAGGATCTCCGATTATGTACTGTAATCTATGCTTGAACTCTGCTGTAGCAACTAGGTATATCTTAACTGCTACACTGCTCCCATCCTCTGCTACACCCCAATAGACTCTAGACTCCTTGCCACTTGCTACTACACCATTAAGATATGCAAGGTAGCCAGAGTTCATTAATTTGTAGAGGGTTAGCATAGTACTGTAGTCAAAGACCTCCTCCTTGACCTTCACTAGAGACTCATCCTTCTCCCTAACCTTCTGCTCCCTCTCTATCCTTATGAGTTCCCTTAACACTCTCTTATCTATCCTCTCCTCCTTACCATCGTTATAATCACTCATGAACATACACCTGATAGGGTTGTATCGTTAGAATATTGATATGTTACGAGTAGCATAATATTCTTATTCCATATATAGTAAACTTTACATAAACTAAAAATCCTGTGGGAGGTAGCCATTTGCCTTTAACCAGTCAACCTGTGCAAGGGTATACCTCCACACTATATCCCCTCTCTCATCACTCTTGAACTCCCATGGTGCCACTAGCACAACATCGTTATCTCTAACCCATATCTTCCTCTTCAACTTACCCCTTATCCTTGCTATCCTGTTCTTGTTATCAACGCATTTCACTAGCACATGGTCACTCCCAAGCATCTTTATCACTCTACCCAATATCTCTCCCTCTGCTGGTAAGACTAGCTCCTTTAACTCTGCCTCACTCAGTACCTTCCTCTTACCCATGCATATTATACTTACAATAATCTATTTCTAGTTTTGCATTTACTTGCTAGTAACTGTGCACGAACTTGAAGAGCATAAGGAATGGTACACCTGCTATATATCTAACACTTTGGGGTGATGCCAACCTCATCTCCAATGCCTTTGATACTATCCTCTTACCAACAAGGTTTGCTATGGAGCATGATCTTAGCAGTGCTATGGCATCCTCATCCCCTATACGCTCATGGAAGTAATCCTTGCTTATATCAACCTCTAGATTACCCTCCTTTATCTTGCTCCCTATAAGCTCCTCATCGCATATATTTATCATCAATGAGCCTTGGTACTGCATACTTCTAGAATAGTACATATGCATTCATAAATAGGTTAGACGAACTTGCCCTTTATTGGTGATCTTGCACCACATGCTTCACATGTAAGGAATACAAGTCTCTTAACCTTCTCAACCCTTGTATCTGGTGAGTTGCATACAGGGCATATAACATACTCTTTTACGTATCTCTGCAGTAGTGACTGAAATATGGATGGCTCCCATTTGCCAACGAAGAATGCCTTCTCATTCACTATATTTGCTGATGAGCCTATCTCCTTTGCTAGGAAGAGTAGTAACTTCTCTGGATCCCTTCGAAGTATCTTTGGATAGAGATCGAAGTTTCTTAAGATGGTTCTATTCCCAGACCATACAACATCTGGCAGTGGTATCTCAAGCCTGAATGCGCCCTTGCTGCTCCTTGCTGGGATCTTGCTATATAGCCTTTGAAGGAGCATCTCGTACCTTGAATCGTCCATGATCTAATATTAGAGATGGTTGGTAATATATCTATCCAACTCTAACATATCGAATTCTTATCCTTGATTAATACAGATGAGAAACATGTAAGATATCGCTACTCAACAAACCTAATCATCAACTTTATGAATTGGTTAAGTTTATATAATCATTTTTATAGAACGTTATATATAGTATTCTCTTTCTTATAGATGTGGTTATATAATGGTAGTTATGGAGGGTGAGTTGTTGAATGGCTAGGTTCATGATTGGTCTCATTGGAGCAGTTATAACCTCATCTTTGCTGTTAGTGTATCTAACCTTGAATTCAGGTTATGAGAGTGTACAGGCAAGCAACAAGCCTGAGATTAGGTATGTACAGATAGGGAAGTGGAAGTGCCCAGATACAGCATTAGTAACATTGACAGGAGAACCATTCCCTCCAGTAAGGGTACCAACATACATGCCATCTGGTTATAGGCCAATAGACTGCTACTATTATCAAGGGACTGATCTAGTTATGTACTTCATACATAAGGGTATAGATCCTTCTAGTGGAGGGATAGGCCGATATGCTATTACCTTTACTGCTACATGGCATGGTGCAGAGCATATGAAGGAGGATAAGGAGAAGATTATAGATAGAGGTGTAGAGAGATTCTATGAGGAGAAGGCAAACTCACAGAGGGGTGATCTAATCCAGATATTTGAGATCAACGGTAACCCTGCAATGGGCTGGGAGGCTGGGAGTAAGAATAGCCTAGTCACATTGGATGGTAAGGTTATAAGCAGTGAACCATCACCATATCCAGCAGTAGTAGCAATGATAGATCAGAAGGAACTTGTTTACTATAGTGTTGGTGGTTATATACCAATGGATGAGTTGAAGAAGATACTAGAGTCGTTGGAGAAGCCCTAGCAAATAATAATAATAATATTTCTTCTATCTATCTTTTTATTTTATTGGTATTGTCAAGATAATAAATCTAAGCTGATCTTTCCCTAGCTTTAATAAGTAATTGGTTTAATTCTTCTATCTGCACTTCTATCTCTATAGAATAGCAATATATTACCAAGCTAAATTCTTGCCATAAATCCTTGCCATAAGAAAAGGCATGTTGTCAAAGCGTTAGAGTATTTTTGATCATCTGTAATTTTATTCTATCAGTTCTACAGCAGAATGAGATGAGGAAGAGTAGATCTTCTGCCAGTCCCTCTATTATATCACTATATAATATGTTTGCTAGTCATGTGCAAATAGGGTATGTTGCAGAAAGGGTAACTAATAAGCATGGCCTTTAGGCTAGATATGTATATGTAACAGAGCAATAACAAATTAATTAAAGAAAAATATCACAAATATCTTGCTTATTGCTTATTGCTCAACCTTCCCCACTCTGCCAATGCACTTGCTGCTCTAACCCATGGGAGTATCTCATTGTAGACAGGGATACCAGCCTTCTCTATCTCTCTGACCATCTTTGCTGTGTATGGTCCCCCTATTGCACCAGCAAGTATAGGCTTCCTCTTCATCCTATTCAGTTCTGCAAGAACCTGCACTATATTCTCATCTAGAGGATCATCCTGGAAGACGAACCATGGCATTATTATATCAACATTGGGATCATCCATGAAGCGCTCTATTGCAAACTTGTAATCGCTAGATGTTGCTGAACCTGTAACATCCATTGGATTGCCTATAACGAATGTTGGAGGGTAATGCTCCTTGAATGCCTTGATAGTTGCATCTGTTACTGGAGCAACCTCTAGCCCTAGCCTCTCAAAGTGATCAACAGCAGAGATTACAGGACCTATACCGTTAGATACCAGAGCAACTCTACTCCCCTTTGCTGCTGGCTGCCATGCAAGTGCCTTGAGCGTTCCTACAAGCTCTTGATAACTATCGACTAGTATAACGCCAGCCTGCTTGAGTGCACCCTTGACTACTGCATAACTCCCTCCCATGGAGCCTGTATGGGAGACTGCTTGCTTTGCTCCCCTCTGAGTTCTACCGCTCTTCCATATCACTATTGGTTTACCCTTCTCCTTTATCACACGTCTTGCTGTATTAACAAACTTCCTCCCATCTCCAAAGCCCTCAACGTAGAGTCCTATAACCTTGGTATTTGGATCGTTTGCAAGGTACCATATCATATCAGCCTCATCAACATCAGCTCTATTCCCATAACTTATCATCTTGCTCATCCCAAAGGATTCAGCACTCTCCATGAACGATATGCCTATCGTACCGCTCTGGGTAAGGAATGATACAGAGCCTAATGGTGGTCTTATCATCCTCACATGACCTTGGAATGCAGCATCCAACCTATTCTCTGCATTGAACATCCCTATGCAGTTAGGGCCTATCACACGCATATCATACCTATCAGCAAGTTCCTTGATCCTCCTCTCAGCCTCTGCCCTCTCCCCTCCAAGTTCTTTACCTCCTCCAGAGATGATGAGGATGTTATGGATTCCAAGTTTTGCTGCCTGCTCCATTATCGCCGGTGTTTGAAGAACATCAACAACTACAACTACAAGGTCTACTGGCTTGCCTATATCCTCTAGAGACTTGTATGCCTTCAAGCCCATGATCTGATCCCTTGTAGGGTTTATCGGGTACACCTCGCCCTTATACTCATGCATCGCTAGGCTATCAAGCACTGAGTAGCCAACCTTGCCAGGTGTTGCAGATGCTCCTACAACTGCTATAGACTTGGGGTAGAAGAACTTCTCCATATGCCTTATGTTTGGTTCAGCGTTAGAGACTGGGTTATCCAATGGCTTCTCTCTGAGTATCATCTTTGCATCTAGAACGGCATAGTCATCTGGGTAGAGCACTATTGGGTTGAAGTCTATGCTATCGTAATATGCTGCTATATCAATGCCTAGCCTTCCTATGTTGACGAGAGCATCAGCAAGCATACCCTTATCTATTGGTTTTGAGCCTCTGAACCCTTCAAGTACCTTCTTACCATTCAACTCCTCTATCATTGCTAGAGCATCCTCCTTACTTATTGGGAGCATCCTGAATGAGACATCCCTAAACACTTCAGTGAATATACCTCCTAGCCCAAGCATTATGACTGGTCCAAACTGCTCATCGTACTGTAAACCAACTATCATCTCTACACCCTGTGGCATCATCTTCTCAAGCAGTATCCCCTTAACATCGTACCTTGATGCTAACCTCCCATACATATCGTTGAATGCATCCCTAACCTCCTCCTCGCTCCTTACCCCAACCCTTACTCCTCCAACATCGGTCTTGTGGAGTATCTCTGGCGAGACAACCTTCATTACAAGAGGGAAGCCTATCCTCCTTGCCTCATGTACAGCCTCATCTACGCTCTTTACTAATGCGTATGGTGGAACCTTTATGCCATAAGAGGTTAGTATCTGCTTAGCCTGCTCCTCAGTTATCACCTTATGCTTGTTCTCCATAGTCTCCTTGAGTACCTCTTCTACACTCATCTCCATCAATGCGTTCCCTTCTCGCTATTTTTATATAAACTTATCATGTTCCTGAAGTTCCTATAGAGTATGTTTGCTGTATGCTCAAGCATCCCTACTCTATGCTTAACATCCTCCAATAGCATATCCTTGTTTATACCTATGCTATTCATCTCTTGGCTATACTCCTCAACCCATTCATGTATCATCTGCCCATCAACCTCTACATGGAACTGTATTCCTATAGCATTGCCTATCAAGAATGCCTGGTTGGGATAGTTACTAGAGTAAGCAAGTCTAACAGCATTACTTGCAAGATCGTATGTATCGTTATGCCAGTGGAATACTAGGATGTTATCATCTAAACCCCTGAATACAGATCTGAGACCATGCTCCGTTATACTTGCTGTATACCAGCCTATCTCCTTCATATGGCCCTTGTATACTCTAGCCCCTGCTACCCTTGCCAGCAGTTGCGAGCCTAGGCAGATTCCAAGCATAGGTATACTATACTTTAAAGCATCATGTATGAGCATCCCCTCCCTCCTAAGATATGCTAGATCATCATATGCTGATGCTGGACCTCCAAGCACTATAAGTGCATCGTAACCCTCTAGCGTATCTGGAAGCTTCTCCTTCGTTGCCAATACTGTATCTATTGAGAAGCCATCATGCTCAAACATATGCTTAAGAGTGCCCAAGTGCTCACATGCAGCATTCTGTACTGCAAGTACTCTAGGCATAGAGTATCATTGTGCAGGTGTAATATAACTCAATAATGGCCATTTGGTTTATCCATCCATTTATTAATTCATGCTATGCTATATAATCTGGGGTATCGTCAAATGCATATAGTATACCATCCCTAGAACCTATGAATATTCTGCCATCGCATATACATGGCGATGCATCTATAGCATCCATAGTAGGGAATACCCATAACACCATACCAGTATCAGCATCTATAGTATATATCTTAGAGTCTAAAGAGCATGCAAGTAGTGTGCTGTTACCCTCTGCTACTGCTGGGCTTGACCATACTCTATCCCCTGTCTTAACCCTCCACAGTACGCTACCCTCCCTTGCATCAAATGCATAAACATATGTATCTGATGAACCAAAGAATATCCTTGAGTTTGAGTATGCTGGCGAGGAGAGTATTGGATACTCTGATACCCTTCTACTCCATGCTATAGAACCATCATCCATGTTAATGCAGTAAACATGACCAGAGTATGTTGATATGAATATATGCTCATCTACTATGCATGGAGATGATGACCTTACCTTACCATCAAGAGTACTCTTCCATATCAATCTACTACTACCACTACTACCACTACTACAATCATCACCCAAAGCCAAAGAGTATACATTGGAGTCATCAGAGCCTATTATGATACTCTTCCTCTTGCTATCGTATGCTGGGCTTGACCATACCTCTCCTCCAGTCATGAACCTCCACGCAATCCTGCCAGTATATGCATCTATTGCATACACATACCTATCCAGTGAGCCCAATACTATAAGGCCATCTGCATAGCATGACGATGAGAATACATCCCCCTCTATGCTCAACTCCCATAAAATGCTACCATCATCAGCATCTAATGCAAATATACTGTTTGTATTACTGTACTTGCTACTCTTCTCATCAAACCATGTGCTGAATGTAGATGCTACAACTATCTTCTTCCCTCCATCTTCTACCAGCACTGGTGTAGATACTATGGGGGTATAACATCTATGCACCCATCTTATCCTATGGGATGACAACTCTACAGCATATATGCATCCAGCAAGTGTTGATGCATAGAGCATGTTGGTAGAGCATATACATGATGCAACCATGGGCTCGAGTCTAAGCATCCATCGTAACGATGGCCTTCTTGCTATGCTATGCTCTACAGCACTCCTCCTCATCTCATCCCGCTTGAACGATCTCCAGCAGCATCTATCCATGTACAACATTTAAATTCCAATAGATTTAATATCTACTGTTGGAGAGGGTAGATGAGCAGGAGGTTGAGCAGATAAAGGGTTTCATAGAGATGCTCAACTACGAGAGCACTAATGGTGCTGTTGTGTTGGTTGAGGGTAAGAGGGATAGCAATGCCCTGAAGGCACTGGGCTTCTCTGGCAAGATCGCAATACTCAACAACCATAGAGGCCTTAGTAGAGTTGTGGATAGCCTTGAATATGCAAGTAAGGTGATACTACTGCTCGATATGGATAGTAAGGGTAGGTACCTTACGCAGAGGCTACTATGCATGATAGCAAATAGGAAGAGTGTAGACCTCTTCTACAAGAGGAGGCTCATGGAGATAACTAAAGGGAGGATAAGGAGTATAGAGGAGTTGATGGCATATAGGTATTGCATAACGATGAGTGATCCTTTAGCAGATCTATTTGGTTAAAGCCTATCTCTTACCATATTCACCACATACTCTGCTATGGCTGGAGAGGCTGTGAACCCTGGAGATTCTATACCTATTAGGTGTATGAATTTGGTGGGATGCTCCTCTATAACAAAGTCTGGCTCCTCCCTGCTCCCATATCCAGCAAGCCTAGCCCTTATGCCATAGTAACCATACTCAAGGTCCTCTTTGCTTATACCCTCAACCATCTCTGATGCCTTGGAGTAGAACTCATCTATGCTCTTGTTAACCTTGCCCTTAACCTCATCACTATCCTCATCCTTGCCATCTATATAGATTGCATTTGGACCTACAGCTATAGTACCATCCAACCTCTTGGTTAGATGTATACCTATCCCTCTATGATCGAATGTTGGTGCTGGGTATATGAGCGAGTTAACTATGTAAGGCTTGCTCCTTATAATGTAGTACTCTCCTATACATGGATATATAGTGTACTTGAGACCAACCATCCTCGCAATATCATCTGCATGAATACCTGCGCTATTAACAACTATACCTGCTGTTACCTTCCTCTTAACATTATACATTGAATCTTCACCTCTCTCCACCATCTCTATCCTGTAACCATCTACTACCTCATCTATGCCTATGACAGTACTCTTGAGCATAAACTCTACCCCAGAGGCTCTTGAATGCTCATATAGCCTATATGCAAGGGTTATTGGATCTGTTACACCAGCACTCTCAACTAGTAAGCCTATATCTGTCTTTGCATACCTCTCTATCCTCCTTATCTCATCACCATATACAAGCCTCATTGTACCAACACCATTAGCGTAACCTCGTCTCTGTAACTCCTCTAATGCACTAATATTATCATCAGCACATACTATTAGCATGCCACACCTCCTGTAAGGTATTAGGAGTGTATCGAGGATGGTGTACATCATCCTGTTACCATTTACACAGAGTTTAGCCTTCAAGGTTCCAGGTTTAGCATGTATACCAGAGTGTATCACTCCAGAGTTCCTGCTACTAGCATGTAGTGCCACTGAACGCTCCTTATCTATGCAGAGGATCTTAAGCCTCTTCACCTCCTTCATCTTGATGAGCATGTAGGATATGAAGAGTCCAACTATGCCAGAGCCTATGATAGCAACATCATACCTATACTCATCATCATTATTATCATCGTAACCTACCATGTATAATCTAGCATATATGATGCAACACTTATATCTAAGGGTTCTGTATGCATCATCGTTATACTAAAGAGGAGAGGAGAGAAATATTGCCTAATTCAGGGGTTGTTAAATATAATGTAAAGATAAGGTTTGAGGTGGATGGAATAGTAGAGAGGACAGATATAATAGGTGCTCTCTTTGGGCAGACCGAGGGGTTACTAGGCCCAGAGATGAATCTGAACGAGTTGCAGAGGACCTCTAAGGTTGGGAGGATAGAGGTTACACTGGATGTTAAGAGCAACAAGAGTACAGGAGAAGTTATAATACCGATGAGTGCTGATATAAGCACTACAGCACTCATAGCAGCAGCTGTAGAGACCATAGATAAAGTAGGGCCATTCAATGCAAAGTTCATGCTAGAGGTTATAGAGGATGTTAGAGAGATGAAGAAGAGGCTCATAGTAGAGAGAGCAAAGAAGATTGTGCAAGAGTGGGCTACAAAGACGATGAGCGAGTCTGAGGAGATGCTCAAGGATATATATGATGCTGTAAAACCAGCGAGGCTAACAACATACGGTAAGGAGCATCTGGCATGTGGTACTGGTATATTCGACTCTAACTGGATAATACTTGTTGAAGGTAGAGCAGATGTTATAAATCTGTTAAGGGCAGGATATGATAATGCAATAGCAATAGAGGGAGCGAAGATATCAGATGCTGTTGTGAAGTTGAGTAAGGAGAAGGACTATGTAGTAGCATTCCTAGATGGTGATAGGGCAGCAGATCTGATCCTTAGAGAACTTCAGAATACCATAAGGATAGATAGGGTTGTTAGAGCCCCACAAGGCAGAGAGGTTGAGGATCTTACACCTCTAGAGATACAGGAGTTGCTCAAAGATGCAGAGCCCCCAAAGCAGGAGGTAAGGACTAGGGTCAAGGATAAGGATAGAGAGAGGGAGAGCGTTGGGGGAACTGCAAGGTACAGGGATAGGGTAGCAAGGGAAGATGCTATTAGGAGGGAGGTAGCAGTAGTAGAGGAGCAGGTTACAATAGATGAATCACTAGCAATGAAGATAAAGGAAGTATTCTCCTCCATAAACGAGACGTTAGAGGCTATAGCGTTGGATGCCAGTTTACAGCAGAGGTTCAGGATACCTGTAAGCGAGGTTGTACAGAGACTACAGGAGGAGAAGGATATCAAGTACCTTGTGCTTGATGGTATAATAACTCAGAGACTGCTGGATGCATGCTCAAAGGCTGGTGTTGAGTACGTTATAGGCCATAGAACTGCAGATATAAAAAATCCATACAGTATAAAGGCTCTAACATTCAACCAGTTAAGGCTCACATGAGCGAGATAAAGGTACAGCATATACTGACCATTGCAGAGTTACTGCTCAAAGGTGCTAGGGATAATTATGTCAATATAACCACAAGGGAGCTTGGAGCAAATATAGGTAGATCACAGCAGGCAGCATCCAAGCATCTGCTTGAGCTTGAGGAGAAGGGTTACATAAGTAGGAGGAGGAGTGGGCAAGGGTTCTGTATAAGGGTTACAGAGAAGGGTTACAGAGAGATACAGGAACTCTTCCTTAGACTCAAGGCTGCGCTTGAACCATTACCAAAGGTAATAGATCTTGCAGGGGTAGCAGTAAGAGGTATGGGAGAAGGAGGTTACTACATGTCTCTAGAGGGCTATAGAAGGCAGTTCATAGAGCGATTGGGCTTCGACCCCTATCCTGGAACTCTAAACATTAGACTGGATAAGGTATACATAGATCTCAAGAGAGAGTTGGTGATGTATCCTGCTATAACAATAGATGGGTTCAGCGATGGTAAGAGAACGTATGGCTGGGTTAAATGCTATAATGCAAGGATCAATGATAGGATATATGGTGCAGTACTTGTACTTGAGCGGACACATCATGATGAGAGTATAATGGAGGTTATAGCTCCTGTTAAGATACTGGATGCTCTAGGCTTAAAGTATGGAGATAGGATAGATGTTAAGGTATTAATACAGCAACAACAGAGGAGAATAACGAGCAGTAATAGTAATAGTAATAATGATAGTGACTCCAAACAAGAGGATTGAGATCGAGTAATAATGCTGTTGATATTTATTAATGCAATGATATTATAAATTTACACACTACTCTGCAGATAGGTCCCAATAATGAGCATCCTTGAAACCTTCAACCGGTAGATTCAGAGACCTCCACTCCTTGAGCGATCTGGCATATAGCCTAACCTTACTGTAACCTGCTAGCCTCAACGCATAATAGGATAGTCCAGAGAGTGTGCCAACGCTACCACAGTATACTATAACCTCATCATCGCTAAATACCTTCCTGTATGAGAGTAATGCATTTATCTCATCAACAGGTTTGAGTATTCTATCCTCTCCAGCAAAGGCCTTCCATGGTATATTCATGGCATATGGGATGTGATGGTCTAGATAGTTCAGCCTCTCTCTGACATCTAGAAGTACTACCTTACGATTACTGCTTATATTACCATGCTGTAACTGCTTAATTCCTTCAAGTATAGATTGTATGTATTCATACGTTGCAAGTATGCTATCAGTGGCAATAATATCACTAGGCTCTATAGTAGATGGTGGATTAACTTTGCTTGATCCCTTCTCTATATCATAACCTAAAGACACCCACTTGCTATATGTAATAGAGAGGAGTGAGACCTTCTCATATCCTATATACTCCAACGCCCATGCTACTCTGGATGCAAGTGCGCCAAAGGTATCATCATAGACTACAACATGTTTGCCATTCCTACTCCTATTATTAACATCAACATCAATACCCACACTCCTGAACAGCATGTAAAGTTGTTCTGGATTCATACTCTCTAACACTCTTGCTAATGGAAGGGATATAGCATCTGGGATATGTCCCTGTATGTAATCCTCCTCCTTGCGTACATCTAGCAGTATAGCATTCTTACTTGAGAGCATATCAAGCAACTCCTCTGGCTCTACCAGCACAGGGTACCTCCTTGCTAGAGTCATGCAGCACACTCACCCCTTGCAGTCCTTACTATGAACCTAGACTCACTACCATAATCCATATAGCTCTCTGGATCTTCTGTTGGTGATGGAAGCCTTGATGCCTCCTCTATTATCAATTTAAGATCATCTACATCCTTGATATTTGCTGTACCCTTACCTTCTAGTATCCTATCTATCCACGATGCAAAACTCTCTCCATCTAATCGCTCTCTTCTATACACATCTATGAGCCTTAGGATGACATCTATTACCCTTCTTGCTGGAACCCTTGCAACTATCCTACCTAGAGCGTTATCCTTGCCTACCTTCCCTCCTAGGAGCATATTGTATGCTGGGGTAAGGGAGTTGTTTATCCTCACAGCAGCACCAAAGAATCCTATCGTTGCTATCATATGCTGACCACAGGAGTTTGGACACCCACTTATCTTTATCGTTGCATCACTTAGAGCATCATCCATATCAAGCCCTAACTCTATCAACCTACTCCTTATCTCCTTTGCCAATCTATGAGCATTGGTTATTGCAAGATTGCAGGAGGTTGTACTTGTGCATCCAACTACAGATGCTATGCTCAATGCACCATAGTTTGCCAAGCCTGCCTCTGATAACCTCTTGTAGAGCTCAACCAACCTGCTCTTCATAACCCATCTGAGAGCAAATCCCTGTGTTGGTGTTGTTACAATACAGCCTTCATGCGAGAACTCTTTGCATATAGTTGCTAGTGCCCTCAACTGCCTTGCTGTAACATCCCCAGCAGGTAACGGTATGAAGACTATAGCGTAACCCTTCTGTCTCTGATCCATCACATTGCTCTTAACCCATCTATGAAAGCCATCTGGCGCATTGAATGGTTTGAACTCAAGAAGATCTATATCATCTGTACCTATAGCATCTATACTAACCTCTCTTATGTGAAGCTTTGCTAGAACTGATCTGGTCATGAGTACTATCCTCCTCTCCTTCAACACTAGATCTCTAAACTTCTCGAAACCCATATCATGGACAAGGTAGCGCATCCTATTCCTATGCACCTTCTCCCTATCCCCAAGTCTATCGAAGAGCCTTATGACTGCCATACATGTTGGTAGCAGCATATCCTCTGGTGTGAACTCTTCAAGCAACTCAGCAAGATAGGATGCTGGTCCTAGACCTCCACCTATGTAGATCCTGAAGCCTCTAACCACTCTACCATCGCTATCAGCCCCATCCTTCACCACTGGCACCAATCCAACATCTGCTATCCTTGCATAACTATGCTCATCACAGCATGCAAAGTTGAACTTGAACTTCCTTGGCAGGTTCTGGCAGATTGGATTGCGTAGAAAGAACCTTGCTAGTGCCTTTGCGTAAGGTGTAACATCGAATGGTTCATTCTTGCATATGCCTGCAAATGGGGAGCATACCACATTTCTAACTGTGTTGCCGCATGCCTCCCTAGTTGTTAGACCTACCTCTACAAGTCCTCTCTCCACTGCAGGAGCATCGTCCAGATAGACCCAGTGCATCTGTATATTCTGTCTAGTTGTAACATGAACACTCCCTATGGAGAAGTCCTCGCTCAACTTTGCTAACCTTACAAGTTGCTCTGGGTAGAGTATGCCAGCAGGGACCTTTATCCTTACCATTGTATAGTCCTTGCTCAACCTTGATCCGTACATGCCATGCTGTAACCTGAACCTTCTAAACTCATCCTCGCTTATCTTACCCTCTCTATAGAGCCTAACCATCTCCTCA
>JBKBIE010000008.1:0-50143 GCA_046299465.1 Candidatus Nitrosocaldus sp.
TAAATAACAGCTATTCTACACAGTAGAGATATTGAGAGTAAGTAGATGTTTGCTATAAGATGTCTATTCAATGTTTATTCATTTAGCATGAAGCATTATAGATGCTCGCTTTAGATATAGCGTGCAAATAGATGAGCGTACATAAGCCAACTCAAGATTAAATCGCATAGATAAAGAGATAGTATGGAGGATAGTTTCTAACCTAATATCAGTTAAACTATGCTATAATCTGCCTGCAACTATAATCGCAATATATATGCTACTCATCTTCTGCTTCTTCACAAACAATAATAGAGCAGTAAGATTGATAGTAATAGATAGCGGTATGGTAGAGTAATGGTAATTGTAATGGTTTCAATAAATGAATAACTAGATTGCCTTTCTACCGCTTTGTATATACTCTCTATCTAAGATCGATCAGCCTGTCATAGCCCTTAGCATCGATGTTACAGCATCTGTAACCATCTCACTTGCATTCTGAAGTATTATCCCAACCATGAGTATTATACCAGCAAGTCCCACTCCTATTGCTATGTTACCATTCTTCAACTCCTCGAACTGGTTAAGTCCTTTCCTCCTAGTCAGTTCGTTGAATATACCTATTATTACGAACTGTGTGAATACTGCTATGAGTATGTTTGTTCCTAGCTGTATAACAGCTAGTACTATTGCACTTACTATCCTCCCAGATAAGAACTCTATAGTTATTATGGGTATTGCCTTAAGTGTAACAAGCCCTATTATCACTGCAACCGCTGCAAGTGTAACCCCAACAGCAATATTGCCCCTTTTGAGTTCGGCAACCTCATCTATGTTCCTTGTAAGCCTTGTGAATGCCATGAGCCCTATATACACTGAGATTATAGCTATGAATGCTGATAATGCAGTGTATACTATGCTACCGAATAGGTTCGTTATCTCCTGCATATCCTATCACCCATGCCAGAGACATCTAACCATGGATCTATTCTGCTCATAACCTAATTATAATAAATGTAATATATTAGGTTGGTTAAACTTAAATTCTTATGATTCATGTTAGAATATTATAGTTAGACATCCGAGCTTATAGATGCTTCTTATAGTTGATCTATAGATATAAGGACAGATTTTTATTATGGTTCTTCCAAATAATGGAAGATGCAGAGAGAAGCGTATGTAGAGGATGAGAAACAACAGATAGTCGATAAGATACTTCATGCACTGGGTGATAAGTATAATAGGATCATACTCATCTCCACAATAGATGAGCCTAAATCAGCTCTGCAGATAAGCAAGGAGTATGGTATACCTGCAAGCACCGTGTATAGGAAATTGCATATACTTAAGAGGGATGGTCTAGTCAAGGTTGATGGCTCAGTTATAGAGAATGGGAAGAGGTACTACCTCTATAAGAGCAATATAAAGGCTGTAAACATAATATTTACTATGAATACACTTCAGGTTGATGTAATATTTAACAAGGATATGAGGAGGAGTGCATACTGGTAGTTAGTTAGTCATATACATTTTGTAGCATGTAATAATATGTATTAATAAACCTGAAAAGCGCTAAATATATAATATGCTCGTCTTAACTTACTCATCCCCGTCCTTCCAGAACCCACCCTTGTAGAATGCTGTAAATGGGCAGCCATAGCAAGCCCCTCCATTATCTACATAGTACTCGCATCTACTACATGGAGCATCATTGCATGGAAGGTTATACTGCATATCCTTCTTGCTCTTGCCAGTTCTTGTCTCATATGTTACTATACCCATACTCTTCTGTAGGTTAGTTATCCTCCTAGCAACTGTGCTGATGATATTGGTATCCCTCCTTATATGCTTGGTTATACAATACTCCAATTGTTTATTCTCTCCAACCATGGTCATCTCAACCCTGCCTCTCTCATCGGCGAAACAGAACATGTTTATAACACATGGACAGTGCTTGAACTTCTCCATCACTGCATCTGTATTCTCAGTGTAAACATCTATACTCATCAACTCCAATCCAAGGTCGAATGGGTTGATGATCATACAGCCCTTACCTATAATACCCATCTCCCTTAACCTGCTAAGTCTAGTTGATATCGCTGCCTGAGTAAGCCCAACCTTCTCTGCAAGTCTCATCTGTGTTATCTCTGGGTTCTTGTATATTATGCTCATTATCCTCCTATCGATCTCATCCAGTCTACCAAATCTACCCATAATATCATTCTATAAATTATAATATATAAATCTACAATATATATTTATAAAATATAAAAAGAAAGAGTGAAGGAGGTTAGATATGTAGAAGCTTCCTCCTACTCAATAGGGTGTCTAGGCAACATACAACACTCCCAGCAAGGCTCTCTATATCATCGTCCTTGCTTAGGTTCTGGATATCATCTAGATCCAGCCTAGGCTCTAACACTAACCTATCCTCAGATGCATATACTGTTGGTATATGGTCAGTTAGTCTGTAGAGGGTATCTGCTTTGCTCTTTAGATCAGTACCATGCTTGTAGAAGATCTCTATACTTAACTTTGGCTTATGGTCTGGATGGAGTAGCCCATGGATCATCAGATCAAGCACAAACCTGAGATCTGTATGAGGGAAGAGCATCTTGAGTGAGAGTATTAGATCACTGAACTGATCACGTATGCTATTCAGATCCGCCTCCATGTATATAATAATGCATATGAAGTATAAAAATCATCTAGCCATCATTATAAATTATAAATAGTTGATATATTCGATGAAGCAACAATAAATAATAATCTTCATCATTCTTAATATTAAAAAACGTATGCTATATTTATGAGCATGGTTGATGAGGCTATACTCATGAGGTATGAGTTGAAGGGATATAGGTTGAGGAGGAAGGGGGCATATGCTATCGATGAAGCAAGTATCATAGCGAATATCTTTGTAGGAAGCACAATCATCGCTCTCATACTAGCAGTACCTACAGTAGCTATGCTCTTAGCCATATACTATGTAAGCAACGATGTTATCCTAGCATCAATTGCATCTATTGCATTGCATTATATGATACTACTCTTCCTTGTAGACTGGGTTAGCAGAAGGCTCTCTTGCATACTAGATGATGAGGAGGAGAAAGAGAATAGAGGATTATACTGCTAGTAAGGAGAGTAGAGGTACAACTTGTATGGATCCCTAGTTACAGGGTCTATGAAGCCCCATCTGTAGGTGTTAACATTGAACTCCACGAACTTGCCCTTGATCTCCTCATCAAGCATAGCATATGCATCCTGCCCAACTATCAGTTGTCGTGCCCCTGCTATTGATGTTATCTTTGATGCCATGCTCACTGCAGGACCTATTATATCTACATAAGACTCCTCATTACTCTTCCCATATATCATGATGAGGTTCTGCCCAAAGTCTATCCCTATCTTTGTATGTATACTTGGATACCCCATCTCTATGAGTGCTGGGTTTATAGCATCGTTAACTATACTCATCATGTTTATTGCACACTTTGCTGCTGTTGTGCATGCTATAGTTGGATTATACTCAGCAGGGAAGAATGAGAGTACAGCATCCCCAACATACTTGAGTACATAGCCCCCATGCCCTATAACAAGCAGAGCCATCTCCTGCGAGAATACCTGTATAACAGTTGCAAGTATCTTGCTTGGGAGTTCAAGGCTGAGCCTTGTTGACTCTGCTATATCTGCTATGAGCACAGCCATCCTGAGCCTCTCATTTATATGCCTCCTAAGGAAACGCTCAGATAACTTGAATGGTGCCTCTATCTGTGGTCCCAACCTTACAGTACGCATAACCCTAGCCTTTATGCTTACTAGTGTATCGCTCCTAATAGGTATAGTAGGGGTATCTGGACTCGTCACCACTTTTATAGAGTAGATAAGGTTAATAAATATTATAACTCTCTAGATTAATAATCTATAATCAAAGCATTACCACGTATGGGAATTAACCAAATTGTTATAACCTTCCTAATGGTAAATTATATCATGAGCATGTTGATGAAGAGGGTTACAGAGATAATGAGTGAAGGTCCTGTGGATGTTGTTGAGAAAGGGCTTAACGTATTCTATGCAGCAAATGTTATGAGGGAAAGAGCAAGAGGGAGTCTTGTGGTAGTTGAGGATGGAAGGCCAGTAGGCATAATAACAGAGCGAGATATAGTTAGGAGGGTGGTTGCTGAGGGAAGGAGCCCTAGCGCAACAAAGGTAGGGGATATAATGTCTACACCATTGATAAGCGTTGGGCCAGAGGCTACAGTTGCTGCTGCAGTAAAGATAATGTATGAGAATGGGATAAGAAGATTGCCAGTTGTAGAGAATGATAGAGTTGTAGGGATGCTTACAGTCACAGATCTTGCTAGAGCAATGTATAGGGAGAGGGAGAAGAGGGATGAGATACTTGCTGCAATGGCAAGGTTCAAAGAGTTGGAAGAACTGACAAGAAGATGAAAGTAAATGATAAACGATGATAGTAATAATAAATAAATAAATAAGATATTATTATTTTTGTTTTTGGGCGTTATCTGCTACTCAGTTAAGCCTCTTCTGCCTCAGTATCCTATAGCCTGTAAATGCTGCTAGTGGTGCAGTAACTGCTGTTATTGCTCCTATTATGCTTTCAGGGACGACAAGGAATGTTACAACGAACTCAAATAGGAATGGATTGCCATTGCTATCATTTGCTGCAAATATCCAATTACCTACCATATCGAAGCCACCAAAGCCAAGAGCGCCAGGCAGTATGCTATCACACCCCCCAGCTGGAATGGTAAGAGTCCAACCAGCTGGTGTTTGCCATGCAAGAGTATTATCAGGTTTGAACAATGCTGCATAATTTATTGTGGTATCGACATCTACACATATCTTAAAGTTACCTGTAGCACCTAGATTATATGGAGAGCCTACAGCAGTTATACTTGATGCAGCGTATGCTTTATTACCATTACTCATGGGCCCTATCACTGCTCCTACAACATCTATACCATCACGATATATGCAAACTTCTGCATTATGGTAGGTTTACATATACAAATTTTATGAGTAAACCCAGTTTGTGTATAACCATCTTCCTATACACATATACATGTATAGAGATGATCTATGTAAAGATCTCCGCTAGAAGGTCTAAGCAAAGAGATAGCACACATTGCTTAACATATCTATATATACAAATATCATTTATAATCCAATTAAAATTGCGATTATAAAGAAGGACCTCATCATCAAACTATATTATTGATTATTAATAATAAAAATCAAACTAAAATTTAAATATATGAATCATGTATAATATAGCGTAGGGTGGTATGGTATGAATATAATATATATGATGGTTACGCAATGGGATGCGAATGCTGCGTTAGGTATAGCAGCGCTGTTACCATCAGTCTTGATGGGCAGTATTAGCGAAGGTGTAACCTACTTGCCCTATCTTTACATTACTAACAGATGCAATAGCAATGGTACCATACCGCCCTACATGGAGAGGGGAGATAGAGATGTCTATAGCATCTATATCCGTTAAGGATGTAATGAGCAAGGATATAAAGAAGATGAGTATGAATGGGAGCGTAAAGGATGCTATAATACTGATGACCTCATCATGGGTAAGTAGCGTTATAGTGCTTAACAGCAACGATGAGCCCATAGGCATATTCACGGAGAAGGATGCTATAAGAGTAGTAGCATGGAATGAACATGCATTAGATACTAAACTGTATTCTGTGATGAGTACACCGTTGGTAAGTGTTGAGGATACAACCTCGCTCGAGACTGCATTGAATATAATGGTTGAGAGATGTATAAATCATCTACCAGTGATACATAATGGTGAGATAGTTGGAATGATAACCAGCAGAGATATTGTAAGGTTCATAACAAAGAATAGGTTACTTACGCCAGAGATTATAACAGAGAGCCGTGTTGAGATCGGTAGGCTACATGGTATAAGTGAGTATATGAAGGATTTTGGGATTATCGGTAGGGGAAACGTGTAGCAATTGATTGATGGAATGTAGAAGAATGGGATAAGAAATTAACCCTCTCCATCTTTTTATCGGCTATATGAGGAAGAATGATATATTTTATGGGGATGGATACGATTGATATAAAGACTATTATTATTCAGGATCTCTACGAATGTAGATGAAGATACTAATAGCTATAGATGGTTCTGAGCAGTCATTCAAGGCTGCTAGGCATGCCATAGATATGATTAGGAGGATAGGTAGCGATGCATCTATAATACTACTCCACGTTGTAAGCATACCCCAATTCCCCCACCATCTAGGCTCATTGGATGAGTACTATACGAAGATAGCAAGGGAGGTGGATGATTGGTTCAACATAATATCGAGCTGGGATGAGAGCAAGGGTATAAATATAAGCAGGAAGGTGATCCATAGCCATGCCTCTATAGTAGAGGCTATAGTTGAGTATGCAGAGGAGGAGGGTGTTGATCTGATAGTTGTAGGTACAAGGGGTAGATCTAGGTTCGTTAGAGCACTACTAGGGAGCGTTGCCCAAGGTGTCATTACATATGCTAGATGCCCAGTACTCGTTGTTAGATGATCTGTATGGTATTGGTTGGTTATTGCTCGATGAGCATTCTTCCACAAACTATATATGGTAAGTCTTGATCTAAAGATCAATGAGGATCTTAGCAGTAACAAGCATAGTCATGGTACTCTTGTCAGCAGTTATACTAGGTATACCTAACTCTTATGCCCAGCAGACTCCCCCATCTACTACTACACCATTCCAGATACCAGATATAAGAGAGGATATAAAGATCCTCACCATTACAGGAAAAGATGTTAAAGGCAATCCTGTGAGTATGGAACTTATCCTGAGTAGAGGTACTATGATGATGGCTAGAGCAAGTATGATGATGGACCCAAGTATGATGTTTGGTATGCCAATGATGATGCAGATGATGGCACAGATGCAGATGGGCATGGGCCAAGGGATGGGTATGGGCGGTATGGGAATGACACAAAACACTATGGCACAGATACAGCAGCAGATGAATGCTTGGATGAGGAGCCATTACATTGTACAGGGAGGCTCTATAACGATAGGAGATAGCACATATATGATAGAGGTAGGGAATGCAAGGTTAAGCGATAACGGTAGGGTCTTCGTTAACGCAGTTATAGACCAAGGGTTGAACAGGAATGGCAAGATTATAGCATGGGGTACACTAGATATGGATGATGGTCTCAAGGGTAGGATACTCCTCTGGGAGGGTAGAACCCAACTGAATAGTGTAAAGTTTACTGCAAATGGTAGTATAGAGGATGCGCTCTGATCCGTCCATTGATCTATACTAACCATCACTATACTATTTTATTGATATGCCTTTAACGAATAAGATAATATCCATATCTATACTATCTATCATATTATACAAACACAAGTATCTTCAGCAGCGTTGCTATTATCATGCTTGGCAAGAGTATCCTTACAACATCTAGTAGTCTTGAGGGTATCCTTAGCCTTGAGTTCATGTTAACCTGCTCCATTATCTCTTCTCTGCACATGAACCATGCTACTGCCAGTACCATGAGTGTAGCAGAGAGTGCCAATGCTATAGTACCAAAGATCCAATCGAGTGTATCAAGTACTGGCATCCCAAAGATGCTTAGATGCAATGGACTGTAACTCAAGGCTGATGGTAACCCTAACACTAGAGATATCAAGGTTGCTAGCATAGTAGCCTTGCCCTTGGTGAACCTAAATGTATCCTCTAGCGCTGATGCAGGGATCTGGAGCATCGATATGGATGAGGTTATCCCTGCTATGAGTAGGAGGAGGAAGAACATTACACCTACGATGTAGCCATACTCTATGCTAGAGATGATCTTTGGCATTGCTATGAATACAAGTGCTGCTCCCTGAACCTCTTCTAGCCCATTAGCAAAGACCATAGTGAATACCATGAGCCCAGAGAGGAATGCAACCATGAGCACTGAGCATATTACGATGAGCGATGTTGTAACCACTGAGCGTTTATGCTCTCTAGTATAGCTTGCATATGTAACTAGAACACCAAGCCCAATGGAGAGGGAGAAGAACGCATGCCCTATAGCTGAGGACCATACGTGAGGATCCAGTAACCTATCATCATCTGGCTCTATGTAGTATCTTAGCCCTAAACCCTCTCTATCAAGGCTGAGACCTATTAATGCTAGGCATACAAGTATAGCAAATAACAGTATCACACCATACCTGTTGAACCTCTCAACCCCAGACCTTAACCCACTCTTGACTATGGTATAGTTCACTACAACTATCGCTAGGTAAGAGGTTAGAGGATACCATGCCCCTATGAACTCCTCAAAAGTTTGATATACGTTAAGAATACTCATGATAAAGTAAGCAAGTATCCATCCTAGTACTACCATGTAGTAACTCAGGATAGCAATACATACGCTTATCATGAAGAGTCCTATGAACCTGAACCTAGACCTTATCCTTGATAGTGCTGAAACTATGGATGTTCTATAACGCATACCAAGTACCAACTCAAGTACCATGAATGCTAAACCAAAGGTGAAGAGCACTATTATATACACGAAGAGGAACGATGCCCCTCCATTAGAACTCACCATGTATGGGAAGCGCCATATACTCCCTATACCAACTGCAGAACCTATAGTGGTTAATACAAAGCCTGTGTAGGAACTCCATGTCTCCCTCTCCATACCCTTTGCCCCATCCATCATATGCATTCACATACGTATCATGAAATAATTACATTAGTACGCATATTATATAACCTTCAGGTATGCAATATCATATGCTATCCTCTCACTTGCATCTATCAATCGTGTTATATCTATACTATCGTGCTCAGTGCTTATAGCACCTAGTTTGTTTGGCAGGAAGAAGATATCATACATGCTTAGTAATGCAAAGTGGTAGAGCCTCTGCACCTCTCTACTACACATTGCCACATCCCTAGCACTCCTAACGTCCTCAACCCCATCCCTGAGAAAATGTGTCAAGAAGAGTGAGCCAATGCCAGTACTCTTAACCCTAATACCATGCCCATTCATAACCTTATCTATACCCCTTCTAGCCTCATCTCCAAGCATCTCAAGCCTAGAGTAGATATGCATGTTTCTTGCAAGGTACTCAAGCACTGCAAGACCTGCAGACATGCTCAAGGGGTTCTCTGAGTATGTACCTCCTCCAATGCTTACCCAATCTCCCTTGGTCTTGCCTCTAACATCTGCTAGGCTCATAACCTCCTTTAGCCCACATACAATGCCTATAGGTAGTCCACCTCCTGCTATCTTACCAAGAGTGAATAGATCTGGCTCTAGGGAGTAGATGTGCTGTGCTCCATGGAGTGATAATCTAAAGCCAGTAACTATCTCATCAAGGATGAAGAGCGCTCTACTCTTCCTTGCATACTCTTGCAACGCATGTAAATAATCTCTATCACCAGGTATGCACCCTGCACCTCCAAGCAATGGTTCAACTATTACACATGCTAGATCATCCTTGACCTTATCAAGTATGCTTATAGATCCATGTATATCATTGAATGGTAATGCTACTACATACCTCAACTCCTCCTCCAGTATTCCTTTACCCTCAGGCTCATGGAATGGGTAGTTTACTGAGTGTATTAGATCTGTATTGAAGCCATGCCATCCTCCCTCTATCTTTGCTATCATCCTCTTCCCTGTGTATGCCCTAGCAAGTCTAACAGCGTACATAGTTGCTTCAGAACCTGTGCTTACAAATCTTAGCATCTCTGCTCTAGGCATCAACTTGCTTATTAGTTCTGCTAGCCGTAGGGCATGCTCATTGACAGTACCAAATATCGTACCTTCTACACTACGCTCCCTTAATATATCTACAACAACCTTTGGCGAGTGCCCAAGTATGAGGCTCCAATGCCCCATCCAGTAGTCTGTATACGCATTACCATCAACATCGTATATGTACTTGCCAGATGCCATTCTAGCAAAGAATGGGTATGGTTCAAAGTACCTTATGTTATGGCTTGTACCAGATGGGATGATTGATGATGCATGCTCAAAGAGTTGCTTTGATCTCTTCGTCTTGGACTCGTAGTGCTTGATGTATCTGCTTAGTAGTCTGCTTGCTTGCTGCTCTTGCACACCTCTAATATGCTGGTACATTTAATAACTCTTGTGAGTTTCTTATTTGGATAGTGTACAGTTTGATTAATATATATGAAGCAAGAGAATGAGATAGGATGGTTCGTGCAGAACATGAAAGAGAGGAGAGAGAGGGAGAAGAGCATGGACATACACATAAACCATATGCTGTCTGGCTTGTTATAGCTATACTAATAATATGTACCGTTGTACCTACATTGCTAATATTCCTAAGCATACCAAAACTGCCCTAACCAAGTAATGCAGAAGGGGAGCATAAAACTAAACGTTTATATCTTTTGGTTCAGATATAGTTAATGGCGTAGAGCGGCATCTGTAGGAGGTATGGAGGGTATTCCATCCAATGACCTACAGATCTCCAATTACGCTAACAGGATGGGGATCCAACCTAGTTGGATCTGACATGGGTTATGTATCCATGCAGTATTGGGTTATGTATGAATAGATGCTATGGTCTGTACTCTTCAGGCCGACTCCGGTTGATCCTGCCGGACCCGACTGCTATCGGATTGGGACTAAGCCATGCGAGTCAACTCCGCAAGGGGTGGCGCACGGCTCAGTAACACGTAGTCAACCTACCCTGGGGACGGGGATAACCTCGGGAAACTGAGGCTAAACCCCGATAGGCCATGGCTACTGGAATGTGCCTTGGCTGAAATCTATATGGCCCCAGGATGGGACTGCGGCCGATCAGGTAGTTGGTGGGGTAATGGCCCACCAAGCCTATAACCGGTGCGGGCTCTGAGAGGAGGAGCCCGGAGATGGGCACTGAGACAAGGGCCCAGGTCCTATGGGGCGCAGCAGGCGCGAAACCTCCGCAATGGGCGAAAGCCCGACGGGGTCAGTCCGAGTGGTCTCCGCTGAGGGGACCTTTTGCCAGCTGTAAATAGGCTGGAGAATAAGGGGTGGGCAAGTTTGGTGTCAGCCGCCGCGGTAATACCAGCACCCCGAGTGGTCGGGACGATTATTGGGCCTAAAGCATCCGTAGCCGGTCCAGTAAGTCCTCCGTTAAATCCAACGGCTCAACCGTTGGACTGCGGGGGATACTGCTGGGCTAGGGGGCGGGAGAGGCGAGGGGTATTCCCGGGGTAGGGGTAAAATCCGCTGATCCCGGGAGGACCACCAGTGGCGAAGGCGCCTCGCTAGAACGCACCCGACGGTGAGGGATGAAAGCTGGGGGAGCGAACCGGATTAGATACCCGGGTAGTCCCAGCCGTAAACGATGTAGGCTCGGTGTTGGATTACCTAAGTGGTAATCCAGTGCCGCAGGGAAGCCGTTAAGCCTACCGCCTGGGGAGTACGGCCGCAAGGCTGAAACTTAAAGGAATTGGCGGGGGAGCACCACAAGGGGTGAAGCCTGCGGTTTAATTGGAGTCAACGCCGGGAACCTTACCAAGGGTGACAGCAGGATGAAGGTCAAGCTAAAGACTTTACCAGACAAGCTGAGAGGAGGTGCATGGCCGTCGCCAGCTCGTGCCGTGAGGTGTCCTGTTAAGTCAGGTAACGAGCGAGACCTTCGCATCCAGTTGCTACCATCACTCTTTGGAGCGGTGGGGCTAACTGGATGGACTGCCGCCGATAAGGCGGAGGAAGGGGAGGGCTACGGCAGGTCAGTATGCCCCGAAACCCTTGGGCCACACGCGGGCTGCAATGGTAGGGACAATGGGTTCCGACCCCGAAAGGGGGAGGCAATCCCCAAACCCTACCCCAGTTATGATTGAGGGCTGCAACCCGCCCTCATGAATCTGGAATCCCTAGTAATCGCGTGTCACCATCACGCGGTGAATACGTCCCTGCTCCTTGCACACACCGCCCGTCGCTTCACCCGAGGCGGGCTTGCGTGAGATGGTGCCCCTTGGTATCATCGAACGCAAGCTCGCTGAGGGGGGAGAAGTCGTAACAAGGTGGCCGTAGGGGAACCTGCGGCCGGATCACCTCCTTAGCAAATAATATACATAACCCATGCATAAAGGATACATAACCCATTATTCCAGCAAGAATAAGAATGATGCAACCCTGTACGAGAGTACAGGGTGAAGGGCGTAATGGATACTCATATCCATGATGATCGCCATGCATGGTTGCGTATGTTTCAGGATAGTTGCAAGGACGCCATCTGGTGGATGGCTAGGCTGGGGGGACGATGAAGGGCGTGACAAGCTGCGATAAGCGTTGGGTAGGTGCATGCAACCGTTGATCCAACGATCCCCGAATGGGAATCCTGCCCGTAAGGGCACTCCCTTGCTTGAGCAGGGGAGGGTGAACCACCCGAAAGGAAGCATCTGAGTAGGGTGAGGAGGAGAAATCAAGCGAGATTCCCTGAGTAGCAGAGAGCGAAAGGGGAAGAGCCCAAACCGAACCTGTCATAGTAATATGGCAGGGATGTGGAGTTGCTGGTAACCCCCTTCAGTGGGAGTATACCTGAGCATTGAGCCGAAGTGCCCTGGAATGGGCTGGCATAGAGGGTGATACCCCCGTAGGCTAAGATGCTTGGGTATATGTTACCAGCTAGAGTAGCTGGCCTTGGCAGTGGCTAGCGAAGATGGGGGAAAGTAGCCTCCAAGGCTAAATACCTCCCCAGACCGATAGCGTACTAGTACCGTGAGGGAAAGCTGAAAAGCACCCCGGGAGGGGGGTGAAAAGAGCCTGAAACCAGATGGTTACAGACGTGCACTGCCTGAAAGTACCCGCAAGGGTACAGGGTAGTGCGTTCCGTCTAGAAACACGGGCCAGGGAGTTTACCCTCATGGCAAGCTTAAGCCTTAAGGCGAAGGCAAAGGGAAACCGAATCCCTGCAGCGCAAGCAAGAGGGAGGGTCTGAAAGGGCCTTCAGTCATGGGGGTAAGGCTAGAAACCGAGCGATCTAGTCCTGGGCAGGGCGAAGCCGGGCGAAAGCCCGGTGGAGGCCCGCAGGGGTGCTGACGTGCAAATCGCTCCTCTGACCTGGGACTAGGGGCCAAAAACCAATCTAGCTCGGTGATAGCTAGTTCCCACCGAAGCGGATCTCAGTCCTCCCTAGGTGGAGATGGCTGATGCTGTAGAGCACCGATGGGATGGCAAGGGTCCGAAAGGGCTCACCATCCTTTCGAACTCCGAAGGCATCGGCATCTGAGAAGCCTGGAGGCGGGTTTGTGTGGGGTAAGCCCCACAACCGAGAGGGGAGCAACCCAGACTAGGGTTAAGGTCCCCAAGTGCTGGCTAAGTGTCAAACCAAAGGGCGTCCTCGGGCAGAGACAGCAGGAAGGTAGGCTTAGAAGCAGCCATCCTTCAAAGAGTGCGTAACAGCTCACCTGCCGAGCCTGAGGGCCCCGAAAATGGACGGGGCTCAAGCCAGCCACCGATACCCTAGGCCTCCCGAAAGGGAGTGCGGTAGGTGGGCGTAGAGCCTGGGCAGAAGGTGGGCCGTGAGGTCCACTGGACTAGGCTCTAGTGTAGATCCTGGCGGTAGTAACAGCATAGCCGGGTGGGAATCCCGGTCGCCGTAAGGGCAAGGGTTTCCCGGCAATGCGTCGTCAGCCGGGAGTTAGCCGGTCCTAAGGGCAGCCCCAACGGAGCTGCTCGAAGGGGAGACTGGTTAATATTCCAGTGCCTTGATGGTATCGTCTGTACCTCTACCTGTTACTTCAGGATAGGGCAGGCAGGGCTCTCGCCCTGTTTAACTCTCCAAGCCTGGGGGAGTCTCGTAATGAGGAGAACCTAGGCGAGGGAGGAATAGCCCTGCGTTAGCAGGGTCTGCTCGACTCCTGGAGACCATGAAAGCGGATAGAGGGAGATGCCATCAAGCCCGTACCGAGAACCGACACAGGTGCCCTGGTTGAGAAGACCAAGGCGTATCGGGTATACCGGAGGCGAGGGAACTCGGCAAATTAGCCCCGTAACCTCGGGATAAGGGGTGCCTGCGGTCTTTGCGAGGAGCAGGGATCGCAGGTCGCAGTGACAAGGGGGTCCTGACTGTTTAATAAAAACATAGGTGGCCGCAAGCCCGAAAGGGTGAGTACGGCTGCTGAATCCTGGCCAGTGGCGGTACCTAAAACCTGGGTCCAACCGGGCCAAGGGCCGCTAAACGCCGGGAGTAACTCTGACTCTCTTAAGGTAGCCAAATGCCTTGTCGGGTAAGTTCCGACGTGCATGAATGGATCAACGAGGGCCCTACTGTCCCCGCCTCCAACCCGGTGAACCCACGTAACGTGGACGAACAGTCCACGGACACCCATCAGGGAGAGAAGACCCTGTGGAGCTTTACTGCAGCCTGTTGCTGCGGTACGGTTGCGGATGCAGAGGGTAGCTGGGAGCCTTCGAAGGTGCCTCTCCGGGGGCACTGGAGGCGCAAGTGTAACACCAGCCATCTGTGACTGTATCGCTAACCCCATTAGGGGGACAACGGCAGGTGGGCAGTTCGGCTGGGGCGGCACCCCCTTGAAAAGGTATCGAGGGGGCCCAAAGGTTGGCTCAGGCGGGTCAGAACCCCGCTGGTGAGGGTAAGGCCAAAAGCCAGCCTGACTGGATCCCTAAACGCAGGGGATCCAGAGGGGAAACCCGGGCCTAACGATCCATCCAGTCCCCACTATTGGGGGCGGGTGGTGACAGAAAAGTTACCCCAGGGATAACAGGCTTGTCGCGGGCGAGAGCTCCCATCGACCCCGCGGTTTGGTACCTCGATGTCGGCTCTTCCCATCCTGGCCCTGCAGCAGGGGCCAAGGGTGAGGCTGCTCGCCTATCAAAGGGGAACGTGAGCTGGGTTTAGACCGTCGTGAGACAGGTCGGTCTCTACCTGATGGGTGCGCGGTGGCCTGAGGGGAAGTCGCCCCTAGTACGAGAGGAACAGGGCGGCGTGGCCTCTGGTGTACCTGCTGTCCGAGGGGGCAGGCAGGGCAGCTAAGCCATCGGGGATAACCCCTGAAAGCATCTAAGGGGGAAGCCCCTCCCGAGAAGAGGCCACCACCGTTTAGGGAAGGGCGGCCATAGAAGATGGCGTTGATGGGGTGGGGGTGTAGGCAGCAAGCCGCAAGGCGAGCTGTAAGCCCGCCACTCCCAATAGCCCAACGTAACTATCCTGGAGCGCAATAACCATGCGTGGCGATATAATATCACTAAATTATTGCTATTATTATTATTATTAGTGAGTTAGTCGTTGATCGTTAGGTGCTGGATCTGTGGCGATAGGATAGTGTAGGTGTAGTGGTTACTTCTGGCTAATAGCAATAGTGGTTAAATCTATGAGTTTATATTGGCAGATGGTGAATGACTCTTCTTAGATAGAGGTATAGATACCCCATCTACTAGTGATCTTAACATAACAAGGATATCATCTACACTACAAGTTGCACCAAAGGCCCTTATGCAATTAGATCTGTACTCTCTGCCTTTTATCGCTTGTATCCACAACTCATACCTGTACAACATCTTGAAGAGTACTGATAATAGCCTCCTAGTACCCTCATACTCATCGCACATCGGCTCCCTAAGCATGGATAGATCTGATAGGCTCCATATATTGGAAATAGAAGTAGAGGTTGGAGTATCATCGCCGTTATCACAGCAACTTCCAGTTCTATAATCACTCTTATCCGTACATGGAGTATCATCCAGGGCAAGTATCTTTGGCGCATATCTATGCCTATTTATGAAGACTGATAGATCACAATCCCTAACAAGCATGCCAAAGCCCCATAGTACCACTTCACAGCCCTCAAAAAATATATGGTACCTACTGCTGCCCATATTCGGCTCTGGCGGTCTATACCTAGTGAATCCAAAGAGGAGGAGTAGGTTACCATCATGCTCTATATCCCTACCCATATCCCATAGCATGAGATCTATAAGCCTCTGCATATGTATTGATGCCTTATTCGGTTCTACCATATGCCCTGATCAACTGGCTAGACCAACATAGCCTTGTTTGCTTGCAGGTACTCCTCTACCTTAACCACTTGTCTTAGATGCTCTATAAACCTACCAACTATGCTTGCATGTATAGCAACGAAGAGATCGTTTGCAGAGTACGGTGTCCTTAACCTGCTTGGTGTACAACCCAACCCTATAACTATGCCCTTTATTGAGTATGCTTCTCCTAGTATTGCACATGTTGGTCTGCTCCTTATCTTATACTCTATTCCTGCACGCTCTGCTGCATCCACAACTAGCATGACCTGCTCTGCATTACAGAATAATGTTATTATGTCCTCGTTACCTAAGCCTGCATCCTCTAACATATCTACTGGTATGTAAGATATTGCTGCCTTCCTTGGAAGCCTTGGTAGTTTGGATAGATCCTCTATGCTTATCCATCCTATACTGGTTAGCAGTTTGACATCATCATTCTCTTTGACCTCATCTACCTCCCTAAGTCCATGCGTAACCTTGCCTATATTGCAGTTGTGGTCAACATCAGAAGTATAGAATTCAGAGTCTATTCCAAGCCTCCAGAATGAGCAGCTTGCTGGTGCATATCCCATAAACCTTCTCCTCCTAGATGGTGGCTCATCTTCTAGGCGTACTATGATTGGGTTATTCTCAAGCCTCAATAGCCGGCTCATCTCCTTCAACTCCATCCTATCACATCACCATAATAATATTACTGATTCTTATTATTAAATATTATTATAAAATATTCTAATTAGTATTAACATGTATGTGCATTAACTGTGTATAAATGCCCAAAATGATTAAATTGTTAGTATGGTGAGAGGTATAATATGGTAGTTAATGCTAACATCATAAGGTGTGGAGAATGTAACTGCACAAGGGATGAGTGTATGAGCAAATTGAATGGAGAGGAGAGGTGTAGATATTGCAGGTATGAGAGGTGCTGTTGCATACAATATGCATGAACCATCTCTACTGGTTTATATGCTTAGGGATGATGATCCAGAGAAGTGTAGTGCAAGTAAACTTATAAGGTTCAATATGCTTAAGAGGGTTAGTAGAGTACCATATAGAACCATACTGCTAGATCCATACTCAAGCATCCCATTGCTAAGAAGTGATAGTGTTGATGACAATCTATCACTAACCATAGTTGATTGCTCATGGGTTAATGCTCGTAGTGTATTTGCAAGGCTTAAGGTCTTAAAGAGGAGGAGGCTACCTCTTCTCCTTGCAGCAAACCCTATCAACTATGCAAAGATAGCAAAGTTAAGCAGTGTAGAGGCCTTAGCAGCAGCATGCTATCTACTTGGATATGAGCATTTAGCATACAGACTATTAGCAAAGTTCAAGTGGGGTAGCACGTTCATAACACTAAACCATGAACTCTTTGAAGAGTATAAAAGGGCTAAGAGCATAGATGATATTGTGAGGATAGAGCATGAGTACTCTCTAACAGAAGCTTTAGAACTAGGCTAGATTCATTGGTATATAAGATTATGGAGGTATATAGAAGTTCAATCTTGCTGCATGGTAATCCCTTATCACTGTCCTTGCTGCCTCCTCAACTAGAGGCTCCCTATCGCTCTTGTAGAACCATCCTCGCTTCTTTGCTATCTCCTCGAGTACTTCATACGGATTTGTAGTGCTTATCCCATATGCATCCCTTATAGCACCTGGATTATGGGCAAGTATCCTCTCGATGAGCCCCAACGCTGGTTTAACTGGGTCGCTCAGCTCCTCTGGAGCATTGCATCTTACAGCATATGCAAGAGGGTCTACATGCTCAAGGTCTATTGGTAGCATCCCAGGGGTATCGTACATGTAAAGGTTCCTTGCTATCCTGAATATCTGCACACCCTTAGTATAACCGGGGCTTCCTGGTACTGGACTTGTACTTGCACTATGCCTTCCCTTCAATGCATTTATTATTGATGACTTGCCAGTCTTTGGGTAACCTACAAGTACGGCTATACTAAACCTCTTCTTTGCTATAACCTTTGGTACCTCTATATATTGTGATGGTGATAGTGATATTGCATACTTAGTGTAGAGATGAGTGCTACCCTTTGTATATTTGAGCATGAGTCTCCTTAGCCTCTCTACCCCTACTCCTACTCCTACCCTCTCCTGGCTCTTGCTCGATGTACATACACATATAAGCCCTTCACTAGAGAATCTCTTCATCCATCCTTTCGCTATATGCTCTGGCACAAGATCGCATTTGTTGAGCGCTATTATCAATGCCTTTTCTTTCTTGAGTACATACTCCTCCAGCCTCCTACTACGTGTATACTCTGGTTCCCTAACATCTATAACCTCTACAACTATATCTACTCTATCTATCATCCTCTTGATCTTATCCCATCTAGCGGTCCTCATCCCGTTTTTATATGGGATTAAAGTAATATTAAATGGTGGTGCAAGCTGGTGGGCAGGTCACCTGTAAAAGGAGGAAACTCCTCCCTCCAGACAGGGGTACGACCCAGCGATGGGTAGCCAGAGATGGCTGGCAATGGTACAGAAATGATATCCAACCTAGGGTAAGATGATGCCTAAAGGCTGATGCTCCTAGGGTAGGAGTGAAACAACCATCCCGTACGGAGCAAGACCAAATAGGATCGATGAACCCTGTCAGAGGTCCAGGTAGGTCGCTCAGCCGAATCCTGCCTAGAACAGAAGGAGGGTTACGGCCAGCATGCACCACCATCTTCATTCATACATTATTATATTTATATCCTCCAATTTTATATACTCTGATTCATTATACTCATTATTATCTAACTATAATTATAATAAATAATTAAAATAGTTATATCTATTCCTACTCTTACTCTTACTCTTACTCTTACTCTTACGACTTCTTGTTTGCTCTCCATATCACGAATCCTGCTATTGCACCCATCATGCCAGCAAATGCTAGAAGCACCATGAGTGGGAAGTTACCAGATGATGACTGCTGTAACTTTGTCCCCGGATCTGTAAGATACACTCTTGCAGCATCACCATGATCATCTCTTATAGGCTCTGCCCAATAGTAGATGTCAAGAGTTGCGCTTATTGGAGGATCCTGTATGGTCATGTAGTATGTACTCCCATCTATAGTGGCCTGAGCAGATACTATCCTTGGTTCATGCGTACCTTCCCTTATGCTACCTTCACCTGCACTAACCACTGTGACTGCAGGAGCTGGTTCTCTAACACCCCACTTCTCTGCCTCTGCCATGCTCTTTAATGCATTTGTCAACTTATGCCATTGAGTTATTGGTAGTTCCCTTATCCTCTCATAGTTTATCAATGGATCATCCAGCATTGATGAGAACTTGCTATCTCTGCTTAGTAGGTTAACAACCTCTGGCTGGTTAACCTCAAGGTAGCCTCTCATAGTGTTTATATCCATGCTCACAGTAGTGCTATCGGTGTTGAGTGTTATAGGTACCTGTCCATTTACTTTGAAGCCTCTCCAGTTTAGATCGATTATTGCTGGCTGATCATACAACGCCTCCTGTATAACTATTCCAGTGAAGAGCAGTTTAAGCGTGAGACTCTGCTGTATGGTAACCTTCATCCCATCATCCTGTAGAGCAACGTTGTATACCACTTCCTTGACCTCTTGCACCCTTGCTGGTGAATTAGCCTCAAGCAATCCTTCGTTGATCTTCTCCTTCAGAACCTCTATCCCTGGAGTATTCTCATTTGCCCTGAATATGACCCTCTCATTAACCCCAGTAAGTAAGTCCTTCAACTTACCTCCCTGAGGGTGCTCTATGGTGGTTACTCTAACCGATAGGAACTCAACACCAACCTCGTTCTGTGGAGTGAAGACCTGTGCATCCCTGATCTGAAATGCTAATGCTGATGGCATAATCGATATTACTAGTACTGATATCAGCGATAATGCTAACGCCTTACGTTTATGCATTGGAGCTTATTACTCAGCTTCTTTTTATAAACTTTTTTAATCTCATTTATTAACTACAAGCTGAGTACATTTTATTGGCTCATCTGATATTTGATTGATTTATATCTAGATGATGAGTGCTTAACCTAATATTAATTGGATTAAAGGTAAAGATATTATAAAAATCACATCTACTTTTTGTTTGCTCTCTATATCACGAATCCTGCTATTGCGCCTTATGGGATTGATAATGTTCTTGACCGCTTTGATTTTGTTGGTTGTTGGCCTATTGGCGATCGTGTATCTAACCTGATCATCTCTTATGTGTATCTATACTATAATTACTCCCTCAAGATCAGGTAACCAATACACACTTGACTAAACTAGTCCTTTATCTTACCATCTATAGATGTGCTATAACTGGCTTTGCTAAGAACTCCCTCGACTATCCTATCTTACCCTTTATGCATACAGTGGCAGTTGTTCCTATTAGCTAACATAACATGCTATGGATGGTCAATAACAGGTAAAGACTTGAAGATATAGACATAATTTATCAATTTGCTGGGTAAAGATACAAAATTATAGATGTTATTTGATGCAGAGGATATGGATAGGATAGTAGTGCTTGCTGGAGGCACTGGTTCTGTCAAACTTGCTAGAGCATTCTACAGGTTGAGGATGGATAAGAATAACAGTAATAATAGCAATGATAACGATAATAGCAAGATGTATGATATACATCTCAGTATAGTATGCAACGTTGGTGATAACATATGGATGCATGGGCTCTACATATGCCCTGATCTTGATACTATAATGTATGGACTCGCAGGAATATTGGACAGGAAGAGGGGATGGGGATTAATAGATGATACGTTCAACTGCCTTACTCAACTTTCAAGGCTTGGGGGAGAGCACTGGTTCATGCTTGGTGATAAGGATATCGCAACACATATCATCAGGAGTATGATGCTAAGAGAGGGGAAGAGGTTATGTGAGGTTACAGGTCATCTATGCTCAAAACTAGGCATAGATGCAAGGATCATACCTGCTAGCGATGACCATGTAGAGACTAGGATTATTACTGATTCAGGGGATATGCATATTCAAGAGTTCTGGGTCAAGCATAAGGGGATGCTGGATGTTAAGGGTATAGTATACAAAGGCATAGATGATGCTAAAGCATGCAATGATGCCCTTGATGCAATAGAGGATGCTGATAAGATAGTCATTGCCCCAGGGAACCCTGTGAGCAGCATCCTTCCAATACTCTCTCTCAGGGGGTTAAGGGATGCAATGAGGAGGGCAAGGGATAGGTGTACTGCAGTCAGCCCAATAATAGGTAATGACCCTGTTAGTGGGCCAGCAGCAAAGTATATGAGGGCAATAGGCTATGATATCAGCCCTGTATCAGTTGCAGAGATGTATAGAGATGTTGCATCCAAACTAGTCATACATGAGACCGATCTAGCATACATGGATGCTATAAGGGCTAAAGGTATAGATGTGTATGCAACAGATATAATTATGGATGATGAGCATGACGAGACTAGATTGGCATCGTATCTGCTGAGACTCTAGCCTAATCTAATCAGATCACATCAAATCAGATCTAATCTAACCAATAGGCAAAGGATTATTTCCTTATACTATGTGTTAAGTAGGGTTGAGGGTATGTGCAGTAATACCTGTAAAGAACCTTGCTAGAGGGAAGAGTAGGCTTGCTCCCTTGCTTAGTGTAGAGGAGCGCATAAACCTATCCATTGCAATGCTCAGGGATATGCTTGAGTGCTTATGCTCATCACCTTACATTAATACAATAGTTATAGTTAGTAGCGATCTACTAGTAAAGGATATTGCTGAGGAGTATGATGCTGTTTTGGTAGTTGAGGATAAGGATGAGTATGGTGTGAATAACGCAGTTACTCTTGCGGATAGTATAACGAAGGATTATGATGCAAGCATAGTGCTACCACATGATCTTCCATTGATAGGTGTTATTGATCTAGCGATGCTATATAACGCTATGTTACATAATACACGGTGTGTTATAATAACACCATCAAGCAGGTTGGATGGTACTAATGTACTCCTTAGAAGACCCCCGAACATCATAAAGACTCATTATGATGAGGATAGTTACATACTGCATGTAAGGGAAGCACTAGCAAGCAATGCTAGCGTTAAGATACTACTAAGCAGGAGGCTCATGTTTGATGTAGATGAGCCTGATGATCTATACGAACTACTTAAAAGTAATCATGAGTGCAATACAACAATGTATCTCTCAAAGATACTCAATGTTAAATAGATATATCTGAGCTAGCCTTACATTTTTATACTTACCATAGATACCACTTCTATGCTAAGGAGTAGGAAGGTTGTAGAGGGAGCAGAGAGGGCTCCTCATAGGGCAATGTACAAGGCCATGGGTTTAACAGATGAAGATATAGCAAGGCCCTTCGTTGGCATCTCGCATACTGGGAATGAGGCTACCCCATGCAATATACATCTAGGCAGGTTGGCAGAGTATGCAAAGGCTGGAGTAAAGGATGCAGATGGTACAGCAAGGATCTTTGCTACAATTGCAGTAAGCGATGGAATAGCAATGGGGCATGAGGGTATGAAGGCATCACTCATAAGTAGAGAGGTTATAGCAGACTCTATAGAGTTGATGGTCCATGCACATCAGTACGATGCCTTAGTATGCATAGCAGGATGTGATAAGAGCCTGCCAGGGAGTATGATGGCCATGGCTAGGCTCAACCTACCTTCTATATTCGTTTATGGAGGTACAATGGTGCCAGGGCACTACAGAGGCAAATACCTGACTATACAGGATGTATTTGAGGCTGTAGGTTCATACGCAAAGAATGCAATAACCCTTCAGGAACTTATAGAGGTGGAGAACCATGCATGTACAGCTGCTGGCTCATGTGCTGGTATGTACACAGCAAATACCATGGCATCTATAAGTGAAGCGCTAGGCTTGGCATTGCCAGGGAGTGCTAGTCCAAGTGCTGAGGATAGCAGGAGGGCCGATGCTGTGTATAACACTGGCAAGGCTGTCATGAATCTACTTGAACTAGGAATAAAGGCTAGAGATATACTAACTTATGAGGCATTTGAGAATGCAATAGTAGTGCTCAACGCAATTGGAGGTTCTACCAATGCTGTGCTACACCTCTTGGCTATAGCAAGAGAGGCAGGAGTAAAACTAACATATGATGACTTTGAGAGGATAAGGGCAAAGACTCCTCATATAGCTGATATGCGCCCAGGTGGCTCCTATGTTATGTATGAACTGGATAAGGTTGGTGGTGTCCCTGTGGTAATGAAGGAGTTGCTTAAGCATAACCTGCTTAATGGTAATGCATTGACCGTTACTGGCAAGAGCATGAGGGAGAACCTTGAGGGTATAACTGCTATACCAGATGGTACAGTAGTTAAGAGTGTTGAGGATGCAATACATAGAGAAGGTACGATAAAGATACTCAAGGGGACACTTGCCCCAGATGGTGCTGTTGTGAAGGTTGCTGGTGTGAAGGTTGATAGGTTCAGGGGTAGAGCAAGGGTATTCGATAGCGAGGAGGATGCATTTAAAGAGATATGCAAGGGTAGGATAGTGGAAGGGGATGCTGTGGTAATAAGGTATGAGGGGCCAAAGGGAGGTCCAGGGATGAGGGAGATGCTTGCTGTAACTGCTGCTATAGTTGGGCAGGGGCTTGGGGAGCACGTAGCGCTTATAACAGATGGTAGGTTCTCAGGAGCAACAAGAGGGCTCATGGTTGGGCATGTAGCGCCAGAGGCTGCCGTTGGAGGTCCTATAGCATTACTCAAGGATGGGGATGAGATAAGCATAGATGTAAGGCAAGGAAGGCTTGATGTTGAGTTGAGCATGGAGGAGTTAGAGGCAAGGATGAGGGGATGGAAGGCTAAAGAGCCAGAGCCTCTTTATAGGCAGGGTGTATTTGCAAAGTATGCCATGCTTGTAAGATCATCTGCAGATGGTGCAATAACCAATCCAGCCATATAACCTCATCCTACTATATATTTATTCTAAGAGATAAGGATATAAAATAATACATACAATTAATCAAGGTCATGGATGATGATACATGTATCTTCTGCCTTATAGTAGAGGGGAAGAGGAAGGCAGCAGTGGTGTATGAGGATGATGCTATGATGGTCTTCATGGACAAGTACCCTATAAGTACTGGGCATACACTAGTCATACCAAAGAAGCACTATACAACTATACTAGAGATGGAGAGCAAGGATGTATGTATGTTATTTGTACTAGCATACAAGATAGCAAAGGCTGCTGTAGTAGCAGTTGGTGCTCAGGGCTTCTCTATAGCACAGAACAATGGCAAAGTAGCGCATCAGGTTGTACCACATGTGCATGTTCATATAGTCCCTAGATCTATAAACGAGGATAGGGGTAAGTGGCCTAGCAGAAAGACAGCAACTATGGATGAGTTAAGAGTTATAGCGGGAAGGATAAGGCAGCATCTACTCAACGATGACAGTTCAACTACTACTATGGATGTAGAACTCATCACAGACTAACCTAACAGATTAGTCTTCAATGATCAAGACTATGAATTAGAATTAAGGGATAAGCAAGTAAGTAGATAATAGCATGAATCAATATTGTTGATCAGTTGATCCTATACCTTAGTATTGATGCTATCTTGCCTAGGCTCTCAAGCATCTTACCATCTTCAGTAATAGATGATATAACCTCAACCCTTGCCCCTGTACTAATTGCAAGTTCATCAAGATACTCTATAATGTCTTGCTCGTAGACCTCGTAATCCATGCTTGAGCACTTGCTGCATGATCTACTTATCATCTCCTGCTTAACCTGTATAGCCTTATCTATATCCACTATCCTCTCCTCCTTATTACTGCACCTCTTACATATGACCTCTATCCTAACCTTGTTTATGTTATCATTAACTAGCACTATATCTGAAACACCATTCTTTACAGCATCTATAACCTCCTTAATACCATACACTGCTAGGCCCTTACTTGAGTTTATCTCCTCGAAGAGCCTCCTTATAAGCCTCTTCTCCTCCATGAGCCTGTACTCCTGAAGTACATCCTGAGCCTTCTCTAGCGCTTCCCTAACCCCCTCCCTCCCAGCATATGAGATATCAAGTACTGCAAGAACGCTCTTCTGCAACCTATAATCTAGATAACCATTCTTGAGGAAGTCATCCTTTGTTGGCCCTGGACCAGCAACTATCAGGCCAACTACATTGTATGTATCTATCAGGAGAGATTTTGCATGCTCAGCAACCCTGTTGAAGTAATCATTCAACTCCATCTCCCTCAACCTCTCATACCTCCTTGCCGACTGTCCCCCTGCTCTATGCTTACCCCCAACCCCGGAGGTTATGTGATCAACAACCTCAACCTTGTTACCTTCCAATATGCCTATACCTGCCTCACTACTATCTATCGCTATTATACCTATAACCTTCTCCTCCTTTAGCATATCCTTCAGTATATCAGTATGGAAGTGATCATCACACCTGTAGAGGAAGATGTTCAATGGCTTTGGAGGTTCGATCTCGAATATCCTTACAACCTCACTACCCAAGCCATTGGTAGGTAACGCTCCACAGAATATAACAAGCCCGTTATCTGGAGTCTTGCTGTAGAGTTTGAGCCTCTGCATGGTCTTTGTTAGAGCATCTAACACATGGTTCCTTGTAGAGTCTGACTTTATGTTTGAGGCAGTGCCATACTCCTCCCTCAGTGTTGCTATAACCTCATGTATCGGCTTACCTTGTGGTATGTAGAGGGAGATGAGTTCCGTACCTCTACCCTTCTTCTGTGAGAGTTCGTTAAGCATACGCTTCAACCTGTAGAGTCTTACAGAGTCTGACTTGCCCATTAATGACTCTCAGCCTCTACACATTATATTAATTTTAGTAGATTTTGTATAGTTATCCATTACTTTGCTTATCCCTATTTACTGCTACTGTTCATGTACCTTGAGTAGCCTCCTCCATGTATCAAGGAACCTACCAAATAGCCCACCAAATGCCAAGTTAACAACAGCAGAGAACCCTGCTAAAGCAAGTACCTGCCATAACTCAAGCCTTAACACGAATATATTGAATATTATGTATAGTGGTACCCAGAATACTATGGATGCCAGAGAGTCTATTATATAACGCCTTCTATACTCCTTTACCATGCATCATTAAGCGTCTGATGGTGATAATATGTATTTGTATCCAGAGCAGTATCCAGTTCGGTCTATTCTAGTGAACGTATTACATACCTCTTATAGTATGAGTGTTATGTAAACTATAATTACGCCTCTCTTATTCAAAGATACTGTATGTTACCTAGGTTAGAGTACATAAAGCAGGCAAGGATAAGACTTGGGCTTACACAGAGGAGGCTTGCCATGCTTGTTGGGATTAGTACCTCCATGATAAACCAGATAGAGTCTGGAAGATGCAAACCAAGTTACGATACAGCAAAGAGGATATTCGATGTACTCAACTCCCTAGAAGATAGATCATCGCCAAAGGTAGTAGATATATGTAGTAAAGAGATAATAAGCGTATCTGTTGATGATTCACTCCACGATGCTATAGGGCTGATGCGCAGATACTCCTTCAGTCAACTTCCAGTATTTGCTAATACAAAACCAGTAGGCATGATAAGTGAGGAGGGGATAGTGAAGTATATGATGCTTAAGAATGGTGCTGCTAATACTAATACTGATGCTGCCAATAATAGCGATGCAATGACTACAAGTATAGGCAATAAGCTTAGCATCGACCAGACAGAGCGTAGAGGTAGGAGTAGGAATGATGGGAGAGGGAGAGGCAGTAATGACCTATACAAGTGTAGAGTAGGAGAGATAATGGAGCCGGCACCGCCTATAGTTGATGCCTCAACACCAGCAAAGGTCGTAATACCACTGATAAGGTTCTCAAAGTGTGTGCTAGTTAGTGAGAAGGGGAATATAGTAGGTATAGTTACAGTTGCAGATATGTTCAAACTATTAGAATAATTATAGGATGATGAGTAATAGAAGTAATAAATAAAGATAAAAGCTTTAGCCTACTCCAGATTTGGTAGTGCTGTAAGACTTTCAAGTCTAATCTCAGCCTCACTACACTCCCAATCGAGCATGCACTCTCTTGGTAGTATACTCAATGGATCGTATGAATCGAACTTGTGTATACCTGTAACCTCTGCTAGAAGTATTGCACTATACGCATTGTTATCATGGGCCCCGATTCCTATCATACCTCCAGTTACAACTCTATCATTACTACTACTAACTCTCTCCATATGCACATCATTCTCACCATCATCCTTCCCTTTCCCATACCCTCCCCCCCTCATAATAGATACCTTAACCATCACATGGTCTTTATGATCGCCTAGGATACTTCTCATACACTTCGATAGGGAGTCTATCAACCCTATGCTTATACCTTCAGTACTTCTGTCAACCAAGTATAATAGTGCGCTTTTAACCTTATCTGGCTTGGTATTACTATAAAGCATCCTTAAGGCATCCCTTACTATTACATTTATACTATCATCATCTCTTCCTGCAGATAGCATATTAAGACCCTTAACCTCACCATTCATAGTCATAATCTTGAAGACTGCCAGTATCATACTATTTACTATCTTATAGCATCTCTCTATACTGAGGTCTGGATTATTTGTTAGGAAGGAGTCATTGTCTACAACTATTGTACAATCGCTCATCTCAGATAACTTCTTAAGTGCAACACCTGCTCTGAATAGCCTATCATTCTCGAAGCCGAATGGCATTATAGCAAATGTTATCAGCCTTACATTACTATTGTTAGCCTTGATCATATCAGCGAGTAATGGTGCAATGGCTACGCCATTCCTACCAGCAAGGTTTGCTACCATGATGAACGTATTATAGCCTATCAATTCGTTGCATATGCTCCTCTCATATGCCAGTAACGATCCCCTTATGGTATAGGGCGAGGGGTTCAGCACTCCTGTGTTAAGTAGTACCTTCTTTATCCTTGGCGATCTTTTGGCTATACAAGAGGTATCTAATATACATGCATAATCATTACTCCTACTCTTATCATCCTCTACTCTCTCCATCATGCTTAGATCATTTGCATTACTACTTATCAACATGGTATCTAATGCAGATACGTCCATCATCATCTTTGCAATTCGTGCACCAGCACCACCCACGCCTATTATCATTGCGGGTAAAGGAAGCTCCATGACTTCATAGATAGGATGGATATGTTAAGAATATTTTGTTTCTTTACAAATCAATTAAGAGTCAAAAAAAATTGATCAGTACTATTACACTATCATGCTTCCCACTAGTGAGTGTGTTGTAACCCTCTCTATTCTAACCCTACTCCATACTCCTAACAGGCTTCTCATGCCCATCTCAGTAGTATTGGAAGTTCTCTGTTTGCTACCATAATTATAATTAATTATATTCTCAATACTCCCAATATTTAAATAGATTGGCTTGTAAGCGAAGTTTCTCCCTTGTAATCCCCCATCTGCCAATTCATCTATAAGCACTGTACCTTCCCAGCCCTTCCAGAGCATGTTCCTTGAGTAGCATACCTTGCTCACTACTGAGTGCATTACTCTACTCCTCTCATTCACAACCTGTCTGCTAAGCTGCTCCATACCGCTTGCCTCAGTATTTGGTCTAGCACTGTACTTTGATACGTTAACAACATCTGGCTCAACCTCTAGCAGGAGATCTATGCTTGCATCAAAGTCCTCTTCACTCTCACCAGGGAATCCTACTATAATATCTGTTGCTATAGTGCAGTTCTTCAACTCCCTCCTAAACCTCTTCGCTACATCTATGAACGTTGAGGCTCTATGCCCTCTACGCATTAGCCTTAGCACCCTATCGCTCCCGCTCTGCACTGGTATGTGAAGGAATTTGAATACCTTATCATCCCTGTACGCTTCTATAAGATCATCCAGCATTGAAGGTATGTATTGAGGGTTCATCATACCAACCCTCACCATGAACTCAGCATCTATGGAGCATACAGCCTTGATAAGTTCTGCTAGATTTGTGCCTATATCTCTTCCATATGCACCATTATCTGTTGATGTTAGCCATACCTCCTTGCATCCTTGTTCTAAATCCTCTCTAACCTGCCTTACTATATCGCCTATCCTGTAACTTGTAAGCCTACCCTTTGCTATCCTTGTTTCACAGAACGTGCATTCGCTCAAGCATCCAGAGCCTATCTGCACTATACTTATCACTGGGTTGACTCTAACCTTTGGTAACCCAACCTTTGACCTGATAGAGTCAGATAGGATAGCAATGCCTCTACCATTGAGTGTAGATGCAAGGGCATCACCAACCTTGTCTATAGCGTTAGGAGCAAGTATACTTGCTTTAGGATTCAACCTTTTAATCCTCTCTGGCTCAGCCTTTGCCATACACCCAGCAACCACCAATGGCTTGCTAGATAGATGCTTTATCCTCTCAACCATCCTATTTGCTGTTGCATCCTTAACCACACATGTTACAATTATGCTTGCATCAGCCTCCTCGAAGCTACCTGCAAGTTCATACCCATTATCTGCTAGAGTCCCTGCTATTATCTCACCATCAGATATGCTGGATGAGCATCCATATACCTCAAGCCATACCTTGACCATTTGTTACACCTACTCTTTTGTATCGGTATTAAATTACTCCTATAGCGCCTCTGATTATCTCATCGATCCTCTCCTCATCCATAAGCCCTTCTCTTATGACCAGTTGCTTTATACTAACCCCTTCCCTTAGTGCCTCTTTGTATAGTTCTGCAGCCTTGATATAGCCTATGTATGGTGATAGTAGGGTAACCATTATAGGATTGTTCTCAACGCTAGCCTTCAACCTTGGCTCATTTGCCTTCAATCCATCCAGCATATGCTCAGCAAAGACTGGTAGGAACCTTGATAGCATATCCATGGAGTCTAGTACACATCTAGCCATCACAGGGAGCATCACATTCAACTCTAACTGCCCTGCTTGAACTGCCAATGCAGTGCTTAGATCATTACCAACTATATTGAAGCAGATCATGTTAAGGCATTCAGCAAGCGAAGGGTTAACCTTGCCAGGCATTATGCTTGAGCCAGCATGCACAGCGGGTATTGTAAGTTCAGCCAGTCCAGCGAGTGGGCCAGAGGCCATGAGCCTGATATCATTGGCTATCCTTATCAACTCCAATGCTAGATTCCTTAGGCATGAGGATACATATGCTACTGCAAGCCTGCTCTGCAGTGCATACTGCATATCCCTAGCAGGTTTTAGATCAATGCTAGATATCTCTGCAAGGTGCCTTATTACAAGTTCCCTATAGCCTTTTGGTGCATTTGCCCCTGTACCTACTGCTGTCCCTCCAAGGGCAACATACTTGAGTTCATCTAATGCATTAAGCAGATACCTTCTAGCATCCTCTACAGCAAGAGCATATGCATCGAACTCTGAGCCTAGAGTTACAGGGAGTGCATCCATTAGATGTGTTCTACCTATCTTAAGTACATGCTTGAACTCCTCGCCCTTCCTATGGAGTGATGATATCAACATATCGAGTGAAGATATTAGATCCTTGCTACTCAAGAGTATTGCTAGATGTAGTGCTGTAGGGAATGTGTCATTGCTAGATTGTGACATATTCACATGATCGTTTGGATGCAGGTATGAGTAATCTCCCTTGCTCCTTCCCAACAACTCCAATGCCTTGTTTGCTATAACCTCGTTAACATTCATATTAAAGGCTGTACCAGCACCAGAGTTTATTGCATCTATGGGGAACTGATCTAACAACTCCCCAGCAAGTATGGTATCGCATGCTCTAACTATAGCGTCGCCTCTCTCCTTATCTAGTGCTCCCAACTGCATATTTGCTAGAGCTGCACTCCTCTTTATCATAACATATGCTCTAACCATGTTTATATGCATCCTCTGGGCAGTAGCATTGTAATGCTCTAATGCTCTAACCGTGAATGGGCCATAGTATGCATCTAATGGAACCTTAACCTCACCCAGGGAGTCCCTATCTACCCTGTACATGTCTGAGCATCAGGATGCAACCATTTAATAACCTATTGATCGTATCGATCTTCCTATCACTGCTGTTATCGGTGATGATGGTTATGCTACCTTTTTCATATGGCCTCTGCGAACGAGTAAGAGTGTAACGATGCATCCTGCTATTATTGCAACGAGTATATACTGTAAATTGTTGATTATGTGGTATAAGAATAGACCAAGACCAACTCTTGGTTCGGATATCGATTCAGATAAGCCATATCCTCTATCCTCTACATATACATAGATTATCTCTCTTGCTATGCCTGAATCATGCATAATAGTTAGCAGGAATGGTATATATGGATAGGTAAGTGAAGGATCCCCATCTGCTACACCTGCAAGATAGTATATGTATGCCTCATCTGTTGATATGAGCCTCAATGATATGCTCTCTATATCACTTACATCAAACCTCTTTATCGTATCTAGTGTAGAACCTTTATTGAACACACTGTCATAAAATGAGTCAGCCACTTATATTAAACCTCTTTATCGTATCTAGTGTAGAACCCTTAAGGGACTCTACCATTGTAAAGAACCTATGCTCAGCAGGCAAGGTTGAGCAGTCAGGATTCAGATCCATTATTAGATTGAATGCAACACTTGCCCTAACATGGTTCATACTCTCTCCTACATCAAGCCTCTCAGCATACTTCTGCTCATGATCATAGTAGTAGATGAGCAATGTATACTCTCCATATCCATCTGCTGATGGGGTCAACTCTGCCTCTACATAGTAGGGTATTCTATCATTGCTGGGCGAATCTGTGAGATCTGCATACACCTTGTTGAGTAACATGAACGCCTCTTCTATAGAAACATTGTTATAAGCAGTAGGATAGACCTCCAACATGAATGAAGGTTTATGCATAACATCCTCCCTTAATATCAGTGAACATGCATAGACATAGTTATATGGTATTATAGTTATGCCTAGCAGATTCAACATAACTATTATAGTTATCTTTGCTCTTCTAAACAATAGACCTTCCATCTTACCAGTAGATAGCATTACATATATTTACTATTATTTACTATTAGTAGTTTATCTTTACACTTGCAAGTTCTATAATAGAACTTAGATCCTCATCGCTTATAGGTGCGCCATGCAGTAATGCGCCCTTTTGAGGCCACTTACCTACAGGTGTATACTTTATGAGTATAGGAGGTTGGAGTCTAACCAGCCTGCTGAATATAACCTTAGTACTCCATCCATTCCTCCTACACATATCCCTCTCCTCACCACCCAACTCATCTACACTCAAGGTCTTCTCAACTACAGCATAACCTATGAATGCATCCCCCTTCCCCTCTATCTTCTTCGCTAGGAGTATCTTCATACCCTTCTCCCATCTCCTTCTCATTGCTGTGTAATATGCCCTCCTGCTGAATACGCTTGCCTCAAATTCATCGTTATTTGCTATACGCATTATATAGTTCGCCATAGAATGTATTGGTTGATGGAATTATTTAACCGTATATGAAAGAGATAGATAGGTTAATTTAACCATAGTCTAGAGTAGTAGTATGCACAAGCAAGGGGAAGTAAGGGTTCTTGTATCAGATACTATAGATAGTAATGGGATAGAGGTTATGAGGAGGAATGGGCTACATGTTGATTATAGACCTGATATCAAGCAGGAAGAACTGCTAGATGCTATAAGGGATTACAATGTCCTCATTGTAAGGAGTAGAACGAAGGTTAGAAGGGATCTCATAGATGCTGCTCAAAACCTTAAGATAATAGCAAGGGTTGGTGTTGGTCTAGACAATATAGATGTAGATTATGCTAAGAGTAAGGGCATAAAGGTTGTGAATGCTGAGGAGGCAGCTATGACTGCAGTTGCTGAACTTGTGATAGGACTCATGGTATGCCTAGCAAGGGGTATAGCAAGGGCAGATGCTGCCATGAAACAGGGTAGGTGGATAAAGAACGAGCTTATGGGCATAGAGTTGAGGGGTAAGTATCTAGGCATAATAGGCATGGGTAAGATAGGTACTAGAGTTGCTAGACTTGCAAGGGCATTAGGTATGAACATAATTGCATACGATGTTATGAAGATAGATCCTATGCTAGTTAGAGAACTAGGCATAGTGGTCACAGATCTTGATACGCTACTGAAGAGTGCAGACTTTGTAACACTACATGTACCACTGAATGATACTACTAGGCATATGATAGATGCTGCTAGGCTTGCGATGATGAAGAGTTCATCATATATAATAAATACTGCTAGGGGAGCAGTTATAGATGAACAGGCACTGCTTAATGCATTGAAGGAGAAGAAGATAGCAGGTGCTGCACTTGATGTCTTTGAGGTTGAGCCACCAACCAATATGGAGTTCATAAGCCTCCCAAATGTGGTATGCACTCCTCATATAGGTGCACAGACTAGGGAGGCACAAGCACTAGCAGCAAGTATAATAGCAGAGAAGGTTGTACAACTCACAAGAGAACTATATATATTGTGATAATAGGCATAGGTGAGATTTCACCTATAAAGGTAATCTATCCTATCTACTGGTAATATTAAGGTGTATGTATTATAACATATTATATAAAAGATTTACTTCTAGATCATTGAGTAATGAATGTTGATAAGAATTATGCAGGGAAGAGCAAGGGTAATGGTGATGAAGAGAGGATTGAGGGAGGGGATAAAGGCATGGTATCTGAGGATATAATAAACATCATAATGGAAGAACTCTCATCCACTAGAGTGGTTGATACCCAGACGTATATAGCGGAAGTGCAAGCAAGGATGTGGAAGGCGTTGAAGAGGGGCATGCGCTTTCAGGCATTAACAAGATCATCTGAGGAGTTCCTCAAGAGATATCTTAACTCCAAGATCAAACTGGTTGTGCTCTATGCCGATATGGTAGGCTCTACACGATTGAGTAGGATGCTCCCAGTGGAGAGGCTAGCAGTTATAATACAGGCATTTACACAGGAGATGTCTCTAATAGCACTTAACTTCAATGGTCTAGTACTCAAATATGTGGGAGATGCTGTTATAGTGTACTTCCCTGCAATGCATAATCTGCTACTTGCAGCAGATAATGCAGTCAACTGTGCCATAGCAATGATCGAGGCGTTAAAGCAAGGGATAAACCCTGTACTCCTCCAGTACGACTACCCTGAACTTGCTATGAAGGTTAGCATGGATGCTGGGGAGCATTCGGTCATCCAGTATGGGAGCGATAAGAGCATTGATGTTGATATAGTTGGGTATGGAATAAGCATGGCATCAAAGATGCATGCTTTGGCAGAGAGCAACTCAATAGTGGTAAGCCATAATGTATATGATGTTCTTCATCCCAACATACAGAGTAGGTTCAAGCAGTTGAACCTTGATATAAGCAAGTGGGGTTACACAGATGAGGATAGTGGTGAACTATACAAGATATACATGTATAGAGCATGAGCATGATATCATACCAGCATTAATGTAGCATCTTATATATTATAGATTGTAGATTGTATAGTGTGTGCACCTTATATGCATACATTCTATCTCTTCACATACATGCGCTCTATTATATCCATCTACATACTTTCAGACTATCCTTATAAGAGTTGTAACCCCTCTCCTATCCAACTCTAAACCATCCTCATCATACTCTCCTACAACCACAGTTATAGATATGAGATCTGATTCCCTGCACTTACTAGCATCAAGTACCACCGTTGCATCTATAGCATCCATCAACCTGCTATCATAACTTACAATACTTACAGCATCGCTAACCTCTGTTGCTGTGAGCAGTTGGAAGATCTCGTTCATCCTCCTGTTGTACATTGCTATACCAACTCTCCTCACGCTATTATCTTCTCTAGCCTTAGCCTTAACATCCAACTCTATCATCCCTGCACCATGCTCAGCATACCTCAACTGTCCATCAACATAAACCTGAAGGTAGAATGGGTAGCCTGCTGTGAACTCTGCCATCTTGTTTATCCCATCATCCTTTATAACATCTATCTTCCTTATCGTATTGCCATACCTTGCTATCCATACGCTAGTTACCTTCACAACATTATCTATCATCTCAAGCCTCCATGTCCTCTCCTCCTCATCCAGATTATACCTATTAACCCACTCCTTGTAATCTCTGCTGATATCCTTTATGAATTCTATACATGTTACCTTGTACTCATCTACACTCTCCCTAGAATGGTACATATGATTAGATGGAGATACATGCAATATTAACTCTTTTTGTTGCTTGATAGATATAATAAATAGAAGGAGATAATAAATGAATAAAGAAGTAGGTAGGTAGGTAGGTATCAGAAGTGTCTATGCAATATAGATCCTAGCCTCCCTCTTGTAACCGCTATCATTACAGCCATTATAGATGCTACTATAGCCATAACACCTAGGGGGAACTCTGGTACAACGACTATGTTGAACTCAGTCTTGTCTACTATCCTTGTCTCTCCCTCTCCTGTTCTGAAGGATGTCAGATAACTTACTACTACCCTCTTGGTACCTTCGCTCTCAAACTTTACAGTTACAGGCTGGAGGTTGTTACTCAACTCCTGCCTTAGTATGCTCTTATCCCCATCGAATATCTCTATTGTGTACTTCTCAGTCTCCTTCAGTGGTCTCTTTGCTGGATCGTAGAGTTGTGCTGCAAACTGAACATCCTGTCCAGGCATTATGGTTTGAGGACCCCAGTAGAGTAGCACGTATACACTACCATTGCTACTCAACTTCTCCAATGGTGGTTTTGGTATCTCAACTACACTAGGTGTCAACTCTATAGGCTTATCACTCTTCCCGAACCTCTTCAACTCGAATGAGTACTGTATTGGTATTGGTTCTTCTGTCCTGAATGCGTATACCTCAGCCTTTATAGGTAGAGGGAAGTTCTCTGCAACCCATATCTTGCTATCCTTACCGTATCTGAAGCCTACTATTGTAGTATTCCATGGTGTACTTGCAGCTGTTATCTGCTCATTTGTAACCTGTAATGATGCTGGAGCACCAACCCCAACTGGAACTCCACCAGTTATTGCAAGCCTACCCCATGCAGATGGTGCAAGTGACTTTGGATCGGTACTGTTTGCAAAATCACCAAGCCATGTCAATGTCCTCTGTACTATCGCTCTATACTTGCTAACTGAAGGCTCTGCACTCTGTGGCTGCATATTTATACTTGATAGAACCATCTTGCCATTGCTTACAGAGCCGGCATCGTTAATGCTTACATCTGCTACCCAGTTACCTTGATCATCCCTTGAGCCTAGCCATATTGCGATCTCTAACTCTCTACCACTCTCATACTCAAGATCCCTTACCGTATACACAAAGTATGTACCAAGTTCTGCTCCCTTGCCAGGGTACCATGTTGATTGCGCATTTGCAACTGTTACAATGCTTGATATGGATAGTACTACTGCTAATACTATGGCTGTTACATATATTGTTACTCTCTTCATCTATACTTATCATACATTATTTGCTTATAAACCTTCAACTAGATATGAACAGGAAAGAGACGTTCTAATGCTAGAAACTTTGCTGCATGGAGGCAAGAGTTTAGTTTAATGTCACCTATATTAAAAATGGTTAATCCTACTAAATTCACAGAAAGACTTTATATTATACTTGCTACCCATTCCTTAAGTATGTGTAGATGCCCAAAGGTACACTTTTACGAGGTAGAGTTCAAGTTGGATGGGTTAAGAAGCATAGCATACCATAAGAACTGTGGAGACCCTCTCTCAGATGCGCAGATGCAAGAGTTCGATAAGCAGTTAATCAAACTCTGGGGTCTTGAGGTTCAAGAATAGCTAGATCAATAAAAAGTTTATATAATTTCAGACTCATTGAATTGTGATGGCAGCAACTATCAAGGCAATGAGAGTAGAACTAGATGTGTCAAATGTTGCATCTATAGATCAAGCAAGGGCATATATAGAGGAGATACAGCATCAGTATGCAGATCTTACAGTTACTAACATAAATGTAACAGGGAGTAGGATAACATTCGATGTTGGCTCACCAGGGATGGAGGATCTGAGCCCTAGCGATATAAAGTTCAGGATAGAAGAGTTCTTGAACATGAATGTTGCTCCATTTGCAGTGAACAGGATCAATATAGGTGGAGCAGTAACCGTAACACTAGAAGCAGCAAGGGCAACTGCTAGCACAACCACAACTGTAGCAAAGAAGATGGTAACAGTAGAACTAGATGTGTCAAATGTTGCATCTATAGATCAAGCAAGGGCATATATAGAGGAGATACAGCATCAGTATGCAGATCTTACAGTTACTAACATAAATGTAACAGGGAGTAGGATAACATTCGATGTTGGCTCACCAGGGATGGAGGATCTGAGCCCTAGCGATATAAAGTTCAGGATAGAAGAGTTCTTGAACATGAATGTTGCTCCATTTGCAGTGAAGAGCGTAAATGCAAGATAAGATAAGATAAGATAAGATAAATAACAACCCCAATTTTTTATATAAGTGGTATTATTTGTTATATTATTCAGCGCTTATAGCCTAGTCTACGCAAGAGTTCATACCTCTCCCTCTTATCCTCATCGCTCTCAACGCCCTTGCTCTTAACCCCATCCACAACACCTAGAACTCCTCTACCCTGTTCAGTCTCCACCATTATCAACTCTACTGGATTTGCTGTGGCACAGTAGATACATGCAACCTCATCCATCATCTTAACCCTGTTCAGTATGTTTATTGGGTATGCATTGCTTATTAGAAGCACGAATACATGCCCAGCAGAGATCGCACTGGCATACTCAATAGCCTTCCTTATTAGCATCTCATCGTTCCCATCATACCTTATTAGTGCTTTACCACTTGCCTCACAGAATGCTATGCCAAACCTTATAGTTGGGCTACTGCTTACTAACATCTCATACATATCCTCAACGGTCTTTATGAAGTGTGTCTGCCCTATTATCATATTTGTATCTGGAGGAGCCTCAAGTTTAACACTAAATAACTGCATAGATATTCTAGCATAAGCGTGTTAATAAGTTTTGAGCCTTGCCTTACATATAGATAGGAGGGAATTCGCAAGCCTTGAAGTATATACATGATCGCTGCTGAGGTTCATAGCAATCGCTAACATATCATATGCTGGAGACTTCCTATCAAGGCTCATGCCTCTCTCCTTACTAGCCATTAGCCCTCTACACGTATAGCATAGATAGGTGTAGGCATCTGTATACATGCCCATGCTTGAGAGGTACTCAAGCTTCTTCCTTATTACCATCATTGCTAACCTATTGTAGTTATCTGCAAGTATGTGCATGAGAGCTCTGATAGCTCTAGCAGTAGATGATCTGTTTGCCTGCTCTAGTCCAAGGCATTCCATAATAGTGCTCATATTTGCATCGCTTACTGCTCTTATCTGAGCAAGAATATGTGAAGGCATAGGAACGCTATCATTGAAGAGTATGCAAGCCTCGATGTATGAGCATGCTGCAGATTTGAGCAAGAACGATGCCTCTAGAGCATCCTTAGCATGTATAGCATTACTTGCATAGAATAGTGCATCTACAGTAAGGGCTCTTGCATGCATCCTCTTGATCCTCTTCGATACCTCTGCTATCTTAGCCTCAAGCATAGATAGCCTACCATTGATATCGTTGAGTATGATCATACCATCCATTAGCATGGTACTCTCAACTATCCTACTGCTATACCTACTACTAACCTTATGTATCCTTGCTATACTACCATCATCCATGTAGATGTACTCATCACTAACCATATGCTTATATGATTCCTCCTTACATGCATTGGCACTACCTTCTTGCAGACTGCTATAACCATGGATGTTATTGTTGCTACTATCATCCTCTAGCAGTAGTATGTTATACTCACATACATCGTATGCTAGATCCTTGGTTCTAGCCCTGCATCCTATAAGTGCTAGAGGGTACTGCTCATACCTCCTCACAATCTCTTCTAGCATATAGATGCTAATGGAGTGTTGCTTAAAGGGTTATCTTACCGCAGGATAGTTTTAAATTGCTCACCATTACAATGGATTATGGTGCTCCGGTGGTGTAGCCCGGTTAAGCATAGCGGCCTCTCGAGCCGCTGATCGCGGGTTCAAATCATGCATACTTGCATGTGATAGTCCCGCCCGGAGCACCAATTACAGAGTAATAAAATATAAAAATAATAGTAAAATAAATAATAGTAAAAATGCTCCCATGATAAATTATATGCTCCCAGATAGTAGTGCAGTAGCCCTGCAATCACTACCCTCAACAACCTTTACTGTTACTCCTGGTAGTGTTATACTCTCAATGTTGATGCTACTCCTAAGATGAGCAACAGTGATACCATTGCTCACATCTGTACTCATGCTACCTATTGCTACAGTTGATCTACCATCATCCAAGCATGCTGTAAGGCTACTAGCCTCAGACTCTATGAGCAGGCTTATATTTGCTCTAATCATGAGCATTCCATCGCCACCATCACTACCATGCTTCATAGCAGTTATGTTTGCAATACCAAACCCAGATACCTGCTCTACACCAGATGTCAATGCTACCCTAACTATGCTGAGCATGAACGATCTCTTTGATCTCATAACCTTCTCTAGTGCTTCAGTAACATCCTTCTTGCCCTTTGCCTCTGCATCCTTCCTTGCCTCTTCAGCCCTATCCTTTATATCCTCTACCTTGATGGTGTTTGGATCTATACTTAATGAACTTAGTCTAGATGCTATGCCATCAACTATAGCACTCCTCTCAGTTGCATCTATTACAAACTCGTACTCGAACTTAACGGATGTATCTGCAGGTGTAACCTTTGCCTTCACCTCTAGCCTCTCTACCCTGTCATCTTCATGCTCCTCCTGCTCAGTCTTGAGTATACCTGCAATGGTATCCTTATCAAGCCTTATCCTCTCATTCAGTTCCCTTGCTATAACATCCCTATCTTTTGCGTCTGTTATGAACCTGATCTTAACATGCACATGTGCTGACTCGCTCCCTACATGAGCCTCGATATCAACCTTGCTGCTATCATCCTTCTTGCTGCTATCATCTCTATCCTTATCTGCTATGGCTGGTATGGTAACTATGGCCATTACTGCTGTTAATACAACAAATATGGTTAACAGTGCAAGGGTTTTACTCTTCATTAGGTATTGTTTAGTGAGTATGTATAAATATTTTTACTCCTGCTATGCTATGAAGTGTATTGAAACATGTAACAGCTGTTATATAATGTATGTTATAGAATATGTATTATATAATAGAAAGTACTTGTCTGTTTATAAGATACCTTCCTCTTCTATTATAGAGAGGATATGATACGCAATGGGAATGGAAGAAGAGAGAGGAGTATTCTACTGGCTGCATTGCTGGTTACTAGCATAGTTACTACAGCAGGTATGACCTTTGCAGATCAGGTAGTAAATAATATAGATACCACCATTGATCCAGAGCTTGAAGAGGTAACTACTACGGTTAATACACCAGTGACGATTGGATTCTACATAAAGGCGGTTACAGGAGGCGGTGATGCTCCAGGTTGTAATGCTACAGGAACTAACCCAGCTACATTAACGATCATGCCACCCTCTGGTGTCTCAGTAACCCCTACCACACTAACATTTACAGGGTGTGGAGACAATAATACGCAATATGCATCCTTCACTGCAAGTAGTGCAGGCACATACACCTTCAATGAGGGCAACTTTTCTATGAGTGGAGGAAAGGCAGGCAGTATATGGAATCTTGATACTGCACGATTCACACTAATAGTTAACCCCCAACAGATACTACTCCGCCAGTGATAACTTATGCCATAGATGGTATTCTAGGCAACAATGATTGGTATATTAGCGATGTTACTGTAACTTGGGAGGTTAGTGATCCTGAATCTGGGATAGCATCTACTAGTGGGTGCGATACAACAACAATAGACTCCGATACTACTGGAGTAACATTGACATGTACAGCAATCAATGGTGCTGATTTGAGCAGTTCAGTATCAGTTACAATAAAGAGGGATGCTACTCCTCCAACTGTTTCTATCGAAGGCATAAGTGATGGAGCTCAGTTTGACTTTGGAGACCCACTACCATCAGTATCTCCTGCATGCAATGATAACCTATCTGGTATTGCATCCTGTACTATAACACCATCACCACCCCCAACATCAGTTGGAAGCTATACAATAACAGCAACTGCAGGGGATAATGCAGGTAATACTGCAAGTACTAGCACAACCTATACCATAGTAGCATGGACCATAGTGGGATTCAAGCCACCAGTGGATAATCCCCCTGTACTCAACGTTGTTAAGAATGGCTCAACAGTACCATTGAAGTTCGAGGTATTCAAGACCATTAGTGGGGAAGAATTAACAGATACAAGCATAGTTAAGCAACCACTTAAGGCTCAGAAGATAGTCTGCAGTACACTGAACTCACCAACAGATGAGGTAGAGTTGACTGCAACTGGAGTGACATCGTTACGCTATGATGAGACTGAAGGGCAGTTCATCTACAACTGGAAGACACCAACCCAAAAGGATACATGCTGGAAGGTAACCATAGAGTTTCAGGATGGCTCTAGCATATATGCATACTTTAGGTTGAAGTAGGTAAAAAGTACGGTAATAGTACATTCTCTTTTATTTATTCTTGTTCATTCTTCTCATCATACTCATCATCCAACTTATCCAACCTGTCCTCCTACTACTGTAGATACTAGCCTATGTACAGATCTTCATTTAGCATTGAATACTTTGCTAGAGCATAGCATCAACCTATAACTCAGCCAGCCTCCAGCATATCTAGCTGGTAGACCATTCACAGTATCTGGGACATTCTAACTGTATAGTCTCTTGAGCATCATCAACTACCGCTATAACTCGAGAGTAAGGATCCATCCTTGCAGAGTTCCATATGTGGCTTCTTCCATCCCATCCTATCCTACCCCTCTCCCTCCAAACTGTAAAGATCCCTAAGAACTCTGCAAAGGAATACTACCTAAAATCTTCTAGCAGTATGTATATTGTATAATGATACTTATAATGATACATCCATAAGCCAGAAGGTCCAATATCACTACAACAAAGGTAGTTACTAAACCCTTTATATATGGTGGTTAAAGCAATCCCTATATGCTTGAGAGGAAGGTTAGGGATCTAAGCATAGATGATGGTTCAGATACATGCTCTATAGTTGCACAGATGCTTGATGCTGGGGGGTTCACAGCAAGGAACCTTGCTTTAGCATCAAGGATACTCGATGCTATGCTCAAGGATGATGGCTGCTTCAGGTTCCTCTCATTCGTTGGTGCGCCTATAGCAACTGGGCTTAGAGGTGTTATACGGGATATGCTCAAGGAGAAGATGTTTGATGCAGTTGTAACCACATGTGGTGCCCTAGACCACGATATAGCAAGGAGTAGTTCAGATTACTATAATGGGGACTTTAGCATGGATGATGTTATGCTTGCTAATGAGAAGATACACAGGCTAGGGAATGTACTCATACCATTAGCAAACTATGGTCCATTGATAGAGAAGAAGGTTTACGCTATACTTGAGGAGATGTACTCTAAAGGGGTAAGGGAGGTATCTAGTAGTGAGATATGCAGTGCTATAGGCATGCATATGGATGAGTCCTCATTCCTTTACTGGGCTGCAAGGAACGATATACCTGTGTTCGTGCCAGGGATAATGGATGGAGCAGTAGGTACCCAGTTGTGGCTCTTTGCTCAGAGGCATAGGGACTTTAGGCTCAACCTCTTCAGGGATGCTGATATGCTTGCTGAGATAGCATTCAAGGCAGAGCGTACAGGTGCACTTATGCTTGGAGGAGGCATAGCTAAGCATCATACTCTATGGTGGAACCAGTTCAGAGGAGGGCTAGACTATGCTGTGTATATAACTACTGCTGTTGAGTACGATGGCAGTCTTAGCGGAGCGCTTGTAAGGGAAGCGATATCATGGGGTAAGGTGAAGCATGATGCAATGCAGGTTACGGTGCATGGAGAGGTTACAATGCTCATGCCATTCCTATACACATGTATGCTTAGAGCACGGAAGAGTAGAGGACAGATAGAAAGTAAAGGAGAGCAGTAGTTATCATAGGGCATTATAGTTTGGTGAAAGAGTAATAGTAAGAGGTGAGTAGGGTAGGGAGTAGGGTCATTACTTGCCATCTCAGCCAACTAGTCTATATATCTGCTCTTACTTGCCTTTTCCTATCTGTCTATAGCCTTTATCCTCTTTATAGCATCCTCTAGAGTAGTACATTTACCATCCGTTATGTTAAACTCAGTATAGAGTATATTAACAACTTCAGATATAAGCATCTTTGAACTCTCTCTGAAGAGTGAGTAGAGTGCATCTTCAACCTTCTTTGGCTCATCACACAAGTTGTATATATCAACGTCCATACTGCTTAGATGGTATCCTATAACCTTGATTGTATGCTCGCCAAGTACGCTACTGAGATGCTTAAGCGCTAATGCGTTAATCCTCTTCTCTATCTCAGCCTCCTTATCTTTGCTATTACTAGCATCTGCCTTCTTTACATCCTCACCATTACTACCATCATCATTATATCTAACTTCATCTGCTCCTTTATCCTCAACATAACCATACTTATCCCTCTTTATCATGCTATGCCCACCTCATAACGCCCATATCGCCACGCCATCATTATCGCTACACCATCCTTAGCAGTGAGTATGAGGGGTACCCTTTCTCTCCATCTAACAGTATCGCATATGTACCAAGGCTAGGCTTCACACCATGCATCAGATATACCCCGTTCCTACTCCATAGCCTAATATGCACATCTGCTATACTCTTGACGTATGGTAAGTTACTAGAACCCATCCTTTCTACTACAACAGTTACATCACCGTTATCCTTAGCACTGGTTAGGAGCATACCCTCATACATCCTGCTATTATTTACATACATTCTATTAAGTAGTAAGAGTAATGGCCTTACAGTACTAAACTCGCTAGAGTTATTATCTTCGCTACCTTCACTCTTGCTACTATGATTAGTACTACCATCTACCCTCTTCAACTCCTCATACTTAGCCAGAATAATATTCATGTAGTCTGAATCATCGATACTCACTATAGATGGTAACATGCTTAGCATATCCTTACCATCCCTCTTGATCGTAAGCCACTGCTCATACATCCTTAAAGTATCGATCTTGCTTGATGAGAATACAGTTAGGTTCCTAACTTCATCTGTGCAGAATGGTAATATGCTACTAAACATACTGCCAACTGGAGCATCGACTGCACAAAGCATAACTTTGCCACCACTCTTCAACATGTTGAGTATCATACATGCTAGAATAGTATTCAAGAACACCATGTCAAGTCCAGGATCTACCTCTAGGAGTAGAGTGGTACCATATGCAAGTCCTCCACGAAGTATATTATCAGTATCCTTGCTACCTGTAGATATAAAACCAACTCTAGCATCCAATTTCTTGAATAGCATATTACCACTGCTATTACTACTACTATTATTGCTCCCTCCCCTACATTCATAGTATGTACTGTTATACCGTGTCATAGGAACCAGTGTGAATCTGGAGTCTAGTAGTGTATATGTATATGTGTTGTTATATAGAGCAACTCCTCTCATCTTATCTATACGCATTGATCTTATGCTTACGCCATCATCCTTGATGCTTAATGTCACTATCCCATCAACAAGGTATGATAGTGTATTCATCTCTGGCTCCTCGCTTACAAATAGCAGGAACCCATCATGTGTATCTGCAACTGTTATCATAGTCTTCTCCATCTTCATCCTATCCTCATGCTTGATCTCTTTCGCTAGAGCATCCCAACTATCGAGGACTACAAAGGCCCTCTTCTTGTTGATTAGCGTATCTATAACCAGCTCAACTGTACCTGTAGCACTCCCAAGCCTCAGATCTATAACAGAGTCCTTCTCTATCTTATCATATGATATTACAGATTCATCCTTCAAGTAGCCTATGATCCATGGGAAGTAGCGCTGTAGTCTTGCTAATGATACCCTAGTTGAGATGTAGAAGCAGTTATACTTCTCATGGATAAGTTGCATTAACTCTAGCGCTAGAGTAGTCTTCCCTGTACCAGGTAAACCTCTTACTAGCATAGAGGTTGGCTCCATGTTAAGGAAGTCCCTGAATACATTCTTTAACTCATTACTTGCTATACGTATAGCATCGTTACTATTCTTATCATTATCAGCGTTATACACACTTTTACCCTCATCCTCCCTACTCTGCATAACTATTAGTTGTAGCAATAAGATAAATGGCTGTGTAATTAATCGTGCTAACTTACAGTAGATACGGTTGATGATAATATATGTGCACTAATACACAAAGCATAAAGGCAAGTACAACGTTATCAAGCAAGGTTGGATGGGTTAGTATGGTAGTTGTGGAACTGGTTGCTGGGGCGATAAACTGGGATACAACTGTATTCGTTGATTCATTCCCAAAGGCTGGCGAAGAGGTGAGAGCAAGGAAGGTTATAAGTGTAGCAGGGGGCAAGGGTGCAAACACTGCAGTTGCATCTGCTAGGATACTTGGCAAGGGCAAGGTTGGACTTATAGGTGCTCTAGGCAATGATAGGATAGCAGAGGAGCAGATCAGGATACTGGATGAGGAGGGTGTAGATACATCATGCGTTAAGAGGTTTGACCATCCTTCAGGGCAGGCATACATACTTGTTGATGGCAGGGGCGAGAATATGATACTTACATACAAGGCTGTGAATGATATGCTCAGACCAGAGGTTCTTGATGGTGATATATTTAAGGAGGCTATAGGTGAGGCAAGGGTAGTTGTGGTTATAGATCCTCCATTGGAGTTTGCCTTGAGCCTCATAGAGCATGCTAGAGTTGGTGATGATGTAAGTGAAGGGGGTAAGAGGATCATATGGGCACCAGCACTCCTAGCCAGATCTGGTCTCAATGCACTCATGGATGGTATAAGCAAGGTAGATTATCTTGTAATGAACGAGTCTGAGTGCTTACTGCTAGCGAATACAGATGATCTCATGCAAGGGTTTAAGACACTTACAAGACTGGGTAAGAGGATGATACTGACTAGGGGTTCTGAAGGATGCCTATTCTACTGGAATGGCAAGATAGCATCCATACCAAGTGTAGACCTGAGTGCTATAGGGCTCAATGCTGTAAGCGCTGTTGGTGCTGGAGATGCCTTCCTTGGGGTATTCACAGCATTGCTACTGAAGGGTTATGGTGAGTTGGAAGCACTATTCATGGCAAACCTTGCTGCTGCACTCAAGGTTGCTAGAGAGGAGACTAGAGCAAGCCCATACTATGATGAGTTGATGAGATACGTTAAGGATGAGAGGATTGAGAGGTTCTACACAGGTATAAAGGTTCTATAAGGGATGCTAATAATAGGCTATATCGCCAGTAGGATTATTTGTAGCATATGCGCTAAAAGTACTCTAACCATTATATTATAATATATTATAATATAAGAATATAACCCTCCCATCTACCAAGGCTAGTATATCACCTTAAGCCATTCAAGATAAAGTCTATGAACCTATCTGCCATGACATCGTAGCATATACTAACATTCCCATCCTCCCTGTATAATGTTACACACATACCTCTCTTCCTACCAGCAGTCTCTACCCTTACTTTTGCCCTCTTCATAGCAAAGATCTCAGGCTTTATGAGCGCTACAAGTGCAAATACATCATGCAGGTTGAAGTGTGAGTATCTAGATAGAGGGTTCTTGAGTATCCTTGCTGTAAGGGTGGCAGGAGCGCTCCCTATAGACTCGATCCTCTTGAGCATACTATGGTCTACACTGCAGTCCTTGCGTGATGTCAACTCAAGCCCACATGCAACTATGCTTAGATCAGAGCCCATAACCTTATCCGCTGCTACAGCATCCATGTAGAAGTTGAACTCCGCATACCTTGTAACATTGCCTTCAGTAGCATCAAGATCATAGGCACCGCCCATAACGAATACCTTACCTATATACCTCTTCACATCCTGATGCCCTTCAAGTAGTGCTGCTATATTGGTCAATGGTGCTGTGCATAGGAGTGTAACCTCACCATCCTTGTATGATGCAAGGATACTTGCAAGTTCCCTTACTGGGTCACTATGCCTTGCTAGCCTAACCGCACCTGTATAGATCATAGAGTCTCCAAGCCCATCCATGCCATGAATTTCTATAGAATGCCTAGATCTCCTGTAACCCTTTCTACTAAGCCCCTTTATGACCCTTATACTCTTGCCTAGAGCATTGCATATCTTGAGAGTATTTGCTGCTCCTATCATAGCACTAACATTGCCAGATACAGTGCTCAGTGCCACTATCTCAACATCTGGGTTATTCAATGCAAGTATGAGTGCTACTGCATCATCAACCCCTGGATCCATATCAAGCAGTACCTTCATGTGAACACTCCTCTACACCCTCTTACAATATACCAATATTCTAACCTTTTATACAAGATAACCCTTACTCATACCAATCATGCATAATTCTGGCATCTATCTGCACTGGTGAGGTAAAGGTATATGGACTATGCATTCCTACTCATGGTAATTGTAGTATCATCCTCTGGAGTACTATCCCCAGGACCACTCTTCCTCATAAACCTACACTATGCAAAGAGGTATGGGCATCTATCAGGTCTTTTGTGTGCTAGTGGTCATGCAATAGTAGAGTTGCCCTTGGTCCTAGCCATAGCAGTAGGCATACTCAGCATAGATTACATAGATCAGTTGAGATGGTTCATAGGTCTTGTTGGTGGTATAGCACTCATAGCATTTGCTACCATACAGTTATACACACTTGCAACTACTAGAAGCATACAAGGGCGGAGTAACAGTGCCAGAGTATTCAAGGTATCAACGGCATTGTATGGTTCGTTCATTGCTGGCATAGCATTCTCTGCCTTGAACCCATTCTTCATAGCATGGTGGTTAACCGTTGGGATGAAGATGATAATGGATGCATCTTACATTGCATCCATCAATGGGGTACTACTAATGTTCCTAGCCCATATATGGATGGATTATGCATGGCTTGTTGGTACAGCATACATGGCAAGGAAGGGTGTGGATAAGATTGCTAGGCTTGGAGATACTAATGCAAGGTTACTCTATATAGCACTCTATGCTATACTTGTGTATATAGGGATAGGCTTCATAGTATCATCCCTCTAAAGCATTTATTTTTATAAATGGCTATAGAGCATGTTATTATATGCTAGGGTCCAAGGGGTTGAGGAGCGAGCATCTCCTCAAGATGAAGGAGTTGTTCGACTCAATAATCTCAAGCGCAGGCAAGGATCCAGAAGACTTTTACCAGTACTGGAGGAAGGAGGCCGAGAATATATACATGCAGGTTGCAGATCTGCCAACGGATGAAGCATTCGAGAAGGCTATGAAGATGATAGAGACCTCTGCAAGGTTCGAACTAGCAAGGAAGGATATTGTACGTAACCTTCTTGGCTGATCACTAGTATGCAATATGCCATCTATTACTACCTTCCTCCCTTGATACCTATTGCTATCCCATCACGAACTGGGAGTACCAAAGCATCCATACTACTTATAAGCATGGAGTTGAACCTTGCCACTGCACTGCCTTCTCTACTATTCTTCAACACCTCGCCATGCCATAATGCATTATCTGCAATCAATAACCCGTTCTTACTCAGCCTTGGATAGCATAACTCAAAGTATCTAGGGTAGTTATCCTTACCATCATCTATAAAGATTAGGTTGAACCTTCCCTTCAGCCTTGGTATAACATCCAGCGCATCGCCAGTTATAACCTCTACAGTATCATCTAGGTTAGCAGTATGTATATTTGCTCTAGCCTCATCAGCCCTTGCAGGATCTATCTCTATGCTTGTTACCCTACCATTAAACTTCTTTGCTGCTAACCCAAGCCATATTGTAGAGTAGCCTACAGCAGTGCCTATCTCCAGTATCCTTCTACCCCTTATTGCAAGTACAAGAAGGAAGAGTAGTCTACCTATCAATGGACCAACTATTGGTATACCTCTCTGTCTAGCATCATCCTCTATGCTTGGGAGTATACCTGGGCTCTTCGGTAATATGCTATGCACATATTCTATGATCTTCTCATCATGCATATGCCATATGCTTGGCATCCTAACACGATAGAAGCATTAAGTATTAAAAGTTTAGATCCTCCATGATATCAGTATAGTTATCTGCAACCTTCTCAATCAACTGCTCCCTATACCTTGCAAATATCCCTGCTATTAGATGCTTATTCCTTAACACATACTTGTAGTCATATTTATCTACCAAACCCTTCTCAACGAGCCTCTTCATATGCCAGAAGATCGTTGATGGTGCCTTACCAAGCATAAATGCAAGTTCATCGAGTGTCGATGAGCCATCATTCTCAAGCATGTAAGAGACTATCCTCCTTGTAGTTGGTATCCTTAACATGCCAAGTATTTTAGCCTCATTATACTCAACATCACTCACATAGTACCTCGTCATCCCCTTATCCCTATCTATCCTTATCATCTGCTCAGATTCTAGCCTGTAAAGATGATATGATAGCACTCCATTGGTTAACCCTAGAAGTCTAAGCAGTTCCCTATACCTTATTCCAGGGTTTCTCTTTATGCATTCTAGTATCGTATTCCTTATATTGTTGCTAATCCCTCCTATGATCATTCTCCATCTACCTCCTACTTAACCCATCTTTATAACCCCGGTCATGAAGAGTACTAGCATTACAAGTATTAGCATGTGTGACAACTCTACATTTATTATTGGGAGCAGGAGTGCTGGTACGTTCCCTGTTGCTGTGAGGAAGTTTACAAACTCAGCAACTGAAAGCATCGATAGTGCAAGCAGCATGAAGAGTAGCCTTCTGCTCCTCCCCCTATAGTATGCTAGTGCAGATACTATAACGAGGAATATGGATACCATGAACGCTACCAAGTGTAGGTAGATATGGTATATCATAGACTCATGGGTTATATGAGGTAGTATAAATGGGAGGGAGAATACTGCTACTGCAGCAAGTATAAGTGCTGTCATCACATTCTTATCAGCAAATGCCATCCTC
>JBKBIE010000009.1:0-47086 GCA_046299465.1 Candidatus Nitrosocaldus sp.
CGTGTAGTTTTTATGTTGTGGGAACAAGATATACGCTTATGGTAAAATTTTCTGAAAATTTTAAAAATAGGATTTAAAGCTCTTTCTAAAATCATTATGACCTCATCGACCAATATATCATCCCACTTGAAGGCTCTAAGCCTCTTCAAATAACTTTCCATTGTCACACTGCTCCTAAACCCCTAAGGAAATCCTCTAAAGCCTCTCCACCGACAAGACCCACCAAAAAGACAACTGATTATAAGGTGTCTCTAGTGCAGGAGTGGGAATGAATTCACGAACTATAATAATGTTTGGTATATTCACAATCGTCGTATCAGTGCGGGGGGTGGGATTTGAACCCACGAACCCCTAAGGGACTAGGTTCTGAGCCTAGCGCCTTTGACCATGCTTGGCGACCCCCGCCTGTATATATGATGGTATGATGGGTATACTACTGTATATTTTGGTTTATAGCATATATGATTATTATATCACGTCGGTGCATGGGTTAATAATGTATGGTGAGAACCTATAGATGTTAATGCTAAAGATTAGTTGATTGTTGAGTTAGTGGATGGATGGATGGATGGGTCGGAGTGGGTGAGTGGTAGATTGATATAATTATGGATTTATGATGATAGTTATAATCTTCTCATACCCATCAATCTATCTATAAGCGTTTTCCTCGCATCATCTATACTCTTTACCCTTACCATGTATCTACCATCGCTGAGATGCCTATTCCATGGCTGATCGTAGAGGAGTACAAACTTACCCATACTTGATATCCTCTCTGCATTCAATGGAGAATCATCTATGAAGGCATCGTACTCTAGATCTGCCTTATCTGCTCCCCTTGCAACACTAACATAATCATCGTAGACTATTTTGTTATACTCGAGCCATCTCTTAACGTAATCCTTGGCCATCTGTGCACTTACAATATCTACCCTACCTAACCTTCTAAGCACTGCTATAGAGTTAGCGATATCATTCTCAATGACTGGAACCCTGAGCCATTCCTTCCAGCAAGTTGCTAGCTCTGCATAGAACCTCTCTGCACTGTATCCTATACTCTTCCAGAAGTCCCATCTTTGTATCTGCTCCTTGCTAAGTGATGATCGATTTCTCTCATTGTAATAGTTTAACCATACACTTATTATATCTGCAAGTACACCATCGACATCAACTGCTATCCTCATCATTATCATTTAGTTATAGCAGAATAAATAATAAACCTTCCCAGGGTTAACCTGTTCTATTACTCTATCTTTATCTCACTGCCCTCAAACTTCTTTGGTAGCCTAACCTGAAGCACACCATTCCTGAATGATGCTTTAGCATGCTTTGGCTCAACCCTTGCTGGAAGCCTTATACTCTTGCTGTAGTTCTCGAACTCAACGTTACTGAACGTTATGCACCTATCCATCCTTGCCTTTATGAATAGTGTATCCTCTGTTGCCTTTAACTCTATACTCTCCCTGCTTGCACATGGTATATCTAGCGTAACTATGACCTCATCATCAGTCTCGCTTATCTGTGTAAGTGGCTTCAGTTCCCTTCTCTCGATATCATACAACTGCTCATCAACATCCATACCCATGGAGAATGTCCTCTCTATTATGCGCCTCATCCTCTTATCCATCTCCTCTATCAGATCGAATATATCACGCCCTTCTCTCTCATCGCTCATAACTAGCCATCACCCGTAGAATGTTGGAGCTGTCTTTAATCTAGGCTCAACTAGCATGTTCTCCGTCTGCTTCATCAGTTCCCTGCTCTTTATCCTTATCATCTCAGCCTCTTCCCTCAATGCATCAAGATCTATACTTATGTTGAGAGCCTTGTTAAGAACCTCTAAAGCCTCTATTGATGCGAATGGATCTGGGAAGTTAAGGTGTGACTGTGTGAAGAGCGTTAGGGTTGGTATATCTCTGCTCATGCATGCCTTGAGTATTGCTGCATATATACCGAATATTAGTCCCTCCTCGAATACAGTTGCTTGTGTTGATCTCATCAGTGATGATATATGCTCATCTGTTGCTATATAGAATACCTTCGGCTTATCTATGTTGAGTCTATTCTGCACTGGTATGCCTGTTATGTTTATTACAAGCCTAGGACTAATCCTCTTGAACCAGTCTGCTATACTAGTGGCAAACTCTTGAAGGATTGAATGGTGTATAGGCATCTCAGATATCAATGCTATCATATTCCTCTCACTTGAGTACAGCCTTATGGGATTCTTAACCTTGCCATTTCTAACCAGTAGTATTGGAGGGAATATATCAGACTCTACATGCCCTATCTCTTCCATCTTAACATTATCTATAATGTAGGAGACTGCTATGCTACCAACAAGCCCTACATCTGGCAGTCCTATAAAAATATAGGGTGATTCCATCCTTCTGCCATCATACTCTACAACCTTCATATTCATACTTGGATCACTCCCATCATCAACCAGCAATGCTACTCACTCAACCTTTATGGTGAACCCTTCCTGCTTTGAGCCCTTCTTCTTGAATGTTATCTCAAGTATGCCATTCTTATATGTTGATCTTGCAGTGGTAGGATCGACCTCCTCTGCCAATTCTATGCTCTTGCTGTACTTCCTCTCTGGGTTTTCAGCCCTGATATTAACGGTCTTCTCTGTTGCTGTAACCTTGATATCCTCCTTGTTTATCCCTGGGAGTTCAACTATAACCTTCAGTTCACTATCACTGCTCATAACATCAACAAGAGGTTCCCTCTCCTCCTTCAGTGCTATCCTTCCTCCTGTAAATGATGGTCTAACATTACCAAACTCCCTTATCACTGGCTTCCCATCAGGTCCTATGGTAAGAGAGTAACCATATACGAATGGGCCCCATTCTCTCCTTATCCTTCCATCTGGAAGCTTGTACTCTCTAACAAGGTCCTTTGGAACCATCTCCTCCAGCTCCTTCATGCTCTTCTCGAACATCCTCTCCATCTCCTTCTCCATCTCACGCATCATCTCCTCTATCTCCTGCCAGAATGCGAATGGCCTTCTCCTCCTACCGAACCAATCCTCCCATGACATGCTGATACCTACCATGTAATGAGATAAAAATCTTTTTACACTTCTCATATAATGTATATGATGCTTACTAGATGCACGGATGATGAATATGTAGTTATCTACAACTCTACTACTCCCTTAACTCTCTATCCAACTCCTCTATAAGATGCCTCTGCCTCTCACTAAGGGTTGAGGGTGATGGTACCTTGACACCTATCCTGACCAACTGATCCCCTCTATCATGACCATAGCCATAGTCATCAAGCCTTGGCAGACCTTTACCCTTTATTGTGAATATAGTATCTGGCTGTGTACCAGGAGGTATCCTGAGCGTGTAGTAACCTCCATCGAGGAGTGGTACCTTTATATCCCCACCAAGCACTAGCCTCGTAAAACTAACCTTTGCATCATACACTACATCGCTGTTAGAACGCTTAAAGAGTGGATGAGGCCTTATCCTGACCCTTATGTATACCTCTGCATCGTTGTGTCTACCCTTCTCATGCCTATCTAATCTTAGCATAGTACCATCATTTATCCCTGGTGGTATCCTAACATCAACCCTCTCTACCCTCCTGACCTTTCCTGTACCATTGCATGTAGTGCATGGCCTCTCCACTATCCTCCCTTTACCATTACACTCCCTACATGGCTCTATGCTAACGAATGTACCAAACCTTGACTGCTCTATAACCCTCCTAACCTGTCCTGTACCCTTGCATACACTGCATGTCCTTACCTTACTATCTGGCGCTATTCCTGTGCCTTTGCATATATTGCACTGAACCATTGTTGGTACCTCAACCTCCACCCTCTTACCATGTAGTACATCCTCAAGCCCTACATTAACATCTATAACAACAGGCTCTCTACCTCTACTCTCCTGCCAGAAGAATGGAGAGCCCATCTTGAACCCAAAGAACCTCTCGAATATACTATCAAAGTCAATGCCAAAGCCTAGATCCCTGAGTATCTCATCTATATCGATCTTTGCGCCCTTGAATATCTCCTCGCTTGTGTACCTCCCTTCTAGACCAGCATGGCCATACGCATCGTAGAGTCTACGCTTCTCATCATCGCTAAGCACAGCATACGCTTCCGATATCAACTTGAACTTCTCCTCTGCATCTGGGCTCTTGTTCCTATCTGGATGGTACTTCAATGCTAGCCTCCTATATGCCTGCTTGATCTCTTCCTTACTTGCATTCCTCGATACCCCTAGTACCTCGTAGTAGTCTGGCTTGCCCTCCTTGCTCATACAGCATCAATAGAAAAATAATGATAGAACCGTTTATTAACGATTGACCTTGTCGGGCTCGTTTATTTTACTTACTTACTTACTTACTTCCTTAATTATTTACTTACTTTTATCCGAACCTGTTGATGTAGATGAAGATGATGAAGTACCTGTGCCAGTACTAGAACCTACTCTGCTGTACACCTGTGCGCTTATCTCACCAAGGATGCTCTTCAACTCATCCAACCTGCTCTTTATCAGTACAGTATCCTTTCCTGCTAGAGCATCCTTCAATGCCTGTATTGCCTTGTTTATCCTCTCAACCTGCTCCCCACTTAGCCTATCCTTCAGATCCTGCTTTACCATCCTATCAGCAGTGTATATCAGGTTATCAGCCTCATTCCTCAACTCTGCCTCTTCCTTCTTCCTTCTATCCTGTTCAGCATAAATCTCTGCTTCTCTCTTTAACCTCTCTATCTCCTCCTTGCTTAACTTGTTAGTTGAGGTTATGGTTATACTCTGCTCCTTCCCAGTTGCTAGATCCTTTGCGCTTACATGCAATATACCATTGGTATCGAGATCGAAGGTGACCTCTATCTGGGGTACTCCTCTTGGTGCTGGTGGTATACCTGAGAGCGTGAACATGCCTAGAGAGACATTGTCTGCAGCCATAGGCCTCTCACCCTGTACAACATGTATGGTTACTGCGGTCTGGTAATCCGCTGCTGTAGTGAATATCTTGCTCCTCTTGCATGGTATAGTTGTATTCCTCTCTATTATCTTCTCTGCCAACCCTCCTAGAACCTCAACCCCAAGGCTCAGAGGCGTTACATCTAGAAGGACTATATCCCTTGCTATATCCCCCGCTATTATCGCTCCCTGTATTGCTGCCCCTATTGCTACAGCCTCCATTGGGTCTACTCCTCTCTCTGGCTCCTTGCCCATTATCTGCTTAACAAACTCCCTAATCATGGGCATCCTAGTTGGGCCCCCTATAAGGATGATCTTGTCTATATCCTCAGGCTTCATCTTTGCATCTGCCAATGCCTGCATCATTGGCTGCCTGCAACGTTCAACTATAGGTCTTATCAACTCCTCAAGCTTTGCCCTAGTGAGTGTCATATTAAGATGCTTAGGCTCATTGTTCTTTGGATCGTATGCTATGAATGGTAGGTTTATCTCTGTAGTAAGCAACGATGATAACTCGATCTTTGCCTTCTCTGCAGCCTCTCTAACACGCATCATTGCCATCCTATCCCTGCTAAGATCTATGCCTGTATCCTCCTTGAACTTGCTCACTATGTAATCAATTATTGCATTATCCATGTCTGTTCCTCCCAACTGTGTATCTCCAGATGTTGACTTCACCTCGAATACTCCTCCTCCCATCTCCATTATTGTAACATCAAGGGTACCTCCACCAAGATCAAAGACCATTATCTTCAGATCCTTGTCGGCCTTGTCAAGCCCATATGCTAGGGCAGCAGCGGTAGGTTCTGGTATAAGCCTTACAACCTGTAACCCTGCTATCTCACCAGCATCCTTTGTAGCCTGCCTCTGGTTATCGTTAAAGTACGCTGGCACAGTGATGACAGCCTTATCTATCTTCTCGCCTAGGAAGGCTTCTGCATCCTTCTTTATCTTCTGTAGTATAAGTGCTGAGATCTGTTGAGGAGTATACTCCTTATCATACACCTTGAATCTATGATCAGTGCCCATCTTGCGCTTAGCAGCAATCACAGTACCTTCTGGATTGGTTACCATCTGCCTCCTTGCTGGCTCCCCTACCAGCAATTGCCCATCCTTTGTGAATGCAACTATAGATGGGAATGACTTGCCATAGAGTGATGTCCCCTCTGCTGATGGTATGACTACAGGCTTACCTCCAATTATCACTGCAGCAGCAGAGTTACTTGTACCTAGATCTATCCCTATTATCTTACTCATCTGAACCACCTCCTCTCTCTTCTTGTGTAGGTCTCCTAGATACCTCTACAAGACTGGGTCTTATTACTCTATCATTCATCATGTAACCCTTCCTTATCTCATTAGTAATGGTTAGATCTGGAAGTTCAGAGTTATAGATGAAGGATACAGCCTCATGTAGATTTGGGTTGAACTCCTTCCCTACAGCAGGGATCTCTACAATCCCAGCATCCCTGAGTATGCCATCGAGGTTCTTCAGAACACCTTCTAGCCCCTCGACTATATGCTTATCAACAGCGGTAGCATTACTCTTCTTTATAGCATCTATTGCCCTTACAAAATCATCCCTAAGGTTGAGTAGTTTGAGTATGAATGACTCTATGCTCTGCCTTACCCTATACTCTGCCTCTCTCTCAACCCTCTTCCTATAGTTATCGTAATCTGCAAGGAGGTACTTGTACTTGCTCTCATACTCCTTCAATGCATTCTTGAGCATCTCAACCTCATCATTGCTGGAATCAATAGCCTCATCGTTACTCTTAGTCCCCTCCTCGTTGTTCATAGTATTCATCTTTACAACGCTGGCTATAAACCTAAACCTTGCTACTACTATACTACTGCTGCTGTCACTACTACTCTACAACCTCGCATAGAGGGTTTGCCTTGACTATCATTGAATCCCTCCCTATACTCCTACCCTTATCTCTACTATCCTTTAACCTCTCATAATCTGATCTTGAACATGCAAGTATGATTATAGTTCTATCATCATAGATCTCCAACTGAGAAGTACCTTTGAGTATTTCAACATCCCCTATGTAATCCCTAAGCCTAGATGAGAGCAATGAGAGCAATGCTATCTTGCTACTCCTAATCTCATTACTATCTATGCTCCATGCTATTGCTATCTTGCACTTGCTTGCCCTAAGATCTCTCTTCTTGAGGAGTAGCCTAACCTTATCCACAAGGTACTTGGAGTAAGACTCTAAACTCCTTATACAGTTATTTATTATATGTGTTAGAGTATTACTCTCTATAGAGTTTGAGAAGATGTAAAGGTCGAATAGGCTTGAAGCGACATCATCTATGAAGAGTTCTCTAAGCCCTTCCTCCTCTCTCAACATGGTACGTGTATCATTGCTTATGCTCTTGCATAGTTCGAATGCTGTTATTAGTGGTATATAATGGGATAGCAACCTATTTGCGTAGAGTATCTCCGCTGACAGTATATCCATCATAGTAGTGTTGCTATCTGTAACATACTCGATAATCTTGTATATTCCCTCATCCTCCTTCATAGAGTTTGAGCCTATAACATAGCCTAGACTATCTGCTGCTATAGGCATGTAGTAGTAGTTTATATCATCATTAACCTTCATGTTTGTAACATGCTCTAGAATATCGATCATCTCCTTGTTACCTCCTATCCCAGTTGGCATACAGTATATTATTGATGAGCCTCTCCTAAGATGATTAGCCATGCTTCTAAACTTACCCGCAATCTCTACCCTTGCGTCCTGAGCAACCTTCCTTATCTTTGGTGCAAAGAAGACATGATCTGCATTTGCCATAGCCAGAGCTTCAGGCTCTAACCCAAGCAATGGTTCATCCTCCATCAACGCATTTACAGTAGAGTAGGCCATGACCATCTCAGCCTTCACAGATAAGGCCATGCCCTTGGATTCATCTACCATGGATACGTCTAGGCCCTTCAGTGATAGACTCTTTGCTATGTTGTAGCCTTCAGTACTCAAGCCATACACAATGACCTTCAACATATAAGATTATGGGATAAGAGTAATAAAGCCTTTGCATCAAGCCTATGATTAAGATTATTAATGAGAGGATGAAGATGAAGTATAGCCCGGCAGCCCGGTGGAGAGTATCGTATGTAGATTACCTAATGGTAATAAAGAATGGTGATGGCTATACTCGCCGAGTGTAGCGGCCAAGCATGGGGGCCTTTGGAGCCCCAGACCCCAGTTCGAATCTGGGCCGGGCTACCAATCTCCATCCCTTTGTAATTCACATTATTGGTTATTGGTGACTGTTAATATGGAAGAGTTCTTATTATATTGCGCTATACCAAAGGCATAATAATGGAGATAGACAATATATAATTATGGAGTACGAGGATACATTTGTAAAGATAGCACATCTTCTAGGAGGGGAAGATTACGTTAGGGTTGCTAGAGCCTTGCTCAACAACGAAGATACTACAGATGAGGAGATAGCAAGTGCTACAGGCTTGAAGATAAATACCGTTAGGAAAGTGCTATACGATCTCTTCAGCAAGGCACTCATAATAGGTATAAGGGTTAGGGATGAGAAGAAGGGCTGGTTTGTGTATAAGTGGAGGGTCAAGAGGGATAACGTTGATACATTCATTGATGGGCAGAAGCGCAACATCCTAAAGAGGTTGAAGATAAGACTGCAGTATGAGGAGAGCAACCAGTTCTATCACTGTGGTAACTATGCTTGCCCAAGACTAACATTTGATCAAGCGGTGGATGCATTCTTCAGATGTCCATCATGTAAGGCACCACTCAACCTAGCAGACAACTCAACTCTCAAACAGGCTATCATAGCAAAGATAGAAGAGTTAAGTAGTGAGTTGCAGAAGAATGGCAATGGTACTACATGAAGAGATAGATCAGATTAATTATATCTAGCATATCATATAACTCTGTAGTGTAGTATAACCTCATCACTTCCATCCACCCTTCTAACCTCGACCAATGATAGCCTAATAGCATGATCTATGCTGGGGAAGCCTTCGCCCTCAACCAATGTCTTTGCTACTCTGCCTCCTAGCACTATGGGCGCTATAGTCACCATCAACTCATCTACTAGCCCTTCCTTCAGGAGTGACCAGTTCAGTTCCCCTCCCCCCTCAACCAAGACACTCTCTATACCAATATCCTTCAGCCTCTGGAGTAGTATGTGTAGATCTACCCTATCCTTACCTGCTATGATAACAGTTGCCCCCATATCCATTAGTCTCCCTACCCTAGCAGTACTTGCCTTCTCAGATACTGCTACTATAGTTGGTATGCTCTTGCATGTGCTTATTATCTTTGATGTAAGGCTTATCCTAGCATGGCTATCAACAACCACCCTTGTTGGATCTCTACCCTTCTCTTTGGATTCAACATACCTTATGTTGAGCATAGGATCGTCTATAAGCACTGTATTTATACCAACCATCACAGCATCTACACTACTTCTAAGCTTATGTACCCTTACAAGATCATGCCTTGATGAGAGTCTTGAGTCATTGCATATGCTTGATATCTTACCATCTATACTCATTGCTGCATTGATTATAACATAAGGCCTATCTCTACCAGCATTGGGCATCGTTCTTTCCTCTCTATGATCCTTACTCATAATCTACCATGTACTATCTTGCCATTGAGCATCACAGCCCTTATGCTAGACTCAGATGCCCTATGCACTATTGATACATGTGGGTTATGCATAGGTGCAATATCAACACTATATTTATCTATGAATAGTGCATCTGCATGCATATCTTCTGCAAGATACCCCAGTCTATCTACTCTGAATATCCTTGCTGGGTTTACAGTAACCATCTTAAGTATCTCTCTAGCATCTATACCATTACCATTACCATTACCATCATAGCCCTTATGCATTACCCTTGAGATCTTCCAGAGATAGTCCATCTCCCTGAATATGTCTGGAGAGTTGAGCATTACATTATCTGTTCCTATAGCAACGTTACACCCTAGCCTTAACATATCCCATACCCTTGGGATACCTACTCCAAGCACAGCGTTTGCCCTTGGGCATACAACTATCCCCCTTATACCCTTGGATGCAACTAGCCTAAGATCATCATCGCTAGCAACCGTCATATGTACTAGAAAGTCTGGTCTCGTTACTCTTAGCACTCTCCTAACCTCGCTCATACCAAACCTCTTCATAGAGTATGCTTGGGACTCTTCTGACTCGCATACATGCATACCGAATACCTTGCCCCTTACCTTTGCTAGCATAGATATCTGCTCCAATGCTCTACTACTATACTCATTTGCTCCACTCAATCCGAATCCATCTGCTGCATCTACAACTTTAACAGCCTCATCTAGGGCATCCTCTGCAAGGGGCTCATCATCACTTGAATAGTTGTAGTGCTCAACCCTACCCAATACCAGATACCTTATCGCTAGCCCATCCATGCTCTCCCTCAACATATAAACACCGCTAAGCCCCTGCTCTCTGAAGTCTATGAACATGGTGATGCCCTTCTTGAGCATTGCAGAGGCTGATGATCTCATGAAGTGCATTATATGCTCCCTCTTACTCCCATTCAATACCCTCCTCTTCACTCCAGATACTGGGTGTATGCTCTCATTGAACCCTAGGCTATAGGTTACATCCTTTGCTATAGAGTCTGCTATATGGGTATGTGCGTTTATGAATGATGGCATCATAAGTAAACCTTCACCATCTATGCTGGTATCTACATCAAAGGTATTCGCTCTATTCCTCTCAACTGCATGTATAATGCCAGTAACATCATCTACCACTACACTTGCTCTCTGTATGAACTCAAGATTGCTACCATATAGCATACTGATGTTCCTTATCCTTATAAGCAACTCAACTCAACCACACTTACAGGAGCACTAAACTCTTCAGAGTCATTGCTAATGATACCCGTATCTGTAGTATTACCTTCCTTCTCCTTCTTATCCTTCTTATCCTTCTTATCCTTCTTATCCTTCTTATCATTATTATTCATCATATTCTTCCTCATCTCCCTTATGCTATCCAATGCCTTGGTTGCAAGCATTGCAGCACTTCTAGCATCTCTAGCTATACCTATTCCACACTTCAGCCTAACAGATGTGCTCTCCATAACATGCTTGATGGTCTCCTCAACCTTCTCCTTACCTATCCTACTCGATACTACCATGAAGTTATCCCCGCCTAGGAAGAATGTTAGTGCGCCTCTCTTCAAGAACCTCTCCGCTAACTCAAGATGCAACCTCATCACCAAGAGTGATATATCATATGGCATTAGCCTAGAACTAACATCTGTAGTCGAGCCATCCACATCTATATGCATTATCTGTACCAAACCATCATCACTACCACTATTATTATAGCCATCCTCCTCTCCTCCTAACCCATCTGATATAAACAGTCCATTGCTCACCATCCTACTTGCTCTTATTGCCCTCTCATGGGCCTTGTAAGGGGTCTCACCAATACCTATCCTCATGCTCATCTTCAGGTCGTAAGATGTGGTTATAACATCCAGTATGCTCCTATGCTCCTCTACACTTATACCATTACTTACAGTGAACATCTCATCGAACCTGTTAAAGAATACCAATCCATTCCTCTTTGCAAACTGTTCCTGAATATCACTGTAGAGCCTAGACTGGAGTATCTGTAGTCTATGCTCTCTATCACTACCAAGGGTTGCTGTCCATGGCCCATAACCTTCAAGTCTTACAAGTGTTATCTGGATCATAGTTATTGTTCACCTCCCTCCACTATCTTATTACTACTGTGCCTCTACCCTCCCTACTATTAGAGTCTATGCCCTTGAGCATCCTGAACCTCTTTACCATATTCACTGCAGCACTAACTGCTCTAGTGGATACTGGGTTTATCCTATCCACTGCCTGCTCATAACTCATCCCAGGGCCAGAGATACCTAATGCAACCGGCTTGCCATACTTCAATGCAAGATCTGCTATAAGCCTAGATGCGTTGAATGCTACTACCTCATCATGGAGGGTCTCTCCTTTGATGACAGCGCCAAGGGTTACTACAGCATCTACATCATCCCTCTTCAAGAGATCTGCCACAAATAATGGCATATCGAATGTACCTGGGGCATAGCATATGTACTTGATATCTGCATTCAACTCTCTAGCATGTTTACATGCTCTATCAAGCATACTTGCTGTTATCTCGCTATTGAACTCAGCTATAACTATCCCAAGCTTAACAACCTCATTATTAGGGTTGCTCATGGTAATCCCCAGCAGTATCAATCTGCTATGGATGATGTAAGAGTTGATGCCTCAAGTATGCATAGACCATGTTCATCAGCGTACTTCTTTGCCTTCTCAAATGAGAGTGCAGTATATGTTGTTGAGTCAAGCATCTCGCATATTGCAACCGCTGGGAGGAGCCCAGCCTTCTCTGCCATATATATGGCCATCTCTGTATGTCCTCTCCTCTCCTTGAGCAGGTTATTAGCTGCTATGAGCAATGGTACATGGCCTGGGGATCTGAACGAGGTTATGAACTCTGCTACCCCATCCTCTCCATTAAGCACTGACTCTGCTACCTTGGCCATGCTTGATATGGTCAATGCTCTATCCCTATCTGTTACTCCTGTGTATGTATACTTGTGATTTATGGTTATTGAGAATGCTGGTCTATCCCCATAGGGTGAGCATGTAGATACTATATCCCTAAGCCTACCATCCAGCGCTATGTTAAGGAGATCATGCATGTAGAGCAGACCCAATCTGCTTGCAATCTTGTAGCCCAATGCTAAGCATATCAACCCTCCAGCATCCTTGCGCATTGTAGCGATGCTCTCTGGAGTAACGAACTGAGCAGGTATGAGCATATCAACCTCATCCTCTCTATCTTTGCCATCGTGGAGTAGTACAAACCTACCATTCCTTAATGCATCGATAGCCTCCTCAAGGCTGGATCTGGATCCCATATCAATCCTGCTGACAGCTAGCGTTATAAATCTTACTAATTATTTTGTATTTACTACTATATTGGTATGTTCTAGGAGGTTTGCTAGATATCTAGCAAGGATATCAACCTCTATATTCACGATATCATGTTCACGCTTGAAGCCTAGAGTTGTTACCTCTAAGGTATGGGGTATAAGTGCTATGTAGAATACATTATCGTTCTCCTTTACACCAGCAACTGTGAGGCTCACACCATCAACGGCAACAGAGCCCTTCATTGCTATATACCTCATCAGACTATCATCAACCTCTATGCCCATGAATACCTGATCCCTCTCATCCCTCCTCTCAACTATCCTGCCAGTACCATCTATATGCCCAAGCACAAAGTGCCCATCCATACTATCCCCTACTCTTAGGCTAGGCTCCAAGTTAACCCTATCTCCTCTCTTCAACACTCCCAGATTAGTTCTCTTGATGGTCTCGCCTATGAGATTGAATGTAGCCTTGTTACCATCTATGGCAACTACAGTTAGGCATACGCCATTGACAGATACGCTATCCCCTATGCTAACCCTACCTGCCAGATCCCTTATATCTATGGTAAGGGTTAGGGCACTCCCCTTCCTCTCATTGATCTTTACATCCTCAACTATGCCCATACACTTAACTATCCCTGTAAACATCTCTACCACCTTCATGATGCATTAGGCTTTGATCATATCAACAGTCTCAAGTAACGCCTTTGCCCTCTTGTAGTGTACAGCATCCACCATCTTGCCTTCAAGCCTTACAGCACCCTTACCTTGTTTCATAGCATCTTCAAGTGCTGCTACAACCTTCCTTGCCCATTCAACCTCATCCTTGCTTGGAATGAATACCTTGTGTACAGGCTCTATCTGCTTTGGGTGTATTATACTCTTACCCTTATAGCCTAACCTCATCCCTATCATAGCATCCTTTACTAGCCCATCTACATCCTCTATACCCTGCCATATACCATCTATGGCATAGACGCCTGCTGCTCTTGCATCAACAGGCACCTTGGCCCTAGCATAACTGTACCCTATAGCATCTACACTATACTCCAATCCCATATCATGCATAAAGTCGAATACACCAAATACCAATGCTGAGACCCTCTCGCTTGAAGATGCTATATGGTATGCATTAACCACTCCCTTTGCACTCTCTATCGATGGCATGATCTCTACTCTCTTACTTGTAGCATTTTTATGCTCCAACTCATCCAGCATACCTGCTATCCTTACTACCTCCTCTGGCTCATTTACTTTAGGTATAACTATACCATCAAGCCCATCAACTACTATACCCTTCAGATCATCCTCGATTAGCCCTGACTCTGGTGAGTTTACTCTAACATAGAGTTCTGATGTGTAATTGCTCCTAGCCTTTAGAGCATCTCTTACCAATTCTCTTGCTCTATCCTTCTCATCGATTGGTACTGAATCCTCAAGATCTAGGCAGATTACATCCGCCCTTAGTGCTCTAGCCTTCTCTATGAACCTTGGGTTATTACCTGGCACGAAGAGTAACGTCCTTAGCAATCTACCCGCCAAAGCCATAGCATATAAGATGATAAGAGATGATTTAGTCTTTACTCTCAACAATAAAATAATATAATAAATTAGGTTAGAGTTTGGATGGTGTTGTTACCAACTTGCCTATTATCTTATTCTCCATCATCATAACATGCCCTTCAACCATCCTGCTGAATGGAAGCACATCATGCACATACGGCTTTATCTTGCCCTTCGAGACCCAGTATATAACCTCGCTGAGCTCTGCTCTTGTGCCTTGTGTGGATCCCAAGAGGTTGAGCCCCTTGAAGAATAGATACCTTAGATCTAATGTGCTATCATAGCCTGTTGTAGCACCAGTAGTTACCAGTGTACCTCCCATCTTCAGTAACTTGACCTCATCTGGAAATACAGACTTGCCTATATGCTCAAATATAACATCCACACCCTGCTTGTTGGTGTACTCCCTGACCTTCTTGGCCCAGTCTGGCTCCCTATGGTTCACTACATAATCAGCACCAAGTTTCATACACACATCCATCTTCTCATTGTTACCTGCAGTTGCTATAACTGTGCAGTTGAATAGTTTTGCTATCTGTATCCCTATGCTCCCAACACCACTAGTACCTCCCATTATAAGCACTGTCTGCCCTGGCTGTATCTTTGCTCTACCTACAAGCATATGCCATGATGTCATCCCAACCATCGAGACTGCTGCAGCATCTATGAATGATACATTATCTGGCAGTTTCACAAGGTTAACTTCTGGTAGTTTTGCATACTCAGCATATCCACCATCTAGAGGACCTGTCTGGAAGCCCCAGATAACTCTCTCATTGCAGTCATACTCTCTGCCAGAGATACATAGATCGCATTTCCTACATGCTATGTTTGAGTGTGATACCACCCTATCTCCCTTCTTGAACCTTGTTACCTCTTCACCAACCTCAACCACTGTTCCAGCAGCATCACTGCCAGAGATGTGGGGCATGGGAACTTTTACAGGCTCACCCCATATAGCCCAGAGATCGTTGTAGTTGTATGCTGCTGCTTCAACCTTGATGAGTACTTCATTTTGCTTTATCTTCGGCACATCTATATCCTCTATCTTAACTACATTTCTAGGATCCTTGCTATTCTCTCTGAATACAGCTGCCTTCATTAGGAGCAGAACTAATTGGATCATTAATATACTTTATGATACCTTGAGTGTAAAGATTAGCAATGGAAGATTAGCAAATGTTAAATGTACATCTCATAGCATATTCATAATGCCCCTCTATGGTCTATTTGGAGAACATGCTGTTGAGAGCTGTCCATTATACAATAGGGAGAGTAGGAGTGTAGTGCTCAGCATAAACGAACGCTTGGATGATGTATCAAAGAGACATGGTGTAAGGTTCTTAGGAATGTACCATTCAGCACTAGAGCATACATTTGTATGGGTTGTTGATGCTGAAGATGCTCATAGGCTTCAGAGGTTCGCTATAGATCTTGGTATAGCATCGTTCAATCTCTTGAAGATAGTACCCTTGGGAACATTCGATGACCTAGTTACAGCATGCAAGAGGGAGTCCCAACCCAATGGATAGTTCTAGAATCAATAACTGTTATTTTTCTTATCTTATCCTTTTTAAATCACTGCCTTGCATACTATTGCAATGGCGATGAATATAGGTGTTATAGGCATAGGGGCTGGTATAGCGATAATAGTCATAGGTGTACTTGCAATCTTCATATCTGGCGATGATTTTGCATTCATAAGGGGGATGATGCTCATAGTTACTGGGATACTGATATTTGGATTATCGTTAAGGTTCAAGGCCATAAAGTACAGTGGTAAGGATAAGGGTAGGAGGAGATGAACTAAAGATGAGCAAGTAGCCCAATTATAATTTAAAAGCCATCTCTCCACATTAAATTATGGTGATAGAATAGGTTAAATACTAGAGTAATAATGCTAGATTATGCCATCAGCATATGTACTAATAAACTGTGATCTAGGAGCAGAGGATGAGATAATAAAGGAGATAAGGAAGATCCCTGAGACGAAAGAGGTTGCTGGAGTATACGGTGTGTATGATATAGTAGCGAAGATAGAGTCAGATTCTATGGACAAATTGAGGGAGATAATAACGTGGAAGATAAGGAGGATAGATAAGGTTAGATCAACACTTACAATGATAGTTATAGAGGGGCAGGGGCAGCAGGTCAAGAAGTGAGCGTTGTTAGCAGACTATTCAATGTAGACAAGAACCTTGCTATATCATCCTCGCTGTTGAAGAAGTGAGGAGAGACCCTGACTATTTTCTTCTTCAAGACTTCTCTCTCTGCTACTATTATACCCTCTCTCTCAAGATCTCTAACCAATCTACTCACCATTGCATCACTATCCTTATAATTAAAGTTGAATGATACTATACTCGATCTCAACCTTGAATCATCTGGACCATAAACCTTGATATGTTCATTATCTCTCAACCCTTCCCTTACTATACCTGCCAAGTGCATATTCCAGTTCCTTATCCTTGCTATACCTATACTGCTTATGTACTGCAATGATGCAATCAAGCCAGCAAGTAATGGATATCCTCTAAACCCAGCCTGCATCCTGTAAGGCATATCTTTATAGTAGAGCGTATCATCATGTATAAATGCCGATTCTCCACCAACATACAATGGTTCTAAATCATCCCATGCATCTCTACTGCAGTAGAGTATGCCTAGACCAGTGGGTGCACAAAGCCACTTGGATGATGGGAATGCCATGAATGAACAGCCTAACCTCTTGACATCAACATCCATACAGCCAACGCTCTGTGCAGCATCTACAAAGAGGTGTATCCTTCTATCATTATCTTTGCCCTTCTCCCTTAGCACTCTACCAACCTCCTCTATTGGGAGTATCAAGCCAGTGTTGAAGAGTACATGGCTCAATGCTACAAGCCTTATCCCTTCAGAGTCAATAATCTCCTTCAACTCCTCTACATCTATGCTCCCATCCTCATCCTTTAGACTTAGGCTCTTGATAGTTACCTCCTTTTGCTTCTTCAACCTCAACCATGCATAGTAGTTGGCAGGATGCTCATGCTCACCATCCCTTATAACTATAGCATCCCTTCTCTTGATATTTAGAGCATTTGCAATAATATTTATTGCATGGGTTGTACTCTGCGTGAATACTATCTCATCCTCCCTGCAGTTTATCAGCCTTGCTATCTCCTTCCTTGCCCTACTAAGGAGATCATCAACTATTGATGCTGATGCACTTGAGTCTGGACCATACTCGTCGTAAGAGATGAGGAAATCTGTAACAGCCTTTATAGCTATGAATGGTACAGGTGCACTGGATGCGTTGTTAAGGTATATATCCCTCATCCTTGGGAGATCTTTCTTTATAGAATCTGGGTCCAAATCCATTATTATCGCTACATATTTACAATAGTGTATAATTTAAAGATATGAGTATGGTTAATAATGATGGTGTTGGTGTACTATTTAACTTATTGGATGGTAATGGGATCAACCTCTTGGTAGCGGAGGATGCTATAGCAAGGATATGCTTCCTATCCAGCCTTGTAAGATCTGTAAAAGAGGGAGGAAGGGTAGTGTATATAGACCTTGATACTGTCTTAACCGCCTATATAATGCATGACATGATAGATAGCAAGGGTATAAAGATGGATATATTCATACCAGATAGAGGCAGATTCGAAGAGTTGTTTGCAGATGCCTGTTCAAGTATAGATGATAGTACTAGGTTAGTGGTATTAGACTCTATACATGGGTTCTACCATCTATACGATGGGGTTAAGGTAGCATCGCTAAACCAACTATTGATATCATACATATTACTGCTTGCTATGCATGCAGAGATGCACACAATACCATTCCTAGTCACTAGCATAAGGAAGAGGATGGTTGATGAGCAGAATAAAGATAAGAAGGGATACAGCAGTAGATACCTATGGAGTAAGAGTAGTACCATACTATCAGCAAAGTATGTTCATAGAGATTACAAGCTTCTAGTACGTGTAGTAAAGCATAATATAGATGCGAAAGGATTAATGAAGGAGTTGATGATCAATTATACATACTGTGCATAAACAACAGGATTAAACCATTCCCTTACTATAATTAAAAATAAAGATTGCTTTATTGCTAACATATTCCATACATCATCGTTATCCATTAGTCTAGTCTTGCACTTATTAATTAATTAGTTAACTATATTCCATTCAACTTCATATTCATATAGCTAAACTAACTGCTCCTCTCCAACTCTTCTATAGCCTTATCTGCAAGTGTATTCCTCTTTGGTGTTGTAACTATGAAGTAGTTCTTATCAGCCCTCTCAACTGCATTGACCTTTCTGTACTTCAAGGTTGAGAGATCGAACTCCAATAGACCGTTTTCAATCTCCCTCTTGGCATAAACCATGAGTATATGATCTCCAGAGAGGGGGGAGAATGGTAGTAGAGCGAATGTATATCCTCTATATGTATGAAGGGTCATAACCTGCTTCATGAGTGGTGCAATAGTTACAAGGTATGCCATCACCTCTTCCACGCTCTGAAACTCTTCATAGTCGAACTGCATACCATATCTTTACATGGGATAGATATAAGGGTTTTATTCCAATCGCCCAAGAGATCACCGGATGAATATACCTATAATATGAATAGGGGTTACTCGATTCTGCTTATTATTCATCTTGTTGTATTGACTCACTCCTTCCTGCTGCTACTACTATTACCCCTCTTCTTCAAATCCTCGCTAGGGAAGTTGATCGACTCTGAGATCAACCAATCGTATATCTCCTTTGGTACTCTCTTCTCATCCAGAACCATGCAAGTACAACATAGGCTTATATAATTAAATCTTTTGCCTCTTTATATGAGCAAGGTATACCTTGTAGGAGTAGGACCTGGTGGTGAAGGTTACATCACAGATATAGCAAGAAGGCTTATAGAGAAGGCAGATATAGTAGTTGGGTATAGACATACGTTGAATGTTGTAAGGGATATTCTAAATGGTATAGATGGCTATAGCAATGATAAGACGGGGAAGGATGTAAGGATTATAACCCTGAAGACACAGGATGAGGTCTATACACAGATCATCGATGATCTCAAGGGCAAGGATAAGGTATGCTGCATACTCTTCACTGGCGACCCAGACTTCTCAGAGTCTGAGATAGTAGATAAATTACTAGCGTTATTTACAGGGAATGGTGTAGAGGTTGAGATCATCCCAGGGATAAGTTCTATACAAGTTGCAGCTGCAAGATCAAAGGTTGCAATAGATAAATCGGTCCTTATAACATTCCATATCACAGGTAGCATAGATCGAGAGAAGGATGCTCTTGTTAATGCATTGAGGGCAAGACGGAGTGTTATACTCTTACCTAGACCATGGGACTTTATGCCCCAACATATAGCGATGTTCCTTATAGAGCAGGGTATTGATGCTAAAAGTTTCAATATCGATATATATGAGAACCTAACATTGAGCAATGAGAGGATCACAAGATGTACCCTTGCAGATATCCCAGATAGAGAGTATAGCGATCTATGCGTTATGGTCGTCAAACCAATGGTAATCAAGCCAATGCAAGTCAATCAATAGTATATACCTACATCCCTTCTACCCTTATCCCTCTCGAGCATGCTACCCATGTAACGTAACTGCTCCTCTATGAACCTCTTCCTCTTCTCTTCCTCATCCAGTTCAGACATATCTAACCTCCTTATCTTTGCAATATCAAGCAGTCTCTCAAGTACTCTCTTTGCTGCTCTAGGCTGTACGATCTCTGGATTATCTATCTCACCAAGTATGCATATAGCATCTAGCCCTCTCTTCATTGCTATGCCTAGTATTAAACCGTTGAACCCAGTTATCTGGCCTTCGCCTTCTAGGATGAGCAGGTTATGCTCCTTCAGGGTATCAATTAGGCTAGTGTTGTTCACTGCACCATAAACCCTAGGCTCTGCACCAACAGATGGTCTTAATGCTGCCCCTACAGTGTACAACATCCTCACCGATAACCTCTGTGCCATATTGACTACCTCATAGCATACCTCGTAGAGCCTCCTAGGATCTGTAGGGTTAAAGTCTCCCCCAAATATTACAATGTTATCTATGCTTGCGGTGTAGAATCTATAGGTTGACTGCTTATACTCTATGATGCTATCCCTGTATGTTACGTATGGTGGCCAATATGCATATATCTCAGCAAAGAGTTCAGCATTCAATCCTTTAACTAGGGTTGATATGCATAGACCAGCAACGTTACCCATATCTGGTAATGCAGCAACCATTATTGGGTTCTCCAGTTTAGGGTTGTAGTGTATCCTTGTTCCAAACATATCAAGTATAACGTAGAAGGGGTAAATGTTTGTATTGCTTCTCCTATTCTCCTATTATCTATTAAACCTAAACTTGTTATTGGTAGGTTAAAGGCCATACAAGTTGTTAACCCCACCATTCTCTCTTTGAATTAAACCCTCTCCATAGCAGTCCTTATCATATAGTACTCTATGAATGCACCGGCAAGTAGCAATACACATACTATACCTATAAGTATGAGTGTTGGGATTATAACTAACCTGAAGCCTCTCTTCTTGATTATGTTATGTAATAGTATACCACTCTGAGACATCGCTATACCATAGGATACAACCTCCATTATACCGAATGGTGTAGCAAGTACTAGTAGTGGAGGTATACCTGCAAGTTCTGGCGTAGTTATAACTAGGGCCTTGAATACTAAACCTGTAGAGTAGGCAGAGAATAGGCCTATTGCTATCCCTAGAGCGGGTATGAACATCGCTAATGCTATCCTGAGGTTGTTGAGGAATATTCCATAGGCATCTATATTCTCTACCATCTCCTTGAACTGCTCTGTGATCTTCTTTGCATCCTGCTCGTTTATCTCACTATTTGCACCTAGGTTGAAGAACGCTATGAATGCTAGGGATGCTATTACAAGGAGTAAGAGCCTCCTCTTCAAACCCATACCAATTCAACAATCATAGGTTATTTAAATCAAGATAGATAGATAGATAGATAGGATGAGCAATGCTTAGAATAAGACTGATAGCATTGGATCTTCAGATAAGACCTCTCTAACTAGAGAATCTTGTATGGCTAGAGATATACGCTTAGTCCTCCCATACCTACCCTGATTTATAACTGGAGCATAGAGTAGACCTTGCATATCCAACTCACTTATTATCATCCCTACCCTCCTCTGTGTTACTGGCTGTATACCTAGCCTCTTTACCAATGATAGATATGTATCATACACACTCCCAGTGGAACCTTTATCTGAGAGCATAACACTAAGGATGACTAACTTCTCATGTAATGGTAACTTCCTTAGGGTCTCACTAACCTTATCCTGCTCTATCCTCTTCTCAGCAATCCTTACATGCTTCTCCTCAACTCTAGCAGCACCTTCCCTCTCAGCAACCTCGCCTGCTACCCTTAAAAGATCTAGAGCCCTTCTAGCATCTCCATGCTCTGCACCTGCTATAGCAGCACAAAGGTTTATTGCAGCCTCGCTTATACACCCTTCGTAGAAGCCTAACCTTGCTCTATCTATAAGTATATGCCTCAACTCCTCAACTGTGTATGGGGAGAAGAGCACCTCCTCCTCACTGAGGCTACTCAATACTCTAGGATCTAGAAGGTCTTTGAAGTTAAGATCGTTAGATATCCCTACTAACCCTAGAGAACCTTTCTGTAGACGCTCATTTGCTCTAGTCATCTGGTAGAGTATCTCATCTCCATGCTTCTTGATAAGAAAGTCTATCTCATCTAGAACGAATACAGTATCTATACCATTCTCATTTATATGGTTGATTATTCTAGTGAATACCTCGCTAGATGCTAAGCCTGTAAATGGAAACCTTAGACCTATAGTCTCTCCAAGCTGTACAAGCACTGTATACTCTCTCTTTGCATTCTTTACATTGGAGTAGGCTAGAGCAACGTTCAGGTTATACATACTTGCTCTCTCCTGTAGACGCTTAAGCACATATCTAGCAACTGCTGTCTTACCAGTCCCAGGTTTACCATAGAGTAAGAGGTTTGAGGCCCTAGATCCCTTGAGTAATGGAGAGAGTGACTCTGCAACAGCCCTTATCTCATTATCCCTATAGAGCAGTCTATCTGGTATATAATCTGATCTAAGCACATCTCTATCCTTTATCAATGGCTTCGATGTTATAACCCTATTGAATATCTCATCTATTAGATTATCATAACCCATCTTATCTACACCCATTATACATACACCCACACACCACCATTTCCAATGTACTTCTCTTTACACTTGTATACATTTAACTTTTAAACTAGTAAATCAATTTTAATTGATAATTTATCTATAATTTTTACTCTATTCATCAATAACAATCTATATGCAAAAGAAACGATGGTGTCTCTCCCCTCAATTAACTATAAGTTAACTACATGTTAACTATACCAAAGTAGGCTTAAAATAACACCATTACTTCCACTGGAGCATCTAAACTGGTGTTAATATGGTTAATATGGATTAAATAACACCATTACTTCCACTGGAGCATATATAATGCTGTTCATGACACCACAACTTCCACTGCAAGTTAATAAGTTAACATCTCTCATACGTTAACAGTAACAATCTTAACAATCTCTATATCAATAATTATGTTGATAAGATGAAGATATATAGAACTGATCCCAAGGATTTTGTATACAATTATGATAACATCTAATGTTAACTAGAGGAACCGTTAACTAAACCCTTTACCTTCTCAATGAATATACCTATACTATCCTTTGGTATCATTGCACCAGAGGCCTTATCATGACCTCCACCACTACCCCCAAGTTCACTTGCTATATAATTAACTACTCTTCCTAAATGGAGTATACAGAGATCAGAACCTCTCAACGATACAACCATCTTATCTCCTCTCTGCTTATATGATATAGCAACCTTGATGCCCTTATACATTGTTAATAGCATATTGGCAACAGTACTTGCAGGAAGGTTTACAGCCTGAATATAAACTACATCCCCTTCTCTCTTTGCTTCATTCTCTATTACACTTATATTACTGATTATCTTCTCTGCATACTCTTTTGCAGACTCTAGAACTCCATCAATAGCATGAGGCATTACCTCAACGAGTTTATCAACCAATCTAAGGAGGAAATCCTGATTATGCTGGTTCTGGTATATAGCATATGCTAATAGAGTTGCTTCAAACTCAACAAAATGTTTATCATAACTGTCTAGTATCCTACTTGCTATATCTCTATCACCCATCTCATCTATTATGGCAGCAAGTCCAGCAAGTATAGTAAACCTACTTGGTACGTTCTCATTCAATAGGTTATGGTATATAAGGATGGATGTGCACTCCTCTACACTGTGTATCAACTCAACACCATAACTCCTTAACCTATCCTTACTCCCCTCTTCCAGGTAATGATGATCGATATATGTAATCCTTGATCCTCCTCTCGTTGCATGCTCTACCAGCCTGAAGAAGGTCTCTTCATTAGCCTTACTCAAACCCATGTCACATATGAAGAGATGCTCAAGATCTCCCATACTTACTGCCTCTTCAAGCCTTTGGAGGAAGTCAGAGTAATCTGCCAGTATAACCTTCATATCTGTATTATGGGCATAGACAGACTTGATCAGGGATGCTGATACTATACCATCTGGGTCCTCTTTGTGTGATAAACATACACTTACCATACAAGATTGCTTACCTAACCACTATATAAAGTAGTGGTTATAATCATCAGGTGTAATAATCAGGGATACCTGTAATGGTGTATCCATACTATGGTTAGTATAAAGCCTATACCAAAAGCAGTTACAAGCATATCGATTATGAAATCGATAGACCATAACCCAGTCAATCTACCAAGTATCCAATGTGTGTAATGAAAGTTGGGACCATCTGGTACTACAATAGATATGATACTGTTAATGAGTACTATTATTAGGAATGTCAGAAGGGAAAGCAATAGATATATCCTAATCAGTAATCCCATAGTAAAGTATGAATCTCTCTGCTACTATTATATGATCCTATCATGAGCAGAGTAGAAGTTAATACCGATAGCAATAGTGATACTGATAGCAACAATAAGAACAGACTACTTGAGGAGATGGAAGAGGCATTCTACAGGAAGGATGTAGAGTACTTCAAGGCATTGCTTAAGCATGATGATTTTGATATAAGGGCTAGGGCTGTATGCATACTTGTAGAGATAGCAGAAGGGGAGGAGGCTGTAGAGCCTATATCGGATGTGCTCCTTAACGATCCCAATGCCCTTGTTAGGCACGAGGCAGCGTTCTCCCTAGGTCAGATGGGTTATGCAAGTGCAGTTGATGCTCTAATCCATGCTATGCTAAATGATGAGAGCCAGTTTGTTAGGCACGAGGCAGCTATAGCATTAGGTGTCATAGGTTCTGAGCATGCTAGAGAAGCACTCATGAAGGCATTGAAGGATGAGAGTAGAGAGGTTAGAGAGTCAGCAGAGATAGCGCTTATTAACCTGGATTATCTGGCTTACTCTCGACAGAGTAAGAGTAATAATAGTAGCAGTAATAAATTTGCAAGGCTTACAGGTGGATGAGATACTAACAAATAAAAATTAGATAATAATAAAAATATACCATTTTTATCTCAAAAAAATAATATGTAGGCTATACTGGGATAGCCTCTTTGTTCAAAGGTAACTCCTGCGAGTATAGTTTGCTGATACCGCAGGCTTCCTTTACCCTCTCCCTATCTATTATTCCTTCATCAATATCCTTCTCTATTGTCTTCAGTATAGCATTTGTAAGGTACTGCTCAACCCAACCATTAGGATACTGCCAGAGTATCTGCATTGCTCTAAGGAACCTCAGTGCACCATCTGGTATCTCAACCTCTACTATAGCCATAACTATACTTTCTATCACAATTTAATTCCTGAAGAGTTAAGATTCTTTGATATAGTAGCAATATCATCTTGACAATGGTATATACCTATGAGCCAACTATTAACATAAGGTAGGAAGAGAAGACAATAGAGATAAATTGTACTAAACTACTTTTAACTCTCTGATCAATTATTATATATCTTATAGCATATTATACGCATCAATAGTTAGACCCATTCTATTAACAGATTTGAACCATCAAGTTTATTGGTTGATTCCCAAGGATACAGATAGGTGCACGTGGCACGTGGCACGTAAGAAGGTGAAGATAGAGCTAGAGGATAGCGAGGGTAGTAAGTACTCTATCGTGGTAGAGGGCAACCTTACCCGTGAGAAGGTTCTTAAGGTATTCGAGATGATGAACCTATTAGATGATAGCGATGATGAGAGGAGGCATGATACTCAAGAACTCAACTCTCTAGGAGAGAGGATAATGCATCTTATAGAGGAGGAGTTCCCATATGGTGATTTTACATCCTCTCAAGTGTTAGAGGCCTATGAGGATAAGTACAATGAACCTATAAAATTGAGCATGGTATCAACATACCTTGCAAGGTTCACAAACAAGGGTATACTTGCTAGAAATAGGAGTGGGAGAGAGTGGAGGTACAAGAGGATCATACTCAAACACTGATGATATCTTCGTGATTCTGATGATCACCTGCTGGAAGTTGTACTAGCAAGCATATATCTATATGGCCTCTTACTCTCATCTCTTATTACATAACCCATATCGTAGAGACGCTTCATGAGCCTTGCAGTATGCTCCCTACTCATTCCCAACCTCTCTTCTATCTCCCTTGATGTCTTTGGACCTTCCTCTTCTATTATATGCAGTACCTTTTCTATTGTACTACCGTTACCTCCATTATTCATATATCTGCTTACTTCTTTCCTATCACCTTCTCCTGCTACGCTCTTATGGCTATCACGGTTACTTGATATTATAGTCAATCTACCATCCATACTCTTCCTTCCTTCATCATGTTCCTTATCAGTGATAATCGTACTGTTTTGCTCCTCTTTATAATCACAACTGTCCATGGATGTTGTATTCTCATTCTTGCTGCTGGCATATTTAGGATTTATCATGTTTATGCCATCTTCTTCCTTCCTCTCTAGATACTTGGACCGTGATCCCTTCTCGTATAGTGATTTCGTGATATCATAGATTCTATTCATTCTAAGATCTATCACATCAATCCTAGCCATGAGATCGGCTATCATATGCTCATAGACCTCATTAGTAGTACTCTTTCTAAGGCGTGTATCTCTGTTTACAGCAAGTGATGTTACAAACATTCCTGCAACGTAGGCTATCAAGATGAGTATCACATCCTCTACACCTATACTCATGGATCACATCTTAGTAACCTACTATATCACATGAAGAGCCAAAAATAGTTGATAAGGGTATTAATCACTTCAAACCTTACACATGTTTTTAACTAATCTATCTATCACATCGATCACATTATTGATCACATCATCGTCATCAGTACTATGTGATATCACATCTATCTGTTTGAGGAGTTGTATGAGTGCACTCTGCTTCTTATTATCTAGTATACCTATGTATTTTAGTAGAAGCATGCTATAGATTATACCTTCAATCTTTTCTCTACTCTGCTTTAATAGTCTATAGTATGCCCCTCTACTTATCCCTCGATCCTGTTCCCCATGTATTCTATTATAAATAATATTAAATTGCCTATTACTAAATAGGGATTTTTCAAGAAAAAATCTTAACATCTTGTCATTATTCAAGTTATCTCCAACCATTGAGCTATCCAAATATGTATAGCTAAGAGTAAATATAAAGGTAGAGTGTGTATAGATCAGCAATGGGGCCTGTAGAGAGCAAGTTATTTGAACTATCAAGGAAGAGGCCATTATGCTTCATCCTCATAGACTCTGAGTCGCTAGAGTATGATAGTGCAGCAAACATGGCTAGGAAGAGCGAGGAGTTGGGCGCAGATGCTATACTGGTTGGAGGCTCATCGGTTATAGATCAGATAGAGCTGGATGGTGTAGTGGCATCCATAAAGGCTAGTACAAATATACCTGTAATACTCTTCCCTGGTAACATAACTGGGATATCAGCAAAGGCAGATGCCATACTCTTCAGTTCACTACTCAACTCAGAGAACCCATACTTCATAACACAGGCACAAGCCTTAGGCGCACTTTATGTGAAGAAGCATGGACTTGAAGCGATACCTATGGGTTACCTTGTTATAGGCGAGGGCAGTTCTGTATGGTTTATAGGAAGAGCAAGGGGCGTGCCAATGGACAAACCCAAGCTTGCTGTTATGCATGCTCTTGCTGCTAAGTACATGGGTATGAGGGCATTATACCTAGAGGCTGGGTCTGGGGTACAGTCATCAGTGAGGCCAGAGATGGTCATTGCAGTAAGGAAGAACTTTGATGGGCTTTTACTGGTAGGAGGAGGTATAAAGGATGAGTCTACAGCCGTCTCTCTTGCAAAGGCTGGAGCTGATGTTATAGTTATAGGCACGCTCTTTGAGGAAGGGGAGTATAGTACTGTAGGCAAGATCATAGGTAGTTTAAGAAACTTGACCAGGAATTAATTTATACTCCCTACCAGTTATTGGCTACATGCGTTGTGTGATATGCGATATGAACTTTGCATTCGAGAAAGGGAAAGGGATAAGTTTCAGGAATAAGCCAATATGTGATGAGTGCCTACTCAACCTAACCATAGTCTTTCTGGACAAATACAAAGAAGGTATAAAAAGGTACCTTAAACAGGAGATAAAGCTGGAACATTACAATAATATGTAATCTATTCTAGTTTTCTCATTCTATGGATCATTTTTATTGTATGTTTTATTGTATAAGCTGGGATCTTTAATCTTCTAGTATTAAGCTTATATAATTTTATTAATAATAATTAATAATTAGTCTCACGGTCAATAATAAAAGAGAGATTGTAACAGCTATGGCATTGGTAGTGTTACTTGCTGGACTCTCCAATACAGTCTATCTATGCACAACAAGATGATAAGGAGGAACATGGTATGTGTGTGATACAGCGTGACAGGGAGATGACATTAAGCCTCTCTTCAAGTAGTGGTTTACCAGGGAGTACTATAACAGCAACTATGAGTATTACGTTGATAGAAGGAGATAGACCATGAGGATGGAGAAATGCAAGTTTTGTATGGACAGATGGTGAGAGTATAATAGGCAGGGGGTGATAGTAGGTGTTGTAGATGGAGCAGGTACCCCATTTGCTAATTATGGTACATGGACAGTTCCTGCAGGTGAGACATTAGTAGGGTATGCTACTGCAACACTTACAGTGCCTAACGTTGCGCCTGGAACCTCACTGCAGGTTATGGTGTGCGTTGGGCAACCTGGGCGAGGAGGTATGCATTGGCACGACTTTACAGTAGAACCTTTCATGGTTGTTCCAGAGACTCTGCTTGGAGGTATAAGTGTGGTTGCAGCACTACTAGGAGCAACATTCCTCTATGCTAAGAGGAACAACTAAAACTAACTATCCCCATTTTTATTTTATACTATTTTCTGTCCTATCTATAATAAGTATATTAGTCTCCTTAGCCTTCCTTACTCCTAACTAAACTTTATTCTTGCCCCTTACTAATGGGATGTACTCATACGCTCCTATACTATCATCGAATGCATAGTGAACCTTCTGGAAACCCTTTCTGAACTCCATAATATCACTTGCTACTTTGCTTACCTCTTCCTTATCTATGACTACCCTTTTGATGAACCTTGCTATCTCAACCATATCCTGCTCCTTCATACCTAACCTAGTAACCTCTGCTGTACCAAGCCTTATACCCCCTGGATGCTTGTAGTTCCTCCCAGCCTTTATATCGCCTGGGAGCAACTGCCTATTGCATATTATCCCAGCCTTCTCCAACATCTGCTCTATGCTACCCCCATCTCCATATCTGCTAACATCAACAGCAACCTGATGAGATCTTGTGAAGCCATGCTTTGCTCCAAGCACATCGAATCCCAGATCATACAATGCTCCTGCCAATGCTCTAGCATTACTCACAACCTGCCTAGCATAATCTCTACCAAACTCAAGCATCTCTGCAAGTGCTATTGCTTTACCTGCTACATTATGGAGATGATGGCTACTGGTATTGCCAGGGAAGACGGCCTTCTTTATACTCTCAGCATACCTCTCGAATGAGAGTATTATACCCCCTTGAGGACCAAATAGCGTCTTGTGTGTACTCATCGTCATAATATCAGCCCCTTCCCTCAATGGATCTTGGAACTCATTCCCTGCTATAAGACCTGCAACATGTGCTGCATCATAACATATGGTTATGTTATTTGCATGGAGATAATCTGCAAGTTCCTTTACAGGATGGGGGAAGAGGAATAGGCTTGCACCAAACATGGCTAGTCTAGGAACCTTGCCATTCTTATCCTTCTTAATCTCCTCAACCTTCTTTATCGTTGCATCAACATCTATATTCATCTCCTCCTTGTTGAATACAAAGGTCTCAACCTGCAATCCTCTAACCAAGCCAGCGGTACCATAGTACTCCCTCTTTCCATGGGAGATGTGCCCCCCATTGGGTATAGCCAAAGCAAGCATGATGTCATTAGGCTCAGTGAATGCAGCATATACAGCAAGGTTTGCTACAACACCAGATACTGGTCTAACATCAGCAAACTCAGCCTTGAAGACCTTCTTTGCTAGTTCTATACATATCAACTCTACCTGATCTATGTATACACACCCAGCATATACACGCTCACCAGGCCAGCCCTCAGCATACCTATTTGCAAAGTCTGAGACTATAGCCTCTCTAACTGCAGGGCTAGGCACATTCTCACTTGCTATCAAGGGTATACATCTATTGAACCAAGAGTGATGCTCGTTGAGGAGCCTCAAGACATCGCTGTAATGCTTATACGCTTCACCCTCGCTATTACCTACCATGCATAGGGAGATGGATAACCTAAATTTAAAACTATTCAGACATCAAAGTAGAGGTAGAACTCATGTGGATGAGGTCTTAACTTGATCTCCATGTAATCCTTGCTCTCAAGCTCTATAAGTTTGTCTATTAGGTCTTGGGCGAATACTGATTTGAGGTATAGGTTATCGCTCTTCAAGGCCTCTACAGCATCTATTAGGGTTGGGGGCAACTGTCTTATCCCTAGAGCCCTCCTCTTCTCAGAGCTCATCAAGTATATATTCTCATCTACAGGTTCAGCAGGATCCCTCTTCTTCTTTATCCCATCCAGACCAGCAGCAAGTATTGCAGCGAAGCATAGATATGGGTTACAGGATGGGTCTGCAGCCCTGAACTCTATCCTCTTGCTTGCTGCCTGCTTCCTGCCTCTAAAGTAGACAGGCACCCTTACTATTGCAGATCTGTTGCCCTTACTCCATGCTATGTACACAGGAGCCTCATACCCTGGCACCAACCTCCTGTAGGAGTTTGTTGTTGGTGCAACTATTGCGCATAGAGACTCTGCATGCTCAAGTATACCTCCAGCAAAGTACCTACCTATCTGGCTCAACTCAGCGTACTCATCATTAGCATCATAGAACTCGTTCTTATCATTCCATAAACTCACGTTGACATGCATACCAGAGCCATTATCCATCGCCAATGGTTTTGGCATCATAGTTGCTATGAGGTTGTTCATCTTTGCTATGTTCTTGACAACGTACTTGTATGTCACTGTGTTATCCGCAGAATTTGTTAGTGTATCATAGCGCATATCTATCTCACACTGCCCTGCTGTTGCAACCTCATGGTGATGCGCTTCACAAGGTATACCAAAGTAGTCGTTCAGGACCTGCATGCATTGATTCCTAAGATGGGTTAGTGTATCATAAGGCTCAGCAGGCATGTAACCCTCCTTGAGTCTTAATATATGGGATGAATCATTACTCCATGGAGCCTCTACGCTCTCTATAGTATAGGATATACCTCTACTTGGCACCATTGCCTCCCATGTAACTCTATTGAATACAAAGAACTCAACCTCAGGGCCCCAATAGGATACCTTGAAACCCTCTCTCTTTAGCATCTCCTCAGCCCTCTGTGTAACTGCCCTAGGATCCCTTGACAATCTCTCACCTGTATAGCCCCAGTAAACGTCGCATATCATCCTTGCAGTCTTGCCCTCATCCTTCCATGGTATAATTGCAAATGTGTTTGGATCTGGTTTGAGTATCATATCTGACTCGTATATCTGTGCAAAGCCCTTTATGGATGAGCCATCCAGTTTGGGGAACCCCTCCTTTAATGTATCAACATCAAGTATCTTTGCATTAATGGTAACATGATGAAATCTACCTGTTAGGCTTGTAAACTGAAGATCAATATACTTCACATCTTGACTCTTTATACTATCCATAACCTCTTCCATAGTGTAACTTACAGGCTCTAATATGCCATTTACAAGCCTGTAAGGCATGAACTGCATTATTTCATTCGTTATTTAATTATATCGTTATCGCTGAACTTATGGTGTGGAGAGCAATATAGATTTGAAGGCACTCTACGAGTATCTGAGTAGGGAAGCAAGTAGCGGTTCATTACAGGAACTGGATCCTATGCTGTACAGGAGGATCGCCAGCATCTTCAACTCATTGAAGGGTTATGGCTATGAGGGTATAGACGCAAAGATAAGGGATGCCCTGACATCTATACTTGCAGAGATGGTGAGGTTAATGCTCAAGATGAGGTTAGAGAAGGTGAGAAACTCTGATGGAATAGACTACTCTAAGTTGAGTGAAGAAGAACTGTATATTGCATTAGTAGAGAGGGAGTTTAGGTTAAGGTCTAACCTCCTGCTCTCATCCATACTTAATGGTAGGAGTAAGGTGCTAGAGGCTATTGCAGGAAGGGTAGCATCAACCTTGGTTCTTGTAAGGTTCATAAAGCATGTAGATGCCTTCATAGGCAAGGATAATGCAAAGTACGGACCATTCGAGGCAGAGGATATAGCAATGATACCATTTCTAGATGCTATTGAGTTGGTGAAGCAAGGAGCAGTAATAGAACTACCACTTGCTGAGTATTGATACTATTGTTGGTACGTAATATATTGATCTATGGATAGAACGAAACCAATAAAATGATGTGAAGAGAGTAAAAAAGAAGAGGAATGCCTCATACAGATATAGATCTGCTAACCCATCTACTACTAGCACTATACCCAGCAGCTGCATTCTTCCTCATAGAGGTTGTATCTAGGTTCGCTAACATCCCTGCATGGAGGAAGCATGTACTCCAGGGGCTTGCTGCACTTGTATTTGCTGTAGCATATGTTACAGTTATAGACGCATCTGGAATAGCAGTAGCACTATTCATATTTGCACCCTTGCTCTTCCTCCATGCAAAGAATGTTAAGGCTAGCGAGGAAAGGGATGATTTAAGAGGTAAGTACGGTGACCAAAAAACATGATGATTAATTCTCATTGATCTAAGGTACTATATACCCTCTCCCAAAGATCTCCCCTCTTCTAAGCATCGCTAGGGCATCGTTAACCTCATCTAGTTTAAAGGCCTTATTTGCTATACTCTTTATCCTCTTACTAGATGCAAGCCCAACGAGCTCCTCAAGCTCATCCTTGGTACCTACAAGTGAGCCAAGTATGGAGAACTCCTTCAGTACAGTTATCTGTGGATCTATGCTTATGGGTCTATTACTTACCCCTACAAGTATTAGCCTTCCTCCATTTGCAAGCATACCTATGGCACTCTTTACTGACTCCTCAGTTAGCACAAGATCAAATACTACATCTGCACCTGTGCCATCTGTTAGCCTCTTAACCTCCTTCCTAACATTACCATCCTTAGCACTAATAACATGATCTGCACCAAGGCTCTCAGCAAGTTTCAGCCTCGCTTCGCTCCTTGCTACTGCTATTGTATAAGCACCTGAGAGCTTTGCTGCTTGAAGTGCGTACAAGCCTACACCTCCAGCACCATATATAACAACAGTCTCACCCATCCTTACCCTTGCTATGCTCTTAACTGCATGGTATGCAGTTATTCCAGCACAGCCTAGAGTTGCAGCAAACTCTATGCTGAGATCATCTGGGAGTTTAACCAGCCTATCAGCATCAACCCTACAGTACTCAGCATAACCTCCATCATTAGAGAATCCATAACCTTCTCGCTCGAAGAGTCTAAGGCACTGCATCCCTTTGCCCTGTAAGCATCTCTTGCACTTACCACACGGGCTTAGGAAGTGCACAAGCACCCTATCACCCTTCATGTAATCAGTAACGTTTGAGCCTATCTCTTCAACTACACCTGCTATCTCATGGCCTAGGGTTACAGGTGGATCTGCTGCTATTACACCATCAAGTACATGAACATCACTATAGCATATACCTGCAGCCTTTACCCTTATGAGTACATCGTTGCTGCTCAGCTTAGGCTTCTCTATCTCCTCTATCTCTAATGGTTTGCCTACAGCATGGAACCTAGCAGCCCTCATGCTATTGCCAATGCATCAATGATAAAAATACTTTATCTTGTATCACAGCCGCAACCGTCCTCAGAGTCATGCATTACTATGCCATATCGCTCTGCACATGAATTGCATATGCTATCATTGTATGCATCATCAAGAGTAGATTCGCAGAATGAACATACCCTACCAAGGTTATCACCGTTGTTACCCATATACTCCTCTTCTCCTCCAACTCCTTCTCTCTACCCTAATATTTTAATATACTTGTATGTATGGTTATTCATGGCAAGAACCTACTCAATACAGAAGATGAGCATAGGGGATAGAGCAATAGACTTCAACCTGCTAGGCATAGATGGCAAGTACTACTCTTTGAAGGACTTCAAAGAAGAAGCACTACTCATAATCTTCATGGCAAATCACTGTCCATACGTTAGGGCAAGGATGGATGACATAAACATGCTTTATGAGAGGTTCCATCCTAGGCTTGATATAGTTGGGATAAACAGCAACGATCCAAACTATGAAGGGGAAGGTTATGAGAACATGAAGAGGTTTGCTAGAGAGTTTAATGTGAAGTTTCCATACCTGTTTGATGAGACTCAAGAGGTTGCTAGGGCATATGGTGCTGTATGCACACCAGATCCATTCCTCTTTGATAGAGAGAGGAGGCTAGTCTACCATGGGAGGATAAATGATGCCATGAATCCAGATGCAAAGCCCACAGTACAGATAATGGCCATGAATGTTGAGAAGTTGCTTAAAGGAGAGAGGATAGAGAAGCCATTCGATCCATCGGTTGGATGCTCAATAAAGTGGAAGCCTTCCATAGCATAGTAACACATTCTCTACCCTTCTATATATTATTTAATTCTACTTACAGTTCAGAGGAATGGTTGAGAAGGCATGATGATGGGGTAGTGTTTGCAGGTATGAAACAAGTTGGTAGGTTGATTGGGCATCATTGTTAGTGGTTAGTATTCTATATCTAGAAGAGACAAGTGACCTATATATACAGGATCAACCATGCAGTTGAATATAGTTAGAGAATAAGCTTATTAATTTACAGATAATTCTATAAGATGCCTTATGCTACAAGAGTTCAAGATAAAGACTACAGATGATTACAGCAAGGTTAGAAGGGTGATAGAGGATATCATAAAGGATCTGGAGGCAAAGCTGCACAGGGATAGTTACCTTAGATTCAACAACCTTATGGAGAGTATGGGCTGGAGGTTCTTCACAATCAGCATAGATATTAACTTCATAGATGATATGGGTAATGTTATGCAGGGGCTGTTAAGGGTTAGAGGGCATACATACCTTGACAAGTTTGCTAACTACCTTCAGGGGAGGCTTAAGGAGCATGGATTCAACATCATTGTTGAGATACACTATCCTGAGGAGGATGAACATCTATAGCACTGTTACCACTCCCATTACCTGAAGCACTCCTCCTACCTCTACCCTTCCTTGGGCTACCTTTGCCTTTGACCTTAACCTTAGAGTTCCATGCATAATAAGTCTGTCCATATCGCTCTACAGCCTTTATGGGGAAGTACTCCTCCTTTGCTATGGACTCTACATATCTTGCCCTGAGCATCTGGCATATCTGGTAAACAGTGGTCATATCAAGCCCTGTATACTCGCTTATCTCCTCTTGCGTCCATGCCTCATTACTATTCCTCTTTAGGAACTCCTTGATTATGAGTACTGGATCGTTTGACTCATCTAGTTCAGCAACTGGTATAGGCATGATCCTCTTACCTCTGGCGTATTATTAAAACCTTCAGTATGGTTTTTAATACACGATAACTTAGATCCCATCATGATAAGAGTTGAAGGTTCATCCAAGGATCTGTTTATAGAGGTAGAGCCTAAAGGCGATGAGATGGGTATAGGGTACTTCATACCAAAGGATACATTCTCCATATTCGATTACAAGGTTAGAGGCAAGTGGCCATTCTCAATACCACATAAGGGTTTAGCTATGCGCTACATAATAAACAGGAGTTTTGAGCTTGCTAGGGATTCTTGTATAAGGACATGCTTCATAGAGGCTGTAGAGCATGGATGTAAGGTCCATGTGGTTAGGGTACCAGGGAGGGAGCTCCCCCTTGATCAGACTAGGATAGAGATAGGGACAAGGAATAGGATGGTAGATCTTGAGTTCATATTCAACTACTACCTACATCCAAGGTCATCCCTACTCTCAGATATAAAGCAGGGTAAGAAGGACTACAGAGTGTATGGGTTCACAAGTATGCCAGAGGGAGGAGAGTTGATACCAGCATCAGCAGAAGGTGAACTCATCATATCATACACAACCAAATATGATAAGAGGGGAGATATAAGCCTGAGCAGGGATGAAGCAAGAATGAGATCAAGGCTTACAGATGAGCAGTGGAGCAGGGCACATGAACTTATAAAAGAATGCACATCCCTCATCTCTAGATATGCTGAGAGTAAAGGCCTCTTGAGGTTCGATGGCAAGTATGAGATCTACGTTGATTCTGATGGTAATGTAGGGCTAGCAGATACGTTTGGGAACCCAGAGGAGGATAGGTATATGCTTGAGATAAGTGATATTAAGATGGTTGGGAGGTTCCTTGACTTTTATATGGAGAGGTGGAGGCTCGATGCATCAAAGATCAGTACTATAAAGGATGGGCTGAGTAGGAAGAGGAGTAGGCATATGGTTGATGTTAGCAAGCAGTTCCTTAGGAACTGGTATATAGATAATGGGTGGAAGCAACTTTACGCTACTGGTAAGGCAGATGTACCCCCAATGATGCCTAAGGATGCTATCTCGGCATATACAGACTGCATGCTCTCATTTGCATCGCTATGGAGTAACAAGACAGCAGAGATAGTCAATGCTACTGGTGTATTGGTTAGACCGATTGCAGAGGTTGCATCAGAACTCTATGCGTTGGAGCATCTGAATAGGAGTAACCTCTTACCAGTGCAAGGTTTATGAGTCTGTATAGTGGAATAATGCTATGGATGAGAGGAAGCAAATAGGTACAGATACAGTATCATCACTAATAACGCTAACATTTGATACAGGTATATCCATGCTTATATTGCATGCAAGGATACTGCTATTACTCAACAAGCTAGTAGGTTCATGGCTTAGCAAGTATGTTGAATTCCTTGAGAGTGAAGCAAGTAAACCTGTAAGGGAGAGGGTAAGGGTAGAATAGTACTACATTATTAGCAGTATCATTATTACATCTTTATAGAATCAACGTTCAAACATGACTATCAACTCTGAACCCTGTAATTTTGCCTTTGCAAGCTTCATCCCTACAGTGGCTGATGGCAATGGGACTATATTCACTATATTACCTATGGCACCCTTAACCCTGATGGTCAACTGATCTCCTATACGTTCTAACTCAAAATCATCCTTCTCAGTGAATGGCACCCTAAACCTCATATTGAGTCTCTCATCTTTATACTCAAAGGCAAATATATCCTCCTTGAAGTATACCTTTGCTGGATCTTCATCCCCAAAGAGTTCCTTAGCATATCTATTGAGCATCTCTTCTCCTCTCAACTCACTCTCGAATAACCTTGCCTTTCTTATAGGTATAGGGTAGAAGTTCATCTCAGCATCCTTCACATATGCCTCTTGCTGCTTCATCCACTCAGCAAAGTATGGCTCATCTACCCTTGGTATTATCTTGTTTATAACTGCAAGGTCAACATTTAGCCCAAATAGGTTGGCAGCCATAAGTGCTCTCTTTGCATTCTCTATACTGAATAGATCTGGATTAGCTACAAGCCTTACACTACACCTATCCCTATCCTTGAGCATCTCTGCTAACCTCTCAAGCCTTCCTATAAGCTCAACCTCGGTCTTGATCACATCGGATGAGGGTGCAGGCATCTTTGCTATAGGCTCTAGGAGCCTTGCGATACCACTGAATAGCCCTGCGAAGCTGAAGAGCCTCCTACTCAGACTCCCAACCAACTTTGGGAGGTAGAGGTACCTCAATGCTTCGCCAGATGCCATCATATCCATAATGACAAGATCGTACTCATTGCTGTAGGATAACTCCTCAAGCCTTAGCATGGAGAATAGTTGTGTCATACCAGGGAGCATGGCTATCTCATATGCTATAGTCTCATCTATACCTCTAGAGGAGAAGAGTGATGCAAGATATGCTAGGAGTTGCTGATACTGCTTGTTTATCTCAACTACAGGGTCTATCTGAATTGCATAAAGGTTATTCTTCACTAGAGTATACTCATTCCCTATATGCATGTTGAACGCATCGCTTAGTGTATGTGCTGGATCTGTAGACATGAGTAATACCCTATAGCCTAGGTTTGAGCATGCTAATGCTGTGGCACAGGAGGTTACAGTCTTACCTGTCCCTCCCTTGCCAGTGTAGAATATTACCCGATTCATACCTACCCTTACGGCATCACTATATTAAATCTTTAGAGCAAGATATCTTATTTCTCTTTAACTTCATATGCTGAGAATAACTGAACTAGCTAACATCAATTAGATATCCTTACTTATCTCATCTCATCTCATCTCATCTTATCTTATCTCTTATACTATTACTGCTATCATTTACTTGCTACCATCATCCAACCTTATAGCAAGCATGCATGATGAGCATATCCCATCACTATTACTACACTCCCTAGAGCATATACTGCATCTATTCCTTTTAAACTCCATATTATCCCTAAGCACTTTAGATACCTTCAGTATACTGCTTAGCATATTGTACTTTATACCAGCATGTCTCTGCTCTAGAGTATTAAGGAACTCCCTTATACTGCTCCTTATACCCTCATTCATATATGGGCACTGCTCACTCTGGAATGGTATATCGTTGATCAGGGCATAGAATGCTATCTCATGCTCATAAACCTCAAGTAATGGCTTTATCTTCCTTAACCCGTCTGCGTACTCTACAGGCTCAGGATACATCCATGCTATCCTCTCTACATCCCCAGCAGAGATGTTTATTATGAACGTCTGGAGCATATCATCTAGGTTATGGGCAGTCGCTAGAACGTTTGCATTGGCAATCTTTGCAGCAGCATCCATGGCCCTCCTCCTGAACGTTCCACATATTGAGCATGAGCTCATCCTAAGAGCCTTCCCATCTCTTGCCTTGAGTACCTCCTCAAGCGTATTGCCAAATAGCTCTTTGTATGAGATTGTTACATGCTTAATCCCTAGCATCGATGTGAACTCCCTTGCAATCTTCAATGACTCATCCCTGTAACCTGCTATACCTTCATCTATTGTTATTGCTACAAGTTCGTTACCATGCCTCTTAGCACTCCTGCTCAGTATATGAAGAAGGGATAGACTATCCTTGCCACCAGAGATGGCAACAGCAACCCTGTCTCCATGCTTGATCATAGAGTACCTTGAGATTGTTCTAGCAACCTTCCTCTGTATAGATCTTGTGAAGCATCTAGAGCATAGATACTCTCCAGAGTATCTCCTATAGTAGATGCTCTCAGCATTACAATATGTGCAAGATTTGGTACCCATTCCCCCTTCCTGCATTACTTATAGAATAATAATATCTTCATCTTATCAGTTTACCCTTTCTTACTGCCCTCAACTAGATATCTATACTGCATATCTCTATACTTACATTTTATCCTGTTTGTGTCTGTTGTGTTTGCATCTGTACTTCCTGTGTCTGTTGTTGTACTTGCTGCTGTTCTTGCTGCTGTGTCTGTACCTGCTCTTGCCTCTTCTCTTCTCCTTCTACTGTTGCATGTTCTTGCCTTTCAACCTTCTCTCCCTCTCCCTCTCCTTCTCCTTCTCCCTCTCCCTCCTCTCTCTTAGCCTCTTCTCTCTCATACACCTCTACGAACCTTATACCCCTTATGCTCTGCACATACCTGAAGATATCATTGGCTATAGCGCGCTTTATAACCTGTAAACCCTCCTGCATGTAGTACTCCTTTGGTACCAGAACCTCTAGCATACCAGCAGAAGAGTTTAGCGACAGACCCAGTCTATTTGCATCTACTGGGAGTCTCCTCCTTATTAAGGCAGTTACCTTCTCCATATCATCCTCAAGCATCTTGAGTACCTTGAATCTATACGTTATAGTTCTGCCAGCAAGTCTATGGTTGAAGTCTATCTGTACCCTTCCAGAGCTTATCGATCTTATTATCCCTACTCTATTATCTATCTCTATCATATCGCCAACCTTCACCTCATCGGCCTTCTCCCCTAACTTCCTTAATGGGATGAGCCTAACCTTATTTGGATCTCTAACGCCAAATGCCTTCTCTGGCTCTATATCTACTATAGTCTCTTCATTCAGGTTTGTATTAAGCAATACTTCGTCGAATCCCTTCAATACCCAGCCATCACCAACGGATACAAGCCTAGGTTCATACACCCTGTTAGGGTCATAGATGTTATGCTTCTTTGCCTCCTCCTCGCTAGTCGTATCTATAACCTCGTTGGTATCCTTCACTGTGGCAGTGTAATCCACAAGTAGTAGAGAACCCTTACTGAATGGCATGCATATGGCTTTATGATGCTCCCTTATTAATCTTAAACCAAGAGATATGCATAGTATGATCCACTAGGTTATGTAAATGTAAAGGTAGAATTGGGGCACTTATATTATTATGGCAGCCTTGCTACTACTACCATTATTATTTTATTATTTTATTATTCTTTGGTTCCTCGTATATAAAATATCAGGCTAGAGTGGTGGTAGCAGCCTTTACATTCAATATCTCTAGCGTTGATGCTATAGATGAGAGGGTTCTCTTGACATGGTAACCATTGACCTCGCCCATACAGCCTATCCTCCATATCTTGCCTTTCAACTCTCCAAATCCTCCAGCAACTAACACTTTGAACTCATTTGCCAAAGTGCTCCTGAACCTCTTATCATCTAACCCATCTGGATACTTTAGTGCTATAACTGTATATGATCTGCATGACTCCTCAGCAAAGTGCTCGAACCCCATCTTTGCTAGGTTATCATAGAATACCTTAGCACACTCTTTATGCCTGTTTATCCTTGAGTCCAATCCTTCCTCCTCTATGATGGTTAATGCTTCATGTAGTGCAAAGTACAATGGTAGTGCTGGCGTGAATGGTGTCTCTGCATTCTCCTCATAGTATTTAAGGTACCTTGGCAGGTTAAGGTATAGCGTGCTTGGAGGGTTATCCTTCATGAACTTTATGGCCCTCTTGCTCAATGAGAGTGGTGCAACACCTGGTGGTGCAGCAAGGCACTTCTGGCTTGCTGTCACACATATATCAATACCCCATCTATCCACTGGTAGATCATCCCCGCCTAGATTAGATACAGCATCGACTATGAAGTAAGAGTCATCCCTTGCTATTAGATCCTTAACCCTGTCAAGCCATGTTATCCTTGTACCTGTAGAGGTTTCATTATAAACAACGTATAATGCCTTTATGTTCTTGTTGCTCTCATATGCCTCCTTCACATGCTCATATGTTGGTATACTGCCATATGGTGCTCTAACCTTTATAGCCTCTCCTCCAGCAAGTTCTATCATCTTTGATAATCTCTCACTGAACTCCCCATTGACTGGGATCAATACCCTATCCCCCTTGCGTATGAGATTGACTACAGATGCCTCAACTGCTCCAGTACCACTTGTAGTTAATACAACTACATCATTCTCCGTCTGGAATACACGCTTTAACTTCTCTTGCAACGATCTATGCAATACTCTAAAGTCATCGCTCCTATGGTTTATTATAGGTGCAAGCATGGCCTGCATAACCCTGTACGGTACATTCGTTGGTCCAGGGATCATCACTAGATACTCTGGTGGGTACATCATAGGCAAGAGTTTGCATCGACTCTTACATAAACCTATTGCCGTGGTATGCGAATTACAGCATATGTTACCCATTATTATGTATGCTAATCATGTTGAGTTATGCTTATAAGTAGCACTATCTACTATGGTATGGAGTAGTCTTACCCTCCTTACACCATCTATCTCATATATAACCCTTGCCACTTGCTCTGGTACTATAGACTTCCAATCCTCCCCATTGGCAATCCTCCTCCTAACCTCAGTGCCAGATAACTCTACCCTGTTGAGTAGAGGTACGGATCTAACCTCCTTCTTCCCATACTCCTCGAATAGCATAATACTGAATCGGTCGTTGGTGAATACAACATCATATCTAGGTACGAGCATGTTAACCTGTGCAACCCAGAGGTAGTGTATGTTGGCATCGTATACAGGTACTGCATGCCATCTCTTAGCATCTATTCCATGTGCATCCAGCGCATACTTTATCATCTCCAACCTCTCGCCTGCTGTGAATGGGTTCCTAGGCTCATGGCTCTTATCTGCAGAACCTATAACTATCCAGAGCGTATCTACCATATTCAAGGCATACTCTACAGCACTAAGATGCCCAAGGTGGAATGGTTGGAACCTCCCTACAAGTAACCCCTTCATATAGGTAGATTCGTAATCGTGCCTCTAAATAAATAAACCTGCAAGGCAAAGATAGTTAAATCTGGTTACAATTATAGAGTCACAACATGGAGTTCATAAGGATAGATGGCTCTTATGGAGAGGGTGGGGGGCAGATACTTAGAACCGCTATAGCACTCTCAGCCATAACCAAGAGACCAATAGAGGTATTTAACATAAGGGCAAAGAGACCCAATCCTGGACTTAGACCACAGCATGCTACTGCAGTGAAGATACTTGCAGAGATATTCAATGCAAGAGCAGAGAATGTTGAGGTAGGCTCTAGCACTATAAGGTTCTTGCCAGTAGAGGAGGGCAATGGTACCAGTAGTAAGAAGAGGATCGATATAGGGACTGCAGGCAGCATAACTCTGATCCTCCAAGCATTGATACCTGCTGTAGGCATATCTGGAAAGAGGCTTGAGATTGAGCTTGTTGGAGGTACAGATGTTAAGTGGAGCCCAACATTGGATTACATGAGGTATGTTGTTAAACCAGCATTCAAAGCCATAGGCATAGAGTTCAGCATATCTGTTGAGAGGAGGGGTTACTACCCTATTGGTGGAGGTGTAGTACACGCATCCATAGAGCCATGCACTAGGGTTAAGGCATTAGATCTGGTTAGTGCTCCACGGCTCGATGCAAGGATAGTTAGTATATGCTCTAACCTACCAAGACATGTTGCAGAGCGTCAAGTTGCAGGTGCACTCGCAAGGCTTGAGAGGGAAGGGGTTAGATGTGCTCATACATCAGCATCTATAGAGCCAGCAGCATCACCAGGCTCATCTCTGCTGGTCTATTGCAGTAGTGATTATGGACCGTTCATAGGAGGAGATGCGATAGGGGAGAAGGGTAAGAGGGCAGAGGAGGTTGGTGCATCTGCAGCCTCCAAGTTCCTTGAGTCATATATGAGTAATACAACTGTAGATACAAACCTTGCAGATATGCTTGTACTACCATTGAGCCTTGCCGATGGTACATCAAGGTATACAGTCAGCAGTGTATCCATGCACCTTGATACTAATCTTTACACTGCTAGCAGGATAACCTCATGCAGATATAACATAGAAAAGAGGGATAACAACGGTAGGAGTATCTATCAGGTGACGATAGAACCTGCATAATCCTATCCTATCCTATCCTATCCTATCATATTAATACTTAAATGAAGTTAGAATGAGTCTAACATGGCAGCAAGTAAGAGTACTGTAACAGATTGAGCAGCAAGTATGTTCCCAAGTACTACTGCTCTTCTCCTAACCCTCATAAGGTTTACAGAGTCATTTACATCTATATTTACATTGGAGATCTTTGCATGAACTAACCAAGTTATAAGCATCGAGATCACAATCCCTATCTTAACGAAGAGTATGCTCCCATACATAGTGCCAAGCAAGAACTCTTGTACTGTTGCTGCCTTGTACACACCAGTTGCTAAAAGTACTGCTATTGCAGGTACAGCAACCTTGTTGAACCTCTTCCCTATTCTAACAGTTAGATTAAACCTCTCAGCATCACTCAGACCAGATCTAAGCACTGGGGCTATAACTAGACCTATGAAGAGTGTACCTCCAACCCATATGCTTGCTGCAAGCAGATGTGCCCATGTTATCAACACTTCGTGTATCAGCAATGTTAAGATCATCCTTACAGCAATATAATAACCTTGCATATGTAAGCATATATAAAGAGATTTTGTAGGTAAAGATAATAATAACCTATTGCCATAATTTAATCGGTCTGGATTGCTGACCTTAGGAAGGAGAGGCAAGATGGTTGTTGTAGGGGCAGCAGTGGTGATGGTAGCTATATTCATGGCTGCATGGTATAGAACAGTTATAGAGGAGGGGGAGATATCGGAGTCTGTAAGGATAGGCATACAGGGAGTTAGCATAAAGGATGTTGATTTCAACAACAACAAGATGACCATAACCATAAACTTTGGCATAACTAATAATACCAATAAGATAGTCACTGTATCCAAGATAGACTATGAGGTTAGTGTAGATGGTGTTACACTTGGTAAGAACTTCCTCTCATACGAGGATATAGCATTGGTAGGTAGACCTCCAGTCTTCATTGGGCAGACAACAACACTGAGCAGTGACTTTACATTCAACTACTCCTCCAGCATAGATAGTTCGTGGAATAAACTCATAAGGGGCGATGTCAATAGTGTTGATTGGAATATCAAGGGTACTGCAGAGATAGAGACTGCATGGAGTATAATACCAATCCAATTCGATGAGCAGTTCTAACCTGCCCTTCAGTAGTTAGGCTACTGATCTAGTAGCAGGTCTATTTGTTAATATCTATCTATCTTACTATCTTACTATCTATCTTACTATCTATCTTACTAAATTCTCTTTGCTCTAAATCTGTTATATTGTTGGTAACAGTAGCAATAATAGTAATAGCATTAATTACTAGTAGCCCTTCAACTGCCTCTCCCTGTTTATAAGATTCTTCCTTGTATAAGCATTGAGAACATCCTTTGCATCCATACCAAGCTCTATTGTAGCCTGTATAACAAAGTGCCAGATATCTATCAACTCCTCCTTTGCCTTCTCCTCATCGAATCTATAATCTATCCTACTACTCTTCTTCCACCACTTCCAGTTTGTTAGATCCTGTAGCTCGCAAGCCTCATGTATTATTGCAATACATAGTTGGGATATCCTCTCCTCTCTACTCTTACCCATCCTACCATCATCCTTGATCATCTCTATGTATTCTCTCTGCATCTTGAATATAGTCTCTAGAGTATCTGTACCTGTACCTATACCTGCACTTGTACCTATACCTGTACCCTTGCTCTCCCTATCTAATCCTATAGTACCCATAGCACTAGCAGAGATACAATAATATGTTTTATATAAACGAGTTGAGATACAGTAATTGTTGCTCTACCTAGGCGAGGGCAGTATAATGGCTGAGGAGCTAACCTCCATGATGAGAAATACTAAAGGTAAGGTAGAGTATATGCTAGTATGGGGCAAGGATAAGGATAGCCTACAGGATGACTCTTTCTACGAGTATATACGCTCTGCCCTAGATCATATGAGAGGAGTTATGGAGTGGAGGAGTGGTATTGGTATGCTTGGTATAAGCTCAGATCTGTTCAAGAAGGCTAGTGATCCCATAGCAGGTATCCTTGGAAGTAAGAGCAAGGAGTTCTACAAGGCTTTCGATGACCTCTCTAAGGGTAGGATAAGGATTCTATGTACTGGGGATAGATATGCTAGTCCATTCATACTCTTCAACGATCCTACATCTTACATTGTTGCACTAGCCAACCCTAGTAGCAATGAGATATTCTATGGTTATGGTCTGCTTGAGGCTTGGAGGGCTGACCCTCGTATCCATGATGTTAATGGCAAGGGTATAGATGCATTCACACTGCTCTTCTCATCAAGCATAGCATTCATGCTTACACTCTACATCAATGCTGGTTTAGCAAAGGCAAGGGAGGTTAGCAGGATATTCGATCCAAATGATACTCTAGCATCAAACCTAAGGGAATGGGCAGAGTATACAAGCAAGGGCATATGGGCAGGTTCGCATGAGAATCAGAGGAAGGCTATGATAGCATTAAGAGGGTATCTTAACGCATGGTTCGACTTCCTCAAAGACTCTAGTTGGTTAGAGATACACCATACACTCCATCATGGCAAGGTTATAGAGAGGGATCAGAGCTTCCTAGACACTGCTACAACAGAGATAAGCGAGACATCCAAGGCAATAATACTTGATAATGTAAGTAGTATGTTTAGTGCTGAGGAGATGGAGAGGAGGGATAGGTTGAGGAGAGAGAAGCAGTTGGAGTGGACACTTCTTAGGATAGCATTAGGGATACTCTACCCTAGGGAGAAGGCTAGGATAAGAGAGGTGTGGGAGGAGAAGAAGAGGAAGGTCAACTGGAGGTATCTGGAAGATACATACTATGAGGAGATATGGGATCTGATAAGGCTGCATCTAAGTGGCGAGGATATCCATGCAAGTATAGAGGAGAAGGATACAAAAACATTAGGAAGGTGGCACTTCATATTCAACAAGAAGGCTGAGAGGCCTAGGGAGAAGGTCGTTGAACTGGAGAAGATGGATATCGAGCGTATATTCGAGAGGAAGAATAGGTTGCTTGCAATGCTCACATGGGAAGGAGTAGGACTTCCAGCAGATGCAAGGTGGCATGATGTTGTAGCAAGGTTCAGGAAGATAATGATAAAGTACCATCCAGATAGGATAGAGGTTACTGGTGTAAACCCTGAAGAAGCGCATAGAGTTACAAAGACTGCAATAGAGATATTTAGGGAACTTGAGATAATACACGATCTTCATCCAGAGATATTTGGTGTAGGAACATTACCTGTTGAACAGCAGTAGATTTCAATCCTAATATAGTTCGATTCGAAAAGTCGTCGATCTACGCTAGTAACCTTTATTATCTGGGATCGACTATCTTTTAGTGAACTAGACTAATATACGTATGCACGGGTATTAGACTACCTATGAGGGTTTGAAACCACCATCTACAGCCTTTACTACACCTGCTTGCCTTCGTATTAGACTACCTATGAGGGTTTGAAACTAGACCAGCAATCATTAGGCTAAGGATACCTGAACGTTCTTGCAGTAGTATATCAGCATAGTTGCTGATACGTTGCTCTTCAGGAATAATGTAATCAAAGTTTACCATTACTAACC
>JBKBIE010000010.1:0-44219 GCA_046299465.1 Candidatus Nitrosocaldus sp.
CCTATAATACATGTATCAGTATCTATGCCGTATATATCCACTTCTATATCATCTAGTATAAGACCTGTTATATGCATATCAAGCCCTTTCTCTCTCAGCCTATACTCTACCATCTCTCTTGCCTCCTCTTCAAGTGTTAGAGAGGTTCTCTCCATATATGCCTCTATACGCCTCAACCTCTTATCCATATGCTTGAACTCCTCTTGCATATCCCTCCTTAGTTGCTCTATACTCTCCCAATGCCTCTTGAACTCCTCATCATGCCTCCTAAAACCTTCCTGCATATCTTGTCTAAGTTTAGCCATCTCCTCATCATGCCTCTTGAACCCTTCAATCATGTCTTGCCTTAACCTATTACTCTCTTCCCTTAGATCCCTTATCTCCTCCTCAACCTTTGCAAATCTTTCATTCATCTCAGCCTGTAGATTAGCAAATCTCTCATTCATCTCAGCCTGTAGATTAGCAAATCTCTCATTCATCTCAGCCTGTAGATTAGCAAATCTCTCATTCATCTCAGCCTCTAACCTTAAGAACCTCTCATCCAATTTAGCAAACCTATCTAAGAGCTCTTTATAGCCTATTGCACCTGCTACAGCATATCTGAACTCCTTATCCTCCAATATCAACTCTAGGAATAACTCCTTCAACTCCTCTTTTTGCATAATATCTATAATGCCTACTCTATATATAAGGTTAAAGATTAGAATAGTGATACTGCATATTATACTACACTACAAACTCTAGCACTTTATTAGTTATATGCGGATTACTGCTTTATTGCATAACTATAATTATGATTAATCCGCTTGTATAAGTCGGTTGTAGAATAATTAATGATAGCTTTATGAACTTAGCCATAACATGCTCACAATAGCACTAAAACATCCTATTAAAGAGATACAGACTCTATCCATCATACTTTATTCTTCCCATATGCTATGCTAGTACAGCATCTGCTAGATGCTCATCTATAGCTGAGTTCCTTCTTATCATTATAGCATCTTGCATTATCAGTAAGCAAGCAAGGAACTTAATGTAAAGTAAGGCAATGTAAAGTTTGCCTTGCTAGTGCTCTTACATTATTATGCTTAATCACTGCTTATTAATAACCTCAGCCTCCTTGTTGTAGGACTTGTTTCAATATTTAAAGCATCTTCTAATATCTAGTGATATATGCTTTAAGCGCTTCATTATTTCATTTGCTCAACCATTATCTGCTACCTTTATTCATACCATCTTATGATATCTTCTCCATCATGTTAAGAGCTATACCCTTTATGGTAGTGTAATTGCATTATGAGTTGAGTCTATCCTTTAGTGCCCTTAATTAGTATATCACACTACCTAGATAAGCTTATGTTAGCATAGTGGTGAAGGGTATCTTCTATCTCTTTACCTCTAATCCTCTCCAGTTCATAACGCATTACGTAATATATCAAAAAGGATCTCTTAACCAACTCTTATGTAGAGCAATTCATAACCTAGCAGATTAAAAAGACCTTTAGTAGTTATGCAAAGAAGCAAGTTATCCCATTATTAACTCCGTTGACTAAATAAAAAGAGAAATACCAGTCATGATCTTATTATCTTCAGATACTTTTATGCATATGCAGCATTCTTTTCTATCCATTCTCCTATTCAACCAACATCTCTATTCAATTGATCTCTCTTTTATCCTATCTTCTTTAACTATTATGAGTTTATGTTCAAACTCTAACCCCATTGAAAGGATCTCTCTTATCTTTTCATAGATGTAAGTTGGGGATTGTGGTTTGATCATTAAGATAACTATTCCATATGGTCTAGAGACTTGTTTACTCTGAATCTCTTTCATATTTGCAAACCTACCAAAGTCTCTATCAAATGTTATTATGATCCGGTTCTCTTTTACTGATAATTCTATTACCTCGCTATCTTTGAGTCCTTTACCACCTACTTCTGTTATATGTATTATATCTATACCATCATTGTTTAGCAACCTTATTGTATCCCGTGGGATGTTCTCATCTGCTAGAAATCTTAACTTATTTGTTTTATTTCTTTTCGTGAGATTATATGTACCTCATATTTGGAGTTTGTCTTAATGTTACTTAGAAGGAATTATATATACCTTCTCTTCTTTAAGAAGTTCTGCGCCGTATGCTAACGCTTCAAGTATATTCTCCTTGCTTATACCATAGTTCTTTGTTATATCTTCATAACTCCATCCATTTGCTAATAACTCGAATATAAACTCAACAGTTATCCTTGTGCCCTTTATTATTGGCTTACCATTACATATATCAGGATCTATAACTATTGGCATATCTACTTACTTGATAATAAAAGGTTTTGGTAATATTTATATATTTGGTTAGAACGGGATAGGATTGCCAAGATAACATATTCGCATTCTATTCTTTTACACTTACTATTCTAATTAACCCCACGAGGAGCTAAATTACATTATGAATATAGCTAAAGCTGTATATTTAAGAGGAATAAAGTAAGATGGTTTTGGAGGATAAGATGCTAGCATTAGTATTACTCATCATTGAGAAGTGTATTTAGCACTGTTAGTATATATTGCTAGCGTGATTGGTGATTATATGCTACGATCTTTTATTGCTAACTTATCACTATTAATCTGTTAGCATCTTTAGTTACATAACATAGTATAATCCCACCCCTCCCTTTATATCTCCATTCTAGATTAGAGACTCGATAGATAGTATTATCTTAATCCTTAACGTGAGGGATAAGGTTAAAAATAGTATCGAACTAGCCATGCTCATGGAGTACAGATACGGGTTGATGACTCTACAGTGGGATGATAAGGATAAGAGTCTAGTACTAATAGATCAGAGGAGGCTTCCAAACAGATTAGAGTACATAAGGTGTAGGAGCCATGAAGAGGTTGCAGAGTGCATAAAGAGCATGGCTGTACGGGGAGCCCCAGCTATAGGGGTTGCTGCTGCATTTGGTTTAGCGCTAGCAGCAATTAACAGTAAGGCAGAGGATAAGGATTCATTCATGCATGAGATGGATACTGCATTCAAACTACTTAGATCTACAAGGCCTACTGCGATAAACCTATTCTGGGCATTGGAGAGGATCATGAGCAAGGGTAGGAGTGCAGAATCTCTCGATAAGGCTAGGGAGGCTATGCTCTCTGAGGCTATAGCAATGCTCAAGGAGGATCTCGAAGTGAATAGAAGGCTTGGGGAGCATGGCTCCTTACTACTCAACGATGGGGATAGAGTGCTAACACACTGCAACGCTGGTGCACTTGCAACAGTAGGCTATGGTACAGCCCTAGGCGTAATAAGGGCTGCCAGAGAGAAGGGTAAGAGGATAAGCGTTATAGCAACAGAGACAAGGCCAGTTATGCAGGGTGCGAGGCTTACTACATTTGAACTTAAGCATGATGGTATAGATGTAAGTATCGCACCAGACACATCTATAGCACTGCTTATGGCTAGAGGGATGATAGACAAGGTTATAGTTGGGGCTGATAGAGTACTAAGGGATGGGCATGTATTCAACAAGATAGGTACCTATCAAGTTGCTATCCTTGCCAAGGAGCATCGCATCCCATTCTACGTTGCTGCCCCCCTCTCTAGTTTCGATCTGAAGAGCAGGGTTGAGGATGTTGTGATAGAGGAGAGGACCTATGATGAGGTAGTCAAGATAGCAGGTAAGAGAGTAGCACCAAAGGGCATAAGGGTATTCAACCCAGCATTCGATCTTACCCCTCCATCCCTCATAACTGCAATAGTAACAGAGAATGGTGTGCTTGAACCACCATACGAGCAGTCAATAGCAAGGATATTCAATTGCTTATAAAGCAAGTAATACCAACATATACATGACTCATAAGTGCATAACTAGAGGAACTCTATGAGCATCTCAACAGGTAACTCCTTTGCTATTGCATTTGTTATGTCCTCATCATACACCTCGATCATATCATTCCTACTAACCTGCACATCATACATTGCAGTTACCTTCCTACCAGAGTCTGTGTAAAGATGTATCACTACCTCTCTAGAATCAGGGTAGAGTAGCTCTTCTGGGAGGAGCAGTGCCTTCCTCCCATACTGTATATTTATAGTGTAAACCTTGTTCCTATGCATGGCCTTGCCGTATATGTAACTCTGCCCCCATGTTAGATCTAAGAAGAGTAGTATCCTTGCCTTACTCATGCTCATATAGATCGATAATCTTCACCATAGTTATAATTATGATGAATACGTAGCATCTCAAGCAGTGTTGTGAGTGCAGCAAAGTATGCTGCCAGTTCTGCTACATTCATACTCGATGCGCTCCCTATTATTATAACATCCCCTTCTTCCGGCTTGAGGTTCTGAAGCGCATCCATCACACCTTGCTCTCTTACATATAGGCTATTACTACTCCCAGGCATCATTAACCTAGAGTCCTTGTATACCAGGGTTGTGGCGCCAACTGCACCAACCTTGATAGCAGCGTCCCTCTGCTCTACTCCAGACCTTATCGCATCCGCTATACCCCTGATCATCACAGCGTAGTTTGACTCCCCTACCGCTATGGAGCACTTTGGTATTCTAGTCTCTGCAACTATAATTCTTGATATGCTATTGTATAGTTCCTTACCCTTCTTACTTAACACTGTACCCCTTCTGCTACTCTCTAGCAGACTATACATCTTCATATGCTTTATCAGAGTCTTAATAGATCCTTCACCAAGCATGAGCTCTCTCATCAAGAGAGCCCTACTGACTCTCCCTAGTCTACCCATCAACTGTAATGCAATTATAATATGTGCTATATTGAATGAGAGCATCCTACTGGGAGCGTATCTACTACATACTTTGATGAGTAAAGAGAGTACATCTTCACGCTCATCCTTATGCATACCTGTCTATACTTATGCTAAGATATAACAACTACTACTACTATTATTATTATTATTGATTATTGATTATTACAATCACTGCTAGATTCATCCATATAACGTATTACGCAACCATACTTTATTACATGGATGATCATGGCAAGGATAATGATTATGCCTTCTGCATTGTAACTATGATGATGTCACCAACCTTAGGACTTCCTATCCTCTCATATACATGTCTAGTTATTGTTATGCTCATCTGTATTGGAGAGTATGTCACATGCTGAACCTGCTGGAATGGTATTATTGCAGGGATTATCTTCTTCATAACCTCTTTAGTATCATCATCCAACTCCTTTATGCTGTCTATCCTCTGCTTTAGTATCTCAGCCTGATCTACTGGCTCTGTTCTTATCTCCTGCTGGAGTAAGAGTGTTAGGAGAGTACCATTATCCGTTACTGATCTGACTACAAACTCTAGACCTTCTTGCATATCAAGCAATGATAGCATCATCCCATTTAACTATCTTACCCTTCTTCTCATCTATTACATTGTAATTAATGCATGCTCTAGCATCATTTTACTAATTCAAAATCCTCTAGTCTAGCAAATACCTCAACATCACCAACCCTTATAAGGTAAGCATAAGGTCTATCTTGTTCTATATCAACTATTACTCCCTTGGAGCCAGCGCTCACATCTGGCATATCATGCTTGAAGATAACGGTATCCCCAATCTTTGGGACTACCTTCTCTTCATAACCGGCCCTCTTCAGTAGAGTAGCAAGTTGTTCAGCAACGAATCTGGTAACCTCATCCATGGAGAGATCACCGTACTTGTAATCCTTTAGCCATACAGAGATCTTTCCAGCCTCACGCTTCGATGGCTGTATTATTATAACTATACCATCAGGTTCATCAGTAACTTCAATGCTTACTATCACTGGCTTACACGACATAGATATTAGGTAGATGTTCTAAAATAAAAATCTTAGAGTTGGTAGTCTTAACGAACTTTAATTAGTATTAGCAGACATTACCTTACAACCACGATGACATCTAGTTGAGAGATGAGTATCTTCTACAAGCCAATACTCTAACATACTCTACAATTTGGATAAACCTCCATCTACTTTACCTTACTTTACCTTACCTTACCTTACACAATGCAGTCATCAATGCTGGATCTTACATCATCAAGCTCCATCTACTTTACCTTACTTTACTTTACTTTACCTTACTTTACTTTACCTTACTTTACTTTACTTTACACCCATCTTGCTCTTATCACAGGGTGGGTATACCATCATTATTATGTTGCTAGGATTAATAACCACCATTACTATTGGTAGTGGCTATAACCTATTCCTTGCTTAAGAAGGTATGATCATTAATCATTATACACCAACTTAATAGATGATTATAGATGCATCTGGCTCATCTGTCTAATATAGTTGGTATGTTCATTACGTACAGGCAGAGTATGTTTGTTTATATTCATAAGGGAATACGATGTGAACTAGATAGTGATTACCTGCCTATTCATTACTTGCTCACTTACTCAGTACCTATAGCGCCTAGAAGGTCGAACTCCTCTTGAACAGCACCCTTTATCTGTGCCAAAGATATCATATGATCATCTGGATCAAGTATGATTGCATGCCTTCCAAATGCCTCATCCCGTGGCTCCTTCAGGAACCTCACGCCCTTCTTCTTGAACAACTCACATAACTCATCTATATTTTGAATGGTGAAGCCTATAAGTATCCCGGGTCTAGTGGTAGCGGTAGTAGCCTTGCCTTTAGTCTCAGCCTTACCATGGCCCTTGATGACTATCTTTGTGCCAGAGGAGAAGAACTCTATAGTGTCCTTTGTAGCATTCTGTAGAGGCAGACCAAGATCATCCCTGTAGAACTCCAGTGCACGCTTAATATCGCTGGTGAAGAGTATCACAGCATTAAGCCTTCTGAACATGCATTAACTTCAAATAAGTGGATTAAAAAGATTTCTTCCTGAACTGCACTAGCATAATGCTTTGAAAGAGACTAGGTGATATAATCAAAGAGTAAGATTGCGATATGAATGGGTTGGAAAATCTTATATCATTATATCCCTAATATACTAGAGGATGAAGAGGATAGAAGCAGTAATACCAACAGAGAGGCTTACAGCAGTCAATGAGGCACTGAAGAAGGTAGGAGTTGGAGGTGTAACAATTATAGACAGCAAGGGTAGAGGGGCAGGGAAGAGGGAGGCTATAGCAGGGGCTAGAGGAACAATGTACTACATACCAGAGTTCCATGCAAGGACAACACTGATAACGGTCGTTGATGACTCTAGGGTGGATGATGTAATCAATGCTATACTTGGTGCTGCAAGTACAGGCTCCCCTGGAGATGGCAAGATATTCATAACGAATGTGGAAGAGGTAGTTGATATAGGAAGCAAGAAGAGAGGGCAAGGGGCTCTATAAGAGGCTCCATCCCTCCTCCTTCTATTATTTATTATGAGTAATTATGCTATAAGATTAACTATGGTGTACTGATCCTCTTGTTATTGAAGAACCTCTTCGTCTCTCCAAGCATGAGCACCTCTGGCTGTGTAGTCATTATCACCAAGGGAAGGTTATTAACTACACTCCCTATAACCATGCAGTGCTTTACTGGCAAAGTTCTAACTATTGACTTTACAGACTCTACATCTATCATCGAAGCTCTTGCTATCTTCTCCAAGTCATTCTCGTTGGTGAAGTTGAAGAGGAAGATGTTATCCAACTGCCTATATATACTATCACTTATGGCATCTGGTTGGTTGGTTATGAATGTTGTGAATATTCCAAAGTGTCTCATCCTAGTCACTATATCCTCCCAGTAGGTATCTCTAAGGTATAGATGCGCCTCCTCAGCAAAGAGGAATATTGGGGGTATCTTGCCCTGCTCAAGTAGTTCAACGAGTTTGCTCAGTAGAAGTTCTACAGTCATCCTTCTAACCACTGGAGTAGCTTTACCCATGCCTATTATCACTATAGCACCATTGGACCGCTCCCTTATGATATCCTCTACCCTTAGACCATCGCTATCTGTAAAGAGTCCCGATGTAAGCATTGTATGTAGTCTAGATGCTAGAGCATCCTTAACAAGTTCATTACTTCTCCAGCCTGCTACGGACTCTATGAGGTTTGATATACTGAGCCTATTCCTTGATGCTAAAGCATCCCAGATCCTGAAGAACTCCCTGAGCGATGCTGCTGGTATCTCTAGAGCATACTTGAGCATACTGGCTATAGGACCCTTGCCAAGGTAGTCTAGTGTGAACCTCAGGCCCCTTCCAGGCTCAAGGAATAACACTTTATCTCCTATGCTGCTCTTACCCCCATCATGCCTCCATGCCAAGCCTAGATACTCATTGTTAAGATCTAGTACGAATATGTATGCACCATACTCTGCTAGGCTCTTGATTATGCTCTTAGCAAGATGGGACTTGCCTGAACCCTTCTTACCAGTTATAAGGTTCAACTTGCCATCCAGATCCTCAGCATATATGGTTATAGCCTCACCATCATTGCTGTATCCTATCTTTATTGGATGCATCTTAGGGCTATCTATTGTAACGAGCCCTTCTCCTCCTCTTCCTCTTCCCCCTCTCTGTATAAGTGAGTTCAACTCAAGCATATCTATCCTCCTTATCCTTGAACTAACCCTAGATGGTAGCCACGATACCGTATAGCCTAATCTATCATCCTCTACGCTTGCCCTTATCTTGCATCTTAAGAGTCTAGCATCCCTTACTATCTTTGCTATATCCCCTATCTCCAACGGATCGTATGGGTTGCATCTGCTTGCTGCATTAACTACCTCATCCCTTATCATATCCTCAAGGAGTGACTGTGTATTATGATATTCCTCATCATACACTTGAACTAGTAACCCTCTCTTGCCATCAAGATCCTCTATGAGGAGGTAATCACCCTTGCCTATCTCCTCACTATGTAATGCAAGTAGTATTATCTCATCACGCTCTTTGCTTATTATCCTCATCCAGCACCACCATAACATTATCATCTACTAACTATATCCTGCCCAAGAGCACTCTTCTAACATCGTCACCATCAACCTCCTTTATATTTAGCCTGCTCTTCATGAAGCCCTTTATGCAGAGGGTATCTGTATGAGTAAATACAGAGGTATGGTGTGCAATCCTCAGAGACTCTGGGTAACCGTTATGGAACGCATCATTTGCCATCAATATGCCTAGAGACCTTTGTGGATCATCAGCCACATCCGCTCTGAGCACTAATCCATTGGGTGTGAGCTTTGCTAGGAGTGAACTTGCCCTGCCAATTCTAGCATCGGTACCATACTCATCATCTCCATCACCACGTAAGCCATGACCCTTGTTGCTTCTCTTCTTACCATCATATATCTTCTCTATCAGTGCTGTAACGTCTGTATAACATGGGTATCCTTCTCTACTGAGGAGTGGTACAATACACTCAAGGTATCTGAGTCTAGTACTCTTGCTCAACCCTATGAGTATGTTGTTGTTAGCTCTACATACCTCCTCTATCTTATGGATAGTGTAGATACTTTCATGCATAGAGTGCCTTAAGGATCCATCTACAAGTAATATAATTCCTCTAAATGAGGCTGCTAGTTCATATTGGATCAGACGTTCAAGCCTCACCCTTATCATCCTCTTTATACCATCAATATCTATACCAGCAATCCCATTACTACTCCCATCATGAATGTAGAATAGCAAGGGTCCTATCAGGGCATGTGTTATAGGCCTACCATCATATGATAATGCTATACTACACTTTGCAGAGTATATAGAGCCGTCCATCGTCTCTCCTACTAGTATACAACTAGAGTCTACTGCAACTACATATGCTGTTGCATCTATACATTCCAATCTATATACTGGAATATCTCTAGCAAGGGTTACATCCCATCCTCCTATAGGCTTTAACACTCCATCGCTAGTGAATAGAACCTGTTTGCCATTCAACATATCCAGCCTAGATGGTATGAGATCTTCAAGACTCTTACCTATCATATCTATCACGCCTCCAAGATCGGATATGACAGGAAGGTTTAATTGTGTCTTCATCTTGTTCAACAATATAGGGTATGGGGCCTATAAATGTTGCGCAAGATGTTCAACATGAACAATATGAGGGTGCCAGTGAACCTAACATAGTCAAGGTAAGGCTTAAGAGGGGTACATGGGAGGTGGAGATAACATGCAGGGAGGACAGGGTTAGACAGGTGGTAGAGAGCGTGCTTGCTGGAATGGGTACCACTGGGATCAATCCAGATGGTTTAGGTGCATCGAGTTCAGGTGCAGATGTAAGCATGGGTGAGAGAACAACTAAGATGGTAGATGAGAGAGTGGTTGCTATGGATAGGGAGAGTAAGATGGCCACCATGGTTAGCAAGGGTTTAACATGTAAAGGTTTGATAGAGAAGTTATGGCAAGAGGGTTGGTTTACAGTTGAACGTAACCTTGGAGAGGTGCATGAGGAACTTGCAAGGTTGGGATACAATTATGATAGAACAGCTGTATCACATGCTCTAACAGATCTAGTAAGGGAGGGTGTACTGAGCAGGATTGGGAGTGCTAGAACCTACAGATATGTACAGAAGAGACCTCCTCATGCTTGATCAATGTAAGGTAAGGTAAGGTAAGGTAATGTAAGGTAACGATGATGATATGCCATTTTATATTGTAATATGAATTAATTAGCTGTGTTAATCGGTCTTCATGTGCTCATCTCTTACTTGCTAGCGTATTGCTCAACCAGTGTATCCCTTGAGTTGTTACCCTATACCTTGTCCCTTGTTCGCCTACCTCCTTCTCAACATACCCAGCCTTAACAAGTTCACTTAACCTAGAGCTAACTGACTTGGGCTTGAGCCCTGTTACAGCCTGTATCTCTTGCAGAGTCATACTTGGAGTAGTGAACCTCTTCAGATCAAACATCATCTTATATGCTACTAGTTGGAGTGCTATAACCTCCTTATCGCTCAACCTCTTACCAGTATCGTTTATAACTCTAGGACCTTCAGGTGTCAACCTTATGTATTGAGCAAACATATCCATGAGTTGGGGCAGTGAGTAGTTCAGGGAGATCCTACTTGCCAGATCTAGGTTAGGTATCTCTCTCTCAAGGAACCTATGGAGTGAATCGAGTACAGCCTCTGGAGTACCTCTGAACTCAACGCTTGTATCCTTTATCGTAACTACTACTGTAACCTCCAACCTCTCCCTCTCCTCAGTACTCTCCATCCAGATCACCCTTACATGCACATATGCATGCACATATACATATAATGAATCGCCCCTCCATTCTCACCCTCTCCCATAAATAACCTAACTGCTCGTATCAGCATTCCCATCAACACCAACAAGTAATTCAGTAGATGCTGTATAAACGAACTCGTTATCTGAGCCCTTGAACCTCCTGAGCCTTCCATTCTGTGCTAACCTAAGGAGAGTAACTGCTACTGACTGCTTTGGATAGGATAGACCATAATGCTCCAGTACATTCTTAACATCTGCAAGCCTCCTAGTCTGTCTTCCCCACTCGGTCTTGAATATCTTCACTATTATATCGCTTAGAGAGTCATCCTTCTCTATCCTTATCTCTGGCATTTGTGTACTCTGCATAGGTACTGAACGCATTGTATCTGGATGATTAATAGGATAGACATTGCCATGATCTTGATTGCCTTGCATGCTATAACACTCTTGGCTGTTAATCTTGCTGAGTATCGATGGTATAGCATCTATAACTTGTGGTAATGAGTCTATGGATGATTCTATCTCCACCTCATTTATTCCTGCTTTTACCCTAATCTTGACTAAGGACACATATCAAACACTCTAAAGCTATATAAAACCTTTTTTTATTGCTCTAGATTAGATGCTTAGCCTTCTAATACGGTCTATCGCCTAATCATATTCCTGCTTTACTGCATTAGCCTCATCATCCTCTCTTTCATAGTTGCATTCATATCATTATCTATATCCAGACCATGTCTGAGGTACTCCTTCTCTAACCTCTTATACATCTCATTGATTATAACACTTGCGCCATCGCCAAGCAGTGAGTGTAGTAGATGCTCTAAATCCTTGATATTTATGTTATTTATATCAACTCCTCTCTTGCTGAGATGGTGCATAACTGCCTTCATTGAACTCTCTCCAAGGATCGATAATGCTCCCTGCAATGCACTCCATAGCATACTACGCTTTAGAGCCTCTATATCACCATACATCTTATTACCATCAGCCTGTCTTGCTTCACTCCCCTTTATCATACGTGGTTATTGCACATATGATGTAAAAAGGATTAGTAAGTATGTGGTAGATACACACAACATTTATATATACTGTTAAAAATGACCCTACATCGCCTGTAAGGGTTACTTCTTTCCTATTATCTCCTCTATCTTCTTCTTGAGCATTGCATTAACCTTGCTACCGTCTACCCTCCCTCTCAATCTCTTCATTGCTATGCCCATGAGTATACCTAGGGCCTTCTCGCCCTTCTCCTTTACCATACTGTAATTCTCACCTATTATCCCATCCAGTGTACTTGAGAGCTCCTCCTCCCCTATAGCCTCAAGTCCCAGTATACCTATGGCCTTCTCTACGCTATCTGCTTTGCCCTGCATTATAACCTCGAATATACTTGCTACTGACTCCTTTGCAATCTCTCCCCTTGCTACCCTTACAAACGCATCCTCGATATGCTCATCACTTAGCCTAGATGAGTCCAAGCCTTGCCTCTCGAGACTGACTATAGTCTCTGTAAGTGTTGATGCTATGAAGCTACTCTGTATGCTTGTTGATCGTGCGATATGCTCAAAGAGATCTAGATACTCAGAGTCTAATAACTTCTCTGCAAGGACCCTGTTTATACCATACCTACTGCTCAACTCATCAACATACTCATCCCATGGCTTTGGTATCTTATCCTTTAATTGGGATAGCATCTCCTCCCCTATAACTATTGGCGGTATATCAGTTTCAGGGTACATCCTTGCTGCTCCAGGTCTAGGTCTACTGTACACTGTTCTACCATCCTGCGTTGCTGCCCTAGTCTCTGATGGTACACCTACAGATACTGCCTGTCTCAACCGTTCAATTATTGCATACATTGCGCTATCAACACTCTCTTCCCTTCCAGCAAGTAGTATGAAAGCATCACCACTATCTAGCATGAGTTCCTTCCTTACAGAATCTACCTCATCCCTGCTTATTCCATACGCTGGTAACTCATCTGAATGAAATATACCCCCAAGTCCATAGAACCTGACGAGTTCACCGAGCTCTCTACCAAGCCTTATACCCTCATACGGCTCATAACCAAGCATACCTGCAAAACCCTTGAGTACCAATGCCTTCACCACACCAGGATGCTTATCATCAAGGATACTCCTTATAACCTTGGATGTTGTATTGCTGAATAACCTGCTCACATCCACTATCCTAGGCTCATCTACGGTAAGGTTCATACCTCTAAGCCTCTCTGCTATGATCTTCAATCCATGCTGCCTCTTCATCTCATACTCTATAACCTTCTTCAGCTGATCTAACTTCTGTACACCCTTGACCTCTACCACACCCCCGCCCTCTATAGATACGTTAACATCCTGCCTAATGCTACCTAACCCTCTAGCAACCCTCCTCGTTGCTCTAAGTAGCCTACCAAGGGTGAGTGCAACGTTGGTTATCTCCTCTGATGTACCAGTTACTGGCTCTAATGCTATCTCTACAAGTGGTATTCCAAGCCTGTCTAGATCGTATGTCCTTACATATGCATCATCACCCACAAGCCTAGCAGCATCCTCCTCTAAGCATATACTCTGTACCTTAACCACCCTCTCGCTCCCCCTAAACTTAACATACAAGGAGCCTCCAGTTGCAATAAGCATAGTTCTCTGGAATCCTGTTGTATTTGAACCATCTATGACTATCTTACGCATCACATGAACCTCATCAACAACATCTGCATTGAGTGCAAGTGCTATTATCACAGCAGTCTCCAACGCTTCCCTGTTGAGATCGTGTGGGGGCTCTTCATCCATCTCAACAAGGCAGGATGTGCCTCTCTTTGCTAGATACCTCATCACCTTGCCCTTCCTGAACTCAAAGAGCGCTGCTGGATCGTACTCACCAAGCTCGCTATGAGTAGGCCTCAACCTTCTAAAGAACTCTAGAGCGTAACTATTACTATCATTGTTATCGCCAACCCCATCATCACTGCCTTCATTTGAACTGCATCTGCATGAGCAGAAGAGCTTGCTCTTGGTTGCCAACTGCTGGTGTATCTCAAACCCAACCTTGAGGCCTATGGCATATGGATCTAGCGTTGAACCTGATCGTGATGGTAATGGGGATGGGGATGGGGATGAGTTGCTCACAGTGCGATTCTCTCCTCTCTCTATTAATTTAACCTTTACTTACTTTACTTGAACTCCATAGCAATATCACTCAATAGCATCGATCTTGCCTCATCCATACTGCTAGAGTTTGCCAGTACCCACATAACCTTTACAAGTGCTGTCTCAGGGAGCATATCCAATGGGATCACCCCCATACTCAATAGATCCCTACCGGTCTCATATACTGTCATCCTAAGCCTACCCCATATACACTGTGATGTCATACATACAAGCATCTTGGAGTCTATAGCATCCTTTATAGCATTGAAGCATCTCTTACTTACATGCCCTAACCCTGTCCCCTCCAATACTAAGCCCCTGTAACCCTTGCTGATCAGATGCTCTATTATGCTTGGATCCAATCCAGGATAAAACTTGATCAGTGCTACATGCTCATCGAACCTTGATCTAACCATTGGTCTCCTAGACTTATCCCTTCTTCTAACATTCGAATTCGATCCAAGCATATCTATCCTCTTACTATCAACATAAACCAATGCTATAGGCTCAGTATCTATAGACTCAAATGCATCCCTACTACTGGTATGGTTCTTCCTAACCCTAGTACCTATATGCACAGCTATCCTATCATCGCTCTTACCTTCATGCATAGCAATGAATACGCCAGATGCATCCGCAATAGTAGCAAAGAGTGAAGCCCCTATGAGGTTTGTTGCAGCATCCGATGATGGTCTATCCGATGATCTCTGCGCTCCTACAAGAACAACTGGCACTGGTAGATTTTGGAGTGCAAAACTTAATGCTGATGATGTGTAGTGCATCGTATCTGTACCATGTGCTATCACGATTCCATCATACCCTTCGGATATCTTCTCCCCAACCCTCTCTGCAATTATGCTCCAATGCATTGGTGTAAGATTCTCGCTATACTCCTGCATGAGTACCTCTGTGTCTATTGCTGCTATGCTGGATAGTTCTGGAACTATACTGTAGAGTTCCTCTGCTGTGAGTGCTGCTCTAACCCCTCCAGTCCTATAGTCTATCCTGCTTGCTATAGTGCCTCCAGTGCTTACCAACGCCAACTTTGCCCTTGTAGCGTTATGCTCTAAAGATACCGAACCATCCCTCTTATCACCCCTCTTACTCTTCTCTTCCCCTCTTCCTTCTATCGACACTCCCTCCTTATCCTCTCTTCTCTCATCCAACGTTATGTTAACTATCCCATCTATGCTTACCCCTATATTGTAACCATTACTCAACTTTATGATAAGATGCCTATCATCTGCAAGCTCGTACCTGGGCATGAGTATACCTCTATACTCGCTATCTCTAGTCTTGACTACTATCCTATCCCCTACCTTCACATTGCAAGAATCTAGCAGTCTGTGTGCCTTACCTCTATACTCCATGATCCCAGCTCATGATAGGGGTATTAAATCATTCATTTATTCATTTATTTATTGGCTATAGCATCACTATCTATACCATCATTCATACTCTCATCATTGTATAGACCAACAGGTACCGATATATCATAAAATAGTGTATGGTGAATTATATCATCTATAATATGGAACTGTAACCTTCTCTCCTGGCTTGCCCTCCTTCTGCTGCCTGACCTTCTTAACAGCCTCCTCAAAGTGCCTCTGGTGTATATAAGCTTCCTCAACATGCTTTGCTGCCTCCTCTGGATTTGGATACTTGGCAAGGTACTCATGTAGAACCAATGATACCGCTGTATTGGCTACTGCTGCAACATCTGCACCACTAAAGTCCTCAGTCATCTCTGCTATCTTCTCCAGATTAACATCTGGAGCAAGTGGCTTATTCTTGCTATGTATCTCGAGTATCTTGAGCCTTGCATACTTGTCTGGCATAGGCACGTATATCAGTTTATCGAATCTACCTGGCCTCAAGAGAGCTGGGTCCATCATATCTATCCTGTTGGTTGCTGCCAACACAACCACACCTTGTAGTGATTGTATACCATCCATCTCAGTCAGTAACTGGCTCACAACCCTCTCTGTAACCATGCTATCTCCTCCCATACCTCTTATTGGAGCGAGTGAGTCTATCTCATCGAAGAAGATCACACATGGAGCCGCTTGCCTTGCCCTTCTGAAGACTTCTCTAACACCTCTCTCGCTCTCACCAACCCACTTGCTGAGCAGTTCTGGGCCTCTAACGCTTATAAAGTTGGCCTCGCTCTCAGTTGCTACTGCCTTTGCAAGCATAGTCTTGCCAGTTCCAGATGGACCATGGAGTAGTATGCCCTTGGGCATGTTATGGCCTAACTTCTTGTATAGGTCTGGGTACTTGAGTGGCCATTCGACAGCCTCCTGCAGTTGCCTCTTCACATCCTCTAAACCTCCAATATCACTCCACTTCACATCTGGAGTCTCTATGTAAACTTCTCTCATGGCTGATGGTGTTACCTCCTTCAATGCTTCCATGAAGTCATCCATAGTAACTATCAACTTGTTGAGTACCTCTGGAGGTATCTTCTCCTCCTCAAGGTTCAGTTCTGGGAGCACCCTCCTAAGGCACTTCATTGCTGCTTCCTTGCATAGATACTCTAGATCTGCTCCTACAAAGCCATGTGTCATGTTTGATATCTTATCGAGATTAACATCTGGAGCAAGTGGCATATTCCTTGTGTGTATCTGGAGTATCTCAAGTCTTGCCCTCTTATCTGGAACCCTTATCTCTATCTCCCTATCGAACCTCCCTGGCCTTCTAAGCGCTGGATCTATTGCATTGGGCCTATTGGTTGCTGCTATGACTATAACCTTGCCTCTAGACTCTAACCCATCCATGAGTGAGAGCAACTGACTAACTACCCTTCTCTCAACCTCTCCTGTAACCTCTTCTCTCTTTGGAGCAATAGAGTCTATCTCATCTATGAAGATTATGCTGGGAGCCTTCTCCCTTGCTTCCTTGAATATCTCCCTAAGCCTTGCCTCAGACTCACCATAGAACTTGCTCATTATCTCAGGGCCTGAGATGCTTATAAAGTGTGCATTGCTCTCATTTGCTACTGCCTTTGCAAGCAGAGTCTTACCAGTTCCTGGGGGACCATAGAGCAGTATGCCCTTTGGTGCCTCTATACCTAACTTCTCGAATATCTCTGGGTGTCTCAAAGGCAGTTCTATCATCTCCCTAACCTTCTGTATCTCCTCCTTGAGCCCTCCGATATCCTCATAGGTCACCTTTGGAACCCCTCTTATCGTCTCTCCCTTCTCTGCTAGGTGGAATACAGTCTTCTGTGTTACTATAACTGCCTCTGCATTAGCAGGGTTCACCGCAACTACCTGGAAGGTTAACCTTCCACCAAAGTATGGCACCATAACATTATCTCCCTTGACTAATGGCATGCTCTCTAGAGCATCCGCAAGGTAACGCTCATCTATAGGTGGTATAGCCTCCAATGGCGCTACTATGACCTTCTCTGCAGGAGAGGCCTTTATCTTCCTAACAATTACAGTATCACCTATTGCAACACCAGCGTTGTTCCTTACAAGCCCATCTATCCTTATTATACCCTTACCCTCATCTGAAGGATAGAGTGGAAGGCATTTTGCAACTGTTCTCCTCTTCCCCTTTATCTCAACTATATCTCCAGTTGATGCACCAAGAGAGTCCATAGATTCATAATCTATTCTTGCAACACCTCTCCCTACATCCCTAGTGTAAGCCTCCAGCACCTTTAGAGTGAATACCTTCTGACTCATGCTATTACTTATCTACTCCTCTCCTTATATCTTTATACTTTATGATGGCATTATGAAAACATACATATAGCATGAAGATGATGTAAGGAAAGAGAGGAGAGTAGAGGAGAGGATGGGTAAGAGGATACTCGTGCAGAGAAGGGGTAAGGGAGGGAAGCAGTTCCAAGCAAATAGCGTAGGCAAGATAGCCCCAGTTGGTTACCCGTTCTATCCAGAGGGTGAAGAGCACGTTGGTGAAGTTGTTGATATAGTACATGAGACTGGTAGACCAGCACCATTGGCAAGGATAAGGCTGGATGATGGGAGGTACTGCTACATCCCTGCTCTACAAGGCATGCATGTTGGTGCACAGGTACACTTCAACTCAAGGACTCAACCCCTTACTATCAAGAGTCTTGGTGAGATACCAGACGGTACAACCGTATGCCTTGTGGAGAGGAACCTTGGTGATGGCGGTAAACTTGTAAGGAGTGCTGGCTCTTCAGCAATAGTATTCTCACACTCTGGCAGTACTGTAACTCTAAGGATGCCATCTGGTAGGTTCATAACCCTTGATGCAAAGTGTAGAGGCATGATAGGGAGTATAGCAGGAGGAGGGAGGTTGGAGAAGCCATTCCTGAAGGCTGGAGCAAAGTGGCATGCAATGAGGGCAAGGAGCAAGAAGTGGCCAATAGTTAGAGGTGTAGCTATGGCAACACCATTCCATCCACACGGAGGAGGGAGGCATCAGCACCCTGGTAAGCAGACCTCAGTAGCAAGGAACGCACCCCCTGGTAGGAAGGTTGGGCATATAGCACCTAGGAAGACTGGGAGAGGGAGGGTGAAGCGTACATGATCTGTATTAAAAATATTAGCGATGAGATGAAGATTAAAGAAATGTTTTTAAATAAATAGAGTTGGAGTATACTAACAAAGAGTTGGGGGAACATAAGAGCAAGTTGCAATTGGTGCAGGAGATAAACCTGAACCTAAACAGGTTCATGAGCGATGATGAGTTGTGTGAGGCAATAGAGAAGTTCGGTACCCCTCTTTACATAATAGATGAAGAGACACTGCACAGGAAGGTTAGAGAACTCCTAGATGCATACAAGGGCTTCAAGGGCAAGAGGCAGATAGCCTATTCAGTTAAGGCCAACTTCAACCCATCCGTGATCAGAGCATTCATGAAGGATGCTATAATGTTCGATCTAACCTCGCTAGGAGAACTCTACTTCTATACAAGATGCAATGGTGATCCAAGCGCTGTAATATACACAAGTGTTGCGGAGGAGGAGGATGAGTATACTCAGGTATTGAAGGCTGGTGTAGGTAGAGTAGTTGTAAGTTCGTATAATGGTTTACTTAACCTGATGAGCGCTGCCAGTAGGCTTGGTGTTAGGCCAAAGACGATGATAAGGATAAACCCAGAGATAGCAGTGAAGGCTGAGGTTAAGGCATCGTACAGGCATGGTAAGTTCGGTGTACCATTCAATACTAATGCTAGGGATAGTGCAACCAACATGATAAAGAAGATGATGCAGGATAACACTCTTGAGTTCGAGGGCTTCCACTTCCACCTAGGCTCACAGATAACTGATTACACATGCTTCACACACGCATTGGATAGGCTAGACGCATTCATAGCAAATTTGAGGAAGATTTATCCCAGATTCACATTCAACACTATAGATATAGGTGGAGGCACACCGGTGAGTTATGGAGATTATGTTCCAACGCCAGCAGAGATGGCATCCAAGATAGTTGAGAGGTTGAATAGGATCGCTGATAACCATAACAACAACTTCACCCTAGTTATAGAGAGCGGGAGGTACTTGACTGCAGAGTCAACCATACTTGTATCTAAGATAGTGAATACAAAGGAGTATACCAACGATAGGTTCCTGATAGTTGACTCTGGCTACCATATACTGCTTGATGCTGCACTACTCAAGCAGGAGTACCCACAAGAAGTCTTCCCAGAGAAAGATGATAGTAATGGTTATAGCAATGATAGCAATGGTAATGATAACAACAGGTATGGTACAAGGAATGGTAACAATAATCACAATACCAATGGTAATGGTAGTTACACAGCCACAAGGACACATCTAGTAGGCAGGTTATGCGATACATACGATATCTTCCCAATATCGAAGGCATCAAAGCTTAACAATGCAAGGGAGAACAGATACATCATATTCTACAACGTTGGTGCATACTCCATAGTCTTCAACATGCCCTTCCACTGCCAGACCAAACCGCCTATACTGATGAAGAGAAGCGATGGGAGGTTAGTGGTTATAAGGAAGCCCACAACGATAGAGCATCTCTTCCTAGAAGAGGGCGGCGATCTGCTATAATAGATCAGTTCATTATTTTTATTTTAATACTCGTAGGTGGGTATCTCATGAGAGATACTCAGCAATTTATATATAATTTTACTGTTACTATAAAACGGTTTGAATCTGAAGAAGACTAGGGTGCACGTATATGTGAAGGGGAAGGTGCAAGGAGTATACTTTAGGCAGAATATGCGTAACATTGCTAGAAAGTATAATGTACATGGTTGGGTGAGGAACTTGAAGGATGGTAGGGTTGAGGCTGTGCTAGAGGGGGATGAGGATGCTGTACATCAAGTTATAGAGTGGTGCCATATAGGACCTAGTGGTGCAAGAGTGGATGACGTGGATGTAGTATATGAGGAGTACAAGGGCGAGTTCAACTCATTTGATATTCTATACTGATGGGATATGCTACATACATATATACATACATGCATGCATAAGTAGGTAAGGTTAAATACAGACTATACATGATTGAATGGAGATGTTCACAATAAAAATTAAATAGCAGTTATTATGCATGCTCATAAGCCTTCCTTATCATACCATACAGATCCTGTAGTTGGTTTATCGAGCGTATGAGTATCCTTGATGGCGGTGCCCTCGACTCTGTCTTTATATTCACCGCTAATATATTCATAGCAGGCTCTATATCCATGAATATCCTCATGTTGAACCCCTTGGAGTAGACTATCCTGTGAGGTCTTATATCCTCTATAACACTTGGTAGAGAGAGTACATAATCCCTTAGATCCATGAGCATATTCCTTGCTGGCTCAGATAACCTTGCTAGATGGTCACTTAGACTCAATTTCTCACTCTTCTCATCCGTACTCATAGTATTATTACATATCTAAAGTATAAAAATGTACTGTGTATTATAGAGGCTAATAATAAATATCTATAGTGTACAACAGCATATAGCAATGAGGATGGTAGTAGCCCCATTGGTTCCACCATAGAGCATAGACCCCATCTCAGACCCAGCCAGATCCCTCACGTAGACACGACAGCGTGGCCATCTCACCTTAGGGTTGCTCCCTCCCGGACCTCACCCGGTTCGGTGATCGGATGGTGCCCCTATCCCTTCAGACAGGGAGCCCATCTATGACCACCCATCGTGGCGTGGGTTCATACCAGCAGGGTAAGCGGGTATCCATACTCTATGGATTTACCCAACGGTTACTGGTCCCCGCATATAGCCGGTTTCGGGTATGGGGCACGGCTAGCACCCCGACCCTCCCTACTACCATTATATTATATACTCAAAGAGTATTTACGTTTTTATCATGGTTTTATCGCATGTCTTTGTTCATAGCTGGTTATTATTTCTTATATTTCTTAAATTTCTTACAAAAATAAGTAGAAGATTTATAATATATAATCATATTATTGTATATATGTAAGATAGTAGTCCTATACAGCAAAGCACATCTGTTCAGATTATCTACACATATAATATAATTAGATATTGGAGGGTGTTTCAAACAAGAGAGGATGATAAGAATAGTGCAATAAAGAGGATACATGTCACCATCAGATGATAATGATAAGGTTAGCTTGGCTTTGAAACCGTTATTAGCATATATTAGATTACTATGGTACGCATTAACATCATGTTATGTATGTATATGAGAATCTAAATCTCTATGGGAATGGTTTAGATGGCAAGGGATCTTGGGATATCTCTTGAGATACCCTATATATGGATTGAAGTCTAAAATAGCAAGAATGACTATCAACAGCATAAAAATAAGCATTTAGAATTATGGTTAGTGAAGAATGTTCAGTTCGATAAAGTAGATAGATGCATGCCTATCCTTAGGCAGATAAGATCTTTAATAGGAAAAGACTTATAGCGAAGATTATAAGGATATTATATATCTTGGGCAGTATATTAGCCAGTGTATATGGACATAATCATATCTACTATAAGGGATGAACCATGTCCAACTCAAGATCAAGTTCTATTACTGAGAGGTTAAGGCAACATACATCATGGCTGAGTAGGAGGTTTATAGATGTTGTCTCAAGATTCAAAGAGCAGACAGAGCTGAGATCAATTATAAAGACGGTCGATGTAACTAGAGGTATATTATTGCCCAAGGGCGAATATATCATGATTGGTATAGATGGTTCAATGGACTATGATGAAAGGCTTGAGATACTCCTCTTCTACATATGTGCCTCAGCCTACAGATGCCCTATAACTATTGATGATAACGGGATACATGTTAACATAAGTAAGACTGAACGTGACTCTAGGATAGCGTTATCAACAGGAATCCCACTATGGCTTGAGGATGTATCTAATGTGCTTGAGGCACTTCCTGCAGAGAGCGACTTTGAATTCGAGCAGAGGTTAAGGAGCATTCCCTTCACTCTAATGACTCTAGGAGAACTATCAATAGCATTAGATGCGCTAGAGTACAAAGATGTTCTTGCTATATTCCTTGATCGTCCTCTCTTTACAACGTTCAACACATCATCGAGGGATCTCAGGCTATTGCTAAAGAAAGAGTCAGCGCTCGTTGGTTTTCCCACTAGTCATGGCAGGTTATCTATGCTAGATATAAGAATAGCATCTATACTTGGAGCTGGTAACCTTTACATTCCTAGAAGAGAGCCATATCTCGTATATGCAGCTATACAGGTTCTGATTAACGCTAGTAAGCGTAGTAATAGCAATAGTGGTGCAGATGAGGGGATTAAGATAGAGACTCTAGCAAAGGAGCTAAGACTTGATGATAAAAGTGTAGAGAAGGTTGTGAAGGGGCTGAATTATCTTGATAAGAGGTACGATGGGCAGTTGTTAGAGAAGTGCGCTGATGGATATGGCAATTATGGGAATACATCTATCAGATTGAAGGATGATGTGAGACATTACTGGGAGAGAGTAATGGAAACAGTAGTAGCCATCAGGAGAAGAATCTTTGAGTCAACGGATCAACATCCACTGTATCTTCATGATGACCGTTGGCTCACCTTACTTGATCTTAACGCTATCAACACATTCCTTATATATGAACTACTCGATAAGTCACTTGAAAGGAACATCATGGTAGTGGGAATTGCCAAGGATACCAGTGCAACTGACCTCATTAGGAGCGTTATACCGTTTGCAACTTATAAGGGCGTGCTAAGAGGATCTGTTCAACACTATAACAGTGTAAAGAACGATAAACTGCTCCTAACTATGATGGCAGCAATGGATAACAACATTGAGACCCCATGGCGAACCATAAGCTATGATATCTGTTTCACAACTATGATCAGCGATACGAGAAGCAATTTGGTGCAAGGATCATCCTCTAATATATCACCAACTGCATCACAGGACCAACATGTATTATTCAGAGCAGCTAGGAAGCATATCTTTAGAGAGCGTCTATTCATAAAATCTTACTTCCAATTACGAAGATTTGTTACAGATAATACAGTGCGCTCTCCTGTATTCGTCTATGACCGTTTCTTTAACCCTAAAGTCGATAATCAATATGAGTCGTTGAGTGTATTGGAGCATAGAGGAAACGTGTCGATAGAACCTTACTTTGAGGGTACTAATACCAATCTATTAGATAACCTCATCCTACACATCCTCTCTAAATCAGATAACCCAGAGGTTCTAGAGGCCTTAGGGCACAATCAACTCCTCTACCTTGCTGATAAGGCCGTCAAGGCTGAGATAACATCTATGAGGGGTGCCTTAAGAGGAGTAATGGATATAGAGCTGGATACACTGGCTAGAAGGGAGAGGATCTTCTCAGCATCAAGACGATTCAGGGATATTAGGAAAGAGAGTGAAAAGAGGCGTGAGAGTAAAGATTATCATAAACCTCGTTGATGATTAATTATGGTATCCAATATCAACTATAAGATATTCAATGATATAGGAGGTAGATTTGAGGCTAGGCTTAGAGAGAATAAGATAACAACAACGACCACAAAGATGCGTGAGGGCGATGTTACTCTAACCAATCCTATAGCCATCCTAGATGTAAGGTTTGATTTTGACGTCCTCAATAGATTGTATGAACCATCGTTTGTAGGTATAGAGAGGCGTCTGACGACTGATGATACAAGCGAGAAGATATACCTGATATATGAGATAGTTACACCAAACCCTATCCACTTCCAGATGCTTGGGATGAATGTTACTATGCCTACAGTGATAAGGAAGGAGTATCTTGAGATCATAGAGAGTAGCTGGGGCAAGAGCGATGATACATGGATAGATGTTGTTGCCGTACCTACCAACTACATGATGAGGATTGTCACTGATAAAGTAGGTGGGATAGAACCGATCTTCAATAGATCTAGACTTGTACCGTTGATTGGTTCTAGGGCGTATCTCCTTTCCAACTATACAGTAAGCAAGTTCCTCTGTATCGAAGGAGGAGTATCGTTAGGCACCATGATAGGCTTCGATATGCCCCTTACAGTGAGCATCGATAACATGATAAGATACCATACTGGTATATTTGGGTTCACAGGATCAGGCAAGTCAAATCTAACCTCATATCTGGTAAGAGAGGCTCTAAGAAGTATAAGCGATCTAGCTGTAGTTATCTTCGATATTGGTGGGGAGTACTCTATACACCTACTCGATCTTATAAGCAATGATGGACTAATATATACAACAGAAGAGTTCAATAATGATCCAGCAAGGTTCATTGCCTCCCAGGTTATCCCTGAGACATTAGAGGAGAGGATCAGTGAATCGACCCTGTTAAGGTATGCTGAGAATATCTTGAACCAGAATAGGGTAAGGAGGATATCCGTTCATACAAACAGCATGTCAATACTCTCTCTAGGATATATCATATCAATGCTTAATGATGCGGCTCAGTCAAGTAGAGGAGGAGCATTACGGGCCGGAATAATGCTACAGAGGATCAATGATTACATAAATAGACATAATATCAATACTAATACAAATATAGCAGATATAAAAAGTGAAGATAGAAGATATCTGGTAGATATAATAAGAGAGTACCTCGGTAATCCAAATGATAAAACTGCATTGAAGCAAGATCTTCAAGCACTTGTGGAGTATATAAACAAAATAGAAGAGAACAATGTTACAGATGGCAAGGTGTTACAGAATGGTATAAAGGGTGAGGTAACACCTATAGATGCAGAGGAATTGGCATCATGTATACTTCATGATACACCAAGGCTTAGCATAGTCTACATACCGAAACCAGATCATGCTAGAAATATTGTATCAACGTTCATAGGTAGGCTCTTCTACCTAAAGAAGGTATATGGTTCAAAGAAGAAGGTCCTTATAGTTCTTGATGAAGCTCAAGAATTCATCCCAGATCGTGTAAAGGAAGAAGACGGTTCGTCGAGCTCAAATAGGGCAGTAGAGGCCCTACTGAGACAGGGAAGGAAGTACAGGTTACACTGCTGGTTGAGTACGCAAAGGGTTGCTCATCTTAACGTTAATGCACTACAGCAACTTCATACTTACTTTATAAGTGTACTGCCCAGATTCTACGATAGAATGGTTATTGCTGATGCCTTCTCATTAAGCTACAACATATTGGAGAGGACCACAGAGCTTGAGACAGGACAATGGTTGTTTGTATCATACAAAGCCACCAAACAGAAGAACGTCCCAGTATTTATCCAGGCAAATAATAATGAAGATATACTGTGTAGCAGATTAAACTATTCTATTAGTTATTAGTGAAGAAGCATATGCTTGTTACCGATCTATATTATAGTAGTATAGCAATAAAAAGAGAGCAACATAATGATAGATGAGTAATGAATATAGAGGAGAGGCGTATCTCCTTTTCACCTAAGATTCTTGCTTCTAAGAAGAAGGGATATTTATAACATTACCCTCTAGAGCGATATTTAGGTAAGTCTAGGCAAGTAAGTCCTATCCAATTATTTGAGATTTTTGGTTTAGAATCGTATTTACTCCTAGCTTATTCCATTATAGACTACCCAGAGCAACTTTTTTCTTCTTGTATATCTGCTGCTTTGTTGCACGATTTAATATATATTTATGTAGTCGTTTCTTAATGAGCGTGGTGATATCTTCTACAATATAAGCAGATTATCCCATAGCATATGCAATATGTTATTGTAGTATATAGACCTACCATTCTCCAATACTCATAGCAAACATTAAGGGATAACGATTATTCATTCAACAAGTACTTCTACTCTACAACTCTCCTCTGGAGTCTATTCCTCAAGTATATTGCTATAACGTTTAGTGTTAAGAGTATTATCAGTAGTACGATTATGCCACTAGCAGACAATTCTATGAATGCTTGCTGTGGTCTGCTCACCCAGTTGTATATCTGGAGCGGCATAACGGTGAACTCATCAAAGAGCGATAATGGGTCCCTACGTACAAAGATCAGTCCACTTATAACCAGTATAGGGGCAGCCTCTCCCATTGCCCTAGATAATGCCAATATAGAACTTGTTAGTGCTGTAGGGATTATCTGGGGTAGAACAACCTTGAATACAACTTGGTACTTCCTTGCGCCTAGAGCATAAGCAGCAAACCTATGTGTTGCTGGAACCATTCTAGCACTCTCTATGGTGGTTACTGTTATAAGAGGTAGCACAAGGAATGCTAATGCTATAGAACCAACTATTATGGATCTACCTAAACCTAGACTGTAGGAGAGGAAACTTAGCGCAACTAGCCCAAATATAACAGATGGTATGCCTGCAAGGTTAGTTAACGTCGAGTATATTACTCTAGTCACGATGTTGTTACCACCATACTCATTTAGATACAGTCCAGTAGCTATACCCAATGGTAACGCTACAGCAATGGCAAATACTACAGTATAAAGCGAGCCTAGTATTGCTGCCCTCATACCTGCCTCGTTAACATTACTGGATGCATAGTTGAAGAACAGGTTGGCATTCAATCTATCTATACCCTGGAGTGTTATGTTAACTAGTAGAACTGTAAGAACCATAACACCTATACATATGGATATAAGTACATAGAACTGTAGACCATACTCTGAGATGGCTACACCCTTTCCTTTTATCTTGGACTTCCCAACACCTATTACCTCCCCCTTACTTATACTCATACCTTTATCTCCCACCTCCTCTTTAGGTAACTTGAAAGCAGGTTCAGTATTGCAACTATTACAAAGAGGTACAATGCTACAGCAAATAGCGATGTATACTCTATAGTGCCTCTAGGGGCATCCCCTGTTGCTGCCTGTGCTATTGCAGATGTCATGGTCATGACACTCTCGAAAGGATTAAGTGTTAGGGTTGGTTTCAGTCCTGCTGCTATTGTAACTATCATCGTCTCTCCAACGGCCCTGCCTATACCAAGTATTACTATAGCAACTATTGCTGAGAGCGTATATGGTATAATTATCCTCATCACTACAGTGCTCTTTCTTGCACCTAAGGCATAACTTGCTGCTTTGAGACTCTGGGGTACTGCATAGAATGCATCCTCGCTTAGGGATGCTATGGTTGGTATTATCATTACACCCATCGCCAGACCTGCTGCCAATGCATTATATGTGGCGAGATCTGGTATGAATGATTGTAGGTTTGGTGTGATGAAGTATAGTGCAAAGTAGCCGTAGACAACAGTTGGTATTCCTGCAAGTATCTCTAGTATTGGCTTAACTATACGCCTAAGCGATGATGCGTACTCGCTCAGGAATATAGCTGAACCTATACCAATAGGTATTGCAAGCGAGAGTGCTACTGCTGTTGTGAGTACAGTACCTGCAAGTAATGGAAGGACACCAAATGACTTATCATCAAAGAATGCTGCCCATCTATCGCCAAAGAGGAACTTATCCATAGGTATATGAAGGAAGAAGCTCCATGACTCTGATATAAGGGAGTATGCTATTATTATTATTGCAAGAGTCGTGAGTAGAGCAGCTGCTAATAATGAGTATCTTACTATAATATCTAGTAAAATAGTATTAGTATTTGAAAAAATTAATTTATTTTTCTCATCCTCTCTATCTCCTTTACCTCTAACCTTCTCTGCACCTTTACTCATTACCATATTTACTCAAGGCCCTCCCTATATATTCTGTCGAATGATTTATCGTCGTCTAGTGTGTATCTACCTTCCTTTATCAATCTAGCAGCATCGTTATAGTACTTCTCACTAAGTGGTATGTAGGCTACCTTCTCTACAGCGCTCTTTGCATTACTTAGATAGAAGATCACGAACTCCTTTAATTCCTGCTTACTCTGAAGCTTATCGTAGTTCACATGTATGAATAATGGTCTTGATAATGGATACTTGCCAGATACTACACTTTTGCTATCGGGGAATACACACTCACCGCCTTTCTCATTGGATACCTTGAGTATCTTGAGCTTATCTTGGGCGTGCTCTACATATGCTAATGGTATGTAACCTAGAGCATATTTATCTCTACTTACACCTGCTACTAGAACGTTATCATCCTCGCTTGGTACGTAATCTGTTCTACTTGCTCTTGCTTTACCAACAACACGCTCAGTAAAATAATCGAATGTACCAGAATCCGGACCTGCGCCATAAAGCCTTATCTCCTCTCTTGGATATGCTGGATTGAGATCACTCCAGTACTTTATACTACTATCTGGCTTCCATATCTCTCTCAACTCCTCAATACTTATGCAATCATTAGGTAAGAGGTTGTTATCTTTGTATACAACTATGGTTAGACCTTCTAGTGCAACTGGTATCTCAACCCATCTTACATTATTCTCCTTTGCTGTATTCTTCTCTTTATCTGTTATCGGCCTAGATGAATCATTTATATCTGTCTCGCCTATAACAAACCTCTTGAAGCCTCCACCAGTACCAGATATACCGACAGTAACCTTCACATCAGGGTACTTCTTACTGAACTCTTCAGCTATAACCTCCGTTATTGGATATACTGTACTAGATCCATCTATAACTACTGAACCGCTTAATTTCTGCTGCTCTATCTGTGGTTTCTGTGGTGAAGAGGTTGATGTTGGTGTCTGTGGTGATGTAGTTGGTAGACCAACGGTGCCTATAATCCCGACCACTACTCCTATCACTACTGCTGCTATCATTCCTGCTATCACTATATTTCTGTTCATTGGTGGTGATCATCTAGAGCATGTTATAAACCAATTCCATTTAGATTATTAACCATCCTATAATGTATATAGTATTAAATATTCCAATATAGTTCATATAGGGAAATTATTTTAAATGGCTAAGAGTGGCAATAGCCATGCGGTTATGGAGTCTTGTAAATAAGGAGTATGCAAAGGAAGAAGATATACAGAAGGGCAAAGAGATTATCACAGAGGATGCGATGAATGGTAATAATAAGATTGTTCTTGAAGGTAGGGATATAGGGGTAATATATGGTAGCAAGTATGCCATAAAGGGGGTTAACATAAAGATTGTAAGGAATACAATCACAGCAATAATAGGACCATCGGGCTGTGGCAAGAGCACACTCTTAAGATGCTTCAACAGGATGAACGATCTTCTAGACGCAAGGATAGAGGGTGATATACTCTTCAATAACTACAACATATACTCTAATGGTGTGAACGTTGCTGAGGTAAGGAGGCTAATAGGGATGGTATTCCAGAAACCAAATCCCTTCCCTACAAGCATATACAACAACGTTGCTTTTGGTCTAAAGATAAACGGATTCAAAGGAGATATAGAGAAGCAGATTGAGTATGCGTTAAGGGAAGCAGCGTTATGGGATGAGGTAAAGGATAGGTTGAGTGATAACGCTTATAGCCTCTCAGGAGGGCAGCAGCAGAGGCTATGCATTGCTAGAGCACTTGCTGTTGAGCCTGAGGTTCTACTCATGGATGAGCCTACAGCATCTTTAGACCCAATAGCATCAGCAAAGATAGAGCAACTCATCACACGCTTGAGAGAGAAGATAACCATAGTTATAGTTACACACAATATACAGCAGGCAGCAAGGGTATCTGATTATGTTAATGTGATGATGGTGGATGATAGCATGATAGGCAGGTTAGTAGAATCTGGCCCAACAAGAGAGGTATTCGAGAGCCCAAAGAACAAGGTTACAGAGGATTACATAAGCGGAAGATTTGGTTAGTTAGTACCAATATGAATAATTATATTATCAGTGATCTATTGAGAGGATATGAGAAGGCTACTCGACGTTGGAGTAAACAGGTTATCTAACCTGCTTCATGATATGTCTAGGATATCACAAGAGTGTGTAGCGATGGCAATAAATGCCTATCTAAGCGATAAGGATGTTGTACAGGAGGTCTACTCAAAGACCAACCAACTTGCAATGCTGAAGGAGGAGGTTAACGATCTTGCTATTGAGTTGATGATAAGGTATCAGCCAGTGGCAGCGGATCTAAGATTCATAAGTTCATGCATAGAAGTAGCATACGATCTTGTAAGGTTTGGGAGATACGCCTATGATATAGCCCAGATAAGGGAGCAGTTCGGTGATCTTGGAGGATGTGATAAGAGTATGATAGCATCGATGGCAGAGATGGTGAGTAAGATGCTTGAAGATAGCATAACTGCATTCAACAGCAAGGATGAAGGTCTAGCAGAAAAGCTGATAGAGATGGATGATGCTGTAGATTCATCTTATAGGAATAACCTCAAGAGGATAGTTAATGATGGTGGCATGGATCTAAGGTGTGCTCTCTCTTCAGCGTTGGTCATGCGCTACCTTGAGAGGATAGCAGACCATACAGTGTATATAAGCGAACTTGTAAGGTACATGGTGAGTGGTGAGAGGACTAGATGATTATCTTTATATCAATAATAAAGAAATGGGAAACAAATTTTAAATTAAAATTAAAATTAAAATTAAAATTAAAAATGTGTGGTTAAGCCTATACAGTTAGATAGGCCTTCTCCCCATGTAGTACTATATCCTCTCCAGCCTCTTCCTCCTGTGGCTTCAGTCTTATCGGCGTTACTTTATTCATTATCTGCATTATTATGTATGTTAATGTGAATGCGAATGCAGCAGTTACAACTATGGCAAGTGCCTGTACACCTACAAGATCTGCTGAGCCGTATGCTACTCCTACAAGTGCACCTCCAGTCACCATCGGTGATGCGAATAGTGCTACACCCATGCTGCCCCATACTCCAGTCATACCGTGTATTGCTATGACATCACATGCATCATCAATCCTCAACTTCTCCTTGAAGAGGAGTACAAAACCATAGAAGACCACTCCAGCAACTGCACCTATAACCACTCCAGCCCATGCCTCTATGAATCCTGCTGCTGGTGTAACGGCTGCTAGACCTGCTATGCATCCGTTTGCTGCAAGGCTAGTACTTGGCTTCTTACTCTTAGCCCATCCAGCAAGGAATGTTGTTATCGCACCTGCTGCTGCTGCAAGATTAGTGCTTACTATTGCTGCTACTGCTGCCTCATTTGATGCTAGAGCACTCCCTCCATTGAAACCATTCCAGCCGAACCAGAGCAGGAATGCTGCAAGGAACTGGTATGGAACATTATGTTGAGCCATCGTCTCTGCCTTGCCGAACCCTAGCCTTCTGCCAAGAACAAGTGCTCCTGCAAGTGATGAGAACCCTGCTGCTACGTGTATAACTATACCTCCAGCCCAGTCCCTAGCACCCATCTGTGCAAGCCAGCCTCCTCCCCATATCCAGTGTGCAACTGGTCCATAAACGAATATCATCCATATGAAGATGAAGACAAGCCAAGGACCGAAGCGCATCCTCTCTGCTATTCCTCCACTTATCAATGCTACAGTTATTGCAGCGAACATACCTTGGAAGAGGAAGAAGAGGTAGCCTGGTATCGTTGGTGCATAATCCATTGGTTCTAATGTAACGCCCTGCAGGAATGCATAATCGAATGTGCCTATCCATCCATGCTCAGATGGTGCAAATGCAAGACTAAAGCCGATTATGAACCATGCTATTAGTCCTATGGTAGATGTCTGATAAACCTTCATGAGTATGCCAAGTGCATTCTTTGCCCTTATCAGCCCTGCCTCAAGGAAGCCTACTCCTCCTATCATGAGGAAGACCATTGCTGTAGAGACTATCATCCATGCCGTGTCTCCAGTGTCTATTGCCATATGCTTACTACTTTACATAGTATTTTTAAAGTTTTTTAAAAAAAATAATATAATGATATTCAATAGATTATCATTGATCTTGTTATCCAGCGATATCTCATAAAGATGATAATCATTTGAATATCTTTTTATATAAGTTATTCTATATTATGTGTATGAAGAGGTACATGCTTGCTGCACTGGCTACATTACCTCTACTATCGCTGATGCTATCAGATACATATGCGTTAGGTGCACCACAGCCTCTCCCAAAGCCTCCAGGTTTGATAGTAACCTACCTTGCCACACTCCTAAGCGTGTTATTCTTCATGTTTATACAGCACCTCATAAGGAAGAGCTTCTACTCCAAGTACAGGCTTATACCGTGACTAACCTCCTTTTTATTATCAAAAGCTTATCATTCTAGATAACATTTATAATTATGTTATCATTAGTTATAGTCATGAAGAGGATAGAGGCTATAGTTAGAACAGAGATAGTACCAGATCTTAAGATACAACTGGAGAGGTTTGAGATCTATGGATTGAGTATGCATAACATAACCAGCCCACATATAACCTCGAGGAACGGTGCTGTAGGCAGAGGAGGTGGGGTAGGTGAATTCCTTACAAAGATTGAACTCATAGTTAGCGATAGGGATGCAAAGAGAGTTATAGATGCTATAAGTACAGCATCTGGTAGGCATAAAGAGCACACAAAGATCTTCGTCTCTACTCTAGAAGAGATAGTAGATGTATCACATATGCATGCTATAAAAGACCTTGAAGATGTAAGGGATGAGGGTATATCTCATAAGCGTGATGGTAGTATAACCAATGTTGATGAGGAGCAAAGTAATGATGAGGGGGATTCAGATCTACGCATGGATATTAACTCTGCTGAGTATGAGGAGCAAGGAAAGAAGAGTAGATTGGTACCGTTGCAGAAGTACACTCTTATGAGGGTACTCAAGTTCTACAATACCAACAAGGATACATTACGATCAGAGTATAGGATAAAGTCCTTCAGTGATTTTGTGAACTTCTGCATACTCGGCTACTTACCAATCATAGAGAGTGAGATAAGACAGCAGAGTATAGAGGGAAGGAGCAAACTGCTCAGAATCTGATTACAGGATGAAGGATTATCATAATGTTAGCATACTGGCAATGGTTTTTATAGTATGAAGGCCATTAATAATAACATGAAGAAGATAGAGGCTATAGTTGCATCTGAGAAGGTAGACATAGTCTATAGAGCATTGAAGCGATATGGGGTAGATAATATATTCATAGTTAATGGGTATGGCAAGGGTCTCTTCCAGAATATAGTGCTAACAGGGGCAAGGGGTACTGGCTCATACAAGCCAGAACTTATGCCAGCGTCAAAGATCGAACTCATAGTTGCTGATAGGGAGGTTGAAGATGTGCTAGATATAGTAGCAAAGAATGCAGGGATAGGTATAAACGAGGGTCTAGTTGGAAGAGCAGTTATAACGCCTATAGAACAGGTAAGGAGACTCGAGAAGATAGCAAAGACATGACAAATAATATACGTCTTCCACCTATAAATAATAGTATTTATGCTGGTTACGGTTATTATCAACCATTAGTATATGCTCTTATATTGATTAACTGGTATAATCTGCAAGGCTCATCATTATCAACTCTATAGTTCTATCTACAGCATATCTAGCCAGAGATGCATTCATACCATCCATAATATAGCAGCCAACTATCAATACCCTGCTAGTATGATCATTTACTGATGTTCTTAGAGCATCCCTGTGAGGGAATACATGCACTACTCCTATATCATCTGCAAGTACTATCTCATTCCCTTTAAGCATGCTAACCTTACCTGTGATATCAACGAACTCCTCATTGTTAGTAGCCCTCCTAAGTATAAGACTGCCTTTAACTGCTGCAAGATCATATATGCCTATAGGTACAAGTGTCTCTATTGATGCTATATTGCCAGCATCAACTACGTTGTTTATCTTAGGGATGCTTCCTGTCAAGAACCTTCTTGCTAGTGCTTCGCTTGACGGTCTGACCTTTGTGGGATCTATACCCAATCTCCAGTAAAAGTCCCTTAGTGCTCTAACAACAGGATGATTCTTCAGATCGTCCTTATTCAACACTGCTAGTCTTCTTCTTAACCCATCTATCACATCGCTATAGTCATAATCATGCCTTATCCTAACATCCATAGCCTTCGCATATAGACCTATCTTATATGTATCCCTAACCTTCTCCGCTATAGCTATTGCTACATCATCATGATCACTTGCATTGCAATCTATACTCACCTCTATAGTTAGATTTGAAGCAGTAAATAATTTTATTCACAAACTATAAACTATCAATATGATACAATTATAGATTAATGCAGATGAGTTTACCTCTATACCCCAATACTAATTTAATATGTCTTATCTAGAGCCAGAAAAATTTTTTATCTTTGCATTAGGCTAGTAAGAGTATGCAGCCACAGAGTGATGAACCTAACAAGTATGAGTACTCTAGAAGCATACTCATCTATAAGATCATCTTCTATGTATGTGCTGCAGTAATGCTGAGCATAACTGTATTCGCGCTTGCTGAGAGCCTTAGAGAGTACCTTGCAAGTGGGAGTGTAGTTATAGGCGAGGTTCTAGTGAATACTGAAGTTCCATTCAAGGGCTTCGCAAAGCTTGTAACCTACCTCATGATCTCTTCTATAGTAGGCTGGTACTGTGTAACGAAGATAGGGAGGGAGAAGACTAGGAACATCTCTGCTAAGAATAGAGCAATACTCAAGTTGATAGCATTATCAATAGCAGTAGTCTCTTTGTATGAGTTGATATACAACTTTGTGGTATGGAATGCTCTCATGACTGCAGATGCCATAAGTGGGATAATAAGGATAGATGTTCTAAACATCCCTTACCCAAACCCAAAGACGCCTTGGAGCCTAGTATTTGCTACAAAGATGTTCCTTGCTGCATTCGTTATCAGTGCACATGCATTCTACCTTATGGCTAGGGATGAGAGAAGAGTATTTGATAGGTTAAATAAATAAATAAATAAATAAATAGAAGAGAAAAGAGAATATAGCCACATTTAAATAACCATAACCCCCCTATATCTGCATGTCATATCCGTCAGAAGGGGAAGGGTATGGGTATGAGGATGTTGAATCACTACTCAATAAGCCAGTTGAGTATGTATTAACAACCAACGTAGTTACACTTGAAGGGAATATGAGTGCTGCAGATGCTGCCTCAATAATGAAGGAGAGGAACTCTAGGAGTGTACTTGTAACACACAATGGTGAGGCTATAGGTATAGTGACAAAGACAGATATACTCTTCAAGGTCATGGCTCAAGGCAAGAACCCCAACAAGGTTAGGCTTAGGGAGATAATGAGTTCACCAATTATAACGATATCACCAAAGACAAGTATAAGTGATGCTCTAGCGGTTATGGAGAAGCATGTGTTAAGGCAGGTTGTGGTCAGTTCTGGCTCAACCGTCATAGGTATGGTTACCAGAGAAGGTCTGTTTGAGAGGATACACAAAGCAAGTATGGTTACATCACAAACAGCACTGAAGGGTACTCCTGTATGCATAATAAACCCAAAGGCCATAGCATATGTTAAGGAGGCTATTGAGGCAAAGCTATCATGCCCGTACTGTGGTTCGCCATTCGATGACAAGAATGCCTTATCAAAACATATAGATAGATTACATATAGGCTCTGGTGTACTTGAAGGGGATGTTAGGAGGATAGTTGAGTAATGGTCATTATCTAGTCATGCTTACTAGCATAATAATATCTACTAACTAGTTTACTCATTATATATTATGCCTTTACTATTTTAACGATGATGTTAAGATGTAGAATAGCATAATGCTTCCATCCATGAATATTTGTTGTTGATGCTTATTGTATTGGAATATATTGTATTGTATTGTATTGTAGAACTGTCTTAACCTACTCTTCATGTAGAAACCATCTATCAACCATATGTTCATCAATAAATGCTTGTATTCAATACTAAAGCATCTAACTTTCTATACCTCCTCTCACTCAAGTATTGGTTGGCGGTGCCTTACGCATTGCATCATCATTATAACCTAACGAGTTCATGAATTAATTAATGAATGAATGAATGAATTAATTAATGAATGAATATGTTACCAAGCATTGATACCTTCCTTTCTTCCTTTCTATATATGATAGAAAGACTGGTAGATCAATTCAATACTGCTATAATTGATATCTATCTATCTATCTATCTATGGTACTTGCTACTTGCGCTTGAATACCTTCCATTGCTATTATGCTATCTATCATGGCTATATAGATAAGGTAAGCGATATTAGTAGTAAAATAAACACTAATCTTTAGATAATTCTTAACTTGACATAATCTTTCTATAATAAAGAATAAAAGTTATAATGTAGTGCAGGTATGCATGGATAATGATATGCTAGAGGGTAAGGGTAATGTAGGTAGGTTATACATTGTTGGTATAGGTCCAGGGTATGAGGAGCATATGACCTTTAGAGCAAAGCAGTGCATTAAGGATAGCAATATAGTGATAGGTTATGAAACATACATAGACCTGATAAGGCATATGCTAGATGGCAAAGAGGTTTATACATATGCGATGACCCAAGAGGTTGATAGAGCAACTCATGCAATAGAGTTGGCAAGCAAGGGCAATACAGTCTCTCTAGTCTCTAGTGGAGATCCAGGGATATACGGCATGGCCGGTCTTGTGTATGAAGTGCTAGCAGAGCGTAACTGGGATGGAATTAACCCCTACGTTGAGGTAGTGCCAGGTGTATCTGCACTTAATGCATGTGCAGCACTAGTAGGCTCGCCATTGATGGCTGACTTTGCAGTAGTTAGCATGAGCGACTTGCTAGTGCCATGGGATATAATAGTGAAGAGGGTAGAGGCTGCAGCCCAAGGTGACTTTGTTATAGTAATCTATAACCCTCAGAGCAAGAAGAGGGTTCACCAACTGAGAGATACTAGAGAGATACTCCTCAAGTACAGGAGTGCAAGAACCCCAGTTGCGATAGTCAAATCTGCGTACAGGGATTCACAGAGTATAGTGCTTACAGATCTTGAACATATGCTTGAGTATCAGGATCATCTTGGGATGCTGAGCACTATAATAATAGGGAACTCATCTACATTCATCTACAAAGGGCTCATGATAAACCCTAGAGGGTACAAGAGCAAGTACGAACTTGCAAGGGAACAGTGTAGGAGTACAGGTGCTTAAAGATAGGGATGGAAATAGGGATAGGGAGATATAACCAGCGTGGATAGCATGAGCATGAGTCATTACCATGGTTCTGATAGAATAGAGGTTGGTGTACTTCTCCCCCAAGGCTGGATAGACGATCTCAATGGACTTGGGTTCGAGTATATAAAGAGGTTTGCTCTTACTGCAGAAACTCTAGGCTTCGACTCGCTATGGGCGTATGATCACTTCATTCCATACAGGGAGTATAGACCGTTCATAGGCAAGCCAATGCTTGAGTGCTGGACATTGCTCTCTGCAATAGCTGCGGTGACATCAAAGATCAGGATAGGGCAGGTTGTTACATGCAACTCATACAGGAACCCTGCTCTTCTTGCAAAGATGGCATCTACTCTAGATTATGTAAGCAATGGCAGGCTTGAGTTTGGTATAGGGGCTGGGTGGTACGAGGAGGAGTACATATCATATGGTTATACATTCCCAAGGGCTAGAGTAAGGGTAGAGCAGTTGGATGAGGCACTCAGTATAATAAAGTCTATGTGGGTAGATGAGGCAAGCACGTTCCATGGCAGATACTATGATGTTAGTGATGCTATAAACTACCCAAAGCCTCTACAGAGGCCTCATCCTCCAATCATGGTTGGAGGCTCTGGCAGGCTCTTACTCAAGGTTGCTGCAAAGCATGCAGATATATACAACTGCCCATTTGTTGATGTTGATGAGTTAACTGATAGACTGAGTGTACTCAAAGAGCATTGCATGAACATCAAGAGGGATTACAGCACTATAATCAAGTCATTGCTTATGAGGGTGATAATAGCAGGTAAACATGAAGAGTTGATTGATAAGATCAAGGTGGTGAAGAGGAGTGATGAGAGTATAGATGGGTTCATTGCAAGGAATAGGGGCTCAACCATTGTAGGTACGCCAGATGATGTTGCAAGGGAACTCCAAGGTTATGCTGCTATAGGTGTTAGGCACTTCATCCTCCACCCACTTCCAGTAGAGGAGGATCTTGAATCATTGAGGCTTCTCATCGATGCATGTAAGAGGGTATAATCAAAGGATCTAATCTAATCTTGTAAGGTTATATATATAGAAAAGTGCGGTTCTGTTTATGGCTGCATTGAAAGGCATAGTTAGACAGTACTATAATATGCCGATAGATGCCTAGCAGTATACCATCCAAGCAGTAATACATCACCATACCCATGGTGAGAAGATGGGTAAAAGAATCTACGCCATAATTGGTATGGTATTTGCAGTTGCTCTAGTCTCTACAATAACCATTGGTATAGTAATACAAGAGACTACATCTGAGAATATTCCTATTCCAATTGAGTTCTCCATAGAGTTTGATTCCCCTACTATAGATATCAAGAAATGTGAGAGTAAGACTATCAATATGTATATACTACAGATAAAGGAGTGAAGGTAACATAAGCATAGAGCCAGATTATATCAATGGGATAGAAATTTATGAGCATCTTTCGGTAACTGTAGACAACTATTATATCGATATGCCTGCTAGTAAAGGTGATAACATCTTATATACAGTACAGTTGAGAGTTGGTGCATCTAATGATGCTCTAGAGGGTCTCTATACATATAGAATAGGGGTTGTAAGCCTGGACGGTAAGGGTTCTGGTGCCTATCTTAATATCAGAGTATTATCATAATTCTACTCTGTTCTGCTCCTGCTCCTACTCTACTCTACTCTACTTCTACTCCTACTCCTACTCTGCTCTCCCCTACTCTTCCTTATCCCCTCTTTTCTTTTTCTATTCTCCAATTATATTATTACAACTACTGCTATTGTTACTGCTATTGCTGCTTTGCCAATACCTCCATGACCTCCTTCCTGTTCTTGAAGTACTCTCTAACAGGCTCAACTATCCTATTGATGTAGAAGGCAACAGCATTCTTCAAGTCAAGAGCATGGAGCCTCTTGCTAGCATATGCCTCCTCCAACTCTTTATAACTTGAAAAAGTTATGCTCCCACCATACTTTGCTGGTCTCTCAACAGTGAACTCCTTGAACTCATGGAAGATTATATACCTTGCAATCTCTAGTACTGGGTTGTACTCTATGCTCTCTGGGCACCATGCCCTCCTCATCTTCTCCTTTATTGTATGCTCATCATCATGCACAAATATGCTTGTATAAGGCTTTGATTTGCTCATCTTACTAGATACCTTCACATCCATCCTTGCATCATCTTCTAATCCAAGGCTTACAGGTTCACCCAACCCTGGTAATAGGTGATGATGTACAGCGACTGGAACATCCCATCCCATCTTGGGGAATACATCCCTAACAAGCATATGCACCTTCCTCTGATCTATACCAGCATGGGCAATATCAACCCCAAGAGCATGTATATCAACAGCCTGCATGACAGGGTAGACAAGTTGTGCAAAATCGAGTCTATCCTTCTCGCTCCTCCCCATTATAGTTAGAGAACGCATTATTCTAGGTAGAGTTATGTGCTTGCTGAACCTTATAAGATCATCCCAGTAACCTTTGTAACTACTATAGAGTTCAGAACCCATTACCACATTTATTCCAGGGCAGAAGAATCTGAACGCATCTTCATAGTACTTTGCTACACTCTTTATCATATCCCAGTCACCCTGCAGCTTATCATTTATGAATGTATGCCAGTCAGCAAGGAATACAGTGCACTCTACACCAGCCTTTATCATATCATTTATCTTGAACCCTGTAAGCACTAAACTGCCTAGGTGCAGTAAGCCAGAGATCTCAAGCCCTATGTAGTGTTTTGGCCTTGTTTTTGTCTCCAACAGGTACCTTAGTTCTTCAAGTGTAACTATCTCCTCAGTAGGCTCCCTTGCTATCAACTCAAGCCTAGACTCTAAATCCATAGACAAGAATTGATTGATTAACCCTGTATAAATATCTAGGTTAACTTAAGGCAATGTAGCGGGCATTAGATTGATTGTGGTCATATCATCACTACTATACTATTGCTACTTTGAGTGTAATACAAACAGCATTTATGGATTAGAAAATACGCTGAGAGGTAACAGATGAAACAGGTTACAGTTATCCATACAATGGTATGAGTTATAACCTTAACATCTGCTCCTTACTGGTTTATTAGATCCAACTCAAACTCATCGTGTAGTGCTCTAACAGCGTCCTCAGCATACCTATCCTCAACCACAAATGCAAGGTTCAGTTCTGATGAACCTTGTGCAATCATTATAACGTTTATTCCTCTATCTGCTACTGCATTAAATACCCTTGCAGCTACACCCTTTGTACCCCTCATCCCTGAACCAACTACTGCTATTATAGCAGCATCATCAGTTACATTTATGCCCTTGATCAACCTCCCAAGAAGGTTAAGTTCAAGAGCATTCACAGCCTTATCTAGATCACTCTTCCTTACAACCATCGATATGCTTGACTCCGATGGCCCTTGGGATATCATTATTATGTTTATCCTATTCTCTCCAAGTACACTGAATATCCTCCCTGCAGTTCCTGGAGAGCCTACCATACTGCTACCCCTAACATCTATGAGCGATACATTCCTTATCGCAGTTACAGCCTTGACTATCTTGTTAAGATATGCTGTAGGATTCTTCAGTATAGTTGTACCTTGGCATTCGGTATTGAATACATTCCTTATCCTTATAGGTATACCCTTGTCAAGGACAGGCTCCAATGCTCTAGGGTGAAGGTACTTTGCACCAAATAGAGCCATCTCCATAGCCTCTGCATAGGAGACCTCTCTAAGAACCTGTGCATCCTTGACTATATTTGGATCAGCGGTCATCAAACCATCGACATCAGTCCATAGCATTATCTCATCTCCATCTATGCATGATGCTATTATGGTTGCTGTGTAATCAGAACCTCCCCTACCAAGTGTAGTTATGTTACCATGCTGATCAGCCCCTATGAACCCTGTCACTACAGGCACTATACCTTGCTCAAGCATAGGCATTATAACATGCCTAACCCTCAGCCTTGTTGTATCCATCAATGGTCTAGCATCACCATAGTTTGAATCAGTGACTATCCCAGCATCTTTGCCAGTAAGATGCTCGGCCTTGATACCTATATCCTTGAGTGCATAGCAGAGTATTGGTGCCATAAGCCTCTCCCCAAATGAGAGTAGGTAATCTCTAGATCTTGGTGTAACCTCATTGAGTAGCATCATGCCCTTGAGTAGATCATTCATCTCCTTGATCAATGCATCTATAATACTAGATAACTCTGTAGTGTAAGATGCGTTACTGCATAGATCTGATGCTATATTCTTATGCCTCTCCCCTATGCTGTGTATTATGCCATCAACCTTTGAAGACTCTCCTCTGATTATACTATTGCATACTTGGATGAGATCATCTGTTACACCTTTGATGGCAGATACCACAACAACTATCTGATTCTCATTCTCATTCTCATTCTGATTCTGATTCTGATTTAGGCTACCATCAGAGTAGTTTGTAGGTGTAACGCTCTCTCTATATCTGGCTATTATATCCCTTGCTATATACCTTATCCGTTCTATACTTGCTACAGCATTACCCCCAAACTTCATCACAAGCCTCAAAGGGATCGTTAAGGCTATATAGAATCTGCTTAAATTCTTTACCTTCTTATTTATTGCCTATCTCTCCTTATGTGTTTGTTACTTAATCAATTAACTAGCTAACTAACTCTCCACCCTTGGGGCAAGGTAGAAGTATATCTTGCACATATAAGGCATCTTGAACTCCAAGCGTAGTGGCATCCTTGTGGAGTATTCTATAACAACGCTCTCTGCATTATCCACTGCCTTAACTATGCCTCCAAGGTACTCTAGACTGTATGTAGCACTGCTCTCCCCCTTGCTGTTCATCTCCTCTATCCCCTCATCACCCTGCTTAAATGTGATTATAGCACCCCCAGTATCACCTTTACCTGTAAACTGTAGTATACTGTCATTGCACTTTATCGTTATGTAATCTGAGACTATCTCTACATCCTTCAACGCCTCAATGAACGAACCCATCTTCATCATAACTCTTGTGTTGAAGCTTATCTTTGGTAACGGTGTGGAACTGGAAGTACTCTCTATAAGCCTCATCTTGTACTCTCTAGTGTATTTGCTCACCATCTTTATTGTAAGCATATTCTCCTCAGCAGCAGTTAGAGCAACAGCCTCCTCCCTTTCCCTTGCACTTGCAGCCTCGCCCTCCTCTATACCTTCTCCTATACCCTCTTTACCTTCGACCCTTCCTACCTTACCTATACTGATCTCTATACTATCATCCTTACCTGCCCTCTTCAGTAGTTTGAGGAACTCATCTACCCTAACAGCGAACCTTATGCTGCCATCGCATATGTAATGCTCGAATGCTGAGTTGAGCAACTGCACATCTATTAGCGCAACGTGGCTAGGATCCATGCCTCTGAACGATATGCCTTCACTTGTAGCCTCAAATGTAGCCTCTTCAACTATGGTACTTATCGCAGAGACTACTGTCTTCCACTCTTCTGCACTCCTGCTTCTTGCTATCAGCATATGTAAGCCACATAGATACTAGAATTAAACCTTTACACCTAGAAGTATGGTCATCTTTGTTAACTGTTAGTGATCAATAGATGGCAAGAAGAATAATAGTAGTAACCAGTCTAGGCAGTGCCGTTTAATGAGTATATCATATCACAAGTGCGATAAGCTATCTCTACTCCTATGCGTAGATATTATTGTTATATACTATAATACTAACTGACTTACTTGCTATGCATAGTGCCTCCATGTATGGTTACACTTTACACACCTGTAGAACTGTGTTGTTGGCTCATCAGCACTCCTGGTCTGGAGCATCCACCATACAGCAGTATCATGTCCACACTTTGGGCATGAGATCTTTATAGTTGGCATAACAGATATATCAGCTTCCTCCTCCCCAACTACCTGTATAAGAGGCTTCTCCTCTTTGATCGTTGATGTGCCTGTGGATGGGTTTCTAATGATCTCATCAGAGTAGCCACACTTCCTGCAGGTAAGGCGTATAGTACCATTGCTACTCTTACCCTGCAGAAGGCGCATACCACACTTGGGGCAGAAGCGCATTGTTACCACCAACCAGTTATATGCTACTGCTACTGCTATTGCTATTGCTATTGCTATTGCTATTGATGATCTTGCTACTTACCTCTTCCTTTATTGCTCCTACCTTATCCAGAGATCTCCTTACTGCTAGTGCTATTATATTGAATGGATCCTCATCCTTACTCTTCATGCTAACCCTGAACTCATACTCAGGTATGAGGTAGTGCCTTTGTGCTACCCCTACTACATCAACACTCTCTTCCTTGGCAATCTCATACTGGAGTATATTGAGTATGGATATATCCTCATCCTTGACCTTGACGGTTATACCCTTCTCATCCCTCTCTATCAGGCTCGCCTCAGTCATAACCATTACCGTCCATCCATACACTCTTAACCCTACCAAAGATAAATACCTTCTGTAAGATCTATTAGATCTTTCTTAATGCGACTCTATAAAGAAGGCGTCTATTAGTAATTTAGATCG
>JBKBIE010000011.1:0-41067 GCA_046299465.1 Candidatus Nitrosocaldus sp.
CTACTTGCAAGCACATCAACAGTCCATGTTCCATATGCAGGGAATGTTATGCTCCCAGTGTATCTTCCACCACCTACATGTGTTGCTTGGTACTCAACTGGTGCAATACCCTCTCTAGGCATTGAGGCCTTGAGCCTAACAGATGATACATCTGCAAGGGTACTACCATCTGGTGCTGTTAACATCAGGTTGAACCTATTCTCTCCTAGCATGGCAGGCTCTATGCTTAACACTATCCTAGACTGATCATCCAACCAGTAGCCTGTTAACCTATTTACTGTATCTCCTGTTCCTGCTGCAATGGTAAGAAGTTTTATATTCTCTCCCTCTGGAGGTACAGTATTTACTATCATGCTTATTACTAGCATTAGTGCTAGACCTATGATAGATTCTATCTTTACACTCCTTGCAAATATCCTGTTGAAGGTACTTGCTACTGCTGCTGTTGTTGTGGTTGTTGTTGTGGTTGTGGTAGTGGTTGTTGTTGTGGTTGTGGTAGTGGTTGTTGTTGTGGTTGTGGTAGTGGTTGTGGTTGCTGTAGTACCTTCACCAGCACCCTTCCTTGCAATCACTATACCCATACCTTTCCTATGGAGGAGTTGGTTGTATGCCCCAAAGCCTGCCATCACACCTACCATCCCAAGCTTTATGAGTAGCAGCATGCCATAAGTACTGTTGAGTAGTGTGGTAGTGTTACTCTCTATAGCAAAGAGCATGAATATTCCTGTTATCGATGCTACTGCAAGGCATACTACGATCATGCTTGAGAACCTTGGTATCATGATCAAGGCTAGAGGAGCCTCTGACCTAGATGATGACAAGAGCGTATATGCCATGTAGAGCAATCCTCCAACCCATACAGATGCTACAGTGTTATGAACAAAGTCTGCAATGATTGGTAGCACTGGCTCTGCTAGACCTGCAGAGTGGCTTAGCAGGCTATTTGTTGCTATAAGCGATGCTCCAATAGCTATAGATGCATATATAGTGTACCTGCTCTTAACTGCTAGTACTGCAAGGAGTATTAGAGCAAGACCAAGCCTCATAAGTACTATAGTACCATATCTATTGGTTAGTGCATCAACTATGCTTGATTCAAGCCTTACAGCGCTAACGCCTATCATTGCTATGCTAGATGCTATCACTGCAATTGATGCTATCACCAAGAGCATCCTCAACCTTGAGTCATGCATATTTGCTATGATGTAACCTGAATGCCTTGTAGCAAGTAAGAGTACCGCTGCTATACCAGAGCCTAGTGCTATGCTCTGCCCAACCATCCCTGGGAACCTTGCAATAGACTCTGGCAATAGCACTATCTCCTTGCTGCTTAATGGAGTTGTATCTTCAACCTTCAACTCAACATTGCCAACAGCGAATAGAGTTGTGTAATCCACCACATGCCCATCTACCTTGGAGAGCACTCTGGTCTTTACAGTATAGATATCATCTTGCAATGATCTTAGTGTAACCTTGAGAGTTAACTCATCACCATCATATGCTAGATCGTTGTTATCAACCCTGTTACCAGATGAGTCTAGCACCTCTACCCTACTGAACCCTATCTCTACTGCTTCACTGAACCTCATCTTCACCTCTGTTGGTGCATTAGCAAGTCTAGCAAGGTTTGATGGTTGTGACTCAAGGAGTACAGGGTGTGCATATACATGCTTGAATGATATTGAGGTTAGTATTATACCTGCTATAAGGATTATTGGCAGCAGAATGGATAATCTCATCAATATTACTCTCTCTGCATTCAATTTATTCATTATGGTACAGTAATCTAATAGCAGAGAAGGAAGGAAACCTTTAAATCCCTATTCTAGATAAGAAGCATGATGGCTACCATAAGCAAAGAGGTTATAATAAATGCCCCAGTGAAGGAGGTATTCACATACTTTGCTAGGCCTGAACACATGTCTGAGCAGTTCCCAAAGGAGATAGGCATGAATGTAATCCCAATAGAGGTCAAGGAAGGGTTTGGCGTTGGTACAGTATTCAGGGTTACAGGGAACTTTGGAGGCAAGGTTCTAGAGTGGGATTGCGAGACACTAGAGTATATACCAGAGAGGAAGATAGTCGCTAAGCAGATAGATGGACCATTCAAGAAGTGGGTTATAACAGTTGAGTTTGAGGACCTTGGTGATGATAAGACAAGGACAAGGATGATAGTTGACTATGATCTTCCATTGAGCTTCATAGGTAGCATAATGGATAAGGTAAAGATAGAGAAGGAGGCTGAGAGAGGGATAGAGAATGGATTATACAGGGTTAAGGCCTTGCTAGAAGGCACTGGCTCTATACCTGTATACATAACGTTGGATGCTTACAGGAAGCTACTGAAGGTTAAGGAGAGTATGAACTGTAGTGTCTCTGAGGCAATAGTAAGGCTGATAGAGAGTAAGCCAATAGCAAAGTGAATACTCTACTCTAGATGTTATTATTTTGTTTATCAATGATCTATACTTCAAGATTTAAATATAGAGTTAAGACTCGGTATAAGATGAGGGAGGCTGATGGGCCTGTAGCTCAGCCAGGCAGAATATAGAGAGTAGATGAGCAATTTAGTGCCTAAAGCGGCTGGCTCTTAACCAGTAGGTCGTGGGTTCGAATCCCACCAGGCCCGTCATTCGTACTATACGCAACAAGGAAGGAGTAGATATCGATCACTGCATATGCATTTATAACAACAGATTGTAAATGTATATTTATAAGCCAAGAGGTTCATTAACCATCTTACTGCTTTTTATCCAATATACAATTACAACCTTTCTCTCTTACTTACTTACTTATTGCTATTTCTATCTAGAAGTTGTATGAATTCCTTATATATACTCACAAAGTAGAGACCTTTCTCTGTGATCTCTATATGTCCATCTGAGATGTCTATCAATCCATGCTTTGCTAGGGTATCAAGGCATCTGTTGAGTGTTCTGCCATCAACTTTCAACTTCTGCTTTATCCATGCCTTCCTCTTTGGTCCATCCTTTAGGTGTATAAGGATTAGACCGCTTATCTCAGTTAGTGTCCTTTTGGGCATCAGATTATTTAGAAGATACTTATATTTTGGCTTTATGTTATATTAAATTATCATATATTATCTCTACCTATTGTATTACTAACAATTAGAATAATTAGATGATATTCTTAGTAAATTTATTGCCTCCATCGCTACTCTTACCAAGATGATAACTAAACCTAACATGTGAGCAGTTAGGATCAGTACATATCTTCTTACTCCATGTTATGTATACCCCTCTACCTTTGCTTAACATACTAACATCATCTATTATCGCATCTTCTTCCACTATTATAGGTGAAGAGAGTGTAAGCCCTGAATCCTTACTACTTATATACACTATACTGCTTTTGCCCTCCCTTTTTACCAGATGCAGGAGTATTCTTGCATCGCTTCCCTCAACATCCAGGATGATACTCTTTATAAGATCATAACCTTCTATAGGAATGGCTTTAACATCTCTAATACTCTCACCATACATACTTGTAAACCGCAATCCATTATCAGATATCCATGCTATGCATACTAGTGAGCCATCAGATTTTACAATAGGCGATCTACCTTTGCCAATCTTTACTGCATCACTGAAACTCCTACCTCCATCATAACTATTCCGCATGTATATACTAAAGTCATCATTACCGACAGGGGCACTACTCATCCATATCATGTATACATTGCTACCATCAGCATCCATGGATACAAAGCCAGAATCAACACCCTCTATGCTGAGGATTACAGGATCAGAGAATGTATTACCATTATCATGGCTTGCTCTAAACATAACAGCAAAGGAGCCTTGAGAGTTATCATGCCATGCAATATACATGCTTGAACCATCAGCAACCAGGGTAGGTGCCTCAGACTCCCCCCTACTATCACTGATATTCACTATATCAGAGAATGTTAACCCACCATCCCTGCTTACCCTGAGCAGTATCTCGCTATTACCATAGGTTAGGTCTACCCATGCAACGTACACAGTTGGACCACTAGCATCAATAACTGGGTACTCAGAGTCTCCCTCGTTGCTGCTTAGATTTATTGTAGAGAATTCTAGAGCATAATTACTACTGTTACTCAAGAAGATATCGTACTGCCCATCTATCTCTCCACTCCATAATATATTAACGTAGGAGCCCTTTGCTATAATCCCTCTTAGCCTTACACCATCTAGCCCTTCAGTATTGTAAACCATCATGGTTCTGAATGTCGATCCACCATCATTGCTTGTTCTTAGCATGATAGCATCATTTACAGGATCGTACAACGCTATGTATATATCAGGACCCTCTATTGCCATGACCACATCTGCCCTTAGCATATCACTGTTTGCCACTGAAGCACCTCCATCCCCTCTTATTATGGATCTTAATGGTATGATCCCAATACCTATGTACTGCATCACAGCATATACGAGCACTGAGGTTATGAGTAATGCTATAAGGCCTCTATTCCTTAGTCCTATCATCCCAATCTAAATGAAAGTGGAGAGAACATAGCCTTGCCATTATCTGGTGCAGAGTCCATGAGGTAATCTGGTTGTCCATGAACTGATGTATCAACGTTTACCATGATATCAACACTCCACCAGAAGAGTACTGGCTCTCCTATAACTCTAGCATCTAGAACTATATCTACTCTATTACCTTTCATCTCATCATCTATCTTAAGCATAGGTATGAGCCACTTATTGCTACTAGTATCGAAGACAGCAAGGTACCAGCCGTTGATACTCGATCCTTGCTCCTCAGGGAAGTATGGTATAACCAACTTGTACTCCCTCTTCTGTAGATATGCTGTCATGTACTCTATACTCCATATGTATACTACCTCATACCCATCATGATAATCTTTTATGTTATCTGCAAGCTCTATGCTGAAGAGTAATCCACCATCACCGGTTCTTTTAATACTAGCATTGAGTATATCATGATGGCCTCTTACCATTGGAATAGGTTTATTGGAGAAGAGGGGGAGTGCATATGCATCCCCTTTGGTATCGTTAACACTTGATACCATTGGTATATCTGTTATGATCAATATAAGTAAACCTGATGTTATAAGCAGTAGGCTGATGATGCTGATGAAGAGTATTACAGGCTTACTGAGAACTCTATTCATAGAGTATATATGTAAGGTTTGTTATAAAAACTTCCTTATCATCTAATTATTCTGTATCATGCTAGAGTTGCTCCTGCCCCTGTATCGTCTTAACTACCATATCCTTTAGTCTATCTGGTATATCGTACTTTGCTAGTGCCTTTGCTGGTTCGCTTAGTAGTTGCTTCCTGAACTCTGGGTTCTTTGCAGCCTCAAGGAATATACTGTTAAGTATATCTAACTCTTTACTATCTATCTCCTCTATGCCCATTACGATGGTTGCATATAACTAACATATAATGTTTATTAGTGCTCAACATAATCAGTGTAGTTGTAATTAAGGCGATAGATAGATAGATAGATGGATAGATAGATAGTAAATAGCTTACCTATAACATTTTACAAGAGACTGGTAACATGCCCTCCCTCTCTTAGTAATGTAAGGTGTTAACAACATCTAAATAGTTTGTTATATTAGAGTGTAGGATGAAAGGAAAGGAGGGCTGCTATACTTGTCAATAGCGTACATATCAAGGTTAATAGTCAGAAGGGCGGTATGGTTTGTTCTATACTCTCTTGTTTTAGGCATCTTTTTCTCTGAAGCCTCACTTACTTACCTCTTACCCATAATTCCTGTATTCCTTGCAGGTATGATGGGGTCTGCTGGGCTGATGGTAACCATGAGAGATCTCTTTAGATCAGGGATAAAGCCATCCAAGATCTCTGTGATACTTACATCGCAGTTAATTCTCTCCACATCTGTGGGCTTTGTACTAGCACTACTCTTCTTTAATGTTATGTCAGATCTTCCTAATCTAGCACTTGGACAGGTACTTCATGGCTCTATGCCTAGCGAGCAGACAACCCCTGTATGGATAAGACTTGCAGGTGGTAATACAGCACTTGGTATCACAACACTCATGCTTTCTACAATAGCAAGCCCGTTTGTATCGCCGGTGTTGGTACTTGTATTTGCTGGGACATGGGTTAATCTTGAGTATATAGCAATGTTTGAATCAATGCTCTTAAGCGTCATGCTCCCTGTGGTTGTAGGTTCATTCATACGATCCAAGTATAATGTTATGGCTAGGTATGACCACCTCTTTTCTACAGCATCAGTCCTCTTTGCACTTCCTACTGTAGCAATAATAGGTGCACTAGCAGTCTCATTCCTCTCTATACAGCCATTGCCCATAATACTCTTAGCAGTAATCGCTTCCCTTGCACACTTTGCATCTACCCTGCTAGCAGGTCTGGTGATACCAAAGATACTAAGGTGGGATGCCTTTGATGTGCCTGTCTCCATCTATAACTTGAGCATGAAGGAGTTTACTGTAACGCTTGGTATTGTAACCATAACAGGACTAGACCCAGAGGTAGGTGTCCCTGCAGCTATCTATGGAATAATGCATATGGCTGCAGCTCCTGTTATAGCCAGATGGCTCTATCTAGCACGGATTAGGAGGAATACATCAGACTCTCTATGAGAATAGACCTTAATTATAAATAAATAACATGGTAGTTTAGCACTATACATGCTTGAGCTTAGAAGCCAGAAGTATGTAGATAACATGCCCAAAGTTATACATGTGAAGGATACTCTGAAGAGAGCATTACCTATAGCAAAGAGCATAGGGGTTACAAGGCTTGCAGATATAACATATCTAGATATGCTTAGGATACCAAACTACTCAGCAGTACTCCCTGGAACTGATGATTACATCTGGGTTTATAGTGGCAAGGGTCCAACTAGGGAGCATGCAAAGGCAAGTGCTATCATGGAGAGTATAGAGCGTTACTCTGCACTAGCAAGTATCTTCTTCAACGGGAGGCAAAGGAGCAGCAGGGTATTGCAGGGTAGCACGGCTGAGATGATAAGAAGGTATGGGAGAGAGCATGTACTCCATCCAGATGATGTTGTTGAAGCAGTAAGCCCAAACTACAATGATCACATGAGGATGGACTTCTTTGAGGGCTACGATCTTATAAGCAATGGGTATGTTATGGTACCTGCTGGCCTTGTATTGACTAGATATGATATAGTTGCTAGCAGGAATGGTAGGTTCAACCCATTCCTATACTCGCATAGCAATGGGCTTGCATCTGGGAACACTATAGAGGAGGCTATACTACAAGCGTTATGTGAGGTTATAGAGAGGGATGCAGTTAGCATAGCAGAGTTAAGATCCAGCGTACTGCACTTCCATCTCTTGAAGAGTAGCATAGAGAGGTTAAGGGCATATGGGCTTAGGTTAATTGATGTAGATGATCATTATGTAGATGATCCAAACATATACCCTGAGGTTGATCTCAGCAGCGTTGAGCATCCTTATGCTAGACATCTAATCTCTAGGTTTGAGCAGGAGGGCGTACCTCTACTGGTCAAGGATATAACATCAGATATTGGAGTACCAACGTTCATAGCAACTAGCATACAATGGATTACACATGACTATGGGTACCTTGCTGAGGGCCATGGTACCCATCCAAACAAGGATGTAGCATTGCTAAGAGCAATAACAGAGGTATCTCAGACTAGGGCAGCAAACATACAGGGAGCAAGAGATGATCTGAGGAGGATGAACTACGAGATGGGGAATACTGCAGAGAATAAGGCATGGCAGTTCATGCACTCAAACAAGAAGGTAGAGTATAAGAGTATAAGGGATGAGAAGAATACAGATGTTCTTGATGATATAGAGTTTATACTTGATAGGCTCAAGGGCAATGGGTTGAACAGGGTTATAGTGGTCAATCTTACTGATGAGGGGCTTGGGATACCAGTTGTTAGAGTTATAGTCCCAGGGCTTGAGACGTTCAAGGTAAGCAAGAGTGTTGTAGGCTCAAGGGCAATGAGATATATGTATTCAAAACATACTAACTGATAGGAGATGGATGGAAGGGAGAGTAGTAGTAGTAGAATTATTATAGTATTCTTGGGTCCAAGTCTGAGCAGAGAGAAGGCTAAGAGCATACTTCCAGATGCAGAGTATAGACCCCCAGCAAGTAAGGGCGATCTATTGAGGGTTAGGGATAATATAATAGGGCTTATAGACGGTGTATTCCTTCAGGGTTACCCTCCAACACCCATAGAGGTATACACTGCTATTGCAAAAGGGGCAAAGGTATTTGGTGCAGCAAGCCTAGGTGCGTTAAGGGCAGTTGAGCTTGAGAGGCTTGGTATGGTAGGCATAGGCAAGATATTCAGGCTCTACAAGCAGGGCAGGATAGAGGGGGATGATGAGGTCGCTGTTACATTTGATAGCAGAGAGTACTCACTCCACTCAGAGGCCCTTATCGATATAAGGTATACACTCTACCATGCATATAGAGCAGGTGTGATAAGTAATAATACGAGGAGGAGGCTTGTTAAGATAGCAAAGGGCATCTACTTCCCCTACAGGAGTTACGATGCAGTGATAAGTAAGGCTAGGGGAGAGGGTATAGATGAGGATGAGTTGGATGCTCTTGAGAGTTATATCTCTTCCAATAGAAGGAGCCTCAAGGAGGAGGATAGCATAAAACTACTCAAATTTCTAAGAAAATACACCAATAATAAGACATAAATTGAGAGTTATGGAGAAGAATAAGGGAAGTAGATATGGGTTTTGGTAGGTTCTTGGTAAGGCGTACCATAAATATGGCTATAGTGCTCTTCTTCACAGTATTCATAACTATAGTATTGCTAGGTCCAAGCATGGATAACATACTGAGACTCTCTATAGAGCATGAGGTTAGGCAAGAGGTAATAAACAATAGAGCCATAGTATCTGGAATGAGCACACAGGAACTCGAGAGGTATATAAGGGAGCAGATAGATGCAAGGGTAAAGGCTATAGGGCTTGATGAGCCTTGGTACTCCCCAAAGAGGCTCTGGTTCACAATATTGAAGATACTAACATTCGATCTAGGAAGATCGTACTTCTTGATAGGTGAGAGTGGTTCAAGTAGGGTTATGGATATAATAATGGAGAGGCTCCCTAGAACAGTACTCTTATTCACAACGGCAACTGTCATAGTTGCTGCTATAGGCATATTCGTTGGGGCATTCGCTGCAAGGATGCATGGCAGAATAGTGGATAGGGTGAACTCTGCATTTGCTGTTATAAGCAGTAGCTTCCCTCTATGGTGGACTGGTATGCTCATGATACTTGTGTTTGCATTTACTCTCAACATATTCCCTGCTAGAGCAACACCTGTAGTACCAGCATCAGACCCATCATACCCATTAGCACTGCTCTACCATATGCTACTACCATTGCTTACTATGATCCTCATAGGCTTCGGTTCATGGAGTTACATAGTGAGGAACCTCTTGATAGGAATACTTGCAGAGGACTTTATAATGGCAAAGAGGGCTATGGGTATACCAGAGAGGAGGATTATTTATGCACATGCTGTTAAGAACGCTGCACCCCCAATAGTAACAATAGTCTCACTCTCACTCTCATCATCTATAGGTGGGGCAATAATATCAGAAGTAGTATTCGACTGGCCAGGTATAGGCAAGTTATACTTTGATGCAATAAGCGTATTAGACCTTCCAGTAATAGTAGGCCTTACATATATAACCACGCTTGTATTCCTCATCAGTATATTTGTAGCAGATATACTCTACGGCTACTTCGATCCCAGGGTGAAGGTAGGTTAGCATGAGCGATCAAAGGTCTATACTCTCTCTAACCTACATATGGAGCGAGTTTAGGAGGAATAATGTTGGACTTGCTGGGCTAGCAATACTCCTCATCCTCATCTCTCTATCTATAATAGCATTTATATCCACTCCTCTGGAGAGGCTTAAGGACTGGAACGATCCCTCAGCATGGACATTCTACCCTAGGAGTGCTATGCCAGCGTGGATCAACTTACTCTCTACAAGCAAGTTACCAGAGCATCTCATCCTTGATAGGCCAGAGGTTAGCGTGGAGGACTCAGGCTTGAAGACCATTCTACATAGATACAGGTTCAACTACTCGTATGATGAGTTCCCTAGCGACTTTATGCTCAACTACAGGGTTAGGTATGAAGGCTCTGCACCATTGCTCTTACTCAGCATCACTAGACCAGATAATAGTAGTATAGAGCTTGCTAGGGTATCGCTCCCATATGCTAGTAGAGAACAGGTTTATGAAGCAACTTTATTCTCTACAGATAGGGCTGTGCAGGATGGGATAGCAAATAACATAGGCAAGTACAGGTTCCCTATCTCTAAAGATGCAACTGTTACAGCAGTATTCTCCTCCTATGAAGAGATGAAGGTTATTAAAGGCACATACATAGTTGAGGCAAGGTTCTTCCTCTTTGGCGAGCAGGACGAGTTGATTGCAAGTAAGTTCATAGTAGGTGGTAAGGTCTATGGCATTCTAGGTACAGATGATCTAAGGAGAGATCTGAGTATAGGGCTTCTGTGGGGTGCGCCTATAGCACTCTTCATAGGCATATCAGTAGCATCGATATCAGTACTCATAGGCATGATATATGGGATAATCTCTGGCTATAAAGGGGGATCGACAGATGAGGTTATGATGAGGGCAAACGATGTTGTATATGCACTACCAGCACTACCCTTATTGATACTCCTTGCAGTATCTGTTGGTAGAAGCATACTCCTCATAGTTGCTTACCTTATAATATTTGGTTGGGTAGGCATAGCCAAGGTATCTAGGAGTATAGCACTCCAGATAAAGAACCTAGCCTATGTTGAGGCAGCAGAGCTCATGGGCCAATCAAGCATAAAGATAATCTTCAGGCATATATTCCCACAACTCCTACCCTACACATTTGCAAGCATAGCAATATCTGTGCCTGGGGCTATAATAACAGAGGCTGGGCTTAGCTTCCTAGGCCTTGGAGACCCTACTATACCTACATGGGGCCAGATGCTTCATGATGCTAACCTATATGGTGCTGCTGCTAGAGGTTTATGGTGGTGGATAGTCCCTCCAGGTTTGATGATAGCATTCACAGGTTTGGCATTCGTGCTCATAGGTAATGCGCTAGATGCAATAATCAATCCAAGGCTGAAGAGAGTATAGCCGTTATATTATAAGAACTATTATAAGTATGAGTATCTTCATTGCATGAATCTTAAGCATATGAATCATCCTAATGGTTAAATACAAAAGGCAACTAGCATATATATATGCTCATCCCAGCAAAGGAGCAGCAGCATATAAGGGAGATATTTGCAAGTAAGTTGAAGCACGATGTAAGGATGGTAGTCTTTACACAGAACTTTGAGTGCTCATACTGCAAGGAGAATAGAGAACTCATAGATGAGTTGGCATCACTCTCAGATGGTAAGATAAAGGTTGAGGTCTATGACTTTGTTGAGCATGAGCAAAAGGCAAAGGAGTATGCTATAGATAAGATACCTGCAATAGCACTCATAGGTGAGAAGGATTATGGGATACGGTTCTTTGGCATACCTACAGGGTACGAGTTTGGTGCTCTACTTGATGATATAATAGATGTATCGAATAGGAAGACAAGGCTTGCGAACACTACTAGGGAGGCACTGAAGAAGATCAATAGCAGTATTAACATAAAGGTCTTCGTGACGCCAACATGTCCATACTGCCCAAAGATGGTTAGATTAGCACATCAGTTTGCTATGGAGAGTGATTATATAACAGCGCATATGATAGAGTCAATAGAGTTCCCACAGTTAGCCAACAGGTATAATGTAATGGCTGTGCCAAAGGTTGTTATAAACGATAGGATAGAGTTTGAGGGAGCTGTACCAGAGCCCTACTTTGTACAGTATGTGCTTGCTGCACTTGAAGATCATCACCATACTTGATCTCTCCATGTAGCCTTAACTAAACCATGCTACTGTACTGTACTGTACCCGACTGTGCTGCAGATCACGGTAGCGAACTTCAATTCTAAACACCTTTTTTCTCTTTCTATTATTTCTACTCACTTCTACTATTCTAAACCCCTTTCTCCTCATGCTCTATTTCTACGTCTACTAGACCTTCTCCTGTATCGTATATCTGTATTGGTTAGCATAAGGTATAGCAGTGCCTTCTGCGCATGCAACCTATTCTCTGCCTGCTGCCATACTACAGAGTGTGAACCATCTATAACACTATCTGTAACCTCTTCTCCACGTTTTGCTGGCAGGCAATGCATGAATATGGCATCGCTCTTAGCTAATGCAATAAGATCATCGTTTACCTGATACATTGGCAAGAACACTCTGAGCCTCTCCTCCCTCTCAGCCTCCTTGCCCATAGATACCAATGAGTCTGTATACACTATATCAGCATCCCTTACAGCATCTCTAGGATCTTCCATGATCTCTACATAGCCATTATGCTCCCTTGCAAAGTTAAGTGCATCCTGTAATGGTTCATAGCCCTTTGGGCATGCTATCTTCATGATCATACCAGTTAGTGCAGATCCTATTATGAGGCTGTTACATACATTATTGCCATCCCCAACCCATGCAAGTGTTAGACCAGCGAGTTTACCTTTAACCTCTTTTATGGTTAGGAGATCTCCAAGTATCTGGCATGGATGGTATAGATCTGAGAGCATGTTTATGACTGGGATATCTGCTGCTCTAGCAAGTCTCTCGATATCACTATGTGCATAGACCCTAGCACCTATCACATCAGCATACCTTGATAGTGTTCTTGCAGTATCCTCTATACTCTCACCCCTCGAGAGTTGTATATCGCTAGCGTTTAGTGCTATAGTATAGCCACCAAGTTCTCTCATGGCAACCTCAAAACTAACCCTCGTCCTTGTAGATGGCTTCTGGAATATCATAACGAAGACCTTATCCTTCAGCCTAGCCGTATTTAGCCTAAACCTACCTCTCTTACCCCTAGCCCTACCTACCATCCTCCCCTTCATCATCTCTGCTATACTCAATATCTTTGCTACATCCTTGCTATCCAACTCCATTAAGGTTAAGAGATCCTTCTGCATAAGCATCGCCTACTCTACTCATCATCTACTCATGCTATTACCTCCAACTATCTGCTCAACGAACTCTCTTGCATTGAACGGTATGAGATCATCGTAGCCCTGCCCTACCCCTAGATACACTATTGGTCTATTGGTAACATGCACTATTGATAATGCTGAGCCCCCTTTGTAATCGCTATCGCTCTTCGTCAGTATTATTGCGTTAAAGTCTGTATACCTCTGGAACTCCCTAGCCTGTATTATAGTATCGTTCCCTGCTAGAGAGTCACCAACGAATATCTTCAGATCAGGCTTTACAACCCTAACTATCTTTGCCATCTCATCCATGAGGTTCTTACTGGTCTGCATCCTGCCTGCCGTATCTATTAGCACTGTATCTACTCTATGTGCCCTAGCATATAGAAGCCCATCCCTACCTACTGCTGCTGGGTCTGCACCATAGCGTTGTGCTATAACCTTTACGCCCAATCTATTTGCATGCTCAGTTATCTGCTCTATAGCACCAGCTCTATGCGTATCGCCAGCAACTATAACTGATGATATATTATTCTTCCTTAACAGGTTTGCAAATTTGGCTATGGTTGTTGTCTTACCAGTACCATTTATACCTAGGAAGAGTATTGTGTAGGGTTCTCTCTCCTCACTCTTCTTACTCTTTACCCTCTCTATTATATCTATAGTACCAGCATTATTGAATATTGATAGTATTATATCCTTGAGAGCATCCTTCACTATCTCTTCCGTATCCTTACCCTTATCGAACCTCTTCCCTACAAGTTCTCTCTTGAGCATATCGTGAAGATGGTTTATAGTCTCTTGTGCAACATCGCTCTCAAGTAATGCTATCTCTATCTCTGAGAATACCTTATCTATATCAGCCTCGCTAAGTTCCTTCTCGCTTAACCCCTTAACTATGTTGGAGAATGCCTTCTTGAGCCTATCGAACATTCGACCATCATCCTCCTTTGCTAATTAACCTAACCTACTTACCCTAATGTATGTACTTGCTTCATCAACCTCAACCTCAACCTCAACCTCAACCTCTCTGCCTCCCCTGACTCTGAATCTGCTGCATGATCGAGTTCATCTCGCCCCTGATACCCTCTATCCTGTTTTGAAGTTCCTGCTTCTGATTGTTTATAGATATGAGGGCATTCTTCAGTTCATTAGCCCTAGACTCTATGTATGCTATAGCATCTTCTCTACTCTTCTCTATTGCAACACCAGAGCCTACACTGACCAACAGCTTATCCTTTGTACTTATCTTGGCATGGGCATAAACCCCTATACCTATGGGCATCAGAGCATGTATATCATCGCTCTCCCTTTCCCCTTTACCTGCCAGTCCCCTTATTGCATCTATTGCAAGCCTAGAATCCTCTATGAACCTAACTATAGTAGCCTCTCTAGCTACTAGGTCATTCAGATAAGCCTCAAGCATCTTGAGCTGTGCTGCTAGGGAGTATAACCTCTCCTCTGCGCTCATAGATATCGTTCATCACTCCTGTTTATAAATGCATTACCTATCTTCTATCTTGCTATATTATGCTATTCTATGTTATATTATGTTCCTTCATCCTCTTCCCATCTTACTATCATGGGTCTAAACCTGTATGCAAGGTTATCCTGATGTTGCTCTACCACATGCCTTTCATAGCTCTCGTAACTAGTGAAGTAGGTATTACATAACCTACACTTAAGCATATACTTGCCCATGAAGTGGATCTACAAATACAAAATAAATAATGGTTATGGGTTATTATACCTTGGCCTTCTTGAGCCTTGCCTCTGCATCGTCCCAGTTAACAACATTCCACCATGCGTTTATGTAACTTGCCCTATCATTCTTGTACTGCAGATAGTATGCATGCTCCCATACATCAAGCACAAGCAATGGCACGGTGCCATGGGCAGCCTGCATATTATGCTTCTCTATGTTAAGGGTTAGTAATTGGTCACTACTAGGTTCATACACAAGCATGGCCCATCCTATACCCTCTACGCTCTTTGCAGTCTCTGTGAACTGTGCCCTGAACATATCGAAGCTGCCAAAGTTTGCATCTATCATATCTGCTAGCATACCTCCAGGCTTGCCTCCCCCAGACGGTTTCATATTTGGCCAGAATATCGAGTGGAGTATATGCCCGGAGAGGTGGAATGAGAGATCCCTCTCTATGGCTCTAACATCGACACCCTGAAAGTTGTTCTTCCTCGCCTGTTCCAACTTGTCAAGGGCAGCATTTGCTCCATTGACATATGCCTGATGGTGTTTACTATGATGCAGCTCCATTATCTCCTTTGCTATATGAGGTTCCAATGCACCGTAAGAGTACGGTAGAGTTGGTAGTGTGTACTTTGCCATCCCAAATGCTGGGACATAATCATATTAATTAAACATTATTATTCATTAAGGTGTGAGGATAGCAGTAGCATCACATGCAACTATAGACCATATAGTTAGAAGTATGCGTAAGGGTCTAGGTAGAGATTGCTATGATTATAGCATTACAAGTTCCCCATCCTCAGAAGTAATGGAAGATGAAGAGGAGGTCATAACTGTAGGTGGCCCAGTATGCTATGCTGGTCTCATGGTCAGCAGACTAGGCAATAATATAATACCAGTAACTAGAGTAGGGTCTGATTTTAGAGGGTATGCTGATATGTTGAGCAGTAGGTATGGTATGAATATACCATCGCAGGCATTCTGTGATCTACCAACTACTAAGTTCAGGTTAGTGATAAAGGAGTATGATAGTAGGCAGAGGAGATCGCTCTACCTCCTTGCTAGGTGTGCTGATATAACTCTTGATATACTAGATCAGGAAGGCTTTGATGCGTGTATAGCAAGTCCGGTGATGGATGAGATCAGTATAGATACTATAATGGCACTTGCTAAACGCTCAAACTTTACATTCCTAGATCCTCAGGGTCTGCTAAGGAGGGTTGATGGTGTTGATGGGCATATAAGCCTTAAAGGTAGGGATCTGGATCTGGATCTGAATCTGAATCTGAATAAGTTGATGGTAGATGTTATGAAGGTAGATCTAGATGAGGCTTATGCACTTACAGGAGTGTATGGACTAGACTCATTAGATAGAGTAGGCAAGTATTCAAAGACTGCTGCGGTGTTGAGCATGGATAATAGGGTATTCATGTATAGTAAGGATAGGGATAGGGTGTATGAACTTACCACTGATATAGTTAGTAGTAGGGATAGCACTGGGGCAGGAGATATATTCGCTGGTGCATACACATCAGCCTATATGAGTAGTAGAGATGCTGTATGGGCACTAGCATATGGAGTAGCCGCAGCATGTATAGCATTGAGTTCAGGTAGAATAGGGCTTGATAAGATACCTAGTAAGAGGGATGTTGAAGATCATGCCTACATTCTTCTAGAGAGGGTAAAACATTAAATCTTTGCTGATCTATAAGTTATTATAATGTTAAGACGGAGGATAACGCTACCGGCAGTAGCGATACCATTCATCCTGCTGCTACTACTATTACCGCTGCCCATATACTTACCATCACTACCCATGCTAATAACCTCTACCACTTATACTAAGGTTATGGTGGAGTTTGATTCTATTACCACCACTACTACCACTACCGTTACTCATGGCGGGAGTCCAATACTATACTTGAAGAGCAAGGGTTACGATATCAAGCCTATAGAGATGCTCAGGAATGTTATAGATGGCGCAATAATCTACGTACGCTCAGACCAACTTGAGATGTTAAAGCAGGAGGAGATCGTGAAGAAAGTTAGTATGGATGAACCTATAAGGGTAGATGTTAGATCAGAGTTACAGCCATCGCAATTATCATCACCATTACCATCATCCTTCTCCCCTTCCTTCATATCCCCAACAAGCTTTGAGATAATAGGGTTGAATAGGATAGATGGTATTACAGATAGATATGGTAGAGCATTAACAGGCGAGGGTATCAAGGTAGCGCTCATAGATACGGGAGTAGATTACACACACAAAGCACTCTATGGTTTTGGTAGGGATGGCAAGGTTATAGGCGGTTACGACTTACTAGAGAAGGATGATGATCCCCTAGACGTTGATGGTCATGGCACAGCTGTAGCAGGGATAATAGCTGCTGATGGTGATGGTGTTAGAGGTATAGCACCAAAGGTTAAACTGTTAGCATATAAGATAGCCTCTGGTAGCAACTACACCTCTTCCCTCGATATAGTTAGAGCATTGGAGAGGGCAGCAAGGGATGGGGCAGATATAGTGAATATAAGCATAGGCATGGACAGGGTTAATGAGGATATAGATAATGCTGTAAACAGTCTTGTAAGGAAGGGTATAGTTGTTGTTGTAGCAGCAGGGAATAGTGGGCAGAATGGTATGGGTAGCCCAGCAACAGCAAAGGATGCTATAACAGTTGGTGCAACGTTAAGTACACCATCTAGTGTTATTGCTACCCTCAAGATAAACGATCTGAAGTTTGAAGCAATACCGATGCTAGGCTCTGCAATAGATAAGGGTGATGGAGTAACAGGGGAACTCGTATATGCTAACTTTGCCACTACAAAGGATATCGAGGGTTTAGATCTAAATGGAAAGATAGTGCTAGCAGAGAGAGGAGGCCCGTTACAGATAGTCAATGGGGTTGAGACGAGGGAAGTAGTATACTTCTCAGATAAGGAGAGGAATGTTGCTAGCAAGGGTGCTATAGCGCTAATAGTGTATAACAACGAGCCTGGAGCCTTCTATGGGACCTTAATACATGAGAACAACTCATCAGATTATAGAGCAAGGATACCAGTTGTATCAATCTCTAGGGAGGATGGTCTAAGGATCAAGGGGATGCTCGAGAAAGGGATAGTATCAAACGTAGAGTTAAGGATATTCTCAAAACCAGATCTCGTTGCTTCCTTCAGCTCTAGAGGTCCAGCATCACCATTCTACATCAAGCCAGATATAGTAGCCCCTGGAGCAGGGATAAACTCCACAGGCTTGAATGGTTCATATGAGATGAACAGTGGTACAAGTTTTGCTGCACCACATGTTACTGGTGCTGCTGCACTATTACTCCAGAAGCATCCAGATCTGAGGCCTGAGGAGGTAGCATCCTTGCTGATAACAACTGCAAAGCCTGTAACAGATCTATACGACGAAGCATATACATTCGATACCGCTGGTGCTGGTAGACTTGCAGTGGATAAGGCATTGAGTGCGGAGTTCGTTGTTTTACCACATAGCCTAATGTTCTACATTAACCGTGGAGAGGATAGTACTATGAGTAAAAGTATTATGTTAAGAGTACTCGATTCCTCTTACGAACTGGATAGGGATAGCGTATCTATTCAATGGATCCCTAACAATAATAACACATATGGCAAGTTTGATGTGGATACAGACCTTCACATAATAGATAAGAGGAATGCAGTTATACACGTTACCGTTAGCATGATAGATGATGATGGTGGTGGTGATGATGATGATGATAAGGCTAGCAGGAGATATGAGGGGAGGCTTGTAATAAACAGCAACACAAATATAACAAGCATCTCCATACCTCTAACCATCTACATCAACCCTCTAGTCATACATGCTAGAAACTCAGATGGTATGCTTCTACTCTCGCTCGATGGTAAAGAGGATTGGAAGTCTGCTAGGATCAAGGTTATAGATACAGCAAGTATGAAGAGCAGGATAGTTACACTTACACCTGAGAGTGGGCATACAGGTATACCAGTGGTTAACAAGGGTGAGTATTGGATAGATGCATCTGTGATCACAAGTAATGGCATGCTAAAGGTACTATCAACTGTAGATGTTAACAGTGTGGGTAGTGGCACAGTGCTTGTTGAACCACAATCTCTACCTATAAGGGAGTTTGTTATAATAATAGGATTTGTAGGCGTAGTTATTGTTATAGCCTTTGTGCTGGGCAGGAGGAATGATGATGTTGATGTTGTTACTACTACTGCTGATGATGGTAACTATACCACAACCACTAGTATTGGTACAAACTATTATGTTGATGATCCTAACCTATCTGCAAAAGAGGTGCAAAATGGGTACAGTGGGATTGTATCTGAACAAAGCAAGATAGACTCAGAACAGTCTATACATGCAAGTATGGACTATGATAGTAGTAGAGCAGTAGATGTAAATGGTAATAATAGTGGTGATATGCAAAAGGTTAGTCATGATGATTATGATTATTATGATTACGATTATGATTATGATGATGTATTAACTAGAGACAGGAATGCGAGTACAGAAGGCAAGGATAACAATCGTGATAGTGGTGATGGTAATGATAGCATGTACTGCAATGTTGATGGTATAGATGATGAGGATGATAAGGGAGAGCGTGAGCAGAAGAGGTAGATAGATATTATCTATAATTATTAGTAATCAATCGTATACCCTTGGTCCAGCATCGACTATCTCCTTTGGTACGTCCTTGAACCTCTTAAAGTTCTCAACGAAGAGCCTTGCCAACCTCTTTGCTGCTATATCATATGCATCCTTCTCCTGCCAACTCTCCCTAGGGGTGAGTATCCCATCTGGCACGCTTGGGCATGATGTTGGTACCTCAAGGTTGAATATATCATCATGTATGAATCTAGCCTTCTCTATCTCTCCGCTTATCGCAGCCTTTACCATAGCCCTACTGTACTCTATCTTTATCCTCTCACCAACACCGTAAGGTCCTCCTATCCAGCCAGTATTTATTAGGTATGTCCTTGTACCATACCTCTCTATCTTCTCCCCTAGCATCTTTGCATAGACCATAGCAGGTCTTGGCATGAATGGAGCAGCGAAGCATACAGAGAACGTCTCCTTTGGCTTCGTCACGCCTCTCTCTGTGCCTGCCAACTTGCTCGTATAGCCTGATAGGAAGTGGTACATGGCACCCTCCTTGCTAAGCCTTGCTATTGGAGGCAGAACACCAAATGCATCTGCTGTAAGGAATATTATAACCTTTGGATGTGGGCCCTTGCTTGGTATTATTGAGTTTGGTATATACTCAAGGGGATATGCTACTCTAGTATTCTCAGTTATACTTGCATCTTTGTAGTCTGGATTCCCGCTCTCATCGATGACAACATTCTCCATTATCGCTCCATATCTTATAGCATTCCATATCTGCGGCTCTTTATCCCTGCTCAGGTTTATGCATTTTGCGTAGCAACCTCCTTCGAAGTTGAATACGCCAGCATCGGACCATCCATGCTCATCATCACCTATTAGCATCCTACTTGTATCTGCTGATAGGCTGGTCTTTCCAGTACCAGAGAGCCCAAAGAAGAGTGCAACATCCCCATCTCTACCCATGTTTGCTGCACAGTGCATAGGCATTATACCCTTCTCTGGGAGATAGTAGTTCATGGCAGAGAATACAGCCTTCTTTATCTCTCCAGCATAAGATGTGCCCCCTATGAGTGTAACCTTTGATTTTAGGTTCAGGATTATGAAGACCTCGCTCCTTACCTTATCCCTAGCAGGGTTTGCAAAGAAGCCAGTTATAGATGCTACAGTGAATGTTGGTCTGAAACCATCGAGTTCACCATCGCTAGGCCTTATGAAGAGGTTCCTTGCAAATAGGCTCTGCCATGCTGTATCTGTTATAACCCTTAGGTTGAGCCTTGCCTCCTCATCTGCACCAGCGTAACCATCGAATATAAAGAGTTCTTTGCCGTTAAGGTACTCTGCTATCCTCTTACACAATGAATCGAATGCATCTGGCTCGAATGGATGGTTAACACTGCCCCAATCGACCGTATCCTTTGTATACTCATCCTTCACTATGAACTTATCATCTGGAGACCTTCCAGTGTACTTTCCAGTATAGACTGTTAAGGCACCATTGGATGCTAGAGTACCTTCTCTCCTCTCTATAGCCATCTTAACTAGAGTATCAACAGAAGGGTTCCTGTGGACTTTGCTTGGGCTTATAGAGTAACCGTTTATGTTGAGTTCTTGCCCGTTAAAGTCCATAGGGATGAGCATATTGATGGGTTATTTAACTATTTGTAGAACCTCCCCTATACTTACAGAATAGAAATATATTTAACTATAGGGAGCAAGTAAGAAGTAGTGCAATGCTATGATAAACAAGGAGTTACTTGAACTAAGGAGGATGGTGAAGGCAAGGAAGCCTGAGTTCGTTAGGCAGGAGAGTTGGAGGTATAAGCGTGTCAAGGAGAACTGGAGGAAGCCCAAAGGCATAGATAGCAAGATGCGTCTACAGGTGAAAGGCTGGCCTAAGATAGTGAAGGTAGGTTACAGAGGTCCTAGAGTAGCAAGGTACCTTCACCCATCTGGCTATAGGGATATTCTTGTACATAACGTTGAGGAGTTGAGTAGGTTAGACCCTTCAAGGGATGCAGCAAGGATAGCCTCTACCGTAGGTGCAAGGAAGAGAGCGCTGATAGTGAGCAAGGCAAAGGAGTTGGGCATAAAGGTTCTAAACCCATGATAAGGTGTTAGAGTATGAACCTCAAGAACAAGCGTAAACTTGCTGCGAGAGCATTGGGAATAGGAGCAAACAGGGTAAAGTTCGATCCAAATTATCTGGAGGATGTTGAGGATGCAATAACCAGGGCAGATATGAGGAGTCTACTAACTGCAAGAACAATACTCATCAAGGGCATAAAGGGCACATCTAGGGGAAGGGCAAGGATAAGACATGCTAAAGAGAAGAAGAGGGGTAAAGGTAAAGGCTCAAAGGAAGGGAAGAAGAGTGCAAGAGAGGGCAAGAAGGAGTTATGGGTAACTAAGGTTAGGGCATATAGAAGGTATCTGAAGGTCCTGAAGGATAGGAAGGAGATAAGTAATAAGGCGTTCTGGTCATTGTATAGGAAGATAAAGGGAGGGCAGGTAAGGTCTTTAGCACATCTAAGGTCTCTTGTTGAGGAGGAGAAGAGGAGGCAGGTATAATTATAGATTATAATAAAGCGTATTGAATCTAATCCTTTTGATCACTATATTTGATAGTTACATTCTCTTTTGATTAGACGACACTATTACGTTATAACTACGATAATAGTTGTTATAGCATAGCGATAGCATTGACAGTAGGGATGAGTGCTTACAACGATCATCTTGTTGATGAGAGAGATGGAGAAGATCCAAAGGGATAGTAGTATGGTGCAAATCTAACCTACATTGGACCTGAACCTGTAGAGTGGGAGGCTTCATGCTACCGTATAGATATAGATGATGGATCTGTGCTTAATGCAATAGAGAGTGTTGTAGGGATGAGGCTTAGAGATGATGCTAGAAATGGTGCACCTCTCAAAGGACAGTACGATAACTATGTCAATATACTTGCACCTACAGATACCATAAGGTTTGTCATAGACCCAACGCTCAGGAAGGCAGATGGTTAACCACTAACGGTTGATGATCTTGATAGGGAGTCCTATTCTGCACAATCTTACAGTTGGTATAGGCATCAAGGATGGCTCTGGTGTAGGAGCAACCATACTCGTTGTTGATAGTTACTAAAGATACTATAAAGGCTAAACTGGATGGTATAATGACTGTGGTACTTGCTGATTACACAATTCTATATTTTTATTTGCTAATTCTTTATCTATCTATCATCTATCTATCATCTATCTATCATCTATCTATCTATCTATCATCTATCTCTCTATCTAGATCAACAAACCTAAACCTTACAGACTCGAAGCCTATTATCCTCTCTTCACAATCTATTCTTATACCTTCGCTCTCAAGCAACCTCTTCTTTGCCTCATAACCGTACATGTACCCTCCTATTCTACCATCTGATCTTACAACCCTATGACATGGCACAACTACAGGGTTAGGGTTCCTGTTGAGTATATTACCTATAACTCTACATGCTCTTGGTTTACCCAATGCCCTTGCTATATCTGCATATGTGCAGACTCTACCTTCAGGTATCATGCTAACCAATCTGTATACCCTCTTGCTCATCTCATCCATATTCATATCCTTGCTTTTATTACTCACTATACCCTTATCACCTCTATCCCCTCAACGCTGTTTGCAAGTTCTACTATCCTATCCTTCTCACTCCCTAAGCCCTTCCAGTCAAGCAGTATATACTTTACAGGCTCTATGCTCTTTGCTATCATCTGCCTCAGCATATACTCATCAAGATGCTTAAGGTTGTGCTTTGATGCAACACTTGCCAACGCTATATCAGAGTCTATAAGCAGGTTTGTGAACTTCTCAGGGTAGTGAGTGCCTCCAAGTGCTATACCAACCTTCTTACTATACTCCTTGAAGTTTACTATGCTGGATAACAGGGACTGGCATACAACGCTTATTGCATTCATATCACTCCACTCCCTCTCGCTCGAGCCTATCTCTATGAAGAGTACAGGCTTTGCTAGGGATGTTGGACCATGGTGCGTAGCCTCTATAACTACATCATAGTTGGGAACCTTGCCCTTGTTAGAGTGAAGGTTGAGCATGTAGCACTTCTGGAGGCTTGGATATGTGTATGCCAACTCTCTAGCATTCCCTCCCATAGTAGCATTGGAGAAGTTCCCAGTGCTATGGCATGTCAGCGTAGGCTTGTTACTCTCAGATCTATGCTTTGAGAGGAATATATAGCAAGTTGTATCAAGTATTGCAATCCTATAACTACTATAATCATTGCCCTCCTTCTTCCTCTCGCTTAGCCATTGGTCTATCCACTCTGCTTCCAACGCACTACCATCTATAAGCATGAGTATAAAATATGGGCATGAGTAGATTGTGTTATTAGCAGTATCAGCATAAACCTCCTTCATGTTGCATTGTGTGATAAGGTATGATGCAATGTTCACTGCACAGATATCATCCCTTGATGCTACTAGCAATGGGTACACAAAAAGAAATATTATATTATGTCTTATTTATAGAATAAGCATGCTAGCAAGGATAGAGAATAGGATAAGAGAGATGTATAATACGTTCAAGTTAACAAAGAAGCCAGACAGGGAGGAGTACAATATACATCTTAGGATGCTCCTTCTAGGGCTAGGGGTTGTAGGAGTGTTAGCATTCCTTATACAGTTGGTAGCAACATACATAACACTGACATTCGGAGGTTAATAGGTTGCCAGAGTCAAAGTTCTTTATAATAAGAACTACTGGAGGACAAGAGCATACAGTTGCAAGGCTAATAGAGAATAGGATAGCGATAAAGAACATAGGGATACTATCAGTCCTAGTGTTAGAGAATATGAAAGGTTACATAATAATTGAGGCTATGGATGGTAATGCGCTGATAGAGGCATTATCTGGTCTCAAGCACGTTAGAGGACAGCTTAAAGGCGAGATGGACTTCAAGGATATAGAAGGGATGCTCATCAAGAAGCCAGCAGTCAGCGAACTTGCAATGGATGATGTTGTGGAGATAATAGGCGGACCATTTAAGGGTATGAAGGCAAGGATAACAAGGGTTGACTACGATAAGCAGGAGGCAAGGGTAGTGTTGCTTGATGCTCAATACCAGTTACCTGTAACTATAGATACAAACTACCTCAAGTTGCTACAGAAGGCATCACAACAACAACAGCAGCAGCAACAGAAGGTAGAATGAGTTGAGCGTTAGATATAAGAGAAGGAAGGAGTAATAATTAGCACTAAACATTATATATAGATGATTATTACCTCATCCCATGAGACCAGTCTATCTAACTATAATTATTATTATTATGACGGCTACGCTGTTACTACCATCATTACCTTCTAGTGTGAATAATACTGCTGAAGGTGCGAAGGATGAGTCTCATGGGACTAATCAGGCACATAGCGCTGGTAAGTTACATTCCAGTAGTTCTGTAGCAGGGTTGCATATAGAGTTGATAGTAGAACCAGCAACCATAGAACATTGCTATAGCGAATGTCTTAACCTCGACAAGGCTAGTTGATAGTAGAACCAGCAACCATAGAACCCAACATACCTGTAAAGTTCTACCATGTGTTCATGGATAGCATTACAGGAGAGTTGAGGGATACTGTACCCCATACCTTTGTGGTAGTGAAGGATGGTAATGTTATATTCGAGGAGTATGCAGAGCATGCAGGATATGTTCACGAGTTAGTATTCAGCGAGGATCATAAAGGACTATTGACCGTTATGATCAGAGATGTGAATAACACAGGAGAGGATGCGGAGTTCAGCATAACTGTTGTACCAGAGTTCCCTATAACAATGATTGTTATGGCTCTTGCTATCACATCTTCATTACTACTTGGAGGAAGGTTCATAGCAGATAAGTACCATCTATAAGTTAAGAATAATAATATCCTTGCAAGAGCATAATGGCATGGGAGAGAAGAAGACTTTATCACTCCTTGTGACAGGAGGGGAGGCCAGTGCTGGACCCCCTCTAGGCCCATCATTAGGACCTTTAGGTGTTAACATACTTGCTGTTGTAAATAAGATAAACGAGATGACACGGGAGTATGCTGGCATGAAGGTACCAGTGAAGGTTGAAGTCGATGTCGAGAGCAAAGAGTTCACAATAGATGTTGGCATACCTCCTACAGCAATGCTAATCATGAAGGAGGCAGGGATAAGCAAGGGCTCTGGTAAGGCTGGGCAGGAGTACGTTGGGAATATAAGTATGGATAACGTGCTCAAGATAGCAAGGCTCAAGATGAACTCGAGTTACGCTAGGAGTTTAAAGGCAGCAGTCAAAGAGGTTATAGGTGCATGTGTTAGCCTAGGGGTTACAGTAGATGGAAAGAAACCTAAGGAAGTGTTAAGGGCAATAGACGACGGTATAATAGAGATAGAGATAAACTAATGATGACCAATAGCATAATCAATAGGCAAATCTTAAATACCATGTATAGTTACATTAGATATGGAGGTTACTGCAACAACTCCCACAATAGATATAGGACTAAGCAGGGATAGTCGTGAAGGCTCAATAAATATACTTAGGGTATTGCTTGCTGATGAGTATCTACTATACACAAAAACAAAGAACTATCATTGGAATGTTGTTGGCCCTAACTTTAATGAGTTGCATGAGCTCTTTGGTAAGCAGTATGAAGAGTTGGATGAGATGGTAGATGATATTGCAGAGAGAATAAGGCAGTTAGGAGGGTATGCAACTGGAACCCTAACAGAGTTCATCTCCATTGCAAGGATAAAGGAGGAACCAGGCAAGTACCCAGATGCTAAAGGCATGCTCAGCAACCTACTGAGTGACCATGAGCATATAATACGTAGTATACGAGTTGGTGCTGATACTGTTGCAGATGCGTACCATGATATGGGCACCAACGACTTCCTCATTGGGCTGATGCAGAAGCATGAGAAGATGGCTTGGATGTTAAGGGCCTATCTGGAATAAGGGTAGAATATACCATCAACCATTATTTATTTTATAAAATAGTAGAGTAGCTCATGTGTATAATCAATAATCAAGCCCTTATAGCAATAGCAATAGTAATAGTAATAGTAATAGATAGTAATAGATAGCAATAGATAGCAATAGATAGCAATAGATAGTAATAGATAGTAATAGTAATAGATAGTAATAACTAACCACACAAAAAGTAGATTTTATTGCTGCTAATTACCTTCAATCTTATCCTATTCAAACACTAACCTTCTGCTGTTCAAGTAGCGACTTTACATAAACTGCTCTATTCTCACTCTTATGCAGCTCGACGAACGTCTCTGTATTCATAATACCATCTATCTTCCCTATCTTGTTTATAACAACATTATGTAACTCCTCAAGGTTCTTTACACCTATGCTCACAAGCATATCGAACCTCCCAGATACCTCTGATATGTGAGTTACCTGAGGAATCTTCTTTATCTCTTCATACACATGCTGCTTTGACTTTGGGTCTCTATTTATCCCAACTATGGCATTTATGTTGATCCCCAACTTGCTCTCATCCATTACTATTGTGTATCTCTTTATCACACCTAATTTGAGCAGCCTCTTTATCCTGCTGTATATAACAGAGGTATTTGCTCCTATCTTCTTACTCATCACTGGAACAGATATGGAGGCATCGTTAACCAGTTCGTAGAGTATCTTCAGATCCAACTCATCTAGCCTGTTCAATCTATCATAGTTCTATATAGTACTCCTTAATAAATATAATTATTGATCTATGTCATAAGGAATTTTTCAGCATATAAGCCTAAGAATGTATGAGGGGAAACTATTTTAATAGCATCGTTCTAGCAAGATTGTATTGGATGTAGATCTACTCAATCTGGTGAAGGAGGCTAGAGAGAATGCAAGTAAGAGGAAATTCAAGCAGAGCGTAGACCTCATAATCGTACTGAAGGATATAGATGTGAAGAAGGGCTTCTCCATAAACGAGGTTATAACATTACCTAATGCATCAAACAAGAAGGCAAAGGTATGTGTTATAGCCTCTGGTGATCTAGCACTTAGGGCAAGGAAGGCCAATGCAGATAAGGTCATAGAGGGTAATGAGTTGAATGCACTTGCTAATAATAAACGTGAAGCAAAGAGGCTCTCTAGCATGTATGACTTCTTCCTTGCAGATACCCAGTTGATGCCAACTGTAGGTAAGATTCTCGGTCCAGTTCTAGGACCAAAGGGCAAGATGGCCATGCCATTACCATTCAATGCACCAGTGGATAGCATGCTTGAGAGGCTTAGAGCATCGACTAGGGCAAGGGCAAGGAACCAGTTGATGATAGCATGTAGGATAGGGGATGAGGATATGGGCGATAGAGAATTGGCAGATAATGCATTAGCGGTGATAAATGCTGTAGAGAAGAAGTTACCAGGAGGCGATAGGAATATAGCAGATATCATAATCAAGTTCACCATGGGTAGTGCATCGAGGCTTAGATTGGCCAAGGTGTTGGTAAGATGATGCAACAACAGGCGAATGTCTACCCAGAGAAGAAGGTAAGGTTGTACAAACTCCTACAGGATATAGCGAGCAAGTATAAGGTAATAGCGTTAGTGAAGATGGAGAAGGTTAGATCAACACAGTTGATGTCATTGAGGAAGATACTTGCTAGTGAGGCAAAGATTATAATGGTAAAGAACAGGTTGGCAGTAAAAGCATTATCTGGCTCAGGCGTGAAAGGCATAGAGAAGGTACTCAAGGAGTTGGATGGTCAGAACCTCCTAATCTTCACAAACATGAACCCATTCAAGCTGCAGATGCTCCTAGAGAAGAATAAGGTGTATCTACCGGCAAAGGGTGGAGATGTTGCTACAGAGGATATAGTCGTTCCAGCAGGGAATACTGGACTAGCGCCAGGCCCAATACTATCGGAGTTCAGGGAGGCTAAGATACAGACCAAGATAGAGGAAGGAACTGTGTGGATAGCAAAGGATACAGTAGTAGCAAAGGCTGGAGAGACCATATCCATGAAGCTTGCATCTTTGCTTAGCAAGCTTGGAATAAAACCAATAAAGGCTGGGATTAGCCTCCATCTGGTCCTTGAGGATGGTCTAGTATACAAGAGCGATGATCTGAAGATCGATGTGGATATGTATAGGAAGAGCATAGAGGAGGCATATAGTAATGCACTATCATTGGCAGTTAACGCTTCATACCCAACCAAGGAGAGTATAGCGATGATAGTGAGTAGGGCATACAGTAATGCAGTAGCACTAGCATTGAACTCTGCTTACCCTGCAAGAGAGGTCATAAGGGAACTGCTCATGCTTGCTGAGGCATATGCCCAAACTATAGCAAAGCGTACCAACATACAATGAGCAGCACAGTTATTGTTATCACTATATGATAATTACTGGGGGTAATTAACCCATCATACACACAAAAGCATAGATCCCAATGTTATGCTATATAGTGCATGTGGCGCCTCAACGTTAGAAGGGTTTACCTCAACAGTATATTCGATGTTGGTAAGTTCTTTGTCAATAAAAGGTTCAATATACAGCATGGTGAACTACTCCTACTCCAGCTTGTAAAGAAGGATGATCCTAGGCATCTAGGTAGAATACGAGGCATAATGGAGTTCGATGAGATAGTTGAGGATGAGCATGATGAGTCTGTAGAGCTATATGGTAGGAAGTGGAGGTATGCTATGCTTGCAAGTAGGAGCATAAGGTTACAGCCTAGAGACTGGTTCGACCTTGATGATGTATTAGGTATCAATGCAAAGAGATATTATGCACAGGTAGAAGCTATGAGACTTGAGAATGGTGATGCCCAAGCGGTAGAGAAAAGGCTAGCAAGGTACATCAAGCATATCAAACCATAAATAAATGTTGATGGGATATACTTATGATCAGATCTGCCATAATATAATAATATAATAATATAATAATATAATAATATAATAATATAATAAGATAACTATCTGTCTAGTGCTTGTTATCATCCATACTGCTATAGTATTATTATTATTCAGATCTTCACCTAGACTACTTTAGCCACCTATCATGCATCATCATTTATAGCAGTACCTACTCAACCGAATAGAGCAGATAACCCTGCCATCGCTTCTTCCTCGCCTTTCTTCTCCTCCTCTTCCTCCTTCTTCTCCTCCTTTGGCTTTACCTCAGCAGGCTTTGCCTCTGTTGGTGCTGCACTAGGAGCAGTTACTAGAGGTGTACTCTTCAGAGCCTCATCTATGTTGATCTCAGCAAGTGCACTTACCAGTGCCTTAACCTTAACATCATCTGGCTCAACACCTGCAGCCTTTACAACATTCTTTATACTATCCTCATCTATCTTCTGCCCGGTCTTGTGCAATAGTAACGCAGCGTAAACATACTCCATTGCCATACATCTCCTCTTTATGATGGGTAATATAAAACTACACCATTAAATTAAATTCAGTTAGATAGATAGTTAGATATTCAGTTAGTTAGATAGATATTCAGTTAGTTAGTTAGATAGTTAGATAGATAGATAGGGAGGCTAGAGTATCCTGAGCTGTCTAGCAATAGCAGATACGGTCTGCTTGAACTCGCTATCATATATGGAGTTGTACTTCTCCATGAATATCTGCCTAGCCTCCTCCCTCCTTGGATCTAGTGGGGATAGCAGTATAGAGAATAACTCTGGATAGCCATCCCTAACCCATGTCTCTATCTCTGAGTATCGTTTGGCACTTATCCTTACAATGAATGTATTATTAGGCTTTAGATAGTCATCGAATATACCATACTCAACCCTATCTATGAGGATGTGTATCATGTTATCTGGGGTAGGCGATCTTAGTACTTCCTGTTGCCTTGGTGTTATCCTCCCACTCCTAACCCTCTCAAGCAGCCCTATGGGCTTTATGTATATGCCTGTAACCCTTAACCTATCCATCTCAGCAAAGTTCACATATCCTACTACTACCTTACTGTAACCCCCTTCATCTATCGATGCAAATATGTAATCCCCTTCCCTAACCTGTTTCTTGCTAAAACCTAACATATTATAACTCTAAATACAGCATATTTAAATATATTCACCTAAGTGTTACTACTGTTGCTCCCTCTACCCTTCTTCTCCTTCTCCTCTACATCCTCTATACCCTTCTCGCTTAGCATGAACGTGACCTCTTTCTCTGGATGATATGGGCTATCTACCATCCTTGCTATCCTATTCCTACCAGAGCGCTTCAGATATACCCTGTAAGTGCTTGTATGTGCTACTACATGTCCACCAGTAGGCTTGAACGGGTCTCCAAAGTACATATCTGGAGAAGCCTGTATCTGGTTTGTTGCAACCGCTGCTACATTATAGGTCTCTGCTATCCTCAAGAGCATATGCATGAACTTGTTGAGCCTCTGCTGCCTCTCTGCCAGTGTACCTCTTCCTAGGAACTCTGCTCTATAGTGCGCTACTGCAGAGTCTACTATGAGTAGTTTTACATTATGCTGTTCTATTATCTTGCTTGCCCCTTCTAGTATCAACTCTTGATGTGAGCTGTTGTATGCCTTTGCAACTATTATCCTGTCTAGTACTGCTGTTGGATCTAATCCTCTAGCCTCTGCTATAGAGTATATACGCTCTGGTCTGAACGTATTCTCAGTATCTATGTAGAGTGCTCCAGCATTGAGCCCTCCCTTCTCCTTTGGGAGCTGTACCATAACACATAGGGTATTGCATATCTGTGTCTTTCCAGTACCATACTCACCATAGAACTCAGTTATCGCTTGAGTCTCAACCCCTCCCCCAAGGAGCTCATCAAGGCTCCTGCACCCTGTGGATATCCTCTCTATACTCTGCCTCTTCTTGTATATCTCGCTAGCAGTGAGAAAGTCCTTCTCTAGTAGCCCTAGCTCCACTAGTTTAACCCTTGCCCTATTGCATATAGTTGTTGCCTTGTCAAGGTCGAGCCCTGTAACATCTGCAATACTCACTGGGCCTCTAACAATAAGGTCCATTATGTTTCTAACCCCAGCATCTATCAACTTCTGCTTTGTTACTGGTCCTATACCCTCTATACCCTCTAACTCCAACTCCTCCTCTAGCATGATATAAAGATAAGGAGAATCGTTATAATAAACCTTTACACCCTATCAATGTACCATATTAAACCAGAAACCTTTATATAGATTGGTTTTTTATACCATTACTAGCCATGAGCGAGACAGAACGTGCAGGAAGGAGTGTATTCGACCTTTATAGGGATAGCATAGCCAATATGATGAATGAGTTCGATAAGGTGAGGCCAGCATATGTACAGTCAATAACAAACCTACAGCAGCAGGCAATGGATAGTATAAGGAAGTTGACAGAACTAGCGCTTAGCGCACAGAGGGAGTTAATAGAGCCCATGAGGTTACCACCAATACCAGATGCATGGGTTAGAGGCGCTGACGAGTTGAATGATGCACTGGCAAAGACAACATCGATAGCTAACAAGGTGGTCATTGCAAGTATAGATACTGCCACACAGAACATAAAGATAGCAACTGATGCATGTGAGACATTTGCTAGGATAAACCAGAATATACTGAAGAGTATAAGGGGTACATTAACACCGAAGGGCGAGTAGTTAGTTAGTAGTAGTAGCAGTAGTAGCAGCAGCAGTTGCTACTAACAACCAATTTATTTATTTATTATTTCTTGGTTTATATAGAGTGAGAGGGTAAGAGATAGTATGAGTAATGTGGATGAGCAACAGAAGGAACAGCAGCATAAGAAGAGGAGTACTACTAGTGGTAGCGATCTAGGATTATTTACAAGCAATATTCAGAGCATGCAGATGGATATGATAAAGCAGATGCTATCCATGCAGATCGATGCTATGCAGAACTTTGCGAATATGCTACAGTTCCTGACTAGGTTCAATGCAGTATTCAAGACCACTGTTCAGAGCAATGGTAGGATATCCATACCTGAAGCAGAGAGGAAGGCATTAGGTATAGATGAGGGGGATCTTGTGCAGGTCATAATAATACCGTTAGAGAAGCATAGAAGAGAAGAGAGTAACACAAAAGGTTAGGACTGTAGCCGATTTATATAAGATGTAAATTCTATTCTATTCTATTCTATGTAGGGAGATAGATGTTGTTATTCGCCTTACCATACAACTAATTTGTATAAGATTGTAGGTTAAGATCGGGGTTATACATGGTCCAGAGCATCAGTTGCTATACAAATGCCCTGCTCCCCTCCCCCTATTCTATCAATCTCTCCTCTTCTAGGAATGATATATCATGGGTTAGGAGGATCCCCATCGATAGGCTCTAGCATAAACCATGCTAGGAGCATCTCCGTCACTATGCTCCTAACATGGTTATCAAGAGTATCAATAACCATCTCCTCAACCAACCTATATCTAGAGAGATGCCTTGTAGTCTCTACCTGTTAACAAGTCTTCTTGCTGAGTCCCTCCTTTATTGTTAGCCTATCATAACTTAGTATTAAGAGCAGTCTATCAGGCATTAATCTACATACTAACCAACTGCTATAGTTAAAAAATACCCTCAGAGGCATGTTATGGAGATAGAGATGGAGTTTACAGCAGCCATAGATAGCATTATGGGATCAAACGATTGTATACGCTCCATCTACATCTTAAGCAGGATGGTTTGCTACTCCGTTGGTAAGGGAATGGGCAGAGAGGCTACCGAGAGGCTTCTTTAAGCAGATTGCTATGGAGGCAGAGATGTATAGAATACTTTGCAATGACTATGGCGATCTGAGATTCACATACCTTGAGAGGGCAAGGGCAAAGCACTTGGTAGTCTTCGGTAAGGGGAGTATATTGGTAGTCACTCTAGAGCCTAGCATAGACACTAGCAAGGCATTGCAACTTGTTGGTGAAGTTATGAGTATTATTAAAGCAGTAACTACATCGCACGATATACAACGAGTAGATAGACATAAAGGATGATCGTTGTCTAACTATTAGACAATTGGATACATTACTTAATTGCATACCCCGATATAGTGGTATGTTATTGGTAGGATATGATAAGATACTCAACAATAGTCTTTTATACCCTCTGATCCTACCTTAGATATGCTAACAGCATATATACTTATAAATACGGAGAGCGGCGCCGAGCGATCCATACTCGATAGGTTGAAGAGGATACCACAGATAAAGGAGAGTAATGCAGTCTTAGGCTCTTACGATGTATTTGCGAAGGTGGAGTGTTATGATATGCTTGAACTTAACAGGATAGTTGCACTTATAAGGTCGATGGATGGCGTAAAGGTTACAAATACCCTCACAGTCTTCCAACCAGCGATGCTCTTGAGGAAGGTCAACGCAGTTATCCTCCTAGTCTCTGATATTGGTAGAGCGAAGGAGTTCTATGGCTCAGTCCTAGGCTTGCAGTTGAAGTTCGAGTCTCCAGACTGGGTTGAGTTCCTAAAGGATGGGGCAGTCCTAGCGTTACACCCAACGAAGATAAAGGTTAGTAACGAGGGTGTAATGCTCAACTTCATAACCAGTGATCTCAACTATGTTAGAGAGAGGCTAAAGGGTATGAGCGTCAAGTTCCATACTGATGTGCAGGAGGATGAGAGAGGCAAGTATATGATTGTAGAGGACCCAGACGGTTATAGGATAGCTATAGTTGAGCCCAAGGTTAAGGAGGAAGCCCCTGCAGCAGGGTACTATGGATTTGCTCCAGTGTAAACAGCATAGTAGTAATATATAGATGCCATCTATTCCCCATGTATGACTATACCTTAGTGATACTTATATAGAAAATACTTATATAGAATGTGATCTCTATATTTATGATGAGTAACTCTACTGAGATACTGCTTATGGTTGATGAGGAGGAGTTGAAGAGGTGTATAATCAAGATAAGCAAGGAGATACCCTCCTTAGGTAGTATCCTTAGAGATGTAGAGAAGGTTATAGCTCTTTCATACTCTATAGCATCCAATATTGAGAGGGAGGCAGAGAGGAATGAGAGTGATGGTGCTCTCTGTGCAAGACTCAGGTTGGCAAGGACACTAGCATGTAACTCTGCTACCTCCCTTGCTGCAATAGTATCGTTACTCACAGAGTATGTTAAGGATAAGAGTGTAAGGGTAGGGTAGAATGATGCTAGTAGATGAAAAAGTTACCTATTTAGGTTGTACAATAATCATCATACTATACTATCTATATTATTAAGTAACAACTCAAAATTGACAAACACTTACATTATATTAACATATAATTACCCATAAGCATGAGACAGGAGTTTATAACTGTCAATAACTACAGGGTTAGGTTACTTGAGGATGGAGCATCTAGTTCAAAGCATATAATACTACTCCATGGTGTAGGTGCTGCAGCGGAGCGTTGGGCAAAGGTTATACCATTACTTGCTGTTAAGGGCTACCATGTAATCGCTCCAGATATCATAGGCTTTGGATACAGCGATAAGCCTGATGTGAACTACACGATGGGTTTCTTCTCCTCATTCGTTAGAGATCTGGCATTAACTCTTGGTATAAAGAGGTTCTCACTCATAGGCTCGTCCCTTGGTGGGCAGATAGCTGCAGAGTTTGCTATAACATATGGTGATGATATGCTGAACTCACTGGTGCTAGTTACACCATCTGGTATGTCCATAGAGCCTACGCAGGCATTCACACAGTATGTGATGGCTGCACTCTACCCTAACCTCGAGAGTGCTAGAAGGGCATTCACGCTTATGCATTGTGGGAAACCTGTGGATGAGATATACCTTAGAGACTTTGTGAATAGGATGATGTTACCTAATGCCAAATACGCATTCATATCAACGCTCATGGGGATGCGCCAAGCAGCATCTGATCTGAAGGAGAGACTACATAATATCAAGGTCCCAACACTCATAATCTGGAGTGAGAGGGATCTACTTATACCAGTAGAGCATGCATATGAGTTCCATAGGAGGATAAGCAACTCACAACTTATAATAATGGATGGATGTGGTCATACACCATTCTATGAGCAGCCAGAAAAATTTGTTGAATTGGTTACAACCTTCCTTGAATCTGTTCTAACCTCTTACTACTCTTACTCCTGAGCCACTTACCTATCTCTGGGAGAACCTTGCTCTGTGATAGCTTACTTGCTATGAGCCCTATATGGCCACAGTTGTACACCCTAAGCATCTTATCCTCGCTAGATACATGGTAGTTCAATGGGATACTACACTCTGGAGCAACAAGGTGGTCATCACTTGCAACTATGTTCAGTAAAGGCACCTCTATGCTCTTCAGGTCTACCCTCTTACCGCATAAGTAGAACTTGCCCTTAACTAGCAGGTTACCCTTGTATATATCGTTTATCCACTGCTTGAATAGCCCTCCTGCTATTGCAGGGGTATCGAATAACCACTTCTCTACCCTAAGGAAGTTGGATACAAAGTACTCATCATCCAAGTTCTCAAGCAGGTTTATGTACTTGTACATACCTTGTGTGAATGGCTTGAGCATCATGTAGAACCTGTGCAAGAACTCCGCTGGAAGGTTCCCATAGGCATCTATTATCCTATCAGCATCTATACTCTTGCATAGGTTTGCCACAACGCTTGTATCCTTCTCAGTATCTATCACTGGTGCTATAGTGATCAGGTTAGCAACCTTCTCCTGCTTGAGCACTGTATACATAGTACTCATGGTACCTCCTTGACAGTACCCTAGTAGTGTAACCCTCTCTGCCCCGCTCCTATCCCTAACCATATCAACAAGCCTATCCAGATATCTACCAATGTAATCATCAAATGTAAGATGCTTATCTATGGGCTCTGGGGTGCCCCAATCAACCATGTAGACATCGAACCCCTGCTTTATTAGGTTACCTACAAAGCTCCTATCATCCTGAAGATCAAGGATATAGTACTTATTTATTAGCGCATATGTAACTATTATAGGCGTTGGGTGTAGATTCTTAGCATCAATAACAGGCTTGTAGTGTAGTAGCCTAATCTTTCTCCCAACGTAGATTATATCATGTGGCGTTGATCCAACACTTACATCATTCTTCTCCATCAACTCCTGTGTCTTAAGCAAGCCCTCCTGGTATCTAGCGATACTATCCGTCATCACATGCGCAAGCATAGCGTAGCTGTTCATCTCATAATGAGATGAGGTTACAAATATTTAACTTTTATGGTATAACTTTAGAGAATAATTATATCTTATAATAGAAGAATTATATCCAAAAATAAAAGGCAGTTATCACTTTGCCAGTGAGGTGTTATGGATCTTCTCATCCCTTCTCCTATCCATCTCCTCCCTCAACCTTCCCACCTCTTCAGTAAGGTTAGCTATATCACGCTTCATCTTAACCATCTCCCTATACACACTATCCATCTCACTCCTTGTTGGCAATCCCAACTCCTTGAAGTAGGTCTCAACTATACTAGATACGCATTTAAGGAGATCAGCGTAAGATGTGATTATATTGTTAACAACGTTACCAAACCTCTGGGATCTAAAGAGTTCGTTGAACTCCTGTTCGAATACATCTATCCATGCCTTCCTAGCATTCTCTACATCATTGATCTCTCCCATCTTTAATGAAGCCTTTCTACTAGCTTCAACTGATGTTGCACTTAGAAGCATATAGTACTCTGCTATACTTGATGCTAGGTTTGAACTTACCCTAATGTAGTTGAGTAACGCCTCCTCAGCAACCTCTATAACTTTTACAGGCATAAATGCACGGAACTGTGGTATTTTACGCATCGATGTCAGCGAATCAAGTAACCTTTCTACCGAATCCATATACTCATTCTTACTATTCTCCATCTCTAGCACCTACTAATTATATAGTATCGAAGTTATTAAGTTTATTGCGTCAAAATCCAATGAAAGCTTACCTTACAATTAGCATATGTTAACCCATGCTTATCATCTGTTTATCAATAGTATAGTGATTATTTTTATACCTCATCTACAGATGATAGAGTAATGGGTAACGATAGAATAATCACAATAAACCCTGCAAGCGAGGAGGTTATAGGGGAGCATGATATCATGAGCAAGGATGAGATCATAGCAAGGGTGAAGAAGGCTAGAGACGCATTCCAATCATGGAGGAGGGATGCTCATAGGAGAGCCTCAGTACTGTATGAGGTTGCTAGTATTTTACGCAAAGAGAAGGAGCATCTTGCAAGGGTAGCAACTATGGAGATGGGCAAGACTATAAAGGAGGCAAGGGCAGAGGTTGAGAAGTGTGCCTGGACCATAGAGTACTTTGCAGATAATGGAGAGCACTTCATAGATGATGAGGTTACAGTAACAGATGCTAGGAAGACGTTCATAGCATTCGAGCCCCTAGGCACCATAGGTAGCATAATGCCCTGGAACTTCCCTTACTGGCAAGGCATAAGGTTCGCTGCACCAGCACTCATGGCTGGTAATACCATAGTCATGAAACCGTCTAGTACGACTCCTCAATGCGGTAAAGAGTTGGAGAGGATCTTCTCAAGTATAGATGATCTAGGCATATTCTCCATAGTCATAGGTGATTATAGGGTTGGTGAGATGCTAATAGACTCGCCAGTAGATGCTGTAACATTCACTGGAAGTGTTGAGGTAGGTGCAAAGGTAGCAGCGAGGGCAGCAATGCATGTGAAGAAGTGCGTACTTGAACTTGGGGGTAGCGATCCATTCATAGTGCTTGATGATGCTGATATTGAGAAGGCTTCAAGTGCAGCAGTTAAGGGCAGATTCATAAACAATGGGCAGAGTTGTATAGCAAGCAAGAGGTTCATAGTTATGAGGAGTATAGCAAAGGAGTTTGTGGAGTCATTTGCTAGAAAGACTGAGCGTATGAAGGTAGGCAATCCAATGCATGAGGATACAGAACTTGGACCATTGGTGAACAAGCATGCACTAGAATACATAGATGGTATAGTTAAGGATGCTGTAGATAATGGGGGAGAAGTACTGGTAGGAGGTGAGAGGATAGGTAGCAAGGGCTACTACTATACTCCCACTATAGTGACCAATGTTAATGAGAGGTTAAGGATAGTTAGAGAGGAGGTCTTTGGACCAGTAGCACCGATAATGGTTGTTGATGATGAGAGAGAAGCAATAAGGCTAGCAAATGATTCAGAGTTTGGTTTAGGGGCAAGCATATGGACCACTGATCTAGATAGGGCTGAGAAGCTTGCAAGATCTATAGAGGCTGGTCTGGTTACTGTAAACAATGTAGTTGTATCTGATCCTAGAGTACCATTTGGAGGGGTAAAGAAGAGTGGATTCGGTAGGGAACTCTCAAGGTATGGTATGCTTGAGTTCATGAATATAAAGACTGTGAGGTTCTATGATCAACTGATACACTACCATCACGTTGAGTAGCAAGTTATAAAAAGGATTAGAGGCGAGTAGATCATGCTCAATGAGATAGTGAATAAGGTTATAGCATCACTTGATTATGAGCATGTAAGCACTAGGATAGAGCACTTCCTCTTGGATAATCTTGAGTTATCTAGAAAGGCTGGGTATGTGCTGGGTTTGAGCGGAGGTCTAGACTCATCTGTTGTTGCTGTACTAGCATCAAGGGCATTGTATGGCAATGGCGAAGGGCGTAGTCTCACTGCACTGATAATTCCCCATAGTAGTATAACGCCTTTAAGCGATGTACAGGATGCTATAAGGCTTGCTCAGAGCCTCAATATAAGATACAAGGTTATAGAGATAGGGGATATACACTCATCACTTGTAGAGAGGTTATATGCTCTCAATAACGATGTAGTAAGAGGAGAAAGAGAAAAAGAGAAAGAAAGAGAAGGAGAGGGAGAAGACGATGATAGCAATATGGGTTATGGGATCAAGTCTAGGATTGCATCTGGTAACCTACTTGCAAGGTTGAGGATGTGCACTCTCTACTACTACGCAAATGCTAATGACTGCCTTGTTCTAGGTACAAGTGATAGGAGTGAGTTGATGATAGGTTACTACACAAAGTATGGGGATGGTGCAGCAGATCTACTCCCAATAGCGGATCTATACAAGATTCAGGTTAGAGCACTTGCAAGTTACCTGAAGATAGATGATACGATAATCAGGAAGAGAAGTGGTCCGATGCTCTGGAAGGGGCACTATGCTGAGCAGGAACTAGGGATGAGTTATGAGGAGATAGACTCTATACTCTACTGCCTACTCGATCTGAGGTGTAGTGTTAAGGATACCGTGGAGATGCTAGGCATGGAAGAGGAGAAGATAAAGAGTGTCATTAGACTTGTAAGATCTAGTAGGCATAAACGTGTTCTACCAACGATATGTCGTATAAAATAAAATAAAATAAAATAAAATAAAATAAGTTATATTATGGTAACTCATTCTAACCTCTTCCTATTTGCTTGACTTACCTATCCTGTACAAGGTTGTACCACATACAGGGCATGTACCCTTTACTGCAGGTCTACCGTTCTTCATAGTAACCTGTGTTGGGTTCTTCATCTCTACCTTCTTCCTACACTTGACACAGTATGCCTCTGCCATATGCTACTATACACATGCTCATTTATGAACTTTTTAGTACTGGATGAGGTAGGTTGGTTACAATAATTACCTCATACAGAGGGAGTGCAAATCATCTATTTTGACTTTTATAAGATGAGAGCTATGGAATAGTTAGTTATAGATCGTATGGTCTATTTGCTTATAGTGGGCCTGAATGGTATCCTGAAGTTCATGCTAGAAGGTTTACTAGAGTACATAAGGGAAGGGCTTAAGCTCAAGATTCCTGCTGTTGTACAGAGAGACAGTAGAGTGGCTAGAGATAGATATTCTGCAAGAGTTCATCGACCGTTATATGGAAATGACATACAACAACTGGCATGGCAGAATTGAATTCTCTGCCCTCTATGAGAGGTATAGATTCTTCGTTGGACTGAATGGAGGGGGAGAGGTAATGGTTAAGAACGAGTTTAGTAGGAAACTGAGTGGGAACATCGATATAGAAACAGGTTATGATAGGGAGAAGAAGAGAGTAACGTATGTTCTAGGGGTAAGGTGGAAGAATATAGCAGAGCTGGAGGAGGAGAGGGAAGAGGAGGAGCAAGGAAAGGAACAGGAGAAAGAGGAAGAGGAAGAAGAAGAAGAAGAGGAAGGAAGAGGAAGAGAGGAGGAATGCTCACTAGATATCTGAAGGTTAAAAGAGAAGGCTATAATGTCTTGCTAACAAGAAGAGGGATAGAATATATTATGCATATACAATAAGGGAGGATATAGAATTCTACACTCTTGATGTTAAGAATAAACGTCTGATATCTCTTAAGGAGTTTATTAAGGATCTTAAGAGTCTTGGGATCATCAAGATAGGTCAGACTATGAGTCTTAGAAATGAGTAATAGGAAATAGACTTATTAAAGGCAGAAGTTTTTGTAGTAATTATTCCTGTTTATTATCCTCTTCTCTCTCTTCTCTCTTTCTTATTATTTGGATGCTGTGGTAGTGGTGTAAAGGTGCATATAGAAGGGTTTAAGACTATGGAAGGATAATCCTGCTTGTGCTTGTTGATATGTTTACATTGCATATCTTTCGTTACTTGCTCTTATAATAGAGGTATTAGTTGGTATCGCATAGTATTATATGATACTTCAGGGCAGTTAATGTGAACTGTTACTAAAGAAGCTATGTAGCATA
>JBKBIE010000012.1:0-275 GCA_046299465.1 Candidatus Nitrosocaldus sp.
AAGAAGGCTGGCGAGTCACTGCATGATACCCAACTGATAAGGGGTATTGTGCTAGATAAGGAGGTAGTCCATGGAGGTATGCCAAAGAGGGTAGAGAAGGCAAAGATCGCATTGATCAATGCACCTCTAGAGATAGAGAAGACAGAGATAAGTGCTGAGATAAATATAAGCACACCAGAGCAGATGAAGCTCTTCCTTGAAGAGGAGAATAGGATGCTTAAGAGTATGGTTGATAAGATAGTTGCTACAGGTGCCAATGTTGTTATATGCCAGAA
>JBKBIE010000012.1:285-33099 GCA_046299465.1 Candidatus Nitrosocaldus sp.
GAAGGGTATAGATGATATGGCTCAGCACTACCTTGCAAAGGCTGGTGTATTAGCAGTGAGAAGGGTCAAGGAATCAGATATGTACAAGTTAGCAAAGGCAACTGGTGCAAGGGTAGTCACAAACATAGAGGAGTTGACATCATCAGATCTAGGCTATGCTGACCTTGTAGAGGAGAGGAAGGTAGAGGCAGATAAGTGGGTATTCATAGAAGGATGCAAGGATCCTAGAGCAGTAACTATACTGATAAGGGGAGGGTCTCAGAGGGTAGTTGATGAGGCAGATAGAAGTGTACATGATGCTATAATGGTTGTGAAGGATGTTGTTGAGAAGCCATATATACTTACTGGAGGTGGATCACCAGAGGCATTTGCTGCTCAGAGGCTAAGGGAGTGGGCTAACACACTCTCTGGAAGAGAGCAACTAGCAGTTGAGAGGTTCGCTGAAGCCCTAGAGACTATACCATTGACACTGGCAGAGAATGCTGGCATGGATCCTATAGATACACAGGTACAGTTAAGAGCCATGCAAGAGAAGTCAACGAAGCCAGTATATGGTGTTAACGTATCGAAGAGTAAGGTTGAGGATCTTAGCAAGAGTAGTATATGTGAGCCATTGGCAGTAAAGGAGCAGATAATAGCATCTGCAACAGAGGCTGCATGCATGATACTACGCATAGATGATATAATAGCAGCAAGCAAGCCAAAGGAGGAGAAGGGCGGTAAAGGTGCTGGCGCAGGTGGAATGGGCGGAATGGGTATGGAGTAATAACTCGATAACCCATTAAATTTTATTTTTGAGTGATCTATCTATCTTAACAGTCTCCTTTGATCAATTTTAACCTCCTAAAGAGATGAGAGAATTGAGTTTAGGATGCATATTTATACTTAAGCATAAATAATTTTAATAACCTATACATAAGTAATCACAATGTCTTCAGATGAAGAGGCTAGGTCAGAATCAGAAATGGGTAGTGAGAGCGAGGTTAAGGGAAGAGAGGATGTTATGATGGAGCAGAGAGGAGGAGAAGAAGAAAAGAAGGTATTAGTGATGAAGAGTAAAGGTAGAAGAGGGAGGAGACCGAAGGTAAAGGAAGAGATGCCTACACCTCCAACAGAAGTGGAGCGTGTGCATATACCAAGCATTGAGCAAGTTATGGGCATGCTTAAGAGGTATGAGAAGATACTGGGAAGAATAGAGGATAGACTAGAGCCAGTAAGGAGGATAGAGAAGGAGAGTAGTGCAATCAAAGTATTAAGGAAGGAGGTCAAGGACCTAACAAAGCAGGTATCGAGGTTAGAGAAGAGTGTGAATAAACTCATTGCTGGCAAGAGCAAAGGTAAAGGGAAGAGAGGTAGAAAGACTACAAAAAGATGAGGGAAGTAAGAGAGAATAGAGATGTAGAAGGATAGTAATGATGGGGATGGTTATAATAGTAGATAGACGTAGATGGAATGGGCGTATATTTTACTTACATAAGAGGCATTGATCTCCTCCATTTTTATTATTTTGTCCCTTCCTTACTTTCTACTGTCTATGATCAGCCGTTATCACTTGCAACCACAATCATTACTGTTATCATCATAACTCCTTGCTACAACTGCATCCTCAACACTTATACCCTTCCAGAGTATGGTGTAACCTAGCATAGATAAAAGTGAAGAGTAGCACTCCTCTGGTATACCATAACCTTCCAGTATTTTACATATATCAACAAACCTTTTATGTATACTTATCTTCACTCCTATATCTTTCAGTACATTTCTTCTGATTAGGAATGTATTCATGACCATCTCATATGAAGGGAGTTCGTTCATCTGCACCATACTTGTGATGATCGATAGTACTGCATCGTAGGTTATGTTAAACCTTTCCGCTATGCCCTTGATACTTATGATACCCTGATTAGTGTCACTCAAGCCTTTGATGTAAGCCTTCACCTCCATCAGTAAAGTATCATCATTGATATGCCTCATAGTTATCTCATCTTCTATACTCCTAAGGTGATCTATGATCTGTCTTATGGGCAAGTTCTTACCGTCATAGATTACCATCCTCCTAATCTTTGTTGAGATATTATCCATAGGTATAGGGTCAGAGCATACAAGATCCCTGTTAACAACTAGGATTATATCATCATCTATGCCTTTGCTTTTAACCTTCATAAGTTTCTGAACCTTCCTCTCAATATACTCTCTTGTCCAAAAGCCAACTATCTCGAGATAAACCTTCTTCCCATACTTCTCCAATACAAAGTCTGGTATGAATGCTTGCCCTGAGAGTGATATAGGCTCTGGTTCTCTTCTTAGCATCCATCCTGTATTATACTGGTTGAATAGTACAGCAAACCTCTCCTCTATACTACTATCATATCTACTGTAAAGATTACCATGTCCATCCTCCCTACCATCTACTTCACTACTGCTACTATTCAAGGGTAGATCGATCCCCATTATATCCTTGGATGAGAGCTTGAACTCATAGAGCCTCTTTGCATCTACACCCTTACTCATACCCTTTCTTACTATAGATGCCTTCATCCACCACCTTCTAGATCTAAGCATTGTGGGTAGTAACCTTGCAATAGCAACCCCATACCTATCCGTCAACCTGAATATGCTTGCTGGACCATCTATAATGCATACTACGCTTGAAGGTATATCATCATCTTCATACCTATAAGACTCATCGAGTATGTACATCAAGCCTAGCCTCTTCACATCTCGTAACAGATTCTTCCACTCAACACCTTGTGATACACTACACTCCATCCTGCTACAGTTCAAGAGTATGCCCTGAATAAGTGCTAGGTTGTACTCCGCTATTAGTGATTCAGGGCTTATGGGTCTAAACTCTTCAATGATAAGGTTCTCATCCAGATCGCTCCACATCATCTCTTCTATATATGATGGATCTACCTTTAGTCTAGATGCTACATCTTCCATTATATGCTTCCTCTCTCCCTGAGTTAGTGCATAACCCCTCTTGCTTGACTCCTTGAATACCTCCATCCTTAACACTATAGGATGTATAGTACTCTCTCTATGCTTGAATACACATCGCCTCTCAAGTATTGTATAGAATCCTCTAACGAGTCTGTAATCGTTGTAGCCCTCTAACCCTTTAATCCTATCTAAGAGAGAACCTTTCCTTTCCCTACTCTCATAAGCCTTATTTAACTCATCTATCATTATTGATGCTAGTCCTAGATCATCTAGTGAAGCAAAGATGGGTGTTAATCTACCCTTTCTAACCCTTGCTCTTATAAGCGATGTTGGTAGCATATTACCCTCCCTCCTCTTAACCTTCATTTTGAGCTTACATCTTGCTTCTAATACGCCTTACAGATCTCTTCCTCTTACTACTCATAAGCATCTCTCTTGTCTCCCTAGAGACTATCTCTATAAGGAGTGCACTCTTATTACCCCCCTTTGGTCTTAGCAGCCTTCCAAGCCTCTGAACAAACTCTCTACTGCTACCAGTACCACTAACTATAACACCAACTTCAGCATCAGGTACATCTATACCCTCATCCAGAACCTTCGATGTTACTATCGCTCTATACCTACCCTCCTTAAACCCCTTGAGTATATCTGCCCTTTCATCCTTGCCTGTATTGTGTGTTATCAACGGGATGAGGAACTCCCTTGCTATATTGTATGCCAGATCGTTATGCTGTGTAAATATTATCATCTTTGCATCGTTATACTCTGCAAGTATCTCCCTCAACTCTTCTATCTTTGAACTGCTGTTAAGTGCTATACTCAAAGCCTTGTTCCTTGCTAGTAGTGCTTCCCTTGCCACCTTATTCTTGTTTGATAGCATTATCAACCTCTTGAACCCATCAATTCCAGGCACTATGCCTAGTGCATTCAATCCTTCCATATAGAGTTTATAGTTCTTCCTATACTCATCCATCTCATCCTCTGAGAGCCTCACATACCTCCTCTCTATGGTGAAACTGGCAAGGTAACTCTTATCTGCAAGTTCCTTAGCGTCCATACTGAATACAATACCAGCACCTAGCAGTAGAGGTATATCTTGATGTAAGCCATCCTCCCTCTCTATGGTTGCTGTAAGCCCAAGCCTATATGGTGCTGCCATAAATTCTGCTATACTCCTATACCCTGGTGCTGGAAGATGATGAACTTCATCAAACACAACCAGCGCAAATCTATTGCCTATAAGTGGTGCTCTAATGTATGCAGAGTCGTATGTTATCACTGTTATAGCCTTGAGCCTATCATTGCCTCCTCCTATCATCCCTATCTCATCTTCACTTAGTGAGAACGCACTTGTAAGAGATGAGATCCACTGCTCCATGAGATCTAGTGTTGGCACTACTACAAGGGATGCAAGGTTAACACTCTCTATAGCCTTTACTCCTATAACTGTCTTACCAGAGCCTGTTGGGAGTACTATACAACCTTTCATCCTTGCATTGATCCACTGATGCAAAGCTTTACTCTGATAATCTCTTAACATTAACCTTGAACTTATTCTCTTGAGAGGTATAAGGTCTAGAACATGATCCTCATACTCTATATTACTTGCCTTAAGATACTCTATAATCGAGGGATAATGCATAGCCAATGCCCTATACTTATTGATCTTTGGATCTAGCATAGTATATGGTACATGTGCCAACCCATCAACTATTATTGTACCCTTATCGTAGTGGAGTGAGACCCTCAATACAGTGGTAAGATAGCATCAATTATAGATAAAAGTAACTATCTATCATCTTCACATTCATATTACCAACTATATGAGCATCCTAGAACAGCCCATACTTGGATGACATAAAATCAGCCATGAGTACTACCCGTGCGTTTGAGCCTGCCTGCTTAAGGTGTCTTGCCAGAAGGTTTACAAACTTGTGCTCCATGCTCTTACCTTTGATGCGAAGGAACTCATTGCCTAGAAGGTTGGCAAGCCTGATTATCAGACTCTTACTAACATACAAGGTGAAGAAGTGCCAACCCATGTGGTTATCAGGGTCGCCTATAACAAATGTGTCGTAAGAGTGTACCATAGCCTCTATCCTCCTCATCACCTTAACGAGCAGATCGTACTCCCTCTTGAAGTCTATGGCCTCAACCTGTATCTCAACCATCTCACCATTACTATCATCATTTTCACTCTCATAATTATATGCCATCCCTATCCTATATTATTAGGTTGTAACATACTTATAAAATATTCCCCCTTGCCATAGACCTCTAGTATTATAATATATTTTACAGAGAGTATGATCATAAATCAAATAATTTAATTATCCATTAATCTATCATGTTCTTATACTTTCAAGTACTGATACTACCTGCCATAACGTTACTCTCATATGCGAAGGTACATTAGGAGATTGCGTAAGTTCATCCAACATACTTATTGCGTTTGCTGCTCTCACACCAGCATCCAACTTCTCATCCTTAAGATTATTGACTATATCCTTTATGCTCTGCCTAACCTGCTTTGGTGTCATCGTGTTATCTGCTACGCTCATAAGTATTGATATGGCTTTCATTATCTTCTCTTTATTCTCTCTCTCCTTCTCCTGCTTCTCTTGCTGCCTCTTGCTAGACAAGGATATCACCACACTACCTTTCAATGTACCCTCTTAAAAGTTTGAGTCTGTCTATAGGTAGGGAATAAATGAAAGGATAACTACTGGAGTGGCAAGAGTCACATAATGGATAAATATGCAGAAAGAAGGAGGGCAGTGGTAGCATTCGATATGGATGGTACACTACTCAATGGTAGGCTTGTCTTTGCTTTAGCAGATAGATGCAATGTTAGAGAGAAGGTTATCAGCATAATGAGCAATACCAGCATGTATGGTTATGAGAAGAGTATTGCTATAGCAAGACTCTGGAAGGGTCTAAGCAAGGATGATGTGCTAGAGGCATTATCAAGCATAGAGTTGAGCATTAATGCAAAGGAGGCTGTAGATGCTCTAAAGAGAGATGGTTATACTGTAGGGATAATAAGTGATAGTTATGATGTGGCAGTAGAGCATCTAGCATCTATATTGGGTATGGACTTTGGTATAGCAAACATACTTGTGTATGATAGTAGTGGTACTATTACAGGGGAGTTGGTAATGCCTCTAGGCTGGGAGAGGATAGGCTGTAGGTGTATGAACTCAGTATGCAAGAGGTTCCACCTTGTGAGTACTGCAAATACATTAGGCGTTAGTATTGATTGTACCGTTGCTGTTGGGGATAGCGACAACGATATATGCATGTTAGAGCAAGCAGGTGTAAGCGTAGCATATAAACCAAAGAGTCTAGTCGTTAGAGACAAGGCAATGTATGTTATAGATGATCTCTACGATCTTGTAAGTATACTAAGAATACAGCATCAGTAGTAGTAATATCATAGCCAAGCAGTAAATTGAGGATATTCTAACAGATGATATGATATGATATGATATGATATGATATGATTATGATGCCCTTCTTTACCCTCTCTGCAATGATGGTATATACCTTATCTTATACAGTGTAAACTCTGATGGGTTGATATATGGATGGCTTACAAAGAAGGTTGATCATATTGATTGTAGAGGTTGAGAGGAGCAAGAGGATAGCAACGCAGAGGAGGAGGTTTGAGATAGTTGAGAGGAAAGGATTGGGTCATCCAGATACCATATGTGACCTTGTGGTTGATAGAATATGTGTAGAGTTAGCAAAACAGTATATGAGAGAGTATGGACAGTTGATGCACTTCAATGTAGACAAGGCATTACTTGCTGCTGGAGAGGCAGAGAATAGGTTTGGAGGGGGTATTGTGAAGAGACCTATACGCCTCATAGTAGGGGATAGGGCTACATTCAATGCTTTGGATGTTGATGGTATAGTAAGAGCAACAGCAAGTAGATGGTTCAGTGAGAATCTTAGGCATGTAAAGGATGAGCATATACAAATAGAACCCATGCTCGGCTCAGCATCTGCAGAGTTGAGATCTCTCTTTGTGGTAGGGTCATCATCAATACCATCAAATGATACATCTGCACTTGTAGGCTATGCACCATCAACCCTACTTGAGCAAGTAGTACATGAAACAGAACTATTTGTAAACTCTGCTAGGTTCAAGACTGAGTTCCCCGAGGCTGGAGAGGATGTGAAGGTTATGGGCTTCAGATATGATGAGAGCATAGAACTTACCATTGCAATAGCATTCATCGATGCTTATGTTGAGTCTGAAGAGCATTACTTTGCTAGGAAGAGGGAGATGCTGAATGCTATAGATGAGCATATTAGAGGCAACTTTGGTATCAGACATCTAAGAGTTGAGATAAACACACTTGATAGAGAGGGCAAGGGGATAGAAGGGCTTTACCTTACTGTACTAGGCACATCTGCCGATAGTTCAGACTCTGGTCAAGTAGGGAGAGGTAATAGAGCAAATGGGCTCATCTCACTCATGAGACCAGCAGGCTCAGAGAGTTATGCTGGGAAGAACCCGTTGAGCCATATAGGCAAGGTATATTCTGCGCTCTGCTTTGAGATAGCAGAGGATCTGCATAAGAGTCTGCTTGATGAAGATGATGAGGTACTAGTATGGATGTACAACAGGATAGGCAAGCCTGTTGGAGAACCTATAGCAGTAGTTGTAGAGGTTACAGCAGACTCAGATGCTAATAGCGTTAGGAGTATAGTTGATAATCATCTTACTAGAATAGATGAGTTATACAAAAGGCTTATGAGCGGGGTTACAAGGCTAGGTTACTAACTAAGTAGAAATAATTATTTAACGTGCTCTGTAGATACTCTGCATGTGGCCTCCGTCGTATAGTGGTAGTATAGGGGGCTGTGGTTCGCATATCATATTATGCGAGTAGTGACCCCTTGGCCGGGGTTCGATTCCCCGCGGAGGCCCTAACAAATAATATGATGATTAGCATGCATATACAATATCCATAAATGTATACAATAAAGTACAAAGATAAATATCAGAGGATTCTAGCAGAGCATGATGCTTACTGTAGAGAGCATGCTAGATAGATGTAAGCAGGTAGTAGATAAAGCGTTGAGAATGGGTGCAGATGAGGTTGAGGCATACATCCTTGATAAGGAGATAATAACTATCAGGCTTGCAAGATCAAGGATAGTTGAGGCAAAGGGTATAAGGGATAAAGGTCTTGCTCTTAGGGTAGTCAAGGATAAGAGAATATCTGGGGCAAGCACATCGCTAATTATGGATGATTATAGTATAGAGAAGGTTGTAGGATACGCTCTATCATCAGCAGGTATGATCCATACAGGTGAAGTTGCATGGAAGGGCTTACCAGTAAAGCATCTACCAAAGGGCATCTTGGAGAAGGGTTACGATCCTGCATTGGATGTCATGAGCATAGATGACTCAGTTAAACTTGCATATGTAATGCTTGAGTCCGCTAGAGCAGATACACTATCCGTATCTGGAACCTTACATGTTGTGAAAGAGCGTGTATGTATTGCAAACAGCAATGGTGTAGAGTTGGATGACAAGGCTACCTACATAGTTGGTAATATAAACGCTGATCTAGAAGAGCAAGATGGTTCTAGCAGTGTATATGAGAAGGGGGTGAGTGGTGTTGGGTTCAGGGCAGCAAGGATGCTCAACTCATTCAATGCAGATGCTATAGGAAGAGAGGCAGCAGAGATGGCACTAGACTCAAAGGGTGCTAAGAGGGCAGAGCATGGTGAGTATAGCGTAATATTTGAGCCTTATGCATTGGGAGAGCTGCTATCCTTCGTCTTTGCATACAACTTCAATGCCAAAGCGTATCAGGATGGGAGGAGCTGCTTCCATGGCAAGATGGGCTATAAGATTGCGGTAGATGGGTTCTCGCTCGCAGATGAGCCTAGGAGGGAGGATGCTCTAGGCAGCAAGGTATTCGATGATGAGGGTATGGAGACATATAACAAGTATGTGGTGCAAGATGGAATCTTCAAGGGTATAATATATGATACATTCTACTCATCCAAGGATGGGGTAAAGAGCACAGGTAATGCTGTAAGGGCAGGGTATCCAGTTGGAAGGGGTATAGTAGCACTACCATATCCATCATTCCATAACATAGTGGTCAGGGAAGGTAACTATTGTAGGGATGAGATCATCAAGGATACAAAGCATGGTATTCTAGTAAGTAGGCTATGGTATACATACCCTGTCAACCCAGAGCAAGGAGACTTTTCATGTACAGCAAGGAGTGGGATATTTGAGGTCAGTAATGGAGAGATCATAGGTGCAAGGAGGATGCTCAGGATGGTAAATAATCTGAAGAGGCTTATGCTCAATATCTCAGCCATAGGCAAAGAGAGCAGGCATGTGCTCCAATGGCATGCTATACCATGCACAACCCCAAGCATAAGAGTAGATAAGGTAAGTGTAGTACCCCTTTAATCCATCGACTAGGCTAATTATATTAATCAACCTTAGCCATAACCTATAAATAAAAACCAGCAGATGCCAACTCATATAATATAGTATGATATAATATAATATTATAAAGATTGCTTAATAACCGTGTACTTATCACTATAATCTCTATTCTATATATGTTAGATTATAGTTCCTGCCCTCCATTCTCTATTTATTCATTTATAGATTGATGATCTTTTCCATGCTACTAAATCACCTCCTCTTCCTTGCCATAGCATACATCGCTGTTAATGCTATGATGAATAGTACTATTATGTTGAAGCCCTTCAACGGATGCCCAACAAACCATAGTGCGCCTATACCATTAGGTATTCCAAGCCATGCAAGGTATCTACCTATTGTATTGAAGAGTGGTGCCATTGGTATAGTGAATGCGATAAGGTTGAGTAGACCTATCCTATCCCCAAACAGTTTATAACCAAATATGGTGAGTATTATAAGCCATGCTATGGCGACATGGAACCAGCTCCCAGGACTGAGGTGTGCATTCTCTAATCCTCTAGGCGTACCCTTGACAGGGGCAGTACCTATATATTCAGATGGATACGGTCCTGGGTACTGTGAATCCTCTGGCTGTTTGTACGTCACTGTAGTGTATGGGCTTGTATCATAGGTTAGTGCTATATAGGCACCAGTAGCAACGAGTATCGCAAGTATAGAGAGGCATATAACTACAGGAAGCCTAGTCAATGATGCTAGTGTAATAGCCTGTGGTGTAGATGGATCTAGTGATGATATAGGTGATGATACTTCCTTCCCTCCATGCCAATAACCCTTACCGCTGATGCTACTCCTTCTACCAGTCATAAATATTGTAGGTATAGATAGCAGTAATAAGATGTAATAAATCCCTGCAGGAGCAACCCATACAATGCTATGCAATGCTAGCATATTGAATAGGAGTAGTCCAACAAGTATTGAAGAGAGTGATATGCGCATAAGGTTGTATGCCAATCTGAATATTCTAGAATCAACGTTAAAGATGCTCATTGCAATGAGTATGAGCATTGCACTAGTGGCCATCATAGCAGGATGGGTATGTAGTTGAACTAGGGCAGCAGGCTCGATTGGTGTATGTGTAAGTTTGAATAACCCAGCTATTGCAAACCCCACGAATACGCCTGCAGATATGGTTAGTGTTGGTACAAGGAAGATCCTCCTTGGTACATACACATCAGATGTAATATCAAACCTTGATGGCTCAGGTTTATGGTATAGATATGGTATGTTTATCCCTGATGCAGATAGACCAACTAGTAGAAGCGATGCGAATCCCAACACCTCTAGTATAGATGCTGAAGCACCAAGTATAGGCAGTTCATAGTATGTCTGCACCGTCTCCTCTCCAAGGAAGAGCAGTATCTTTGGACCTCCTATCTCATAGTACGTTGCAAGCATACCTATCCAGAGTGTTGGACCTATGAACGTACCTAACGTTATCAGCCTCTTGACCATTGGTCTGAGGCTTGCGTAGGGCATCAGAAGGGATGCGACCATTATAAGTATACTCCACCATGCTGTATGTGCATGCCCAACCTTCTCCCATTCAGGTACTGGCCTTCCCCATGCACTCGCACCCCATATACCCAACATCCCTACAAGGGTACCAGTTGCAAGTGAGAGCACAGCTGCTATGAAGAGTGGTATGCTAAGCCCAAGTCTTATATTGCCGTCCAATTCAATAATCTCTTCAACCCTTCTCATAACTATATATCTATAGTAGAAATATTAAAATATTGTGCATATTTCAACTATTAAGAATGAAAATTATATTTTTATTAGGTGTTTGGTCTAGACAGTATCAGAGCGCCACTTATTATGCCAAGTATAGAGCCTATTATGAAGCCTCCCATACTCAACAGACTCACTATAGATGCTACAAGTATAAGTATGCCCCATCCCATCCGCTCATGTATCCTGTTACCAAGCATGATAGAGGCAAGTATTATTAATGAGCCTGAGATTAATCCAACTATAGATGGTATAGATGGTATACTAGATTGGTACCATTGCAATCCACTCATCATACCCATTCCTCCATGCATCATGCCCCATGGCGTATACATTAGAGGTAGTAGTGCTCCTGTCAGTATCAATGCTCCAGCAATAACAGAGAGTATCACTGGTGCATGACTATAGCCTATCTCACTCTCTCTTGATACCATAGTGGTAATTACATTGGCAAGCATTTAAACCGTTATATTGATTCCTAACTATGGAAATATGTTACTATAATTATTACTGTTACTATTACTAATCTAATTGGTCAATGGAGATCTCTTCAGCTCAACGAAGCGCATCCTCTCAACACTATAGTATATGACCTCACCTCTACGCTCTATAACAGCAATTATAGGCTCCTTACCCATGTTGCTTATCTGCTCAACCATCCTGTTGAGATCATCTATCTTGACCTCTCTACCCTCGTTAAGCCCAAATACAATGTACCTTGCTGACTTTATATTGTAATCGCCCCTATCGTATACCCTAAAGTCGTTACCAAACCCGAAGCCTTCCCTAGCAACGTATCCTTTACTCCTTAGATCTCTATAGATGAGAAACTTGGTCCATATGCTTGGATCGTACCTGAGTGCCTCACCAACCAACTCATCGAAACTTAGTGTCTCTGTTCTGTTGTTATTACTTTTGCTATTACTATCGCTATCATCCTTCCTGATTATACTCATCCTCTTTGTGTAGAGTAGGTAGAGTGCCTCATACATGTAGAGGAAGTATCTACCATCATGTTCATCCTTATCCCCATAACCTCGCTTCCTCAACTCCTCTATGGCATAAGGGTCATCCACCACTACCCTATCACCCTTGATCCTACCCTTAATAGAACCCACTATGCTCTCCTCATCTTCCTTCCCTCTCTTCTCTTCTCCTATCATATTCCTTCTCTTCATAGACCTTAACCTATAGAGTAAGGTGATAATTTAAAGGTAAACGATAAGATTAAATTCATTGATATAGGAGATATTGGCATGAAGGGTAGGAACTATAGGGCTGCTGTAGGTATGGCATATGCTAGAAGGGAGTATATAGCAGGAGTACCTCAGCCAAAGATAGCAAAGTTCACTGGGGGCGCTGCTGGTAACTATAGCCATAAGGTTATGCTTGTATCTGATGATGGTAGAGCGCAGGTAAGGCATAACGCTCTAGAGGCTGCTAGAGTTGCAGCCAATAAGATACTCCAGAGCATAGGCGAGAGTTCCTTCTTCAGTGTACTAAAGGTATATCCACATGTAGTGCTTAGGGAGAATAAGATGATCGCAACAGCAGGTGCAGATAGGCTTCAGGAGGGGATGAGGAGGGCCTTTGGGAAACCAGTTGGGTTGGCAGCAAGGATAGATAATGGTCAAACGATAATAGAGGTTCATGTTAATGAGCAACATGTAAACATAGCGAAGGAGGCATTAAAGGTTGCATCTAGCAAGTTGCCTATAAAGACCAAGATAGTAGTAGAACCTTTAAGTAACAGATAAGTGGCTGAATAAGCCCTATAATACATATCAGTTAGTTGATTGACCTAGCTTGTACTGATAAAATAGATGTTACTCTTAATCTGATGATAACTGTTAAACCTTCCTAATTGTCTAATATCTATGCTATGTTACTACAGCTACCGGTCTCTTACTGTATCCCTAACCTATAGCCTTCTATCGATTGGCAATAGCTTCCATCCATTGAATCTTCATGTTCTTGTAATATACATGTATATACCCTGCTAATGGTAGTCCTCTATTTCTGACCCAACCTCTTCTAACTATTCACTACTCTGAATTCAGGTAAGTACTTATAATTGCATGCCTGTTCCATTTGTATAAAGGTGAAGTGATTCTCTATACTATTTATAGAATATAAGAATCATTTGTATTATAAAATATATACATAGTCTAGTCAGAAAGGAGTAGAGAATAGGATGAAGGTTAGAGAGGCAATTAGGAAGGCAATAATCATGGGTGCTGCTGGAAGGGACTTTCACAACTTCAACGTATTCTTCAGGGATAATCAAGCATACAGGGTTATTGCATTCACAGCAACACAGATACCGTATATAGAGAATAGAGTATACCCTCCAGAGCTTGCTGGCTCTCTATACCCTCAAGGCATACCCATCTACCCTGAACATATGCTTGAGGAACTGATAGAGCAGAATAGCATAGATGATGTATTCTTCTCATACAGCGATGTATCACATGAACATGTAATGCATATAGCATCCAGAGTACTTGCTTCTGGGGCAACGTTCATACTCCTAGGCCCAAACGATACCCAACTCAAGGCAAACAAGCCAGTGATAGCAGTGGTTGCAACTAGAACAGGGGCAGGGAAGAGCACCATAACAAGGCTTGTAGCAGATACGGTAAGAGAGGAGAATCTGAAGCCAGTGATAGTTAGGCATCCTATGCCATATGGCAGGTTCTATGCTGTGCAGCACTTCAGGAGCATGGATGATCTAGCAAGGTATGAACTTACTCTTGAGGAGGAGGAAGAGTACATAGTGCATATAGAGCATGGGTACGATGTATTTGCTGGGGTTGATTATGCTAGGGTACTTGAGGAGGCTGAGAAGCATGGTGATATCATAGTATGGGATGGAGGAAACAACGATATGCCATTCTATAAGGCAGATCATACAATAGTTGTTACAGATGCTACAAGGGCAGGACACGAACTGCTCTACCATCCTGGAGAGACAAACCTTAGAACAGCAGATACAATAGTCATAAATAAGATCAATCTTGTTGATGGCTCCATAGTTAAGGGCATAGTTGAGAGGTGCAATGCTGTAAACCCAGATGCGGTGATCTTTCCTGTGAGATCTGAAGCATATGTGGATGATCCAGATAGGGTGAGAGGAAAGAAGGTTGTTATAGTAGAGGATGCACCAAGCGTAACACATGGGGAGATGCACGAGGCTGCTGGCTTGTACATTGCTAAGATGCTCGACTGTACAGTAGTAGATCCTAGAGCATATGCCATAGGTTCCATAAAGGATATTTACAGCAAGTATCCATGGATAGACAAGGTTATACCAGCGATGGGTTACAGCAAGGAGCAGATGCTTGAACTTGAAGCAACAATAAATGCTGTTGATTGCGATGCTATAATACTTGCTACACCAGCAGATATAGCAAGGAGGTTAAGGATAAACAAACAAGTAGCAAGAGTAAGGTACACTGCTTTAGATGCAACAAAGCCTGGGTTGAGGGAGCACCTGAAGGATCTGATCACGAAGATAGTAAAGGTAAAGTAGAGTCAGTTAGATGTAGATTGATTATTCAACCAACAGTTCTATGTAGCTGTGGATGGTTATTAATCTATATAGCATATAATCTAGCATAGAATATAAATAGTTAAAATGCTATAAGAAGATTGTGGGGGGTAAGAACAAGAGAAACATAGACAAGGCTGCATCTATACTGAACTATATACTAGCCAATATGACAGATAGTAATAATAAAGATGAGGATATAGAGTTAATGTTATATCTTACAGAGAGGGTTGCTAAACTATATGATGTTGATGTTGAAGAGTTAGTAAAGGTGCAGGCTATACATATACAGGAGGCTAAACTCGTGGTAAAGATGCTCAGAGAGTTCTTTGTAAGTGTGAAGAAGTGAGAGAAGGGTAGTAATTGCCTCCGCCTTGCATGGGTGCGATGTATCTGCTGGGGTTGATTATGCTAGGGTACTTTAGGCTGGAAGATTCAATTTATAAGGATGCGGTGGCCGGGATTTGAACCCGGGTCAGCAGCGTGGCAGGCTGCTGTCCTAGACCATGCTAGACGACCACCGCAGCACAGATCAGCGTAATAACACTGCAGATTACATACTCTTTATTTATAACTTTGCTGATCAGGTTATTAACTAAACGAGTATTATAAAGAGATAAATAGACTATCATACTGAGTCTTTACCTAATGAATAGGATAAGGAGGATAGCAATGCAGTTGCTCGAAAGATATGATGGTATGTTCACTACAGACTTTGAGAGTAATAAGGAGTTGCTCGAGAGGATAGCAGTATTCAGATCCAAGGAGTTGAGGAACGAGGTTGCAGGCTATATAACAAGACATGTAATGAGGAGGTCCTCCGCTAAGCCAAAGAGTACAGGAATTGATGAGGACGATCAGAGTGCAAGTACAGATACGAATGTGAAAGATAAGGAGGGTATGAAGCAGGTAGAGGCTAATAGTAGTAGTTCTATGGGTGATAGAGTGGAAGAGTGAATAGTTGTTATTAGAGTTGGGGTTGGTATGGCTAAGATTAGACTGAGACTCCTTGGAGGTATGAAGAGACTACTAGGAAGAGAAACTATGGATATTGATGTTGATGGCGAGACAATCTCTTTGAGGAACCTACTCGAGTTTCTAGCAATAAGTAATGTCTCACATGATACGCTGAACCCAAGTAACCTAATAATAGTTATAAATGGAAAAGAGGCATCTCTTCTTGGAGGATTAGATGCAATTATCAATGATGGGGATCAAGTAAGTATACTAACAGTTGTACATGGTGGATGCTTATAGCATGATGTTGAGAAGAATATTACATAACAATAATCACATATACTATATACTACTTACATATATAGATCTCTCTGTAGATGAGCCAGAGGAGTTCATGAGGAGGGTTAGAACCCTTGCTGAAGTGTTGCATAAGAGTATAATAGTGCAAGTAATAGACGCTGATAATATCGCTGGATTGGAGCATCTTCTAGAGGTTCTTACCCAATCACTAGAGGCTGAGAGAAGATCATGCCTTCTAGCAAAGAGGGTTGAGGTTGATATCTTACTAAGGTTAGCATGTACAAGACAGATATCAGATGCGATAGAGAGAGTTGGGTTAAGGAGAGGGAGAAGCAAGGCAGTCTTGGTAGTTATGATACACGAAGAAGGAGAGGAGACAGTGAATCTTCATAATATGCTCATGAAATTCAAGGATAAGTTGAAGGTAATGGATGGAGTGATCAAAGTGTATGATAACGATAGTTACAGTTATAGTAACGGAGTTAGAGTAGAAGGAGGAGATGAAGGGAAGGGGTATAAGCATGTCTATGAGCATCTAACAAGCGTATATGGCTTGAGTGAACAGGAATTAACCTCATGCATAAGTAGCAATAGGCTTGTAAGTATACTTGCAGAGAGAGCCAACCTTTTACATAGGTGAGTCTATATAGAAGCATCTGCTAAAGAACGCTTGATCCTTATGCTACTAAATAGATCATCATCCTTTAGTACTGATATACCTGTAACTCTACCTATCACCTCTATAAGCACTAACCAATCGTAGTTCACAAGATCTACACGCCTATCTATCCGAGAGGCTACTGCCTTTATTATATCCATACTATGGAGTGTATGCATCATCCTCTTCTCAACTGTTACTCTAAAACTCTCATCCTTACCAATCTTAACTCCTGCTAGCTCACTAGAGGCAGTGCTTATCTCCTCTATACATGTATTAACAACTCTCTCAATAGGAATGAGTCTGAGTATGTATCTTATCCTCCATGGCTCCTCCATAACCTTACTCCTTAACGTCTTGATGACTTTAAATGGATCTACATTCGATCTACATAAAAGCAAGCCTGAGACCTCTGTATACCATACATCTATAATACCGTTCTTCTCCTCTCCTTTATCTCCGAATAGTTCATGCATCAGCATCACCATCTCATCTTTAGCATCCCTCTCTCCATGTCTGTAAGTTGTTAACAGCATGTTAAAGTCCGCTCTCTTCACTCCAATAACCTCTTCATTCCTTGTATGCTCACTCTTATTCATATTATTTCTCCTATTCATCCTCCTCTTATAACAAATGATCCTAATCTAATCATAATCTAACCAAATACTACCTGTAATATATCATTAGGCATCTCTCCAACTCCTCTCTTGGTATAGCCCCTTCCCTTATAACCCTACCCTCATCAACGTCATAGACGGTTGACACCTTGCCTATACTCACTGCTCCACAGTCTAGTACAGCATCCAGCTCCTTCAGAATAGCAATAACCTGCCTTGCATCACTTGCTGGGTTCATACCAGATGGGTTTGCACTAGTACCTACCAGCACACCATTGCATGATCTTATGAGCCTCAATGCATGTTCATGCCTTGGTACCCTTACTCCAACCTTCCCATCCTTGATGATCTTGCTTGATATCCTCCTATCCCTGAGCCTAGCAACTATTGTCAATGCCCCAGGCCAGAAGTGCCTTGCAAGTATCAGTGCTCGCTCATCCATGTAAGCTATCTTCATAGCATCATCAATGCTTGCGCATAGTAATGGCATTGCCTTGCCCTCTTCCCTACCCTTTATCCTAAAGACCCTTTCAACTGCACCATCATTGTATGGATCGCAACCCAATCCATAGACTGTATCTGTAGGATATGCTATAACTCCTCCATCTCTAACTATGGTAGCAGCCCTTGCTATACCCCGCTCATTGCACTGCAATATCAGCATACTCATATCTAGCATGAACAAAATACTTATTAATAGATTGCTTACTGGTAAAGAGTCATGTTAGAGGAAGAGGAGATGGAGGAAGAAGAGGAAGAGTTCGAGGAGGATTTTGAAGAAGATTTTGAGGAAGAAGATTATGAGTATGAGGAAGAAGGAGAAGAGGAGTACTGAATCTCGTTACTTACTATTTTTATATTTACTTTTTACTACTAATAATCTTGATAGATAAATTGTATGATACTAGAGTAGTTTGAAATCATGGTATTCTTTCATAATCGTTATGCATTGATCCTTACTACACTCTTTATAATCATGTGTATGGTTATGAGTATTGTAGATATGCCAGAGATCTTGATGATATCTGTAAGGTAGGTATATAATGAGTTATGGAATATCATCCCATACCACCCTATGAACTCTGCTATTGCTAGAAGGCTTATACCTGATGCTATAATGAGTGAAGTAACCTTCTTACTTGCTAGAGAGAGTATGATGCCTTGGGTTGAGCCATAGACTATGAGTATGAACGCTATTGCTCTGGTAACGTACTCCAGCGAGTTTCCAGGAATTGTGAAGAATGGGTATATGGCGAATGTAAGCAAGGTTAGTAATGGCACAATGTACTTGAACCCTTTCTGCACACTGTATGCTAGTGCAATGAAGGCATAGCCTATAGTATTGAATACTGTTGATACCATGCTGAAGGAGCCATCGATGTAGAGGTCTATAGCATTAATCATGAAGCCTAAACCAATGGATGTGAATGCTATGGATAGTCTTAGCATCGTAGGACTCTTGGTTGTAGTATAGCCTCTATATGTAAGCAAACCTATCGCTATTCCCAAGAGCATCCCTAGAGGGTAGATCAGTACACCTGCCACCCCTGTTACCATCACCTCACCCTCTTACTCCTATCATCTATTATTCAACACCTATTGGCTCATTAACTTATCCATCTACTGTCTCCTTTATTCTTGGTTCTTCCATCCCATCCTATTCCATTCCCTTTCTTATCATACCAATTATAATACTTTAGATTATGCTATGGCCTGTAGTCGTTGAGCACATCTCTATACCTTGGATCGGTATGGGCTAGTATCTTAACATACTCCCCATAGGTTACATCTAACATGCATTTGTCACACCTCACACGGGAGAAGTTATTCTCCAGCACAGCTATCGAGCCACACTTTGGGCATTTAATACGCATACATTACAATCGATGAAGAAACTAATAACGGTTTTGTTATTATAAGGCTTATAACATATTGCTACTCCTACCTACCCTACCAATATAGATGGATATCAAAATTGGGTGGAAGAGTAGTAGAGGAGTAACAATATATAATAATCATGACTATCAAAGATTAATATGGACAAATGTGTAAAGTGCGGTAGCGAGATAGATGAGAGTGTAGAGAGGAATGCTAGGGCAAAGAGCTATGGTAGTTGTAATAACTGCTGGAACGAGTGGACAAGGTATAGCATAATGGTCATAAACGATCTAAGGCTTGATATGTCTATACCAGAGCATAGGCAGATGCTCAAGAGGTATGAAAGAATGTTCTTTGGGCTTGAGCAGATAGGACAAGGTATGAGGGATGTTAGCAAGGAGGAGGAGAGGGTGCCAGATAAGAAGTAGTGAGATATAACACTAAGTCAGGCCTAAGCTTCTCAGGATACTCGTTGGTACACTCTTCAACAGCAGACTCTTCCTCTCCTCATCCATATCCTGTAGTACATACTTTATACTTGCTATAGTTGCACTCCTTATACCATCATCCAAGGAGTTGAATGCATCAAGCAATGGTGCAAAGTCTATCCTTGCTACCTTGTCTACATTATCTACCATAACGCTAGCGTATAATCTGAATATGCTAGTCCTCTTCTCATAGCCAAACTCATGGAGTAGTTCAAGCCATGTCTTGAAGAGCTTTGCTGTAGTATTCATATCCATGCTTGGAAGTGCATCAACAACATTCCTTATCATCTCAGCCTTATCCTCATCTTGTAGTGTAAAGAACTCGTTGAGTCTATTCCTCATCATAGGCTTCCTTAGAAACTCTGGTAGCCCAGCAAGTATGTATATTATGTTGCCAGCATAGTTGGGAGCACTCTGCTTATTGCTAGCATAATCATTACTATCATCATAGACACCATTCATCTCTCATGTTATAACCCATAATGGTTATATCTTTTGCTTTCTTTACCATCACTATAGTAATGATAAGTGGGAAGCGGGAAGGTGTAAAGGAAGGAGAGAAAGAAGGAAGAGGAAGAGTAGCAGGTAAGAACATACTAGTACTCTGCATAGATAGGGATGATGATATAGGCTCTAAAGCAGGCATAGATACACCAGTACTAGGCAGGGATGAGTGCATAAACGCTGGTATAAGACTTGCAATAGAGGATCCAGAGGATGCAGATGCAAATGCTATATTCGCTGCAGTGAAGATGTATGAAGAGTTGGTAAGCAAAGGTTACAGGAGTGAGATAGCACTACTCTCAGGCTCATACAAGAGAGGGGTTGAGGCTGATGAGAGGATAGTAAGCCAACTACATAGTGTTCTGAAGAGGTTCAATGCAGAGGGTGTGGTTATGGTCTCAGATGGTGCAGACGATGAAGCAGTGCTACCAGTGATACAGGGTATAGTGCCAGTTATATCTGTGCAAAGGATTGTTATAAAGCATAGCAGGAGTGTAGAGTACTCATACGCCTTGCTTGGTAGATACCTTAGATCCCTTATATATGATCCTAGGTACTCAAAGTTCTTCCTAGGTATACCTGGAGCACTACTAGTAGCAGGGGGACTCTCGATAGTGCTAAACCTTGCAGATTATGCTCTTCCAGTACTCTCCATAATATTAGGCGCTATATTCCTTGTTAGGGCATTCGATATTGATAGAACGTTGCTAAGCATAACTAAGAGCACTACTCCATCGAGCTTCGTTAGAATATTCTCCATAATAGCAGGTATAATAATCATCATAGCATCGATAGAGACTGGGTATGTCAGTGTACAAGGTATGCTTGAAGGGCTTGATGCATTAAGCATTATGTTAAACAAGGATATAATCGCATTATTCCTCATAAACATGCTCCCCTTACTATGGATAGGTATAGGTGTTATGTTCGGAGGTAAACTCTTGGGCGACCTCTTCAGGAGTAATATAAGGATGCTGAGTGATGCATTAAGGTTGGTTGTGCTAGGGCTCTTCTACATACCAGTACAGCAGTTGATACTGATGATCAAGGGGGAAGCAAATCCATTCAGCCTAGTCTCATCATTACTGCTTGGGTTTGCTATAACTCTGATAGCAGCAACGTTAGTCTATGAGTACTACAAGAAGAGGGCATCATCGATAAAAGCAGATACAAAGGTAGAAGCAAAGACAGGTAAGGATAAAATTGGTACCAATGAAGGCAAGAATAACGCTGATAACTATGATGTTAATGACGGAGAGGATAATAAATAATATACGTATGAATGAACTGGTTAGAACCGTCTAATTACATATAAAATATATAAAAAGTCTCATATGAGTATAATATATGCTAGAAGAGAGATCTGCTGGAGCAGTGCTCTTCCGCCTACAGGATAGGGAGCCTATATACCTCATCCTACACTACCATGCTGGGCATTGGGACTTTCCCAAGGGCAATATAGAGCAAGGGGAGGATGAGTTGAGTACTGTTAAGAGGGAGATAAGAGAGGAGACATGTATAGATGATATAGAGTTCATCCAGGGGTTCAGGAGGACCGTTGAGTATATGTATAAGAGGGCTGGAAGGTTGGTACACAAGGTAGTTATATTCTATCTTGCAAAGACCAGCAAGGATGGCGTTAAACTATCATACGAGCATAACGATTACAGATGGAGTAGATTCGATGATGCCCTAAGCCTCTTAACCTATAACAACTCAAAGATAGTGCTCACTGATGCTGATTCATTCCTTAGAAGCAGCATATCCTTCTAGTAGGTAGGTAGGTAGATAGATAGGTAGATAGATAGGAGTATTGTATGTAACTATAGTGGTGGTTCATATTTGGCTGATGAGTAAGATGATAGAGATATCTTGGCAAGTCTAGATGCTTCCTTTACTGGATCGTCTGAATAGAGTATACTTCTACCAACTATTATGTAATCTGCCCCACTCCTCAACGCTATAGATGGGTCTCCTCCTTGAGCACCGCTACCAGGTGAGAATATAGCAGTAATCCTACGCCCCTGCTTACCTACAACCTCTCTACACTCCCTTATAGTCTCTGGCCTAGTTGCCCCTACAACTATACCATCGGCATTGGATGTTAGAGCCCATTCAAGGAATATCCTATACAATCTAGTAGAGGAGGCTAGGTTTTGGTCGCTCTCCCTCTCAGATGCTATTCTAACCTGCATACCATAACTACTCTCAGCGCTCCCATGGCTCATATATACAAGTGCTATAGCGCCCATACCTCCTACTCCTCTACTATGTACATGGTGTATGGTATAATTGAGTGCATCTAATCCTATTATCGGGTTAATCGTTAAGGCATCAAAGCCTGAATCTGCAAGACTGTCTATGGCAACCTTGTTAGTGCTAGGGATATCATTCAACTTGATATCAGCTATGCTCTGTAATCCATACGAGTGTGCATGATCATTCACATACTTTATATCATCCATACTTAAGGGTATGAGGAGGTGCATGTTGATCTTTATACCACATATATAGCATGCTAGAGCATCTATGGTTGAGCATATCTTATCTACAAGTGTATCTCTTGGCAAGTCTAATGCAAGCACTACCCTGCTACCATCATGCTCCTCCACAGATCGGCTTAGCCTCTTCAGGAATGTTGATGTAGGCGTGGATGTAGGCGCAGATCTAGGTATGGATCCTCTAGCAGCCTGCTCCTCACTCTGGTTATGATCCCTCCTTATCTCTTCATCACTCATGTCTACTGCTGATCCTTCATCCTTATAACCTTCATGTATATGTATCCATGTCCATCTATATCGTTAGTGAACTCTGGACCTTCTCCTATCTGACTTGAGTACTTTACAAAGTTGCCCTCTGGCATATGGTCAAGAACTGTATAGCAGAAGTATGGAGCACCATCTTCATTACTACTCATGAACATGCCTATTATGGTTGATGATACATCTTCATGCTTATCCTTATCTTTACCTTTACCCTTACCATCTACACTATGTTTCATCAGGAACAATGGTGTTAGAACCTCCTCCCTCATATACCTGTAGAGCACAAGCTTGGTTAGGCTACCAAGATCGCTCATCACTATGGTCTCAGTATGCATCTCCTTTCTACCCTTGAACATCTTCTTTGGCATCTCTTTAACCCTTATTATTGGAGCGTAGGAGTATGCTGGGTTACTTGCTGCATCTACCATATTGACCTCTTCACTACCCATATATACCCTGTATGCTATGAACTCACCAGAGTACTCTGCATCGACGTAACAGAATAATGGTCTTGCTAGGCCTACATTGATCCCTACTGCTAGTACATCTCTATTCTGTAACCTCAAGGCATATACTGGCAGGGGTACAACCTCTAGTGCAGATGCTAGCCTTGCAAGATCGTTAATGCTTGCTAGTTGCATGTAATAGGGTATCTTTACCACCAGAAGCATAAATATTAAAGAGTAATTAAAGGGTTACATCCATAAATCAAGATGCTTATCATATGGATGGTCTGAACCTAAGAATTATCTTGCTATTATATAGAATGTATATATGGCCATCGTTCTTATCTACATCCATACCAATTATCTGTTTATATGGATCTCCGTATGGATCTTTATAATAGCGAGAGTGGGTATGAGCATGCTTGTCGATATGCTGGGTGACATATGCTCCTCCATGCTGCAACAAACTTACCATCATCCTTATTATCCTTGCATACATCATCACCAACATCTATAACAATCACCTAGTTGTTGTTATGTAGATGTACCCTCTTATCACCATCCATATCCGCTATAGCATCTATGGAGTGATTAGGGGTCATGGGGTTGATAAAGTTTAGTTTACCCACGAACTTTCCATCATACTTGCTGAATACCTGTATCCTCCTATTGTATTCATCAATGACATATAGCTGCCCATCCACCAGTGCACTGCTTCCTATTCCATAGAACTGTACATCACGCTCTAATGGTCCATCACCATCTGGATCGCTACAGTTGGTTCCAGCAGGTACAGGTTCCTTCCACTCTATCTCAAAAGAACCCCATAGATGATGACTATATGCACTACGCTTGTAATGTGGTATAACGTAGCCAGACGGTACACTTTGTAATCCATAATCTCTTAAGAATAGTACCATCCTTCATTATAGCTATACCATCGTTGAGTACAGCGTAGATATTACCTTAATCATCTATCTCAACATCTATCATATGACTGCCTAATGTTGAGCCTAAGAAGTACCCTTCCAATATATGTCCATTCTCATCGTATACCTTAACCTTCTCCTTCAGGAATATGGCAACCTTGTCATCTCCATAAGCAATACCACTCTTCGTCTCCAATCCAAGACCATACTCCTCTCTTGTAACTGCTGTCCATTCACCAACCTTAACTCCATCATCTTTATTATACTTGTATACATTGATCTCTCTATTGCTATATAATGTTATGAATATGTTATGCCTGCTTACTGCTATATCATGTGCTTCACCCTCGATATTTTTATACTTGTATACATTCCATACATAATCAAGGCTATTACCATTACTACTATGCATCTTTATTGTACGTGTATTATCAGAACCATTCTCTACCAAGTAGATAGCATCATCACTAACAACAAAGTCTATAACACTACTACCAAGATGATCATCTATACTCTCAACAAGCAAACCTGAATCTGTGAATACATGAATAATACCTTTAACATCAAGTATATACGTAGCCTCTATGAGCTCTTATCTCTACTGGATAGTTATCTGGATATAGACTATCGTATATGCTCCAACTTGTCACTATCCTCCCATCTTCATCTAACTTGTACACTTTATAATGCTCACCTTGCAGTACATACAGATTATCATCTTCGTCTATTGCAGTATCCATTATTGGACCTATCGAACTATTGCATGTATCTACATATGTAGCAATAAGCTTACCATCGCTACTGAATCTCTTTATCTCATTATTACCAGCAACTGCAACATCACCATTGCTGTATGCTGTTACTGTATTATTAATTAGAGGAAAGTAATCTTCATCATAATAATCTTCAGGGCATATCTTCTCATATGCTGGTTTTGTCCATACCTTCATAAATTCACTATCCTTGCTGAATATGGTGAGAAGATTATAGTTTAAATTAAGAAGTATGTAGATGTTACCGTTACTATCAACAGCAACCCTATCATCTTCATCTGAATTATAATAGTCAAATGATAATGGGTAGAATGTATTAACACCTCTACTTCTACTTACCCCAATTGAGAATATCGTTACACCATTGGTATCTAACTTGACTATCTTGTCTGTTGCACTAACTATTATTATTATTGATAATAATAATATATTACCATCTTTATCGATGAATATATCTACAGGATATATATCGTTATAATCATATCATCATAGCCCTGATTATCTATCTATAGCAACGTATGAACCAAGAGCATGTACTGCCTTGTCTCAGAACCAGAGAACAATATATTTGATAGACGATCATCAACAAGTTTGTTGACCATCTTTATCTGCTCAATAAGAGAAGAGTTAATGTTCTTCACCCTATCGTTAAGATCTGCTATCTCCTTGTTCTTAGAGTCAACCTCTATAGATCTGAATATATATAGTATTAACAATACCTTGACAATTACAAGAATTATATACATACTAGTAACTCTACCCATATTTATAAATATATAGGACTAATATATATATAAATAATGATATATGTTGGCTGCTGTAGTAGAAGGGTTACATGGCAAGAGTACTCAAAGTTATTCAATGCCATAGAGGTTGATAGTACATTCTATAGATTGCCTAGGGTTGATACAGCAAGGAGATGGTATGAGAGCACATCTGGGAGGGTAAGGTTCTCTATTAAAGCATTCCAATGCATAACACATCCAGCAACGAGCCCAACATGGAGGAGGGCTGGGTCACAGATGCCAAAGGTCAATAAGGAGAGATATGGGCATCTCAAGCCTACTGAAGAGAACTTTGAGTGCTGGAATTCAACACTCAGAGTCTGCAAAGCAGTGAATGCTAGGGTATGCCTGCTACAGTTACCACCATCATTTGAATGCAACGATGAGAATACTAGCAATGCCATATCATTCATCTCAAGCATAAAGAGGGATGGTATAATTATAGGGATGGAGTTCAGGCATAGATCTTGGATGGTTGAGGAGAATAAGAGAAGGATTATTGGAATACTGGATAGAGGTGTAGTGCATGTTGTAGACCCATTCACATCTATGCCTGTAGAGTTGAGAGAGATGGCATACTTTAGGATGCATGGAAGACCCTTAGACAGAGGTTATTCAATATCCTACGATTATTCATACAGGTACAGTGATGATGACCTTGCACGCCTTTTACAGATTGTAAACGAGATTTATGCAGATGAAGTCTTCATAATGTTCAACAATATACATATGCATGATGATGCCTTTCGCTTCAAGTCGTTTATGCGTGACGATAGGTGCAGAATCAGTAACGCAAGTATAGATCCAGCAAGGGGAATAGAGAGAGGAAACTCTGGTATAACATAAGTGCCTATGATCTCAACCACTACAGAGCCATCACTATCATAATCCTTGATAACAATATCAACAACCCTGATATTGGTTGATGTAAGATATTCTCTATGCTCAACGTCTATACCATCAACTATGATGGAGAACTTGCTTGGAGAGTCTATTACATTAGATGGGAGTGTAAGTATTACATTTGCCCTATCTCCAACATTCTTGAATCTCATAACCAATCTATCATCGTTATCGGCAAAAACCATAGCATCATTATCCATCTCTGCATCTATACTCATGATGGTTATACCAGGATCTATAGTTATACACTCGTCTATAACACATATGCGATCAACTATACTCTCCTCATATACTGCAACATCAAGCATGGTGCTCTGGTAAGTGCATATAGATCTGTGCACATCCATACAATGACTTGTTGCTGTTATTGCATAGTATCCCTGAATCATGGGCTTGAATTTTATACCGAATCTACCGTCATGAGCGCTCCTAACCATCACATGCTCGGATGATCCATCTGGATAGCCTATAATAACATCAACCAGTACATCAGATGCTGGCTTATCATTGTAAAGTACAATACCTTTAAGATCATAAATCCTCCCTGCTATGTACCTCTCCTCAGGTTCTATAATTGGCAGAGAGGTATGTGTTGCATATGCATAACCAACCGTAGCGATTATGAGCATAAATATACAGATGCATATACACATGTATAATATCTGTGTAGATGATAGCAACAGCGATACCATAGATCACTCATTTCATCATCTAATCGATCTAATCTCTATCGCTTCTCCTATCTATCATATCATACACCTCTTCACCAGTACCTACGAGCGTCACATTAACCTTCAGTTCATCCTCTATCTGCTCTATGAACCTCCTTGCATCATTGCTTAACTGCTCATACACTCTAACATGCTTACACTCAGGGAAGACCACATCAAGTTTGGTTACTGCTATCTGTGTTGCACTGTTAAGCATAACTGCTCTCTTTGCAAGTTTCATGTTGAATGGTGCTGCCCTCCTCTCCCTACCTGTTACTGTTGCAATCTCAAGCCAACCTCTCTTCTTTGCCTCTTCCCTATCTAGTTCGCCCTCAAGGATGCCCGAACCTACCCTAGTAACATAGGCTTTGAAGACAACTAGAACATCATCAACCCTCTTGGGACCTATACCAACATCTGAGCATATGGCAGATGCTGTAACATCCTTTGAGGTTACAAACGGGTAAGTACCATGGTAGAGTGATAAGAAGGTACCTTGTGTGCCCTCGATCAAGACATTCTCTCCTCTATCCAACGCATCGTTCACCAATGCAGGTACATCACCTATAAGGGATCTTAGCGTTTCAACATCCTTAGCCAGTCTGAGTATCCTTGATGCTCTATCTGAATTTGCTGGACCACTACCTGAGCCTGTTGTACCTATAACCTTTGAGTGTTCGCCAACCTTATCCATCTCCTTATGCCTCTGCTCTATTATCCCAACCTGAGGATCTATTGTAACTCTGTTAAACGCATCGAACTCCCTTATCTCATTCAAGAGCACATCTGGGTCTATGAGCACGCCAGCACCTATCATCAATCTACATCCATTATATGCTACAGCACTAGGGAGCATCCTGACCTTGTATGCTCTTCCATCTATAGTGAAAGTATGCCCCGCATTAGGTCCAACACCGCCCCTCACGGCTATACTGGGCTTATCATTCAAGGCTAGATAGGCTATAATCTTACCCTTGCCCTCATCACCAAAGAACCCACCTACAACTACAGTTGAGGGCATAAGACTTGCTCACCTACTAATTAGACCAATCGTAGACCAAATCTATCTGCATGTGCTGGCTTATACCATCAGATACCTGAGTATTCTTACAATAATAAGGCGTACTAGGTAGCATACATAACATCATATATCAATACCAATTATAGTTTTCTATGCAAGAATTGATACAGCGTTAGTTGATCTCTAACCATGGACTATCTATATATTATATATATTGCTCATTTCTAGTTAAATACTTTCATATATTAACGGAATAAAAATTATAATTATATTATACCAGCAGATACAAATTAATTCATTAAAACTTATATATTATAAATCAATTAATAGGGTATGCTAAAAGAGCTCAAGGTGCTTGGTTCATACTCATTGAGCAGATTACAGGGCAAAAAGAGACCGTTAGTTGCAACGTTTGCATTAACAGGGTATTGTAACTTCTACTGCCCTATGTGCCCATTCGGGGTAACTGATAAGGAGGCTCAGATGGCGGATGCACTAGAGAAGGATCTAAAGAGCGAGCAGTGGAAGTATGTAATGAGCAAGGTTGCTCCTTATGTTATATGGAGCATAGTTGAAGGAGGCGAGCCCACTACTAGGAGGGATATAATGGAACTGTTGAGGCATCTACATTTTAGAGAATAATGCACTATATCCATGGATTAAAGAAGATATAATGGAACTGTTGAGGCATCTACATTATATAGGACTACCATTCACACTTATAACCAACGGATCCTTGCTACATACACTCGATCTTAAAGAACTTGCACCATATGGTGTTGTATGCTGTGGCATAGACTCCGTGAGGGAGGAGTCATACTGCAAGATAAGAGGTGTATCACCAGGCATGTACAAGAGGGTCATGGATAATGTTAGGCTGCTGAGTAAGTACAATGTAAAGCGTGCAATAAACACCGTTATAACGAAGTATAACTGCGATGAGTTAATAACAAATGAGTACTTTGATTTCGCTAGGAAGGAGCTGGATGTACATGCAGTGAACTTCTCATTCGTCGAGGATGTATTCCCAAGCAAGTATAGATTGGCACCTGATAGAGAGAGTAAGAGCAGGGTAGCAAAGGCTATAATGGATTATGCTAAGAACCATGACGATCCATTTATAGCAACACCATTCAGATACCTTAAGGATATGATTGAATACGGTAGGGCTATGTATGATGCATGTGCAACATGGAAGTTTATATTTGTGCAGGCTGATGGTAGCGTTGTAATACCATGCTATAGATTCGATGCCCCTGAGAATAGGATGAGCATACTTGAGCATAGCATTGATGAGATATATAGGCATAGGGGATGGGAGATAACAGATAGGTGCAATGAATGCGATAGTTTCTCATGTGTATGGTACCTTTCACAGAACCCGCTCAATATAGCAGATGCATACATAAGGGGGCTCATCTCTCTGATCAAGTACTTTGCTATAAGTAGAATTAAGATGAAAGGTTGCTGATCATCTAGCAATAAACCTATACATATCTCTTGGAGGGAGAGAGAGTAGAACAATAATATATTCTAATATCATAATAGTATCTTGGTAATGTTAAGAACCATGAAGATACCTCATAGAGTTCTCAAGGAGCAGGGATGTAGCAGAGTTATACTCTATACTGAGCGTGTTAGCAACTGTGTATGCAACACTGACAAGGAATGATGGTACTGCCATTCTATTGCTAAAGCATGAACCATATCTTACTGGTCCATCAGTCTCTATAAGTATAAGATCCCTTGCTGTCTTACTTAAGAGTATCTGCTTCTCCTTCGAGTAGACCAGTACAGGCCCATAGGATACATAGTAGCCCTTGTCATTCGCTAGAGCGAGTTGCTTCTTACTCCCAGAGAACCAGTGGAGGAGAACTCCCTTTAACCTGTATGAGCCTAGAACGTTTATAACATCATCCACTGCCCTTCTGGAGTGTATCGATACAGGCTTATCGTACCTCTCTGCTATACCCAGCATTCTCTCAAATACCCTGATCTGTGCCTTAAACTCATCTTCATCCTTTACTATAGCCCTATCAAGCCCTATCTCCCCTATCCCTTTGATCCTCTCTATATTAGATTCTATGAATGAGCATATCTTCTCCAACCTCTCATTATAGTCAGATCCATCACCTTTCTCATTAACACACCATGGATGTAGTCCTACGAATGGTATGATAACCTCACCATACCTCTCGGCTAATACAAGGTTCTTCTTCCCCGTCTCTATATCCATGGATACAGATACCGCTATTATGCCCATATGTCTGAGCATATCTACCATGACATCCTCTATCCCTTCATACTCTCCATCGGTGAGGTGTACATGCGCGTCTACAAGTACTCTCAATGCCATTAGCAGATATCAAGTTGAATAAATAGATTTTAATATTTAATATGTGCTATGCTTAGGGATGCCAGAAGAGAGTGTGGAGTTGAGTCTTGCACCAATGTATAGGATAATAAAGAAGGCTGGAGCGGAGAGGGTAAGCGATGAGGCTGCAGATGAGTTGAGGAAGGTACTGGAGGAGGTTGGCAGTATGATAGCGAAGCATGCAATAGAGCTTGCAGGACATGCAGGAAGGAAGACGGTAAAGGCTGAAGATATAAGGTTTGCAGCAAAGTCTATGCTTAAGATGAGTTAAGCATTCCAATTTTACATGGTTTAAATTATTCATAGTATTTAATATTGATGGTGGTGGGGTGGCAGAGCGGCTATGCGCCCGCCTGCAGAGCGGGTATACAGGGGTTCGAATCCCCTCCCCACCTTTAGTAAATCCAATAGACAAGGAAAATGATGTCAACTTATTTATTTACCTTTGATCTGTTTATTTATAGTCAAGCATATTGCTTACCTCCTCCATTATAGCATATGCTAAAAGCGATCATAAGAATAGTTAAGGAGAGCAATATTCAAATATGTATAATAGGATACTTGGATATTAAGGTTATAGCAGCATTACTCTACCACCTATTATATAAAGATAGTAGCAGATAAGAACCTCTCTCACATATGAGTCTGTTAGGGAAAATTGTATAAGAGGATAAAGTATACATTACCAACAATGCCGAAGAGACGCTATAGAAAGGCAACAATTGTTGATGAGACAAAGATAGATAGATAGAGACCAACTCTTCATATAGGCTGTAATATATATTGGTACTAGAGAGGTATTGGCAGTAAGGTGCTCCTTTACAAGGAGGAGAGTACAGAACTACTTATTAAGGAGGCTTTAAACTACCGCATAAATAATAAGCCATTGGTAGTAGTAGATAAATGACCATGGTATAAACAAGCATTATTATATACTTTAGCATTAAAGTATATAACATTTAGTGAGCATAATAGCGTAGAAAGATGGTTTGGAGTACTAACTAAAGCATAGGTTTAAGATATTCTATAATGTATTCTCATGGATGCAAGCATAAATGGCGTAAGAGAATTCATAATGCTATCAGAATCTAATATGCTATAATGCCCTATCAGTATCTTATTCTAACTATAATTAACGATATTATGCTATAGTTAGAGAAACAATTCATATACAGCATGATTAGATGTAATGTAGTTCCTTCATATTACCAGAAACTTTATAATCATCTATGATCCACTTATCATGGTGCCTATGAACAGGTATAAGAGCAGTGCTATTACCCTAGCAATTATACTTCTATTTCAGGGTACGGGTTTATTACTATTACAGAACAATTATAATTATCATGCTATGGCACAAAGTGGAGGTAGCCTCTATAACTATGCTCCATACTTCACTGCTACTGGCTCTAACTTTGTTAGCATACCTGATAGCCAAGAGCTAAGACTAACAACAAACTTTACAGTATCAGCATGGTTCAGAACAACTATGAATAACAACTCACAGGTAGCAATGATAGTAAACAAGGGAGGGTTTGGTAATGGTGATGGTACAGATAGGCCTGATATGAACTATGGTATATGGTTAACAGGATCTAACCAAGGTGTTAGAGGTAGAGTAGCAGGAGGCTTTGAGAGTGCTAATGGTACTAATTACTTCGTATTCTCCCCTAACACCTATAATGATGGTCAATGGCATTATGTAACACTAACATATGATGGCTCTACACTAAGACTATATGTAGATGGTACATTGGTATCATCTCTAAGCACTACAGCGATACCAGATTACAACTGGAATACTCCATTAACAATAGGTAAGAACTCATTAGATAATAGCAGATACTTCATAGGCGATATAGATGAAGTTAGAGTATACAATAGAGCATTAACAGCTCAAGAGGTTAGCAATGCATACAATAATGGTACATTTACTGTTGAGGGATTGCTTATAAGCGCTACATTCACACCTCCTCAAGCAGAAGACAAGAACAT
>JBKBIE010000013.1:0-32466 GCA_046299465.1 Candidatus Nitrosocaldus sp.
TGTATGAAGAACTGGTTACTGCTGCAAAGATGCTCAAGGATTACGGTCTCAAGGTAGATGTTCTCTGTAAGGTAACTGGTACTAGTGGGGTAGCACATATCATCCCATTCATGCTTAAAGATGCAGAGACGGATATAATAATAGATTACATGCCAAACCCTAACGATGCAGCACAATGGTTCAAGATAATCGCTAGGAGTATAGATCTACCCAATGTATTGAGCATAGTTGTAACAGATAAGCCAATAGATGCGAATATACTTACTACATTTAACACATCAAGGATAAGGGTTCTCTACAATAAGGATGGTTTGAGGATCTCAGAACTAATAGTGCAGGAGGTCTTGAGGATAGTTGAGGATCAGGTATAAGGTATCAATATTCCTGATCTTCATAACATCGCTACTACTTGTAATAATATTGGCTCCTAGGCAATCATTTGAGGTTATCGTGTATACGCTGTTTATCCTCTACACCATATGGGGTATATACCATCTCATCCTATTGATTCATGGATTAAGCAAACCATTCGACCCTCTTGCAAAAGCAGCGCTATCAAGGCATCCCCATCCATATCCATATCCATATCCATATCCATATCCATATCCAAAGATATCTATGATAATACCTGTGAGGCAAGAACCGATACTGAGTAGGACCATAGAGACATGTCTGCTCAACACAGACTACCCTATGCATAAGAAGGAGGTGGTAGTGGTTACCGAGGATGAGGATATGGCAAGGATTGCACTATACTACCAGCAGAGGTACCCAGAGAATGTGAAGATACTCATGCGCAAGAACTACTTCCCAACAAAGCCAAGTGCACTGAACGATGCCCTAGCACTCTGCACTGGTGAGATCATAGGGATTGTGGATGCGGAGGATATAGTTGAGGTAGATCTACTCAAGAAGGTTGCCTCTGCAATAGTTGATCACGGTTATGATACAGTTCAGGTCATGCTTAGGATAGGTAATGTAGAGGATGGCTGGATACTACTGCTATTTGCTATGGAGTATGCTGGATGGTTCAGGATATGGCTGAATGCAAGATCGAAGTTGAGAGTGTATACACCTCTAGGCGGTACCGGCAACTACATAAGTAGAGAAGCGTTGGTGGAGGTTGGTGGCTGGGATCCTACAAACCTTGCAGAGGATGCTGAACTCGCAATAAGACTCATGCTCTCTAACAAGAGCATATGCCTAATAGATGCTAGGCAATGGGAAGAGGCACCAACAACGTTCAAAGCATGGCTCAAGCAGAGGACAAGATGGTATAGGGGATGGTTGCAGAGTCTATGGAAGTATATGCCAATTATGTTAAAGATATCAACAGCAAGGAGGATAGGCCTTGTAAATGTTATAACAACGATCTTTATGCTTATAGCACCGCTGATAGTGATGCTCAACTACATAGCATACTCATTCACCATACTCTGGCTCCTAGAGGAGTTTAATATACTTGCTAGTAGCATAACAACAGATCTATTCCCTTCTTTTGCTCTAATACCTCTACTCTTCAATATAATATACTACTCTACACTATTCAAAGGGGCATTGAAGGAAGGGATAAGGTGTAAGGGATTAGATCCACTGCTTGCATTCGTGTACATGAACATTATGATGCCTATAGCAGTATCTAGAGCGGTGTATCAGTGCATATTCAAGGATGTATTCTGGGAGAAGACCAAGCATGAGGGTAGAGGGGTTAGGTGGGTATATAAAGAGAGTAAAGAGAGTAAAGAGAGTAAAGAGAGTAAAGAGAAGGATGCATATCCTCCATTAGGATAGCCTTAATAATCTTCTTATGCATAATGTAGATATGCTAGAGGCAAAGTGCCCTGTATGCGAGAAGAGGGCTAGAGTCTTGGATGATATGAGTAGAGTGGTATGTGATTGTGGTTATGAGGATGAGTATGATGCATATCTGGAGAAGATGAAGGATAGAATATACAGTATGGTAGAAGAGTTTATGATAAAGGAGCAAGACAAGATCTAACACAATAATCCCTCCATTTAAGATGGTATGCAAGGTATGGTTGGTATATGGTTGGTATATACTACTACTATTATTATTATTACCAATAAGCACTCTCACTACTATATAGAGAACCATTCATCCTTGTCTGTATATACCTTGCTATCCCCTCAACTCCCCTGAATATACCCTCTGGTGCAAATAATGCTGGTGTCTCTGTCCTAAAGCCACCACAACACCCTGCTGGCTCCTCATCTATGTTGTACTCAACGAACTCTATACCTGCATTTAAGAGCATATCCCTAACCTTTGCTATACTCTCTTCACTATCACTGTTGCTGATGAAGAGTACAGCCTTCCTACTACCTCTACTGCTACTGTTATTATTACTGTTACCGCCACTACTACCCATACTCATTGCTATAGATATCCATCAATCTATATTTATAGTCGAAAGGTTGATTAACTCTAGAGAGGAGAGAGGTATAGTGGTCAACTTCAAGCTAGTGGTTGGTAGCAATGATGGTAAAAGTACAAGCTATGAGATCAAGGATGATCAAGCCAAGCCATTGCTAGGGTTGAGGATAGGTGATATCTTCGATGCCACTGTTATAGGTTTGCCTGGGAAGATAAGGATAACTGGAGGGAGTGATAGGGCTGGTGTACCAATGAGGCCAGATGTTCATGGGGCTGTGAAGAAGTATGTACTCTTAACCAAGGGCATAGGGTTAAGGAAGGCAGGCAAGGGTGAAAGGATAAGGAAGTTGGTTAGAGGGAATGTTATAAGCGAGGATATATACCAGATAAATGCTGTATTGGTGGTTGAGGAAGTGAAGAAGAGTAATAGTGATGATGGAGAGGGTAAAGGAGAGGTAAGAGAGGGAGAGATAGAGACAGAGATAGAGATAGAGAAGAAGGTTACTGCTCAATAGAGCAATTAAGATTCTTTATCTGCTACAAGCAGCACTATATCGTCTCAATAGGTTGAATACTCATTCAATATACAGCGATAGAGCATACTATACAAAGGTTAATACCATCCCTCATCATTAGCAAGTGTGTTGAACTGGAGAGATACCCTTCCAGACTGGTATATAGAGAAGTATGGTTATCAGCCATGTGTGAACATAGGTACTGCAGGCCATGTTGATCATGGCAAGACAACGCTAGTGGAAGCGATAACAGGTGTATGGACCAGTGCACATAGTGAGGAGTTGAAGAGAGGCATAACTATAAAGGTTGGCTATGCAGATGCTGCATTCTACAGATGCAAGGTATGTGATGCACCTGAATGCTTCTCAACATCTCCATCATGCAGTAACTGTAGCAATGAATGTGAGTTGAGCAGGGTTGTTAGCTTCGTAGACTCTCCAGGGCATGAGAGTCTGATGGCAAATATGCTGTCTGGTGCAGCGTTAATGGATGGTGCAATACTAGTTATAGCAGCGAATGAACCAGTACCAAAGCCACAGACTAGAGAGCATATGATGGCATTGAAGATACTAGGGATAAGGAGCATAGTGGTAGTTCAGAACAAGGTTGATCTTGTTGATTACGAGGAAGCAAAGGCCAACTATGGGAGCATAAAGCAGTTTATAGCAGAGTATATGGAGGAGGGTAAGGATAAGGATATACCAGTAATACCTGTATCTGCACAGCAGAAGGTCAACATAGATGCTCTTATACAGGCTATAGAGGAGAGTATACCTACTCCTGTTAGGAACCCTTCACTAGACCCTATAATGCATGTGATAAGATCATTTGATGTCAATAAACCTGGAACAAAGATAAGTGATCTTAAGGGAGGTGTACTTGGGGGTTCACTGCAACAGGGGGAGTTGAAGGTTGACGATGAGATAGAGATTAGGCCAGGGATATACAATGAGAGGAATGCCTCATACGAACCTATAACCACAAAGATTACAAGCCTAGCAACAGGGGCAGGATTGGTAGAGTTCGTTAGACCTGGAGGTTTAATAGCTATAGGCACAAGGTTAGATCCAGTGTATACCAAGAGCGACTCCCTAGTAGGCTCTATAGTAGGTAAGCCTGGTAGACTACCAGAGGAGCTTGATGAGCTTACCATAGAGAGTGATCTCTTTGATACTGCAGTTGGTACACAAGATCTCATCAAGGTAGAACCTGTTAAGGTCAATGAACAGTTGAGGCTTAACATAGGTACTACTGTAGTTCTAGCAACTGTTAGATCTGTGCATGATGATAGGCTTACAGTAAAGCTGAAGAGACCTATCTGTACCATAGCGAATAGTAGGGTAGCTATAAGTAGGAGGATAGCAGATAGATGGAGGCTTATAGGCGCTGGTGTCATACTGTAAAGTTCGTCTGTTCCCCCTAAATGCTACTAGTGGATAATGAGATTATGGTGATGATGAGGGCAGTATGGTCAACGTCCTAGTTGATACAAGCTTCCTTATTATAATGGCAAATAGACCAGTGGGGGGTATCGAGAGGCTTGAAACTAGCTTGGGTAAGGTTGAGTTCCTCATCCCTGATGTTGTCGTGAGAGAACTTGAGAGGATAGCAGGGGGTGCAGGTGTTAAGAGAGCAAAGGAGGCCAAAGCTGCGCTACAGATGGTAAACTATTCAAGATTCAAGTTCAGTATTATAGATCTTAGTGAGTATGCAAGGACAGGGAGTAGGGGGGGTAAGAGATATAGTGGTAGTGGTGGTAGTACTATGGTGGATGATCTTATAGTTGAGTATGCTGAATCTACTAGATGCTACGTTGCAACCCTTGATAAAGGGATGATTAAGAGATTGAAGGGCAGATGTGCAGGTATAGTAACCCTGCAGGATGATATGATTATAGTAGTATAGTATAGTTTTTAAGTATTAAGATGCAAATAAGAGCATGTTAGAGTACAAGGGTATAAGGATAGCATGGCTTGGGCATGATACCTTCAAGATAAGCAGTTCTGACAAGGCTATATACATAGACCCATATAGGTTGAGGAAGGAGGCTAGGGATAAGGCAGATCTACTGCTCATCTCACATGAGCACTTCGACCATCTAAGCGTAGATGATGCAATGAAGGTTATAGCAGCAGATAAGACTGTGGTTGTTACTACCAAGAGCTGTGCTAATGGGATGAAAGGTGTCAAGGTTAAAGAGGTGAGGATGGTTAAGCCATGGGATAAGGTAGATCTGCAGGGTATAGCAGTGGTTGAGGCTGTACCAGCATACAACATAAACAAGATAAACCCAGACACCAAGAGACCATTCCACCCAAAGGATGCTGGAATGGTAGGTTTTGTAGTGACAGTTGATGGTGTAAGAATATACCATGCTGGGGATACCGATGCTGTAGAGGAGTTGAGGAACCTCTCGAATATAGATGTAGCGTTGCTCCCTGTTAGCGGTACATATGTGATGACTGCAGATGAGGCTGTTGATGCTGTAAGGATGATCAAGCCAAGGATCGCTATACCAATGCACTATGGCACAATAGTAGGCTCTGAGAAGGATGCTGAGAGGTTCAAGAGCATGGTCAAGGAGTGTGAGGTCCATATACTGAAGCCTGTAGATGACTATTAGTGCCCCTCCTTCTTTTTGTTATATTTGTTAGATGTTATGATTGGATAGCCTCTTCTGTATCTTCATCTCCACCAACTCTCTCTTCCTTCCTTCCCATTCTCCTCTTTCTCCTTCTCCTCCTCTTCTTCTTCATCTTCATCATCATCTTCATCTTGTTTATTGCCAATAGCCTTATACCTATCTGCTATCCTATACCTCGCATATCTATCATCTGGGGAGAACTTTGGAGGGTGTGGATCATGTGTTGCTCCATGACACTTTGGGCACTCCTGCTTCAAGGTGTACAGATTGCAGTTGAAGCACTTCCTAAGCAGATGTCTCATACCAATACCAATACCAATATCAATACCAATATCAATATCATAAGTATCAAGATGTTACACCCTTCCTTGATTCCTCCCTAGTGAACTTGAATGTCCCTCCCTTCTTCTCTATACCCTTCTGCACGCTATTAAGGATGGAGTTCAGTGACCTCTCTGCAACCTTGAAGTTATCTGCGCTTATAACAATCCTATACTTTGGTGCGCCTAGATAAGTTATGCTCACATCGGTACCGTGCTTATTCCCTTCAACACTCTTAAGCACATCCTTTATAACATCTATACCATCTCCTCTAGAGCATGTTATCTCCATTATACCTCCAATCTCTACCCTAGGGAGGGGTATCTTGCTACTTATCTCTAGTATAGCATCAAGCATCTCCTTTGGGATGTTGAACCTCTCAAGTACCTTTACACCCTTCTTTGCTACATCCTCAAACATATCGTAGAGTAATGGGTACTCATCCCTTAACATCTTAACACATCTATTGAACTCATCATCACTTACACTGGAGCACTTCTCCCTTATCAGGTTAAGGAATGCCCTAGCCTTCTCCGCCTTCTTGACCTCCATGACCTTGAGCCTCCTCTCCTCATGAGTAACCTGCCTGAGTGAGAGATCAACTTCCCTCCTTGCGCTGTTAACCCTTATCACCTTGAGTACGATCTTCTGCTTTGGTCTAACATAATGCTCTATGTTCCTTATCCATCCTGTTGCTATCTCAGATACATGAAGGAATCCAAGCATCCCATCATACTCATCCAGTGTAACATATGCGCCTTGAGGGAAGACCTCTTGTACAGTAGCCATAACAAGATCCCCTTCCTCAGGAAGCTCCTGCTCCTCTTGATACCTCATCCTATCTCCTTCCTTAATAACTGTAATTTAATGTTGCTACTACTAAAAGTCAACACCTTTGAGCGCCTTTATGCCCTTCTTGAATGGATGTTTTATCTCTCTCATCTCAGTTACAAGATCTGCCTCATCTATTATCCTTTCATCTGAGTAGTTGCCTGTAAGCATTAGGGTTGTACTATACGGCTTAACCTTTATTAGATCCAGTACATCCTCCACACTTATAAGCCCTAACTTTATGGCATAGTTAACCTCATCCAGTATAACTATATCATACATGTTTGATAGCAGTGCCTCTCTGCTAACCTTTAGTGCTTCTCTTGCAGCAGCAATATGCACCTCTCTTGGTAGATCATCATCCATTATTCCTACGAAACCTCTACCAGCAGTTATAAGCTCGAACTCAGGCCTTAACCTCAGCGCACCATCTATCTCGCCATAATGCCAAGAACCCTTGATGAACTGTATCATAACCACTCTCATTCCATGACCTACAGCCCTCACTGCCATGCCCAATGCTGCTGTGGTCTTGCCTTTACCATTTCCAGTGTAGACTATCACAAGGCCTCTCCTTGCTGACCCTTCCATTCTCGTATCAGCAACCCCTTCATCATATACTGCACCATCACTATAATTCTTTATCACAACAAGAGCGTATAGATACCATTTAAATAAAAACTATGCTTACTCATGGACATGCATAACATAAGCATTGGTAAGGATGGTGCATGGCAGGATAGTAGGAAGCATGCAATAGTGATGGCAGGGACTAGTAGTGGTGTAGGAAAGACAACTATAACAATAGGTATAATGTATGCTCTCAAAGAGAAGGGTTATAAGGTTCAAGGCTTCAAGGTTGGACCTGATTATATAGATACATCGTACCATACAAGTGTTACTGGAGTAGCAAGCAGGAACCTAGACCCTTGGCTTATGGGTGAGGATGGGGTGATAGAGAGCTTCAGTAATGCAATGCATAGAAGTAATGCAGAGATAGCAGTGATAGAAGGGGTCATGGGGCTCTACGATGGCCTCTCTGGCAAAGATGATTATGCAAGCACAGCACATATCGCTATCCTATTGAATAGCCCAGTTATACTCGTTCTAGATGCAAGTAAGGCAGCTAGATCTGTTGCTGCCATGGCCTTAGGGTTCATAGAGTTCAACAGAGAAGTTAAGGTCAAGGGCGTTATACTCAATAATGTAGCAGGGGATAGACATGCTAGATACTGCTTGGATGCGCTTGAGCAGAGGGGTATACCAGTACTTGGGGTTGTGAAGCGTAACAAGGATACAAGATTGAAGGAGAGGCATCTTGGGCTTGTACCAACCTATGAGAGTATCAAGGTTAGGGATGATGCATTGGCAACTGCAAGATATGTTAGTGAGCATATCAACATAGATGGGATACTTGATATTGTAAATGAGAGTGCACCATTGATGCTCAAGCATACTAAAGAGATGGATGATTATGATTATGATTATGATTATGATTGTTATGACGATAGAGTGGTAGTAACATCAGATCATCCATACTCGTATTCAAGGAATGAGGATGTTACTATAGGGGTTGCGCTTGATGAGTCATTCAACTTCTACTACGCTGATAACCTAGAGATGCTCTCAAGGTATGCTAGAGTGGTATACTTCAGTCCCATACATGATGAGGAGCCTCCAGAGTGCGATGGTCTCTACATAGGGGGAGGCTTCCCAGAGGTCCTTGCACCAATGCTTGCAAGTAATACAAGGATGATGAAGAGGATAAAGGATTATGCTGAAGATAGCATACCAATCTACGCTGAATGTGGAGGGCTCATGTACTTGAGTAGGAGCATAACAGATGCAGATGGCAAGTACGATATGGTTGGGCTAATAGATGCAGATACTACTATGATTGGTAGGAGGCTTACATTGAACTATACAGAGGCTAGAGTAGATGCTCCATCATGTGTAATTGCTGATCATGGTAGTATTGTTAGAGGGCATGAGTTCCACTATTCAACACTTGTTGATATAGCAGAGGATAGCAGATTCGCATATGAGATGCTGAGAGGCAATGGTGTAGATGGTAAGAGGGATGGGTTCATAGTGTATAATACACTTGCATCGTATATGCATATACACTTCATTCACAAGGATATAGTTAAGAGGTTCATAGACTTGTGTAGGAGATGCTCGTCAAGGTAATAAGTGATTAAGGTAATCTCTTTTAGAGTATGAACCTGAACCTAATATAGTTAGCATAGCCATGGTCATCATAGTCTAGTCATAAACTCTTCTTCTGTATATACAACTTGAAGAGCGCATTGAGTATGGATGCCACTACAGTACTCCCTCCTTTCCTTCCCCTATTGGATATATACTCTATACCATATTCTTCTGCAGTGCTTATAAATGCAATCTTGCTCTCAACCGCAGATACAAACCCTACCGGTAGTGCTATTACTAGATTAGGCTTAACGTCACCATCCCTTACCATCCTTATCAGTTCATATAATGCTGTTGGTGCATTGCCTACTGCAACTATACCACCACCATCACTTATATGATCTTGCATAGCTCTCATTGCTACCTCTGCCCTAGTTCTGTTACTCCTCCTAGCCTCCTCTACTATCAATGGATCTGATATCTTGGTTATACACTTTAACCCTAAAGTACGAACTGCATTACTGTTAAGTGCTGCAGGGATTATATCTGTATCACATACTATATTATACCTATTCTCTATAGCAAGTAATGCACTTGCTATGGCATTCTTACTGAATACTATTGAGTCCTGTCTGCTTCTAGCGTAATCGAAGTCAGCAGTAGCATGTATAACCCTCCTCACGATTAGCCACTCATCACTACTGTAGTTTAATTTGGAGCTGCCAATCTCCTCCTCTATGATCTGCATGCTCCTCTCCTCTATCTCATCCCCTTTCATACTTTCCCATCCCTTGATATACCCTCTCTACTACTTCCTCCCTCCTACCTTCTCCATATCTACTAACCTCAGCTTCCATGACCCTATTCGCAATAACCTTGGCTATCCTCCTATCAACCCCTAGATGTTTAGCCATCACAACACTACAGGATGGCTTGAACTCCTCCAATGCCTTCCCTACCTCTTCCCTTATATCATGCTTCATATGCTCCCCGTTATGGAGGAAGTATGGCATGAGTATCAGCAATCTAGGCTCTCGCTCAAGCATCATCCTTATACCATCATGTATATTTGGTTCATCCAACTCAAGGAAGCATATCCCAACACTCCTGTAGTACTGCTCAAGCCTCTCTCCTATTAGCCTGAATACCCTCCTTGCATCTTGGTCACTACTCCCATGACCTATGAGAAGGACATCATACTCCTTATCCTTCACCTTATCATTATTATCATTATCATTATTATTATCATTATTATCATTATCATCCAGCCTGTAGGTATTGCTGCTAGTACTGCTACTGCTCCCCTTCATCCCTACCCATATCCTAGAAGCAGCCTCCTCTATCCTTGCCTTGACAAGTTCTATCAACTGATCATGGTAGTTTAAGCAATCAGTAACAGTGAACTCAACACCTAACTCCCTTGCTACTCTTATGCTCTTGCTTACAGCAGCCTTCATCTTCAAGCCTGGATAGAGGAAGTATGGTACTATAGTTAGATGCTCTACACCAGAGCCTAGAGAGTCTAGTAGCGCATCCTCTATAGTTGGTGAAGTTACCTCTAGGAGTGCGAATGTTGTATGCTCACATGCACACTCATCCTTAACAAGTGCACATAACTCCTCCAGTTCTAACAGTACATCTGAATCGTTGCTGCCTCTATCTATTAGGATTATTCCATTCCTCATCTAGATCCCTACCTACCATCATCATAAGATGTCTATCTACCTTTCACTTCCATCGTACTCCCATCGTATTTATTGATCCTTGCAACAGCAACAGTAAGATTCGGGGGGAACTTACGCTTCTGTACAACCAACACGCCCTTGCCCTTTGTACCTGCAAGTGCTGCTGCCTCTGCAACGCTAGGAGTCCCTTCATACCTCTCTACTAGGGTTGATGGGTTAGGCACTTGTATAGACGCAAGTTGCTCCTTGCTATAGTATTCTACTGGTATCTTTGCATTATCGCTGAACTCCTTCAGACCTATTATCTCATACCCTCTCTCAAGAGTTGCTATACACCTTATAGAACTGATACTCAACATGGCATCCCTGAATGTATGCTCTATACCCTTTGCTATCTCATCACTGCTTGTATCCCAGTGAAGCCCTAACCCTACGATTAGGCTCTTCGGTCTATATAAGACTGCCCTAGCAAGGAGTTCACCATACCTAGAGTCTATCAGCCTATCAGTTATTATCAGTGCTTTAAGCCCTGAGTTATAGAGTTCATCCATGCTGTTGAATATCCTTACATTCCTTGGCAACTCTCTACCACTCCACCACAGTCCATGATGCTCACCAGCATCTTGGTATATACCTATTGGCTCCTCATTGACCATGGAAGCGCTCATCATGGTTATGTTATGCTCTGTAGCCTTATCTATACTCCATCCAAACTCACTACCAAGCAGATCTACTGCTATAGTCTCATTGGCATCTGCTGCTGTTGTTATAACAGGAGTAGCGTTGAGTATCCTTGCTACTAGCCTTGCCAATGCATTAGCCCCTCCTATATGACCAGATAGTGCACTTACTACAAACTTTGCAGTATCATCTATTACGAGTACAGCAGGATCACTCTTCTTATCCCTTATATATGGTGCAATCATCCTTATCACTGCTCCCAAAGAGAATATGCAGATTAGAGCATCGTACGAGTTGAATATCTTTGCTATCAGTGTTGCGCTAGGCTCACTATACCAGTTCACCTTACTCTTATCTAGAGATGTCCTGAACTTCTCTGGAGCATAGATATCCCATTCCTTCATTATATCCTTCAACCTACCTGCTATCTCTATACCATGCTTAGTTATCGCTACTATAGCAACCCTCTTCCTATCCATCATCATCATAATCATAGTCTCCCTATCCTTACCATTATCATCACTCATATCCTTACCACCAAGATTGCTGAGGAGTTACTCATACTGCATGAACCTCCTTCATGCTTATGCTTGCTCTACCTATTATCTTCCCATCGAAATCAAACATTATGCATTCTACACCTGCCCTACCATCTATATATGAACTTAACCTCTCGCATACCTTACTGCATAATGCATTGAAGTAACCTTCCAACCTGCTCTCCATAACTATCTCCATAACATGCCTTGCAGTATTTACACTCCTTATCCTCTCTTGGAGTTCAGGGCTTGCATTACAGTACTCTCTAGCAATCTCTGCAAGGAACTCCATATCTACATGTGAACCTTTGACATGTGTCTGCTTCACACCCTTGGCTGCCTTTGAGAGCTTGCCTATGAACCCAGCAACAACTATATGCCTTATGCCCTTCACCGCTGCCTGTCTTACAGAGTATGCAACGAAATCGCCCATCTGCACAAAGCAGTGTTCTGGCAGGTTAGGCATGATCTGTTTAGCAAAGTCCTCGCTCCTACCTCCAGTTGTTAACACTATGGTATCATTACCCATGGCAACTGCAACATCTATGCATTGCCTTATACTTGCTGCAAATGATGCTGTGGAGTATGGCACCACTATTCCTGTAGTACCTAGTATGCTTATACCTCCAACTATGCCAAGCCTTGGGTTATCTGTCTGCTTTGCTAACTCCTCTCCCCTAGGCACTGATATTGTAACCTTCACGCCCTTGCTCTTAAGATGCTCAGATGCAACCTCTCTAACAGCATTGGTTATCATACGCATAGGCGTAGGGTTTATTGCATGCTTGCCTATCTCAAGGCCTAGCCCTGGTTTTGTTACTATACCTACACCTTTGCCCCCTGTAACCTCTATCATCTCAGGCTTGTCTAGCCACTCAACCCTAGCGACTATCTCTGCACCATGTGTAACATCTGGATCATCACCAGCATCCTTCACTACAGTGCATACAGCATACCCATTATCAGTAGCAAACATACACTCCTTAACGGGCAAGGTAGCATTGTCACCCTTTGGTAAAGTAACAGTAACAGTAGTTGGTAACTCTCTACCCATGCTCATGAGCACTATTAATGCTGCTTTTGTTGCAGCTGTTGCACATGTGCCAGTAGTATAACCTGTCCTCAACAATCCTCTCCTCTTCTTCTCCAGTATATCCTCAGGCAACTCTTGCTCCTGTTCGATCTCTTCTAGCATGGGATCATCAGCGTTGGTATCTGCATCGATACTCTTGCCCATATAATCTATCAAGTATACTTGCACTTTAGTCTATTTATTTTATATTATTGGAGGATAGACTAAATAACATGTCAATGCTGGATATGGCAAAGTATGTGAAGGAACTTGGATATGAGGAGGTTAAAGTACTCAAGGCTTTTGTGATGATGATGGACCATGAGAGTATAGATGAGGGGCAGATAGCAGTAAGCGCAAAGATGCATATAGACAGGGTAAGGTATGCTCTAACAAAGCTCAACAAGAAGAACCTTATATACAGGAGTTGTAGCAGAGGCTACCATCTAGTATATGCAGGGCTGGATGTTCTAGCGCTCAGGGAACTTGCTGATAGAGGTGTTATATCAAGTATAGGTAGAGTGATAGGCATAGGGAAGGAGGCGGATGTGCTTGAGGCTATAGATGACCATGGTAGCATACTTGCTGTAAAGCTCTTCAGGATAGGAAGGGTGAGCTTCAGGAGTATTGCAAGGAAGAGAATGCTCAAGGATGTGCATAGTTGGCTCCTTGCCAGCATAGAGAGCGCTAAAAGGGAGTTTCGCTCCCTTAGGAGGTTGAAGGCTGCAGGTGTCAATGTACCAAGGGCAACAGCAGTAGCAAGGCATGCTCTTGTGATGGAGTATGTAGAGGGTCTAAGGCTTGTAGAGTGCACTAGCCTAGACGATCCTAAGCATGTACTTGAAGATATACTAGCAAATATAAGGTTAGCATACTCTATAGGGATGATCAGTGCTGATCTGAGTGAGTACAACGTACTCTACGATGTTAATGGCAAGGTATGGATAATAGACTGGCCTCAGAGTATAGATGCTAGAACACATCCAAATGCTAGAGCCCTACTTGAAAGAGACCTGAAGAATATACTGCGCTTCTTCAGCAAGAGGTTCGATCTGGACTATGATCTGAGCAAGGCTATGGCTTATGTTACTATGAAGGATAGCATTGATGAGTGAGATATGACTGTTTACAGATGATATGGCAAATAATAACAGTATAACAGTATAACAGTATAACAATAATAAATTATAACAATATAACAATAATAAATAGATGGCTTTACCTTGATCATCTAAACTGTTAATCTCTTGAATATATCTACGCTATCCAGCCTCTCCCATGTGAACTCTGGCTCATTCCTGCCGAAGTGCCCATACACTGATGTCTTCCTGTATATTGGCCTCCTCAACTGGAGGAAGTCTATTATCCCTGCTGGTGTAAGGTTGAAGTTCCTCATTATGTGTTGGCTCAACTCCTCATCTGATACCTTGCTGGTGTTGAATGTATTGACATATAGTGCTATGGGCTCTGCAACACCTATTGCATACGCTACCTGTAGTTCACACCTCCTTGCTAGCCCTGATGCAACTATGTTCTTCGCTATGTATCTCATCATGTAGGATGCGCTCCTATCAACCTTGGTTGGGTCCTTGCCAGAGAATGCTCCCCCTCCATGCTTGCATGCCCCTCCATAGGTATCAACTATAACCTTCCTCCCTGTCAAGCCAGTATCTCCTGCTGGTCCTCCTATAACGAATCTCCCAGTTGGGTTTATGTAGAATTTAGTACTGCTGTCTACCAACTCATTGCATACTGGAAGTATGACCTTATCCATCAACTCCTTCCTTACAGTCTCTATATCAACATCTGGAGCATGTTGGGCAGATAGCACTATTGCCTTAACACCCTTCACTACACCCTCACCATCATACTCAACGGTAACCTGAGATTTGCCATCTGGCATTAGCCATGGTATGATCCCCTTCTTCCTCAACTCTGCTAGCCTCATGCATAGTTTGTTTGCAAGCATTATGGGCATAGGCATCAACTCTTCAGTCTCATCACATGCATAACCAAACATAAGGCCTTGATCTCCAGCACCTATACTATCTCCTCTAACCACACCCATCGCTATATCTGGACTCTGCTCATGGAGCGATGTTATCAACTTGCATCTCTCAAGGTCTAGGCCAGAATAACTACCCCCATATCCTATATCCTGCACAACCTGCCTTACAACCCTAGGGATATCTACATGTGCGTTGCTTGTAACCTCTCCTGCAACGATCATAAGCCCAGCAGTAGCGAGTATCTCTATTGCAACCCTTGAATACGTATCTTGCCTTATATACTCATCCAGTATCGCATCTGCTATATGGTCACATACCTTGTCTGGGTGCCCTTCAGTGACAGACTCTGAGGTAAAGAGTTGCTTCATAAGTGCTACACCATTCAAGGGTATTATAAAATCTTCCTTCTTCCTTATTACACTACTACTAACTATCCCTAACTACTGCTACTGTTGGTGCCGTTGTTTATATTCTATTTACAGACTTACAGTTCATCCTCCAGCCTAATGAAGAGCACGTTGTTGCCTCTTATCACAACCTTGCCATAGTTTGCAAGATGGGTTGAGCCATTGAACTCCTCGGCATCCTCAAGGATGAGGTTCATGTAAGAGTCAACATTGCTCATCTTCCCTCTATACTCAGCCTCATTCTTCAGCCTAACAGATACCTTCTTGTTTATTGCCCTCTGTAGTACCACCAATGGTTTCTTTGGGTGTTGCTGCTGTTGGTTTGACAAAGACTTCACTTGAAAGATGAGCCTACCCCAAGATAAAAATCTTACTAGTATCTTATCTCTTATATGGAGATGATAAGCACAGGGTCAAGGGCATTGGATGCACTACTGCTAGGTGGTGTTAGAAGGGGTCTACTCTACTCTATATTTGGTGCGTCAGGCTCTGGGAAGACGCAGCTCTGTATACAGTTGGCGTTGAACTCTGCAAGGACTAACGATAGGGCAAGGGTAATGATAATAGATGCAAAGGGTGACTTTAGACCTGAGAGGATGCTAGAGATGGTCAAGGCTACCATCGATGAAGGTGATAACTATAGCAATACTTGTACTGGTAGTAATAGGGGAGATGGGGGCGAGTCTAGAGATGGTGCTGTTGTTTATGATCCTGATGATGTTACGCTATCTACTATCATGGATAGGGTTTATGTAAAGAGGGTATACAACACTGATGATGTATTCAACTCTCTAATGGATGTGGATAACATGTACAATAGATATGGTTTATGCTTACTTGTAGTTGAGGATTCCCCATCGCTATTCAGGTTAGAGTATGGAAGTAAGAGTGTTGAGGGACACTTTAGGCTTATGAGGCTTATGCACGACCTTGCTCTTAGAGCAGTACTGAGGAATACTGCGATAATAGTAACCAATGGGGTTACCTCTAGCATAAGGTATGAACATAATTATTATGCTACTGCTAGGGTTGGTGCTCCTGGTTCAGAGACAGAAGGAGGGAGAGAGGAGAGGCAGATAATGGATAGATCTGTATCTATGTTTACGCACTTTAAGGTTAGGCTTGAGAGGTTGAGTTTGAGCAAGAATGCTTGCATTGGAGTAGGTAAGGAGAAGAAAGATGGATTAGAGAAGGTATTCAAAGCAACCCTACTACAACCAGTATCAAGAGATAATATAGCACATTTCAGTATAGTGAAGAGAGGCATAGTTGATATCTAATCTATTGATATTGTTGTTTAATTTTGCCTTAACATGTAATATAACCTGTAAGCTTTAAGTATTAGTCACTTGAATAGTACAACAATGAAGTACAATAGCAGTAGTAGTAGTAGTAATATACTTACTCTAGGAATGCTGATAGCAGTAGTAGCAGTGGCATCGCTAGTACTTTATGGGGAGAGCAAGCAGGCAAGTGCAGCAGAGTTCACTATAGAGATACCAGCAGGTGCACAGAATATGGCTTGCAATCCAACATACTCAGCAAGTGGTGATTGGACAAAGATGTTAAGTGATAAGTGCTTCAAACCATCAACATTGACGGTACCAGCAGGCAGCACCATAACATTCGTGAACAAGGATACAGCAAGTCATGCAATGACATTTGCAAGCAATCCTCTAGACGCATCAACATGGAAGTTGGGGGATCCTAAATTTGACTCTGGTCTAGTGCTACCAAATGGCAAGTGGAGCACTGTACTTGAAGAGGTTGGTGAGCATCCTTATGTATGCTATGTACATCCATGGATGATAGGTAGAGTAGTTGTTGAGGCTGCTGCACCTCCTCCAGAGACTAGGCTTATAACCTTGGTTACAGATAACAACTCGGTGAAGGTCGAGGTTGAGTTCAGTGCCGGTACTGCTACAGATACCATGCTAACTATCGATCCACCACAGGAGGTAACCTTCAACATAAACTTCAAAGACCCTGCTAGTGGCAAGTTGATAGAGCATGTCAATTACGACTTTGCTGTAGTTGATGCTAATGGCAATACCGTTGTTAGAAATACTGAGCAGCATACACATGATGGCAAGGCAGAGCAGAAGGTTAACTTTACAAGTACAGGGGCATACACAATAGATATAAATGTACTAGGCACTGGTATAAATAAGCCATTCGATACGAAGTATAGTGGCAAATCAGCCTTGAGCATATCTGTTGTGCCAGAGTTCCCAATAGGTATAGTTGTTGTATTCGCCTCCATAGCAGGTATAGCAGTAGCGATGAGCAGGTTCAAGGGTAGATTACCTATAGGCAACTACTAACCCACTTTTTTGATACACGATCTACGATTTTATTACATTATCAACCTGCTATTATCATAGTTAGTAGTTAGTAGTTAACTACTCATATATATCTCTCCTATATATTACTTAAATAGGTTGAATTACTATTATGGGTAGTAGCAATGGGCAATATATCAGAGATAGATACTGCAACGGCTCTACAAAAGATCCTTATAGAGAGGTAGAGAGCAAGATATTAGAAAACTTCAGTAGGTTAGGCTACTCTAGACTGACAACTATACAGAGGAAGAGCATACCAATCCTTGCTAGAAGGAGAGACTCGCTCATAGTGGCACCTACTGGCTCAGGGAAGACAGAGGCTGCAATGATACCCATACTAACCATGGTAGCAGAGTCCAATGATAGTAATAGTAATAGTAATAGTAATAGTAATAGTAATAGTAATAGTAATAATGGTAAGGTTAAGGTCAAAGGGGTAAAGGTACTCTACATAACCCCGTTGAGAGCATTGAATAGGGATATGCTTAGGAGGCTTATACGCTATGCTGAGATTCTAGGTTTGAGTGTTGATGTTAGACATGGTGATACAAGTAGTTATAGGAGGAGGAAGATGCAGGATGAGCCTCCAGATGTACTCATAACTACACCAGAGACCCTAGCAATAATCCTAGTAGGGAAGATGGCTAAGGCGATGCATGCTCTAGAATGGATAGTTATAGATGAGTTGCATGAATTGTTAGCAAATAAGCGTGGAGCACACCTAGCCTTGAGTCTTGAGAGGGTTGAGAGGTTATCTGAGAGAAGGGTGGTAAGGGTAGGGTTGAGTGCAACACTAGGCAATCTAGATACCGCTGCGAAGTTCATATCATATGTTAGCAGGAATTATGATGATTCATGTATATGCGATAGTAGTGATAGTAATAGGAAGGATAGGGAGGAGAGGGAGGGAGGGAGGAGCAAATGTGCAGTGATAGTCGATGACTCCCTCCGCAAGTATGATATAGATGTTGTATATATAGATGCGCCAATAACAGATGTAGCGAAGCATATAATAGGATATGTAAGGAGCATCAGCTCCAGTGATAATAATAGGGAATCTATACTATTATTCACAAATACTAGGGATGAGGCAGAATACCTCGCAACTATAATGCGTAAAGTAATCAACGATACTACCATAAATGTAGATGTGCACCATGGCTCACTCTCTAGAGTAGTTAGGGAGGAGACTGAGAGCAGGCTTAGGGGTAGGGATGGTTATAGGAGCGGTGAGTACAAGAGTTACAGCTATGATCACTATAATGATGCAGTAAAGACCGATGCAGTAAAAACCAATCTCGTTGTATGTACATCATCCCTAGAGCTTGGTATAGACGTTGGCTCTATAAGCACTGTTATACACTATGGCTCTCCTAGACAGGTATCCAAGATGGCCCAGAGGATAGGAAGGAGTAGGCACAGATCTAGAGAATCTGCAAAGGGAATAATATTCACCAATAGTGCAGATGATGAGATTGAGGCACTTGCAATCCTCAAGAGGCTTACAAAGATGGATGTTGAGGAGCAGAGGATCCACGAGTCTCCTCTAGATGTAGTTGCACACCATCTTGTAGGGCTAGCCTTGGAACGCTACAATAGAGATTATGATATGGATGATAAGCATATCAGAGGATACTATTTGGATGATAAAAGAGATAGGAAGAAGGGGAATAAGAATGAGGTTAGCGTTGATGAAGCCTTTGCATTGGTCAGGAGAGCCTACCAGTTCAGGAATATCAGCATCGATGATATAATAGATTGTCTAGAACTCCTCAGCAAGAATGGTATAGTGAGATTTGATAGAGATGGGTTGATATTCAAGGCTGCAAGGGCTAAGGCATACTACTATGATAATTCATCGATGATACCAGATGTAGTAAAGTTCGATGTTGTAGATACCATAAGCAATAGGGTCATAGGCTCTCTAGATCAGGAGTTTGTGGGAGACTATGGGGAGCAGGGCAGTATATTCATACTCAAGGGTATGCCATGGAGGATACTTGCAGTAGACTATGCTAAGATGAGGGTGAACGTTGAGCCTTACTATGCCATGAGTATGAACATACCATACTGGAGTGGTGAGATGATACCAGTAGAGCATAGAACTGCACAACTTGTAGGTAGGATGAGGAGGCTTGTAGTGCAGGGTAAAATAAATGGTATAAGGAGCAGGGTACTGATTAACGCATATAAGGAGTTGGGTAATGTCATACCAGATGAGAAGACATTCGTTATAGAATACTCTCCTAACCTTGTGATCATACATGCTTGTTTAGGCACAAGGATAAACAATACATTGGCATCTTTACTCTCAACCATAATATCATCAAGCCTTGGGTATATAGTCAATGCAAGATCTGATGCCTATAGGATAATGCTTAGTTCAACAGCAAGGATAGGTAAGAAGCATATCATCGATTGCTTGCTAGATGATTACGATGTTGAAGGGATAATAAGAGCATCGCTCAAAGATACACATAACCTCAGTTGGAGTATATGGAATGTCGCTAAACGATTTGGTATAGTTGATCCTAATGCCATGTATGATAAGAAGATAGCAAGGATGATCTATGAGAGATATGCTAATACACCAATAGTTAGGGAAGCGCTACGAGAGGTTCTACATGAGAAGTACGATCTTGATGGTATGAAGAGCATAATAGAAGGGTTGAGGAATGGGATGTTCAAGATAGTATGGAAGGATGTAATAAGAAGGGAGGGTATTGATAACAACAACTATGATGGTTCATTCTCCTCTCTTGCAGAGCCTATGATGATGGATAAGAACATAGCCAAGGGAGCATATTCAAATCCGTTAAGTAACGAGCAAGCAGTGATGGAGATGGTAAGGGATAGGCTCATGAAGAGCAGGCATAGGCTTGTATGCCTCAAATGTGCATCAAACAGTATAGTCGAGGTACGTAATGCTCCAGAGCAGATAAGATGCTTGAAGTGCAACTCAAGGATAGTTGCCGCAATACATCCATATGACGATGATACATACACTGCTATACTACTAAAGGTAAGGGGTGCTAGACTTGATAGTGAGCAAGAGCATAGATTCAGGAGGGCATGGAAGTCTGCATCCCTAGTGTATACATTTGGGAGGAGGGCGCTACTCGTACTATCTGGATACGGTATAGGGGTTGATACCGCAGCAAGGATGCTAAGGAACTATGCTTATGAGCAGGATGAGATGCTACTGAAGTACATCTATGAGGCTGAGAGGCAGTATGTAACAACTAGAGGGTTCTGGGATGATTAACAAGGTCTGATCATCTTATGGCTACTAAAGTAATATGTAGATAGGTAGATAGATAGGTAGGTAGATAGGTAGGTAGATAGGTAGGCTAGCAGGTAATGGTTAGTTGCAGTATATGGCTAACAGATAACAGATAACAGTCTTGCTAAAGAGCATTTTCTACTACCCTAGTCAATATGCCTTATTATAGTGAAAGGTTTTACATGGAGTTCATACATATAACTGATGTTGCCATCACTCCCACTAGTATTATCATCATTACTATAGAGGTCACTATAGTAATCATCAGCACTATTACTGCTACTCTTGCTGCTATCACTATCCCTTTTGCTTATAGTTCTCCTTCTAGCAACAACACCATATAGTCTCACCCTCTCCCCAACCCTTAGAGCCTCTATGCTCTCTACCTGTTTATCCCATGCAATGAGCCTAGCCTCATTTGTATCATCCCCTACCAGAACCTCTGCACGCCTACCTATACTTCCATCTCTCCGTCTCACCTCATCTACCCTAGGCATGGTCAGCACTATAGCCTCAATAGCATGTAGATTCTCCTCCCCCTCCTCCTTCTCAACATCTGCTATCTTACTTATGGGCTCGTATCTAGTTCTGCTTCCAGTTATATTACCCTTAACATCGGCATCATGCTCATCCCTACTTGCTATATACGAGTCCTCATCCAAGTATATCGTGTAGCCTAAAACCCTGCTAGGTATACATTCTATGCTCATACCTTCCTTCAATACAACTCTACTATCAGTAAGTGATGAGATATCCAAGAGATATAGAGGTGGTTGTGATTTTGTCCCCTCCCCATAGTTAGCCTCTTCAGAATCAACCATAACTATGGCATATCTACTGCTACCACTACCACTACTACTACTGCTACTACTACTGCTACCACTACTACTGCTACCAATGTTATACCCAGCCTCATCCTTACTACTACCATTATCTATGGCAAGTATCTTTAGTCTAATCAACTCCAAGTAATCCTCATCATCGGCACTAGACTCTATATTACTAGCATTATGATACCTCCATCCATGCTTGAGAGCCCTTATTATACTCCCAGAATCACCATGGAGTTCTACCTTCTCTCCATCACGCCTAACCCTGATACCAGTCACCATGATCTTGGAGTTTAGGGGCATCATCCTAGCTAGGTTTGCATAGTTAAGGTCCCATACAACTACCCTAACCTTAGATGTACTGCCTTGGAGTAGCATACTCATAACCTTACTCTCTTCTCCATCCTTATTCCTATAAGTAGAGATTATAGGATTAGAGCATAGCATACCTGTAACTACTAGGTTATCTCCCTTTACCTCCCCTCCGATATCGCTAACATCGATTGCCATATCTTCAAGCCTCTTTATCTCTATACCTATACTACTACCCTTGCCTACATCATCAAGGCTAATAGGCTCTACACTACTCTTCATACCAGTATTTATCACTAGAGTACTGCCATCAAGCCCGCTCTTTACATATGCCCTTGATATCCTTATAGCATCCCCAGCCTCTATACCAAGCCTCTCGATTGCATCTACAGCATCGTCCCAGAGGTTCACGCTCATACTCTTCTCATTATCATAGACTACAAGCCTCCTCAACTTTGATACTGCTCCATCACTCTTCCTGCTATACCTCTTCACTGGGTATATCTTCATGACCCTAGCAACTATGCTAACATCCCTTGCACCAGAGTAGAGGTCCTTAAGTGCCATGATTACTCCTCCACCAGCTCCACCACTACCCAGCCTGATCTTGCTCATCTCCTCATCTATCCTTATACCCAGATCTGCTGCTACAAGGAATAGGGCTCCCTGTTCAGTCAGGTACCCAGCGCCTATCTTCTCCATCTTCGCCCTAGCCATGCTCAATACATCTTCCCTAGTTAGATCTGGCCTATGCTTGAGTATCAGCGCTACTATACCCTCTGTATCCAACCTATTAGATTAGTGTAGATTGGTTAATTAAACTTGCTTCAGTTGCCTATCTCTTGTAGATGAACCTCTACTGTAATAACAAGGATTTTTATATGCGAGTAGTGTAATGCTGTTGTTGGCAAATACATGCCCTGAGTGCAATGGGAATCTGCTGTATGAGGTTAGCACAAAGCACTTCATATGCAAGAACTGCGGCCTCTATGTCACAAGGGAGCAGCTTGATGATATAAGGGATAGGTTGAGACCTAGGAAGAAGGGTAGCAAGGAATCAGAGTATCTAGAATGGTGGATGAGTAAGAAGTAAGTAGGTAATGGTAGAGAGGCTAGGATAGGATAGGATAGGATAGGGAGGTAGTAGGATAGGTAGAGTTAGAAGTGAACGGTAGTATAACTGATAGACTATCCGTAATAGAGTAAAAGGGTATTTTATTTTATGGTAAGATAGCAGAATACAGAGTATAATGGTTTTGGTTTAGTTGTTAGTTAGGTTGTTAGTATATGGCATACTATCGTATATAGTAATCTCCTGCAGAAGGATACGGTTTAATATGGTTAGAAATAATCTTATGTTATGAGCGAACTACCAAAGTGGGCTGAGGATGAGATAAACTCTATAACTGACTCAAGTTTCAGGTTGGAGGATGAGTGGGAGGGTACTGGTTACTTCCTTGATATAGATTACAATGCTAGGCTTGTGGATATAAACTTCTATGAGAGGCTCCCAAATGGCAAGCATATAGTAACTGCTAGAGTGAACGATCTTCTAAGGATGGATGAGTTCAGGAAGGGTATAGTCTACACGTATAGACTGAAGGTACTAAAGGCCTCTATAAGTGATAGACTTGTAGAGTATCTTAGGAAGAACTTCAACCTTAACATCGATGGGGTTTATAGGTTCGAACTACACTCGTTAGAACCTCTAGAGGATGTAAGTTATGAAGGGGGTAGTGGAGAGGCAGAGGAGGAGTAGTTATCTCTGAAGTATCCTCTTGAGCATGACCTTGGCTCGATGCATTGCGTGTATAGTGAAATGCCTTACAACTATTACATTACAATCAACCATATCTAATGCTCTAGTCATGTTAATACTGTTTATTACATCTATACCCAATAGGGTAGCAGGTAGCACTACTATATCTGGTTCATACCCCTTAACCTTCTCAAGCATGAGATTAGATAGCCATCTATCATTTACCCTATCTGGTATTGTAACCTCTACAACCTCACAACCATGAGCCTTCAGCCTATCCTTCTCATTAACATACTCTATACCCTCTAACCTAGATAGGTAGACTACAGTTCTCTCTGTATCCTTGAACCATCCAAGTGCCTTGAGTACAAGTCTTGAGTGCTCTCCTTCATCATCATAGAATGCTAGTACCTTCTTGCTCCCATCGATACCCTTCACATCCTTGACTATCATTACATCAGAGGTTAACAGCATCTGGAGCCTCCTATTACGCTTGAAGCTATCGAACTCATGGACTAGAAGATCTATCCTCTGCTCCTCAACACTGGCAAGTATAGCATCTGTTGCATCATGCGCTATCCTTGGTAGGTAATGGTATGGTACCTTCCTCTCCTCTAATACGCTCCTTACTGATACAAACGATCTTATGGCATCATCAACGAACGCTATACCAGTGGATAGAGGCATCTGGTATGGTACAGTTATTACTCTCAGTATGTTAACCTCTCCATCTGAAGCCTCTGCTACCCTCATAGCATACCTTATCACCTTTATGGGATCCTCTGGCATGTACTGCACAAGTACCCTAAAGTCCTTCCTCTCAAGGTAGCCAGTCGATGCAAGGAGAGGAGCTGTATGCTCAACCTCCTGCTTGAATGAGTATACCCTATACATAAGTAGTCCTATTGCAACCCATACGATCACCACTACCAAGCTTATAGGCTGGGTTATGATTATGTATAATGCTAATGCTATATTCAGGAGTATACCTATCATAGGTATTGCTGGGAATAATGGTATCTTGAAGCCATACTCTAACTTCTCACCATACAGCCTCCTTATGTTTATCACAGCAGCGTTAACTTGTGCAAAGAGTATAAGGAAGATCAATCCTGCTGCCTTTGCTATATCCTGCAAGGGGAAGAAGTATGCAATGAGTAGCGTTATCCCTACTGAGACTATTATTGCTACATAGGGAGTTCTATTCTTTGGATGTATCATGCTTAGTATATGGGGTAGGTTGTAGTATCTGCCCATGGCAAGGGCTACCCTTGCCGAGGAGAATATACTTGCATTAAGAGCAGCAAGCATAGATACCATGCCTCCAGCAAGTACCATTAGGGAGCCAAATGGTATGAATGTATCTGCAGCCTTGGTTATACCCAGTTCACCATGCATGCCTATGAACCTCCATGCTGGTATATCTGAGCCTGGATCACTGGCACCAATGGCAGTTATAGCTATTAGGCTATAGATCGTTACTACACATGCTATAGAGACGAATATTGCTATAGGTATATTCCTCCTTGGGTTCCTCACCTCCTCCCCAGCCTGTACTATAACCTCATAGCCTTCAAACGCAATGAATGTTAATGCCATGGCAGCAAGTATGCCAGCAACACCCATGGGCACAAAGTCAGAGAACTGAACGGTCCAATCAGGTTTTACACTCATTATGTAAAGGCCAGAGATTATGAATGTGAGTGCTACTGCTAACTGTGATAATGTGATTATATTACCTGCCTTGCCTGTTGGTGATGTGCCCTTAAAGTTAATATATGCTAGTGCAACTATTGCTATGGCAGCAAATAACTTATCGCCATCTTCCAGGTTTATACCTGTCAGAGAGAGCAGACCCTGCATGAATGTACCAAAGCTAACAGCGTATAGGCTTGTAGCAACTATATGTGCAAACCACCCCAACCAGCCATTTATGAACGGCATTGGTCTAGGTAACCCTTCCCTTATCCATCTGTAGCCTCCCCCAACCTCTGGTATAGAGGAGCCTAACTCTGCGTATGACATTGCAGTGAACATGGTTATCACAGCGTTGAGAAGGAATGCTATAACCACAGCAGGGCCAGCAAGCCCTATGGCAGGGCCTACAAGCACAAACATCGCTCCCCCTATCATGGCTGCTATACCTATCATTATCACATCGAGTAGACCTAGTGTACGTACAAGTTTGGGTTCATGTGTAGCCATATGCTTACTACTGATTCATTCTACCTATATGGTATATGAGTCATATGGTATATCACTAGACCTCCTATAAGGCTAATATCTATAGCATTATGCTTAACTACTACTACTACTATTACTATTACTACTACTATTACTACCTTTTCCACTTAGAGAACGGATAAGGAGTACCCAGCTAACGAAGAGAGGTACATGGTAAGATGCTATCCTCCATGCTACAATAACGTTTCCAAATGCTGCTGGGTCTATGCTGAATGTGTTAAGATAGTATGCTATCCCTAACTCTGTAAGGCCAGAGCCGCCAGGGCTTATTGGTATGGTTCCTATGGATATTGCAGCAGCAACCATTATAAGTGACTCGAAGAAGCCTATAGATGCCTTTGCATTTGCTATTACCATGAATGTTAAAGCATGTAGTGATGCCCCAGCAAATGTCAGTGCAAGTCCTACAGCGAATACCCTTAATGATGATCTCTTAAGGTATACTCTTGACATCTCACAGAGTACTCTAAGGCTATCGTTCATAACATTGGTCCATCGCTCTCCCTTCTCTTCACCAAAGAGCTTTGTAAGTAATGGCTTAGTGAACCTAGGCATCTGTATGATTCTCCTTGCTGATAATGTTAGTAGGAGAAGGTATGAGACGAAGACAGGTGTGGTTATGAGCAGTATAGCACTAGATACCACATAGTTATGGGCACCAAAGGCTACAACCATTGCTATGTATGCTAGAGTACTACCTACTAACACATCGCTTATTATCTCAATAGTTATTATCCATAGCCCTTTACCTGAATGCACTCCATTCTTGTACAACCATGCAACCCTAACCCATTCCCCTCCAGTGTATGCAGGTGTGGTTAGGGTAACGAACTCACTCCCTATCCTTATCTGCACGTTCTTGTGCATATTGGCAACATTGCTGCCTACGAATGATCTAACATAGTAGTGGAACCTCAAGCCCTGCATGAAGAGCTTAGCTACTGCTATCATGCAAGATGCAATGAAGGGGAATAAACCTATGGAGAGTATATCCTCAACCTTAACATCAAGGAGTAGGCTTATTATTATCAATGGTATCACACTTGCTACTATCGCTATTACCCTCCCTAACCCTCTCCTCATCTACTTCGTTCTAATAATCCTCAACAAAGATTAAATAATTTACCCTAGCCTGCTCTTAGATAATGGTATGTATGCTATACTCATGCTTGGTACTGCAGGGTCAGGCAAATCAACATTAACAGCAAGACTGGTTGAGTGGTATGCCAGCAAGGGTGCATATGCTATAACCCTGAATCTAGACCCAGGGGTTATAGATCTACCATATGAGCCTGATGTCGATGTTAGGAGTTATGTGAGCATAGATGAGATAATGAGTAGGTACAGGCTTGGCCCAAATGGTGCACTCATACTTGCAAGTGACCTCATAGCAGATAGACTAGATGAGATACAAAGGGAGGTCGATGAGTTGAACCCTGATTATGTTATAGTAGATACCCCTGGGCAACTAGAGTTATTTGCTTATAGAGCGAGTGGGGTTATATTTGCTAAAGAGTTTAGATGCGATGCAAAGGCATCTGTATTCCTCTTCGACCCAATGCTTGCTAACTCTCCATCGAATATGCTCTCAATATCACTGCTTGCAACATCCATAAGGTTGAGGCTTGGAGTAGCACAGGTGAACGTACTCTCAAAGATAGACCTCATCAAGAAGGATAGGCTTGTTGAGTTGATAGAGTGCTCTGCTGACCCAGCAAGGCTAGAGTATGCCCTACAGAGGGAGGAGAAGGATAGCGAACTCTATCTGCTTGGTGTATACATACTTAGAGGCTTGAAGAGGCAAGGGATGTCAATGGGTTTATTAGCGGTATCAAGCATCACATATGAAGGGATGGTCAACCTTGCAGGAGCACTTGCAAGGATGCTAAAGGAAGGGGAGGATGTTGAGCAATGACTGTAAAGAAGGCGATTATAACGTTGAATAATTGGCGTGACCCAAATGGAGGATGTTGAGCAATGACTGTAAAGAAGGCCTTGTATAGACAGGTTAAGGCAGTTGCGCCAGCATCAACAGCAAATCTAGGCCCTGGGTTCGATGTCTTTGGACTTGCATTAGATGCTTATAACGATGAGGTTGAGTTAGTGCAAGATGATGGCAGTAATAACAATAACAATAACAATGGTGGTGCCTCTAGTATTGGTTCACTCACAATAGATGTACATGGCTCTAGTATGAATACTGAGCGTATACCAGATACTGCAGAGCATAACTCTGCTGGTCTAGCACTATTTAGTATGATGAATACATACAACATAAGAGATAGGATAAGGGTTAGGATCAACAAGGGTGTGCCAGCAGGGTATGGACTTGGGAGTAGCGCTGCATCTGCTGTTGCTGCGGTCAAAGCATTGGATGCTATGTATGGATTAGAACTTGATCGTATTACACTACTGAGGCATGCTGCTCAAGGCGAAGTTGCATCTGCTGGTACTGTACATTACGATAATGTTGCAGCATCACTCCTAGGGGGATTTGTAATAGTAAGGCAGGAGCCGTTAAAGGCGTTGAAGATAGAACCTCCAGAGGACCTCTTGCTATGTGTAGCAACACCAAAGGTTAGTGTACCAAAGGGCAAGACGGGTGTTGCTAGAAGTGTGCTCCCTGAGAAGGTTATGTTGAGGCAGTTGGTTAGCAATGTAGCAAATGCCAGCATGTTGGTTGCAGGGTTTCTTATGAAGGATACAAGGCTTATAGCAGATGCCATGATGAGGGATGCAATAGTTGAGCCAGCAAGGATGCATATAATACCTGCATATGCAAGTGTGAAGAAGGCAGCGCTAGATGCTGGTGCACTAGCAGTAACTATAAGTGGAGCAGGTCCATCCATGCTTATAATTGCAGATATAAAGAGAGAGATAAGCAATATAGTAGAAGCTGTAACGGCTACATATTCAAGTGAAGGTATAGAGTGTTATGTTAAGGTATGTAGAGTGGCAGATGGCGCATCCATAGTTGGATGCAGATGATGATCTACTTATTGAATTATCAACTGTTTTTAACTAAAGGCCCAGACCAATGATTGCTGCACCAGCAATAAGGAAGACTACCATTCCAACTGGTATAGCAAGTCTGGCCCACTCCTTGAATCCTATCTTGAGGATGTTTGCAAATATTATGTTTGGCACATTCCCGGGTATGAGTAGACCCCCAGATATTACAAGTGAGATCATGAAGGCCCTTATCTCACTTAACTCCATCTCCGGGCTTACAAGTGCTGCTGTAAGCGTTGCATTATCAGCAGCAGCGGATATTAGACCGAAGAAGTAAAGTACCATTATGCCTAAAGCACTTACAGGTTCTGCCAGTGGTACAAAGAACTCCCCTAGCAGAGTTAAACCAAATATGAATGCATATATCCTCACAGTCCTCATAACAACCTCTTTAACACTACTCTCGTACTCTGCTATGTATGCCTCTTTGCTACTGCGCTTTGCATAAAAGTATGCTAGTATAGAGAATAATGCTACTAGAGGTATAACTAGATCCCATAGATTCTCTAGCAGGAATGTGAACGTTGCATTGTAAGGTTCTCCCTTCAACTTTGCTATTGCTATTGTAGAGAGTGGTTCACCAAGGGGTAAGAGTAAAGCGCCTATACCTATTGCAAATGCTGATGCTATAGCAACCTTAGCCTTGACGTTTCTAGGGAACTGTGATAGTGCTAGGAGTTCAGCAAGAATGGCAGATGCAACTATGGCTGATATTATGCTTGATGCTATACCCAATATAAAGACCAGTCCTGCAAGCATAAGAGGGTTGTTAAGCCTAAATGCAAATCTTGCAACCCTGTCCTTGTTGTAGTAGAATATTAGTCCTGCAACAAGCACAACCTGTGTTATCCCTATTGGGATATTGCCTATCATAACAGGATGTAACAGAGCATCCTCTAACAAATGTGGAGACCATAGTCCTACTACGCTTATCATTATAACCCCTACTGCAAGGAAGAAGTACTCTATGTTATGTTCCACCTTCTTTGATAGAACTGGTACTGCTATAAGTGCTGTAAGCGTTGCTATATGAACTGCTATACCATCAAGTACCATGCCTAGTTAGATTATATTTTGTCATATAAATACTTCACTAGCTAGAATTCTTGTAAGAAGTTATTTATCAATTATAATATCATCCTGTATGATTAAATTATATTGTTGAATAACTCAAGGATGTACCGAATCTCTCTAATGCTGTTAACAATATAAAAATTTATGAATTATATTCTATTGCTGTTGAGTATTAATCGGCTTATTCTCTCATGTAACCATATAAGCAATTTCAACCTTACCAATATCCTTATTCTATCATAGTCGCTTATTCTTCTATACAACAAGCAAATATGTGATACACTAATAGTGGTGAACTGTATATAGGTTAATTAGTTAATTAATTAGTTAGTTAATTAATTAATTAATTAATTAATGAATGAATGGCATAAAACACTATGTAGGAGCAAGATCTGCTCTGCCCAAATAGGGCAATAATGCTCAGCTGAGATTGGAGGTTCCAGAATTATAAGCACAGGGTCTAAATATAGCAAGAAAGGCAAACAGGTTGAACTTACAAGTAAGCAGAATGATATGAACAAGTCCTCTTATGAGATAAGAACTCTAGTATCATAGGTTCAGATGTCTAACGCTTATAAACAAACGAGTTTATCTTTGCTAATAAGAACTCTAGTATCATAGGTTCAGATGCCTTCTCATAAGCATTCTTATCCCACGCATGTATCCATTTGCTAGCACAATAGGACTCTGTGATGAGTACCATATGCATGCTAGAAGATCACACTCTTTACAGTTCTTAACCTCATCCCACTCCTCTCTACTCCATATATAATCAACATCATGCTCTAGAATGCTATATGCATTATCCTTGTACTTCCAGCATGGTGCCATTACAGTACCATCAGCATTAACGAATATGCTCTTCCATACACCACATTCATCGAATAGCACTCTACCATAAGCAAGTATCTGCTCCCAGTATAATGGCGGTATAAGGATGAATGGCTCGTCGTTTCTCTTCATGTAATCTAGTATGCTTCTGCACACCTTGACCATAGTTGCTCTATCTGGTAGTAATGAGTAGTTTACATCAGATCTATCCTCAACGAAAGTCATGCTTACAGTCTTTAGTCCTAGGCTCCTTGCCATATCGAAGTACTCCTTTGTTATGAACTCTTCAGTATTCCACTTTGTGATGACTGAGTTTATGTAATGCTTTATACCATAATCGTTTAAGAGCAGCAAGTTGCTCATAACCCTATCGAATACCTCAGGCTTTACCCCTCTAACCTTACAGTATGACTCTTGCTTTAGAGAGTCTATGCTTAGACATATATAATCTACACAATGCTTTAGCCTATCAAGGTCTAAGGTGTGCAGTAATGAGCCATTGGTTATCATTGTGACTGGTAAGCCTAGACCCTTCAGATGCTCTAATAGTTCAAGTATATCCTTCCTGCTTGTAGGCTCACCCCCCTCAACTATGCTCCATATCACATAGGGAGCAACCTTGCTCATTACATGCTTCCACTGCTCAGTACTCAAATCCCTATGCATTGCCAATCTTATCTGTGCATCTTTATCAGGGTCACCGAATGGGCACATTGCACAGTAGTAGTTACAGTAATGGGTCATGCTGAAGACCGCTATTAGAGGTCTTCGCTTACCTTGAAGTCTATTTATTGACCATCTAGCAAGTACCTTAACCATTCTTCCCTTATCCATGTATTAGTCAATAAGATGATATGATATAAGGCTGTTGCTTTCTCAGAGTTCTCAAGATTATACTGATACCATCGGGTTGCTAATCTAAGAGATGGTAGGAGAGAGGGTTATGCCATACTATAGAGAGTAAATCAATACTAGGCTAGTGAGATGATTATCTATCAACTATAAAGTGTGTTAACAAGGAATAAGGATATTATATTAACAAACGATCCCCTACAGAAGGGAAAAAGAATAAATATTTTTAGTTAGAAGGTGAGGTGAGTGAGTATGCTAGCCTAGCTAGCATATGATGTAGGAGAGCGGATAGAGTACTGTGGAGTATGAGTGAAGTGAGCGGAAGGAGGGAGAGGTGATAGGATGCTAGAGCTAGTGAGAGTTAGTAAGAGCAGAAGGGTTAGGGAAGAGAGGAAAGGGAGGGTATCTCTGTAATGGTGAGTTGAAGGATAGAGTTATAGTCGTGCAATAGAGAGCCAGTCTGGCTAGTGCTATCCAGGCTAGAGCTCAAACCTTTATAAAGGGTCTGGCAGATTGGGGGTTTCAATTTAGGCATTGCAAGAGAATAGCGAGATCAGCAAAAAACTAAAGGGGTTATAGCGATTTTAGGCTTCAAAAGATGTGGATAAGGGTTGAATAGTACGAATATCATAACGGTTGCAATGGCTAACTCGATGAAAAGAGGATTGAAAGT
>JBKBIE010000014.1:0-16582 GCA_046299465.1 Candidatus Nitrosocaldus sp.
ATGTGCTCTCATGCGTGGACTTGAACTCCTCAGCAGGGCTATATGATTACACTCATAATGTACTATCATATCATGTTTGGTTAGCATATTGCCCTTGCATGTTGGGCATTCGAAGATGATATTCAACGCTGTACTATTGCATACACTGCATGCTGGGTATGAGTATCTTGATGTTGGGGATAATAGATCGTTCTCCCTGTACTCATAGATCTCCTCTGGAGTCAACTCCATACCATTGATCTCATAGAGTAGACCAAGGTTCTTTATCCTAGGCTTTATCTCTCCCTCACCTATAGATCTCAGCGCCAAGAGTAGTATGTTGATATCCATATGTGGTAAGGTTAAGAGCTACAAACTATTATAAGTTTGAATGTGATGAGTATAACAAACGTAACTAGATTACTCATTTACAACTCTATTTTGAAGCATATCATCTATAACCTTGCAGATCCATTCATCCATCCATTGCACCCTCTGTGCTATGAAGAAGTCAACATTAGCAACCCCATCTATACTTCTAGCCATCCTTATCAGCTCGTTCATATCCTCTACGCTCTCGCTATAGAGCACCCCAACAAGCCTATTCTGTGATACAGGAATGAATGGCATTAGTAGGTTGTTATCCAACGCACTACTCAACATATCGGTGACTTTGCTATTATTGTAATCATTCAACGTTATTATCATGCTGAAGTTTATGAACCCCCTCATTGCAGATGGGTTTATGAGTACTGTGAAGTGAAGTATATTGGTATTAAGCATGTGATCTAACCTCCTCTTAACTGTGCGAGTAGATATGTTCAGCCTAGATGCTATAGACTTTATGCTTGCTCTAGGCTCGATGAGTGTCTCCCTTATTATCCTGAGATCATTACGTGAAAGCCTCCTAGGCATAGCAGGCATGTTTGATGTGTAGAGTACTGTATGGGGTTGCAACACCACTGGGAGTAGATCTATCCTCTCCTTAATGATACCCTTGCTTGCAAGACCGAATACAGTTATGTCTCCAACGCATGTAACGCTCATCAGAATATTGCCTAATAGCCCCAACCTCTCCATCACTTGAGCCTCATTACCATTATGCTTCACAGCAAGATGGATCATGTTGTAGCCTAGAGCAGTGATATCTATGCTAGCTATGAACCTAGTTATTAGGCCATTGTTAAGCATGTTAAGCACTCTACTCCTAACTGTGCTTGCACTTAAGCCTACCCTTCCACCTATGCTCTTGTAAGATGCCCTACCATCCATCAATAATACTCTTAGTATACTTAGATCCTTACCATCCATACTTCAATATATGACATCTGACTAATATATTTGTCTATAATTTACGGAAGAAGTTATATATTAGAAAAGTTATGTACAATTATAAGATGGATTCGGGTCTTGTGTTAAGGACAGAGAACCTAAGCAAGGTCTACAATGGAGGCTATGTTAAGGTTACAGCATTGAAGAATGTTAACACTGCTATTGGGAGGGGAGAGTTTGTAACCATAATAGGCCCATCTGGATCTGGCAAGTCAACACTGCTGAACATGCTTGGTGCACTAGATAGGCCAACATCTGGCAAGGTCTACATAGAGGGCATAGATATATACTCCTATGATGATAGAATGCTTGCTATAATAAGGAACAGGAAGATAGGGTTCATATTCCAAGCATTTAACCTGATAAATAGGACCACAGTAGTTAGGAATGTTGAGATGCCTGCTATAATTGCAGGTGTACCAAAGGATCTTAGAAGAGCAAGGGCGATGCAGTTACTCAAGATGCTAGGTATTGAGGATAAGGCTGACTTTAAGCCTATCTCGCTCTCTGGAGGGCAGCAGCAGAGGGTTGCTATCGCTAGAGCACTGATTAACGATCCAGCTATAATACTTGCCGATGAGCCTACTGGCAATCTTGATAGCAAGACTGGTTTAGAGGTTATAGAACTCCTAAGCGCTCTATGCAGTAAGTACAACAAGACAGTGATAATGGTTACCCATAACCTTGAGCATGCAAGTATGAGCACTAGGTCGATATACATAAGGGATGGGATGATAGAGAAGGAGGTTGTTTATCAATGATTGGTCTACATTATAGGCATAGGAGCGATAGAGGTAGTAATAGTAGTAATAGTAGTAATAGTAGTAATAGTAGTAGTGGTAGTGCTCCTAGCATACTCTATCCATCTGTCATACTAATCTTGCTAATATCCTCCATACTACCAGTATCTGCTGCAGTACCAGAGCCTAGGAACCCTGAAGAGTGCCCAAGCATAAAGATAGTTGGTAGCCCTAGCCCATGCGAGATAGAGCAACAGGAGATAAGCAAGGAGGTGAAGTTCGTTAATCTATACTTTGGGGATCCCAATACAATCATCAATGGGTTCCCTGTCAAGGTTGAGATGGCACCTGGTGATGGTGTTGGTACCCTTGTAGCTGTTATGGCAAACTCTGGGGCATTCGAACTAACAGGGCTAAGAGCATGGCTCTATCTACCAGTGGGTTTTGAGGCCTATGGTAGAGGGGAGAATGAACCTGCATTCGATACCTATGACTTCAGTGTAGCAAGGGGAGGTACATTCTACTTCGAGTTCCCAGTAAGGGTTAAGGATAGTGTAGCATTGGGACTCCATCAGGCATGGATGCGGGTTGAGTACTATAGAGCACATGATGTTGGGCTTCACTTTAGGAACTTCAATGTTGAGTTCATGCTTACTGGAAGGAGCATAATGGATGCTAGCAGTGAGAGCAGTGTGATAACCCCTGGAAGGGATAACCCTGTTAGGATAACTCTATCTAATAAGGGGAGTGCACCAGCATCGGGTGTTAAAGCAACTCTAACATCAACAAGTGCATTACTAAATACTGGAGGGAGTAGCGTATGGAGCCTAGGTAGTATAGAGCCAGGGGAGAGCAAGCATATCGATCTCATGCTTTATGCAAACCCTAACCTAGCAAATACCCTACAGGCTCTACAGATAGATCTAGAGTATAGGGACTCTTATGGGCAGAATAAGAGTGTAGTTATGAACATAAACCTCCTTGTTAAGGGTAGCATGAGTAGTGCAGATCTCAGGATTGCATCAGAACATTACATTATAGAGAGTATAAAGAAGAACGATCTTACAATCATAGTTAGCAATATAGGCGATGAGAGCGCTAAAGGTGTAGAGGTTGTTGTAGATAGTAGGGCTCTTAGCAGTACACCATTAAGTATAGTTGATGGTGATGGTTACTATAAGCTTGGAGATATAATGCCAAGAGAGAGTAGAAGTATAAAGATAGGTCTCTTTGCTAGCAGTGATGCAAACAACAAGACATTCGATATACCTGTAAGGATAGCCTACCTTGATGCTACTGGAGGTTTGCATAGTATAGAGAGGAGCATAAGTGTATATGCACTTGGGAGTGCAAGTATAAGGATGTACGATCTTAGCATAACATACATAGGCAATGAGCCTAACCTTACAGGATATCTACTGAACGATGGTTCAGATACCGCATTCTTCACAAGCGTTGAGTTGCTTGAAGATACACTCAGACCAGCAGTAGGAGCACAGTATCTTGGAGATCTACTGGTCAACTCGCCATTGCCATTCAATATACCAATTAGTAGTGATAGTGATGCTGATACCCCAGGGCTCTACGATGTTAAGGTTAAGATCTACTACAAGGATGCCCTTAGGAATGCCCATGAGTTGATACTTGATGGTAAGGTCTACTACTCCCCAGTTAGGGTATCAGCGATGGATAGGAGCAGCAGTAGTGGTAATACATCGCTCTTACCAGCACAGGCTCCAGCAAGTGTACTGCTCATAGGTGTTGCTGGGGCTGCTATAGCAGGTTACATAGCATGGAGGAGGCGTAAGAGGAGTAGGTTAGAGGAGATCAAGCTCTAGATCTAGAATGGATATAATCAAGATAACCCAACTTGCATTCGATGCACTTAGAGAACGTAAGATAAGATCGATCCTTACCATACTGATGGTAACCACTGGCACAAGCCTACTCATAGCGGTTAATGGCCTCACAACTGGGTTCCTTGCATTCGCTGATAAACAGTTCAGCATGCTTGCACCCAATGTTATATTTATAAGTCCAGCACCAACCACAAGCGGAGGATTAGGAGGAGGACCGCCTCCAGCACCAAAGATAGTATTAACCTCTGTTATCGTTGATAGAATAAAGAATCTCCCTGCGGTTAGCGATACTATACCAAACTACACTGGTACAGTAACCATAGAGTCTAGAGGCAAGGTTCAGAATGCTAGGGTATTCGCTCAAGATGCTACAAAGATATACTCTATCGCTCCAGGGATAGAGTTCGATGAGGGTTCTATAGTGAGCAATAACCAATCATCGATAATAATATCTGAGAGGATAGCAAGGCCTCCTGGAGAAACTGTGCCTTTTGCAACCCTTGGTCAAACAGTCGTTGTAAAGTACACCTACGTAGATGAGGATGGGGAGAGGAGGACGAACTCAAGAACTCTAGTGGTTAGAGGCATATTCAAGTTGACTGGTAATCCAACCATAGATGGTGCTGCCATAATTCATCCAGATGTTGCTAATATGCTCATGAACAAGAAGAACAGGTATGATGGTATAGTTGTACTAGCAAGGAACAGTGATCTGGTTGGGGAGGTTGAGGATGGGATAAGGAGGCTCTATGGCAACGATCTTGGTATAACCTCATCCAAGGTTATATTAACAACGGTAAGGCAGTTCATAGGAGGGATAACAACATTCCTCTTCAGCATTGCAGTGATCTCGCTTATAGTTGGTGCAATAGGTATAATAACCACACTGTACACCTCTGTCCTTGAGAGAACAAGGGAGATAGGGATACTCAAGGCTATTGGGGCACAGAAGAAGCATATATTACTGCTATTCCTCATGGAGGCTCTAATAATAGGGAGTATAGGTGCTGTTTTAGGTATACCATTAGGCATAGTTGGAGGGGATCTACTCTCTAACCTTGCACCAGGGAATAGGGAAGCACCTCCAGAGTCAAGATCTAGACCATTGTATACAGTTGAGGATATAACAAGGGTCTGTGCACTATCTATTGGGTTGAGTGTAGTCTCTGGCCTCTATCCATCATTCAGGGCAAGTAGGCTTGATCCTATAGTTGCATTAGGCAGACTCTAATTAATCTGTCGTATAAGATTAATAGTTAAAATGAATAAATGTGATCCCTAACCATATCTAATTAATGGATAGAGCAAATGCAAGAGAAGGGTTAATGGCCAAGGGATGGCAGTATGTTGACGGGAGGTTATCCAAGAAGTATGCACTAGGATCATTCATAGAAGCAATAGAGTTCGTTAATGATATAGCAGCAGTGGTAGAGAGTAGGAGGCAAATAATCGCATATCCTACAATAACCCTTGAGGCTAAGAGTGTTAGACTACTTTTAGCAGATGACGATGTAAGTATTACTATAGCAAGAGAGGTGGATGAGTTGTATGATATGAACTATACTATCTATGAAGATAAAGGAGACGAATTACTCAAGCAGGAGGAGGATAGAGAGAGGGCAAGGTTCAGGAGCCGAGGACCATATAGAAAGTCATCTAGCGCTGGTTTAAGATGGTAGATGGTAGTAGTAGTAATAGTAATAATAATAGTGATGATATGGCAATAAAATAAATAAAATATCTTAATGTTAATCTACCATATGAGCGGGATTGGTCTAGTGGTTAGGATGTTGGCTTCCCAAGCCAACGGCGCGGGTTCGAATCCCGCATCCCGCACCATTACAGTCCTTCCAATACCTCTTCTATACTATAAGATAAATATCCCCTGCAAGATAGATAGTATATGAAGAAGATAAGTGAGCAGCAGGTGTTGGAGGCACTCAAGCAGTGCATGGACCCAGAGATACCCCTAAGTGTAGTAGATCTAGGGCTTATATATGGTATTGATGTGGATGAGGAGAACAACATCAAGATAAAGATGACTATGACCACTCCAGGATGCCCATTACATAACACACTTGTAAGGGATGTGAAGAGAGCCCTCAACAAGGTTGAAGGTGTAAATGATGTTAGTGTTGAGATAGTCTGGGATCCTCCATGGACACCAGAGCGCATGAGCCCTGAAGCAAGGGAGAAGGTCTTTGGTACAAGATCTGCTAGCATGCATACTTATCCTAGTGGCACTAGCCCTGGGTATGGGGTAAGGGGCCTAAGGTTCACCATAGACCTTGAGAAGTCAAGGCCATTACGGCAAGGAGAGTTCATAAAACAGGAGGATGGTTCTCTAGTACTTGTAAATGATGTTGGCCAAGGTTTCATGGTTAATGAAGCACTGTTAGAGTTCTGGAATATGTGTGATGGTAGCAAGAGCATAAACGAGATAATAGATGAGTTCAGTATTAAGTTGAGACTTCCTAGAATTGAGCTAGAGGGTCAAGTAGTAAACCTTGTACAGCAGATGTTGGAGGCAAGATTGCTCAAGGTGTAAGGTAAAGATAGATAGATAGAGTACTGTAATAACCACATTATCTCATGAGCAGGATTTATATTGGTAGATGCGATGGTAGTATATTCACAATATATTAGTATATATTACAATACTCTTAACATAACGTTAACTCATATAGTAGAAGATAATCAGACGCAAATATAATTCATTATGTGTATAATTAACTGAATCAGTAAATTGTTTCCTGTTAGAGTTGATGTAAAGTATACTTATAACATGATACAATATGAGATCAATAGCTATGATTATCCTGTTATTAGCCAGTAGTATACAGCCCTATAGAAGGATCAATCAATACCATCATCAACCACTTTTTCACCATCTATATTGCTAATCATACTATTTGTATAGGCATTAGTAGCTTTGTTATCCATAGTTCTATACTTTGCAACCCTCTTTGCTATCATCGCTGCAAGCACACCAGCACCAACCCCATTATCTATATTGACCACAGCAAGTCCTAGAGTGCAACTCTGAAGCATAGAGGTTAGTGCTGCAATACCACCAGCACCAAATCCATAGCCTACAGATGTTGGTACACCTATAACAGGTACATCTACAAGCGAGGCTACTACAGATGGTAATGCACCCTCCATACCAGCAGCAACAACTATAGCATCAACATCTTTAGCAAGCATATCCTTCAGTATAGGGAAGAGTCTATGTAGTCCAGCAACACCAACATCGTAACTTGCAATAACCTTACAACCCATAGCCTCTGCAACAAGCCTTGCCTCTTCAGCAACCCCTATATCTGATGTACCCGCGGCTATAACACCAACTGTACCTGTATAATATTCATAACCATTATAATTACTACTGCTCTTACTACTATTACTACTATTACTATTACTACTATTACTATTACTACTACTATTACTACTACCACCACCATCATATTCTTTCTCCCTCCTTCTTGATACTGCTATTATCCTACCCTTCTTACTACACTTCACTTCAAGATCTCTACCCAACAACTCCTCTACCAGCATATCTATATATTCGTGCTTAACTCTACTTATGACAATGCTATCCTTACTCTTCAATGCAGCTACTACTATCTTTACTAAATCTGTATACTCTTTACCTTCAGCATAGATTATCTCTGGTATCCCTCTCCTCAACTCTCTGCCAACATCAAGCCTCGCAATATCCTCAACATACTCTATCTTGTGTAGCTGGAGCATCTTCTCAGCATCATCTATGCTAATCTTACCCTCGCTTAACGCCTTAAGTATATCCCTTACACTCATACAGTAATTTAATGTAGAACTGATTTAAAATTTAATCCGTACAATTGTATGGATCATCATCTTTCCTTTCTTCTCCTTCTCTCCTCTCCTCTCCTCTCCTCTCCCCTCTCCTCTCTCCCTCTCCTTCATTCTATCCATACTCATACATTATACCCTTCTCCCCTCTTGTATGTCTCCATTCAGTCTCCCTTGAGCATGTACCGCATTCTATACATCCCTCATGCTGTAGTATAACATTTGATACTACTGCCTTTAACCTTGCTTCTGTATTTGCCCCCTCTCTTTTACTAACCTCTTCACTAGCCTCCATTATATAGCACTTAGTTGGGCAGAGATGGACCATAGCCTTTACGAACTTGCTCCTAGGATCCCTTACCCTTATATGAGGAACCTCATCCTCCCTTATCTTTAACCTTGCTATCCTCTCATCTATGCTCAATGGTCTTATCTCTGCTATAGGCTTCACTTCGCTACCAACCCTCTCTGCAACCTCCATGGGTATCTTAACGTATGCATCATTACTCTCTATTATCTTGAGCAATGTGCTCTGGTCCATCATCCTTGCTATTACAGATGCTAACTCCTGCACTACCGTCTTCTGTATTAGCATGAATGCAAGTCTCAGGAAGAGCGGGAATGGTTCAAGAGGTATATTCCTACATGCTCTAACGAATATCTTCATATACTCAAAATCTATCCTCCTTATATCATCTGTATATGGACTCTCCTCTACAAGTTGTGCATAGTATCTACCCATATAATCTTCAGAGAAGTTGTTCATCTCCTTTGCCCTTGCTACTGCTCTAGCAGCTCTAGCAGCGTCATCGATCCCTATATTTATACCCTCTATCCTTGTGCCTAGGAATATACCCTTGCCTGCAGCATCCCCTATGAATAGTATGTTATTCTTGTATGGTCTATCCATCATTGCTCTCTTACCGTCTGGCACTAACTTACATGAGTACTCAACCTCAACATAGTTGTTTGCAAATGTAACACCATACTCCCTCTCTAACTTGCTCCTAACCTCTTCTAACCTAGTCTTGATCTCCTCCTCGCTACTGTATAACCCTTGCCTTATGGCATCAAGCCTTGCATGCTTTGAGTAGTAAGTGTATCTCAACTCCTCATACTGCTTGAGTAACCTACTCAAACCAAACCTTATCCTCAACTGCTCCTCCTTTGGGAGCGCTCTATCCAACTCTTTTGGTACTGCAACCTCATCCACTATGTAATTTGTTATCACAGGTATTGTGAGGAACTCGTTGAGTAAGTTGTAAGGTTCTATTGGGCTCTTCAGCAATGAGTCTAGATGGTATACAAGACCTACAGATAATGTATCCCTGTTGGTGTAGAGGAAGCCTCCTCCATTATGCCCCCTCGATATATCCCCAGCGAATAGGTGTGCTACCCCTTCCCCATCAGCAAGATTGAACCTCTCATCGATGATATCCTCTGGCACCCTTACTATACACTTAACACCTTGGTAAAGTGCTTCAGGCTCGAACTTTCCTCTAGCGTTAGAGATAAGCGCTACCTCAGAGTTTACACCATCTGCTGCTATTATTGCTCCTGCACCGAACTCCTCCAACTCATCAGTGACTATAATGCTATTACTCCTACCATCATCAGCCCATACTATATCCCTCACATGGACACCCTCTATTATGCCCCCACCAAGCTTTGCTGCCTCCTCATCAGCCCTCTCAGCGAACCACTTGTTCAGCCTTGCCATGAGCACAGAGTACGCAAAGTTTGTTCTATATTCATGTGCCTCTGTAAGGTCTACTGTATATACCTTGCTCCCAGATAATGCGTTAAGGTAGTAATGTGTGATCCTCCTCTCCACTGGGGCTTCAAAGAAATCAGGGTAGATATCTTCAACGTTGTAGACCTTACCATTGGGATAGCTCTTTGAGTAGAGTATACCCCCAGTTACATTCTTGGAGCCTATAGGTTTACCAGACTCCAGTAGTACAGCCTGTATACCAAGTTTAGATAACTCCATGAGGGCTGCTAGCCCTGCAGAGCCTCCTCCAACTATCACAGCATCGAACCTATCCATGCTTTTACATACACCTACCTTGATGGCTCTAAATCTTTTATACTCTCTATCAAGATGGGAAGGACATCCTCCAACCTTCCCTGTATGAATATATCGCTCTCATCCTTTATCGGTGCATCTGGATCAGGGTTTATAGCAATGACTGTATCACTCTCCTTCATACCAACCATATGATGCATAGCACCACTTATCCCTATCGCTATGTATAGTCTAGGGGCAATCTTCTTGCCACTACTACCAACAACCCTAGCGGGGATGAGGTACTTCTCCTTAAGTGTACTACTAACACTGAATGGCTGCTTCGATAATGGAAGTGATATTGCAATCTTTGCATTAAGAAGGTTTGCAAACTCCTCTATCATCTTTATGTTACCCTCTGGATCATCCTTTATGCCCCTCCCAAATGCAACTATAACTCTGCTATCCTCTAACCCTATCTCATCCCTTATTATCTGTCTTCTCACTATCCTATACCTAAGGTCATCACTGCTGAACTCTGGCTTATACTCTACTATTCTAGCATAACCTTCCCCTTCCATCCTCCCCTTCCCCTCCTCTCCCTCCTTCTCTCCATCCTCCCCAACCCTCTTCCTTGCATGGCTATCATGCTGCAATGGTTTGAATACCCCAGGTATTACACTGCATGCTTGGGGAGAGTACTCCCTTGCTATCGTTGGGCTCCTATTGTCAAGGCAGAGTATCTGCGTCCATAGGAAGCCAGAGAAGTCTGGCCTGTACATGAAGAGTACATGCTTGTAGAGTTCGGGTTTACCATTGGTCTTGTACTGATGTGTTATTGTAACATCATCTATCACAAGTTTGTTCACATCCGATGCAAGTCCAGACTCTAACTCTGCTAGCACTGTAGATGATATATGCCTCCCTATGCTATCAGCGCCGAAGAGCATGTACCTTGGCTTTACATACTCATCACTTGTGCTTGGTGTTGCCTGCTTCACAAGCATCCTATCCCTTACAATTGAAGATATGACCTTGGTGTATAGGTTAACCCTTGGATACCTCAACTCCTCATGATCAGCAAGTATAACTGCATCTGCACCAGCATCTATTGCTTTATAGGCAAGTTCCCTTACATTATGACCTAGGAGTAGTGCTATGACCTTCTCATCTAGAGCATACCTCTCATTGAACCCATCCATGAGCCTCCTTGCCTCGCCGAGCATCTCGTAACTAACGTTTAATGCATTACCATCATCATGCTCGAATAGTACAAACATATGCTGATACTTACTTGGACATAATCTCATCTACCTCTCACCAAATGCTATGTTAAAGATGAGGTTCCCAATCTCTCGTAACTCCTCTACATTACTTGAGCCAACAACCTTCGCCCTCCTGCTGGCCTTTGCCTTTGGTATCTTCTCAACCTTGTAGACTATGGTTGGAGAACCAGCAAGCCCTATATACCTGACATCAACACCAAGGTCCTTAGCACTCCATACCCTAAGATAACTCTTGTAATCCTTTACCCTCTTACTTGCCTCCTTCATTAGCCTAGCATATCTAAGCCTCTCAGATACCCTCCTGTAGTTATCCCTGTAACTTGGATCTAAAGCAATTAGTGCTGGTAATGGAGATTCAACATCCTCTATGACAGTGTATAATCCAGGGAGATCAACCTTCCTCCTAGCCTTGACTATCATACTGTTCAGATCTACACTGTAGTCTATAACATTGCCTATGAAGTTGAACCCTAGCTTCCATGCTGTCTGTGGGCCTGTCTGACCAGTCTCTCCATCCACTGCTCTATGCCCACTGAATACAAGGTCGATCCTTCTACCCATCTTCCTTATACCATGCTTTATGGTCTCTGCTGTAGCAAGTGTATCTGCACCAGCAAACATCCTATCGCTGTAGAGATGGAGTTCATCTGCACAGCATAAACCCGTGGCATCCCTGAGTGCTATCTCAGCGGTTGGTGGACCCATAGAGCATACGCTAACCCATGCATTGTAGCATACCTTTGCATACATCGCTGCCTTGCATGCTATAGCGCTATGGGGACCAAGTATGTTCTTTGTCTGTGACCTATTCAGCGTACCATCTGGATTGTAACTAACATTCCCTTCTGATAGATCTGGTTCAAGTTTGACCATCACTGCTACATTTATTACATCATTCCCATGGCTCATCGTGTATAGAGTTGGTCTACTAACTTTTAACCTTTGCTAGCAATTCTCTATAGCAATATAAATATTGAGTTAACGGTTTAGATTCCTATAGATCTTATAGCTTCTCTAATAGCACTCACACCATTCTCGAATATAGTTCTCTCCTCATCGTTCAGACTTACCTCTATTATCTCCTCTATACCTTCTCCTCCTATCACTGCTGGTACACCTATGCAGATATCGTTAACACCATATTTACCATTGGTATATGCACATACAGGCATCACAGCCCTTCTATCCCTTGATATTGCATCAAGCATCTCAGCAACTGCATTTGCTGGTGCATATATCGTTGCTCCCTTCAATGCTATAACCTCTGCAGCAACCTTCCTAGTCTTCTCTACAAGTTCCCTTGCCTTCTCATCGCTTATGAGGTGTGTTAGAGGTATTCCTGCTATAGATGAGCATCTAACCAATGGGAGCATATTCTCACCATGCTCCCCTATGACTAGAGCCTGTATTGAACGTCTAGATACCTTCAGTTCATCAGCTATGAACGATCTGAACCTTGAGAGATCTAGTAGGTTACCCATACCCATAACTCTGTTAGGCTTGAAGTTTGTAGTCTTCAATGTTATGTAGGTCATGGGATCTAAAGGGTTTGTTACAGTTATGACTATTGAGTCCTTTGCATACTCTGCAACCTTCCTTGCAACATCCCTCACTATTCCAGCATTTGTATTCAACAGATCCATCCTTGTCATCCCTGGCTTCCTACCAACACCAGCAACTATAACCACTATATCAGAACCTTGCATATCGGCATACTCATTCGATCCTCTAACTATAGTATCTCTACCTTGCTCTGCCAATGTATGATTTATATCCATTGCCTCGCCTTGAGGAAGGCCTTTTATTATATCAAGGAGGAGGATCTTACTATCTATCTCCCTCATCCCTGCCTGGAGTGCTATTGAACTACCTACCTTGCCAGAGCCTACTATGGTTATCATCGTGCATGCTCCTCTAAGATCATTTATATATATTTGCATGTAAAGAAAGAAAGGAGAATGGAGAAGGGAGAAGGGAGAAGGAAGGAAGGAAGGAAGAATGAAGATGTATAGAGTGGTTATAGACTGCCAGACGGCAGGGATATCTGGTGATATGCTACTCTCCTCTCTAGCCGATCTTGCTACCCAAGAGTCTAGGAGGAGGATAATCGATGGTTTATACTCATGCCAAGATGCTGTCAGTTGGTTAAGGCTAAAAGAGTTGGCATTCAAGCAGGTTAGTAGATCTGGATTTAGAGCAATGCAATTAAGCATATCCTATGAACAGGAAGTAGATGAAGAGCGTAGAGGGGTTGAGGTCTATGATGCAATTACTAGATGCTGTAAGCATCTCTCTCTCAGCAAGAATGCCGAGGATTTTGCCCTTAGGAGCATGGAGGAGATAATAAGGGCTGAGGCAGTGATACATATGGAGGATAGGTCTAACGTTCACTTGCATGAGGTATCAAGTGCAGATACAGTGGTTGATATAGTTGGTACAGCGCTAGCATTACAGGAACTCAACCTCCTTGCTGATGATGTTACGATATATGCTACAAAGGTAGCTATAGGAGGGGGTTATGTAAGCTTCTCACATGGTACAATCAGTAATCCAGCAAGCGCTATACTGGAGATATTCAAGGGGAAGAGGTTCAAACTCATAGGAGGGCCAGTTGAGCATGAACTCACAACCCCTACTGGTGCAGCGATGCTTGTAAGCCTTGCAAGATGCTCTCTAGACTTCTATCCTGCATTGGAGTGTGTAAACGTTGGTTACGGTGCTGGTATGCAAGAGTTTACATCTATACCTAATCTGCTCAAGGTTGTACTTGGCAGGGTAGAGGAGAGATATGCTATGGACTCCATAATCATGCTAGAGACCAACCTAGATGATGTCGAAGGTGAACTCGTTGCAGGAATTATAGAGAGGCTTATGAGCAATGGTGCAAGGGATGTATCTGTTATACAGGCTATAGGGAAGAAAGGTAGACCCTCATACATCCTTAGAGCGCTATGCGATAGGGATGCCATTAACAACCTCCTAGATATAATATTTAGGGAGTCTGGTACGTTGGGTGTTAGGGTTCAAGAGTATGATAGGTATATACTTGCTGGTAGGGATGTTGTAAGCATACCTGTGATTATCAATGGTAGGGAGTTCAAGATAAGAGCAAAGGTTGCAAGGGATAGCAATGGCAAGGTAGTGTATGTTAAGGCTGAGTATGATGATGTGGCATCCATGGCAGATGCGCTTGGCGTACCATACAGGGTAGCATATACTATAGCGTATAGGAGTATATCATCTATGCTTAATGTTAATATTGATAGTGGTAAGGATAAGTAACAAGGGGTTAGTTGTATGAGCAGGTTGGGCGAACTCATATCATGGTTCAATACAAACGTAGTTGTTGATGTACCAATGGGCCATCATGATCATGATCATGATCATGGTACTAGAGTCATAGTAGCATTCTCTGGTGGGGTTGATAGCGCAGTAGTTGCATACGCTGCCTATTCTACTCTAAAGGATTATGCACTTGCAGTTACAGCAGATTATAGTACACTTGCTAGGGATGATCTTGAAGAGGCAAGAAAGATTGCAAGAGAGATTGGTATAAGGCATGAGGTTATAAAGTATGATGAGTTAAGCAATCCAGCATTCGTTGCAAATGATGTAATGAGATGCTATCACTGTAGAGATGAACTAGCAGAACATCTTATAGCAGTTGCAAAGAGGGAGGGTGCATTGTTGGTAGTGGATGGTACCAATGCAGATGATCTGAAGGATTACAGGCCTGGTATTAAAGCGATGAGGGAGCATGGTATAAGGAGCCCCTTGGCAGAGTTGGGCATAGATAAGGAGGAGGTTAGAGCGATTGCAAGGGAAGTAGGATTATCTGTTCATGACAGGCCTTCCAACTCATGCTTAGCATCTAGGATAGCTCAAGGCATAGAGGTTACTAGGGATAGGCTTAGCATAGTTGAGGAGGCTGAGAGGATAGTTAAGGAGTTATTCAACGTAAGACAGGTCAGGGTTAGGTTACATGCAGATAACATAGCAAGGATAGAGGTTGGGAGAGACGAACGTACAAAACTCTTCGATACAGAGAAGCTTGATACCTTGGATGAGAGGCTAAAGGTACTAGGCTTCAGATATATTACAATAGATGCTAGAGGATACAGGAGTAGTGGTCTGAATTTTATAGATAGTAGGTAGGTGATCTATATAGCATGTACTCTGGAATTGGTATGAAGGATAAGAGTGAGAGTAGGAGTGAGAGTAGGAGTGAGAGTAAGAGTAGGAAGAGGAGTGTCTACCTTGATAATGCTGCAACCACACCAGTGCTTGATGAGGTACTTGAAGCTATGCTTCCATACATGAGTTCTATATATGGAAATCCTTCATCCCTGCATAGTATAGGGAGGGATGCAAAGGTAGCGCTAGATAATGCTAGAGAAAGGATAAAGAGTGCTCTCAACATCCATGGCGATATAATCTTCACATCTGGGGCAACAGAGGCAAACAACCTTGCTATCAAGGGCTTTGCATACAGAATGCTTAGGGATGGCCTTGGTAGAGATGGGATAATGGTAGTTGTAAGCAGCATAGAGCATGAGTCATTGTTAGAGCCATGCAAGGTATTGGAGAAGGAAGGGTTCAATGTAAGATACCTACCAGTTGATAGCCATGGTATAGTCAAGATTGAGAGCCTTGAGGATCTCTTATCCTCATCCAACTGTAAAGGTGTACTTGTAAGTGTTATGCTTGCAAACAATGAGGTTGGTACTATACAGAGGCTCAAAGAGGTAGCAGATGTAGCACATAGATATGGTGCTCTAGTGCATAGCGATGCTGCACAGGCTATAGGTAAGATACAGGTTGATGCTGGTGCACTTGGATTGGATATGCTGACTATATCAGCACACAAGGTATATGGGCCTAAGGGTATAGGCGCATTATGCATCAATAGCATAAGGGATGTAAGGCTTGAACCCATACTACATGGTGGTGGGCATGAGTATGGTTTGAGATCTGGCACACAGAATGTACCAGGAATAGTTGGTCTTGGCAAAGTAATGGAACTCATACCAAGGTTCATTGGATTGTATGAAGGTAAGGTTAAGCAACTTCGAGATAGACTAATCAAGGGACTGCTTGAGATACCATACACTAGGCTGAATGGTCATTCTAATGCAAGGCTATCAAACAATGCACATATATCATTCCTTGGTGTTAGCGGAGAGGATCTAATCATAAAGTTGGATGAGTATGGAGTTGCTGTATCAACAGGCTCAGCATGCTCAACGCTCAAGCAGAAGGAGTCCCATGTGTTAAGGGCTATGGGTCTAAATAGAGAAGAGATAAATGGATCCATTAGGTTGACCCTAGGAATAGATAATGATGAAGAGGATATAGACTATGTAGTAGAGGTTATGAGCGATATAGTCAAGGAGTTGAGGAGGGTATCGCCATACACCAAATATAGACTCTAGATCATAGTATAGATTATAACTGCTTACTACTAACTGCTTACTACTAACTGCTTACTACTAACTGCTTACTACTAACTGCTTACTACTAACTGCTTACTACTAACTGCTT
>JBKBIE010000014.1:16677-29975 GCA_046299465.1 Candidatus Nitrosocaldus sp.
TGCTTACTACTAACTGTTAACTGTTAACTGCTTACCACATAATAATGTTTAATAGTTTTTGCTATTCAGTATATGCATGGAAGGCAAGCAGGTGTACAGGGTACCAGAGGTTGGGGAGAAGGCACCAGAGTTCGCCCTCCCAGATACAGAACTGAGGATCAGAAGCCTTGCTGAGTTTAGAGGTAGGAAAGTAGTGTTAGCATTCTTCCCGGCAGCGCTCTCACCAGTATGCACTAGAGAGATGTGCACATTCAGGGATCACTTCGATGAGTTGAGTAGTGCAGGTGCAGAGGTAATAGGCATAAGTGTTGATGGACCGTTTGCAAACAAGCAGTTCAAGGAGGTGCATAACCTGAACTTCCCACTCCTTAGTGATTACAGCAGGGAAGTTATAAGCAGATATGGTATAGTGATGGAAGACTTGCTCCATGTCAAAGGTTACAGGGCAGCAAAACGCTCAGTCTTTGTACTTGATAGAGATGGCATAATAAGGTATAGATGGGTATCTGATAACCCTCTTGTGGAACCAGACTATGAAGAGGTAAAGAGGATGATCAAGAGCATATCATAAGGGCATATCATAGATTGATTGATTGATTGATTGATTGATATTGAATACATAATCCTCCTTAATTTTTACCTCATCCTTTTCATTCCATTCATTCTATTATAGCAATTATATCGTTCCTTGATATGTTTGCGCCCTCCTTAACCTTGAGTTCCTTCACAACACCATCCTTATGTGCCTTTATCTTGACCTGCATCTTCATCGATTCTACTATCATAACTGTATCGCCCTTCTTAATTGGCATATCCTTCTTTGCCAGTATTGATATAACTTTACCTGGTACGGAGCTGGTGAGGTACTTACTTCTATCACCTGCTCCTCCACCAGTATCTTTACTTGCTAACTTCGCATTGGGTACAAGGTTGATCCTAACCTCATCCATCTTATCTACAACCATCCTTAACTCCCTACTGCTGCTAGTATCTGTATACCTTACAGAGTGGTACTTACCATTAAGGAGGAACTCAACCCTATCCTTGCTTATGTTTATGATATCTATCCTACAATCCTTCCCGTTTATTACTGCAGAGATGCTCTGCTTATTAGCATCCTTAACCTCCGTCTCTATATCAATGCCAAGGTTGTCTATCCTAAACTTCATAGAGGTTCCCTTGAAAGCATAAACATACCTGCCCTCTTCCATGCAGAGAATTTTGCTCTATCATGAATCTTCCTCCGTCCATCACTGCTACTTATACTACCACCACTCATATCCTTGCCATTACTGCTAGTAGCAAGATACCTGCTCATCTGTGTGAATATCAAGGTTGCTGCTGCTATAGCATGGGTATTGCTCTCTATACTAGCCTTGATCCTCTCCTGCACCTTCTCAATTATATTGAACCTATCAAGGTAATCTGTAGATATCTCCCCCCTTGAGAACGCTGGTTCATCCATTATGAACCTATGAAGTGGTATAGTTGTATTTATACCCTCTATATGAAACTCATCAAGGGCATTACGCATCCTCCTCCTTGCCTCATCGAATGTACTGCCCCATGCTATAACCTTTGCAACTAGAGAGTCGTAGTAGCCAGAGATATTGCATCCAGGGTACAGATAGGTATCTACCCTAATCCCTGGGCCATAAGGTATGCTAACACTCCCAACCTTACCGTATGATGGTGCAAACTCATTCAATGGATCCTCAGCATTTATCCTACACTCTATTGCAGAACCATTTACCCTGAGATCCTGCTGCTTGAATGGCAACTCCTTACCAGATGCTATATGTATCTGTAACTTGACTAGATCCTTACCTGTTATCATCTCAGTTACAGGATGCTCGACCTGAAGCCTAGAGTTTATCTCTATAAGGTAGAGGTTACCACTACTCTCATCCCTTATGAACTCTACGGTACCAGCATTTATGTAGTCTAGAGCATCAGCCAGTTTAACTACCATGCCCCCTATCCTATGCCTTGTCTCCTCATCTATTACTGGGGAAGGAGCAATCTCAATGAGCTTCTGGTACCTCCTCTGTATAGAGCATTCTCTCTCAAAGAGATATATACCATTGCCATGCATATCCCTTAGCAACTGGTACTCTATGTGTCTTATCCTTGGGAAGTACTTCTCTACAAACATAGCTGCCCTTCCATAAGCCGCTTTGGCCTCCATGGTTGAGAGCTCGAACTCCTGCCGCAACTGCTCCTCATTGTTAACTAGCCTTATACCTCTCCCCCCACCACCAAATGCAGACTTTAATAGTACAGGGTAGCCGAACTCCCTTGCGAACTCTGCTGCCTTGTCAGCATCTTCCAGTATACCATCACTTGCTGGGACCACTGGTATTCCAAGTCTCTTTGCTAACTGCTTTATCGCCATCTTATCACCCGAGAAGCGCATAGTACTACTTCTAGGTCCAATGAATATTATACCAGCCTTCTCGCAAGCATCTACAAAGTCTGCATTCTCAGATAGGAACCCATAGCCAGGATGTATAGCATCTGCACCAGCCTTCCTTGCAGTCTCGACTATCCTCTCTATATTTAGATAACTCTCTCTTGGTGGCGATGGGCCTATATGATAGGCCTCATCAGCAAGTTTAACATGTAATGCGTTTACATCATCATCAGAATATATGGCAACAGTGCTCATCTCCAACTCTCTACATGCCCTTATAACCCTTACTGCTATCTCTCCCCTATTTGCTATTAGGATCTTCCTTATGCTCATATCCCTCTATTATATCATAGGTTTATGTTACCATGCTTCTTGAATGGTCTACCCTCCCTCTTGTTGCTTAGGCTCTCCAGTGCCTTTATAAGCATAGGCCTAGTCTCTATAGGGTCTATAACAACATCTATATAGCCATGCTCTGCAGCAATGTATGGGTTTGCAAACTTTGCTTTATACTCATCTATGAACCTCCTCCTCAACTCATCTCTATTCTCAGCCTTTGCGAGTTCCTTCCTGAAGATTATGTTCACTGCAGCCTCAGGACCCATCACTGCAATCTCTGCAGTAGGCCAAGCAAAGTTGTAATCTATCCTAAGATGCTTACTACCCATTGCTATATATGCTCCACCATAAGCCTTGCCTACTATTAGTGTTACCTTTGGTACCGTTGCCTCACTATAAGCAAAGAGTACCTTGCTCCCATGCCTTATTATCCCATGGTGCTCCTGTTCTATGCCTGGAAGGTAACCAGGGGTATCAACAAATGTTATTATTGGTATATTGAAGCAGTCACATGTCCTTATGAACCTTGCAATCTTATTTGAGGAGTCTATATCTAGAGAGCCTGATAGATGCATTGGTTGATTTGCTATTATGCCTACACTCTTACCATTCAGTCTAGCAAAACCTACAATGGCATTTGGTGCCCATAACTCATGGACCTCAAAGAACTCATTGTTATCCACAACACTCCTTATTATCTCCTTCATATCATATGGTTCGAATGGGTTCTCTGGTACAATATCTGCAAGTTTGGCATCCATCCTATTAGGATCATCTGTAGGTTCCACAGCAGGGGGCTCCTCCATGTTGTTCTGTGGAAGGTAAGATAGCAACTTCTTAACGATATCGATACACTCATACTCATCCCTTGCTACAAAATGCGCTACTCCACTGTACTTTGCATGTGTGTATGCCCCTCCAAGCTCCTCGAATGTAGTCTCCTCCCCTAGGGCTGCTTTAACAACCTCTGGCCCAGTAACGAACATGTAACTTATCTTATCAACCATTATAACAAAGTCTGTTATCGCTGGGGAGTATACTGCTCCACCTGCACATGGACCAACACTTATCGTTATCTGGGGCACTACCCCTGATGCAAGGGTATTCCTGTAGAATATCTCACCATAACCAGCGAGGCTGAGTACTCCTTCCTGTATCCTTGCACCTCCAGAGTCTATCATACCTATTATTGGGCAACCAACATGCATAGCATGATCCATTATCTTTGCTATCTTCTTGCCAGACATCTCACCTAGAGAGCCTCCTAGAACTGTAAAGTCCTGAGCATATATGAAGACCTGTCTACCACTTATAGTGCCATAGCCAGTTATAACAGCATCTCCATAGAACCTCTTTTGATCCAAGCCAAAGTCTCTAGACCTTGTTGTTACAAACTTGTCCAACTCAATGAATGATCCAGGATCAAGAAGCAGAGAGATCCTCTCCCTTGCAGAGAGCTTGCCTTTATTATGTTGCTCCTTTAACTTCTCCTCCCCTCCCCCACTCTCTGCAATCTTGTTGAGTTGGGCAAGTTTCTCCTGCTTATCCTTATGCATCCACACATATTCCTTTTAGCCATTATATAAACTAATTTTAGCTCAACATGTTATATCTCTTTATTATGGAGTTGGGCTAGTGTATCTTTCTTGCACCTTTTGTCCTCCTGAATGCACTCATACTGGAAGAGTAGTTCTCATATAGCATCTCTAGCACATGTATCTCATGTTCCAACCTTGCAATCTCATATGGTGAGTTACCTTCTCTTGCTATCTCTTCAAGTCTCCTCCTCTTCTCATCCAAGAGCCTCCTTATACTCTCTTCATACAATGTTGACATACATCCCTCCCTCCCTCTAGCCTTCTACTGGAATGGATTTTAATAATGTTTATCCTTCCCCTACGCATATCATTCCTTATACCTATCATTATAATTATTAATTAGCGTTATAGCGTTAGCCATCGTTGGCCTCTTAACCCTTCCTCTTCTCATCCCTCCCCTCTCTTTTTCTACTCCCTATATTATAGAAGAGGGATGAGATATGCTCAGTATAACCAGTGTACCCTCTCATTATACACTGCTTACATATACACTCGCCTGATACAGATGTTCTATCGCAGTTAGAGGAGAACTCACACTCAGAGCATCCAGCATCATTACCACATAATATGCATGGTAATTCTATGCTTATCTCTTCATTCACAACCTCTCTCAGTATGGCAAGTATGTGTGCTAGATCTGCACCATCCTTTATACGGAATCTCCTGCTAGCTCGATCGTACTCCAAACCAGCACGCATCAGTCTTGCAAATGTATCCTTACCAAGCATCGGTAGAACGAAATCCTTGTTGAGGAAGAGTTTAATCATACCACTCACCTCTTATCCATCATCGCTCTATTATACTGTGATATCTAGACTCTTTGCAATATCCTTAAGATGATCTAGAGATATGTTATCAGTGCTCCTCTTACCCTTCTTACTCTTTGTAAGCATAAGATGTGTATAGGGCATATAGTATGCTATAATATTACGCTTTGACTCATGAAGCCTAGATGCTAATGCTTCTGCAATAAGCCTCAATACTCTACCCTCGCTGAATATCTTACTGCTAAGATGGTAAGGCAGATCGTATTGGGAGTATGATAAACCTCTGCTATCATGGAATAGAGAGAGTGCTATTATCCTATCAAGGTATCTTAGCATGCTCCACATTCTTAACCTGCTCATCCTTGCAATAAGTACATCAGCATAGGATAGCACTTCAAGTAGCCTAGCCATCCTATCCAGATCTATATTAGTAGCATTCACTATGCTTGAGTATAGCGCATTCAACTTATCAAGCCTCCTCTTCTCACTATCATAACCAAATGTGGGATCGTTATAGAAGCCCTCGCTCCTACTCAACGCATCTATAGCCTCATCTATGCTCTCTGTTGAGAAGAATGAGTTTATAGCAATATCTATGGGGGTTGAGTAATCTATAGGCTTTGTTCCAGATACACCAAGCCCTACTAGTGACTGTGCCATGTTAAGCATGCTCCTAACATCACCATCGCATTCTACAACTATCCTTAGCCTATCACCTATGCTCATATCTCTCCCTTCACTTTTAAGTATATGATCTAGGTGGAGGAGTAGTAGTCTAGGAGGTATACTCTTCATCCTCACAACCTTGGTGATCTTCTTCAACTCCTTGATAACCTCACCAGAGTCGCTGTTTGCAGCCATGATCACTGGTATGCTTGTTGAACCCTTCAGTATTGAGAGTAGTGCATATAACCCTCCCCTATCATATGTGCCATGTAGACCATCAACCTCATCCAAGAAGAGCAGAACCCTCTTGCTATAGATGTTTGTATTCTCTAGCAGAGGTTTAAGCATAGACTCTAACCTCTCTTTCGTGCGTTCATCGCTTGCATTCAACTCAATCAGCTCATAGCCAAACTCATTGGCTAGGGCCTTTGCTATTGTAGTTTTACCAGTGCCAGGAGGACCTATGAGTAGTAATGCTCTATCTCCTTGTCTCCATCCAGCAAGCCATCTATAAACTTCGAGCCTAGCATCTTCATTGCCAACCATCTCCCTTATGCTCTTTGGTCTGTACTTCTCAACCCACACGATACCTCTCCCTTCTAGACAATATATAAGGTGTGTTACTATTGCTACTACCGCTCCTTCAAGCCTGTTGTGAACATATTCAGATCGTACTCCTTAACCCTTCTATACCAGTACTCGTTGTAATGTCTAATGTTTAGAACCATGAACTCAAGGAAGTGCTTTGTACCGAACCTTGCTGGGAGCATCTCTATTGCTATAAGGACATCATCAAGGTAGATCTTGCTCTTCCTAAATGTTAGATCGAATGCTAGTTTGATATCTCTAGTGTTGAGGGCATAGTAGAGTGGCCATGATGGTACCTTTATTATCCTACCCTTTATTGAATCTTCAATCTCATTTGCACAGCCAACAGACTCCCCTGCTCTTGCCATGCCATGGTAGAATATCCTTCTCAATGGGCTATCCTTCAGTACCATGTTCCTTCCAGCAGTACCCATGACTGCTCTATACTTCTTGTAGCACTCGTTCATGCTCTCCTCATCTATTGCAGTTGGGTTATTCTTCAGGATGAGATCTACGTATTGGCCATGCTTTGCATCCCTGAAACCTTGCTCGAACGACTCTAGTATATCCTTGCCTATTGAGGAGATCTTCCTCCTTGCTATCTTTAGCATATATGGGCATATTAGCCTGTAATCATCAATGTACTCTACATCCTCGTCCATATCCATTATCCTGTCCATAGGCTCGCTTAGATCTATAGCAATAATATGGCCATCTACGATCACATCCCTCTCAACATCGTTTATATTTATGTTCAGATATGAGCATGCACCATCTAATAGCGCATAGAATACTGGATATGTCATCTTCACATAGTTCGAGTCCAAGAGTCTGTTTACATGGGCTCTACACTTATCTATATCAGCCAACCTTCTTCTAACCTCCTCTATCCTATCTGTATCCATCATGAATATCCTCTCAAGCATAAAACCATCTGGCTCAGCCTCCCTTATGAAGCCATTTAGCGTATTGCGGGGATCTTCATCGTTGATTATTGAACTATGGAGTTCCCTAACGAACCTATCTAGGAACTTTGGGAACTCTCTCTCAGCAAGTTCTTTGTAATGCTGGAACTGTTTATACCTATCACTCCTGAGCATAGCCTGCTTTAGTATATCCTTCCCTGCATCGGTATGCATCAGTGCATCCTTGCTGAATACATTCTCATCCTTACTGCTCATAGCATAACCTCATCAACTTCCTAATTTAACGTTGTTCATTATATTATCGTTTATTGCCTATAGATAAGGTTCTTGCTATATACTCCAACTCCTCAGGTCTATCTATGAGGTAGTCTGGCCTCTCAGCAAGTAATGCTTCTCTAGAGTTGAAGCCCCAGCTCACCGCTATAGTCTTTACTCTAGCCCTCTTGCCAGCCTCCACATCCCTCACCTCATCACCAACATAGAATATGGTATCACCATATCTACTACCATAATCATGGATATGTTGCCTCTTAATCCTCCTCAATATTATATGCTTTGAGAGTAGATGGTGTGTAGATCTTATGAAATCAAACAACTCAAGATCGTTATTCCTAAGGAATGTTCTCACATTGTTATTAGCATTAGTAGTAAGTATACCCAACCTGTAACCTTCATTCTTTAATGCTTCAAGCGTAGGCTTTATGTTAACAGATGGTTTGAGCATGGGTATCTCCTTGTTCATCTCCATGCGTATTCTCCTTATTATGAATGGTAGTTTGAGCATTGGTATGTTCAGATAGGCGAGTATATCTCTAGTCCTCATAACCTTCAAGTAGTGCATATCATTCATCCTTATCTTGTTGTATGTGAACTCATCTGCTAGTCTATTAATTATCCTTATCAACGTGCGTATGGTATCTGCTATAGTTCCATCGAAGTCAAGTACCACAAGCATGTTCATCCTACCTATCACTACTCCTGTTAGATGTAGGTTATTTTTTAATGTTTTTGAATACCACTAGGTTGTCATCTTCTTTTATTGAGCATAATCACGGAATTCATCTCCAGATTCTACATCTAAATTCTATATTAATATAAATAATAAAAGATTTCTCAGCAAGAAGTGTAATTGATGGTCTTCGTTTTAGTAACTTGCTGATTATAAGGACGGGGATAGTAAGTGGTTGTTATAACAGAAGATGTATTGTTACCACTATTACTATAGTTACTGCTTCTAACAGCAGATGCTAAAATTGAATATTCTTGTATACTCTTTCCTGAAGTTTGAACCTCTTCCAGGCTGTCTTATAAGAGCCATAAGATGTAGACATATCCATCGATCAACACATCCAGTAGTTAGAAGATATATGCCCATTTATTGCACGTCTTAACCATCTCTAGCCTACCAACTTTACTCTTTGGTGGTGTAATACTTCATCATCTCCATCATCTGAGATCCCATGAACTCCATGGCTAAAGATTATAGCAGATCTCAATAATTTAGAGTTCGTTAGGTAACAAAATATCAGATAATAGCATATAATCTATAAATATAACAAAATATCTCAATTAATTATTTTATACACATAAACTTTATAAATAGGAATTATTTAAAATTTTACCATGAGGATGATGCTGAGATATGCAACGGTAACAGTAAGTGTGATATTGCTTATTATGCCCATATCATATGTGCAGGCGCAGATACCAGGGATACCAGGGATCAAAGAGATAAGCGGAAGGTACGTGAATGAGAACGCTGGAGTTGAGATAACATTTCCTACAGGATGGAGTGGTGTGGAGATACCATTGGTAATGGTTCCCATGGCTGTTGTCACGGTAGTGGTGATGCCTGGTGGGATAAAAGACCCTTCATCCATCAGCTCTACAGGTCCAATGATCATGTTGAATGTAAGAACCATCGAAAAGATTGAGGATGTCTCGCCTAACATTAAAGCCAAAGGTATAGGTGAGAGAGGCGATAGGAAGGGTATGGAGGAGAGATGCAAACTATTATCATTTAATACCAGAAACATCAGCGGCATAAATGGTGTAGTGGTAGAAGCAGAATGTGAAACTACTATTGATGATAAACCAGTTATAATAAGGATAAAGGCATTTAGTGCATCTCAAGAGAAGAATAATACTATCAGAAGTGTAAATCTGATGTTCATGTCAACTGTGGATCAATATAATAGTTATGTAGGTGATTTCGATAAGGCTTTAGATACATTGAAGATATCTAACGCAAAATCCGTTGATCTGCCTATAAGCAAGAATTTTACACAGGCTGTTAGTGTTGATGGACAGAACATTCCTTTAAAGATAAAGAGCAACTCAGATGTCAAGAACCTCATGTTTGATACTGATAGCAAAACTATCTCCTTTAATGTTGAAGGATCTGCAGGTTCACTTGGGGTAACAGATGTTTATCCAGGCAGCGTACTTAAAGGACCATATACAGTTACTATAGATGGAGAGCCTGCAGTAGTAGTACAGATTACAGATACAGAGAGTGGGGAAGAGGGGATAAGAGTATTCTACCTGCACAGTCTGCATGAAATAAAGATAATGGGTACAGCGGTGGTCCCTGAGTTCCCAATAGCTGTCTTACCTCTCCTAGCATTGATTATAGGCATTGCTATATTTGTGGCTAGAAGTAAGGGCATGTATAGATTCTAAGATTTCAAATCTCAAACTTATTATTTACTGTAATAACTTCATGGAAATGAAGTGGGATAAATACTTATTAGCCATATGCACATCTTCTATGTGCTCAAACCCTTGCAGAGGATAGAGCAGAAGAGGGCACTATTACTCTCACTTGTAGCAATAGCAAGCGTCTCAGCCTTCGAGGTTGTAGCAGGTATAGTAAGTAACAGTATGGCTGTGCTGAGTGATGGGATACATGCCTTGTTCGATGCTCTGCTTACTGCTATACTCCTCATAATGTTAATGCTAAGCATGAAGCCTAGGGATATGGAGCATACATATGGGCATGGTAGGCTAGAGACTATAGCAGGGCTGATTGGAGGCATAATACTCTTTACAGTTGCTATACTCATAGTTAGAGAGTCCCTTGTTAGAGTTATAGATGCTGAGGCAATAGTTCCTAGCATATTGGGCTTCTATGCTGTTGTAGTAGCAGTATGTGTAGCGATATTCAGGGCAGTTATACTAGCGTATAGCATGCATGGTATGAGTGCAAGGGTTGGCTTCTACGATGCTATAGCAGATCTAGGTTCATCTATACTAGCATTGCTAGGCTTGGTACTTGCAAGCAATGGTCTGTATGCTGCTGATGGCATAGCATCGATAGCACTTGCTGGGATGATAATCTTCCTAACCTCTAGGCTTGTCTACTCATCTGCAATGGAGCTTACTGATGCAATAGACCCTTCATTGGTCAATAGCGCTAGAAAGGCTATACTCAGCATAGATGGTGTTAAGGACTGCAAGGATGTAAGGATGAGAAAAGTAGGGAGAGATATACTTGCAGATGTAACTGTAGTTCTAGCAAATGATATCACATTCAATAAGGCACATGCAATAAGCAATGAGGTAGAGAATGCAGTTATGAGGGCTACATCAGCTAGCAGGGTGATGGTGCACTTTGAACCAGAGTCAGAGCATATGCCTATAGAGCATCTAATAGAGGAGATAGTCTCTAATGTAGATGGTGTGAAGGATGTACATAATGTTGTAGTATCGAGGGCAAGACAGGGTGTAGAACAAGAGCAAAAGCAAGAGCAAGCTAAAGACTATGATACCCAAGATATGATGATAGTATCTATGCATATACAGGTTGATAGGAACCTCAGACTGGATGAGGCACATAGGGTAGCGGATATGGTTGAGCATGAGGTGAAGAGGAAGGTGAAGGGTGTGAAGGATATAACGGTGCATATAGAACCTTTTATGCCAGAGATACTCACGCTTGAGGAGTTAAAGGATAGAGGATTAGAGGATAGGATAAAGAGTATAGCATCTGAGCAAGGGATAAGGCATCTAAGCAATGTGTATGCATATACATGCAATGATATACTCAAGATAGATATGCATTGCAGTCTTGATGGAGAGGTAAGTATAGAGGAGGCCCATGATATCATCTCTAGGGTAGAGAGGAGGATAAGGGATGAGTTCGATGCTATTGTGACTATACATGTGGAACCTTATAGATTAAAGCATGAGCAGATCAATACAGGTTGAGAGCAATATAGAGTAGAGTAGAGTAGAGTAGAGTAGATTAGTAGATGTAGATGATGAAAGGAAGGGTTAAGTAATAGCATATCCTACCTTATATATGGAGTTTGAGCATGAACTAACATACTTTAGGCTACTTGCTAGAGAAGAGGCATCTATATTCCATGCAAAGTACGAGGAGAGTATAGCAGAGGTTGAGAAGGATGAACTTGCTAGAGAGTATCCAATGGTGATAGATGGGAAAAGGGTAACATCGACTACCCTCTTCCAAGACATATCACCAATAGATACTAGGATAGTTGTGGCAAGGTTTCCATTAGGGGATGAGGAGCATGTCTCCCAAGCAATCAATGCTGCAAAGGGGGCATTCATGCATTGGAGTAGAATGGACTACAAGGATAGAGTTGGTATATTCAAGAAGGCAGCAGATATAATGAGTAAGAGCAAGTATGAACTTGCAGCACTTATAACGTATGAGAATGGGAAGAACAGGTATGAGGCAATGGCAGATGTTGATGAGGCTATAGACTTTATGCGTTATTATGCCTATGAGATGGAGAGGAACGATGGTTATATCAAGGCTATGAAGAGTGCATATCCAGATGAGAGATGCTATAGTGTGATGAAGCCTTATGGTGTATTCGCTGTTATAGCACCGTTCAACTTCCCCCTTGCAATAACTACAGGAATGTGTTCTGGGGCATTGATGACTGGTAATACTGTAGTGCTCAAGCCAGCAAGCGATACACCGTTAATAGCACTAAGGTTCTGTGAGATACTTGAACAGGCAGGTTTACCAAGCGGGGTGCTAAACCTAGTCACTGGCTCTGGTAGCACAGTTGGTGATGCACTCATCTCTAGCAAGGATGTCGATGGCATAGTCTTCACAGGTTCCAAGGACGTTGGTCTAAGCATATATGCTAAGGCAAACACCCCAAGGCCTAGGCCAGTTATAACAGAGATGGGTGGTAAGAACCCAACCATAGTTACTGCAAGTGCAAGTATAGGTAAGGCAGTAGAAGGGGTAGCAAGGGCAGCATTCGGATACTCTGGGCAGAAGTGTAGTGCCTGCTCAAGGGTGTATCTACACTCATCTATATATGAGGAGTTCATATCTAGGCTGGTTGAGTTCACATCAACCCTTAGAGTTGGTAATCCTATAGAGAGGGATACCTTTATCGGTCCATTGATAAACAAGGCAGCGTATGAGAAGTATGCTAGATATGCAAGTATGGCAGGTAAGGATGGTAGGATACTTGTAGGGGGTAAGCAAGTAGTAGATGGTATGCTTAGATACGGTTACTACGTTGAACCAACCATAGTAGATAACCTTGATAGTACTCATACTATACTGAGGGAGGAACTCTTCCTCCCATTCCTTGCAGTGGCAAGGTATGATAGTTTAGATGATGCTATAGCCATGTGTAATGATAGCGAGTATGGGTTAACAGCAGGCATATACAGCAATGATGAGGATGAGGTAAGGTACTTCCTTGACAGGATAGAGGCTGGCGTAGTCTATGTTAATAGGGCAAGGAGTGCAACTACAGGTGCCATGGTTGGCTCACAACCATTTGTAGGCTGGAAGATGTCTGGAATAAGTGGAAAGGGTACTGGGAGCCTATACTACCTACCATTGTTCATGAGAGAGCAGAGCCAGACTATATGCTACTAACATTCAACCTTGATTAGGTATTAGTGATAGTGACAGCAACAGTAACAGTGACAGCAACAGTAACAGTGACAGCAACAGTAACAGTGACAGCAACAGTAACAGTGACAGCAACAGTAACAGTGA
>JBKBIE010000015.1:0-29521 GCA_046299465.1 Candidatus Nitrosocaldus sp.
ATCTACTATTCACAGGAGTGCCTGGTACAGCAACATACTATGCTACAATAATGACCGTCTACACCTGGGTCGCAAAATGGTCCTGGATAGGAGGGTTAGGTTATCCATATGACTTCATGATAGTTCCAGTCTGGATACCGAGCGGGATGCTGCTAGATCTAGCATACTGGGCAACAAAGAGGAACAAGCATGCAGCGATACTGATAGGAGGCTCTTTAGTAGGTCTGTCATTTCCGCTCTTCAACATGATAAACCTACTTACTATACACGATCCTCTAGAACTGGCATTCAAGTACCCAAGGCCAACACTCCCAGCATATCTAACACCAATCGAGCCTCAGGTAGGCAAGTTCTACAATAGTCCAGTAGCACTTGGAGCAGGTATTAGCGCTGTCATATGCGTCCCAATGGCTGCTCTAGGAGCAAAGCTGAATACTTGGACTTATAGATGGGCCGCTGCGTGGAGCAAGTGGGATTAAAGATAACAATAATACCCCATCTTTTTGTTATTTTTAACATCACAATTCTATCGTTGTTCCATTATATAACGTAGTATTGTTGATACTAGCACTACCAAAAGATGATACATACTTATAACTCACCAATGAGATAACAAAATAAGAAATATAGTAATAATAATAAATAAATAAACAGCTCTTTACCTCCTAGATCTTCTTGCTGATAGCACTATAAAGTATACTATGCCAGTGCCTAGACCGACTATAAGTGGTAACCCTGCAATTATCATAGAGTCAGGCCTACCCCATGTCTGGGCGTATGCGCTTGGAATAACTGCTGCTATTGCTGCTAGAGCTACTATGGCTAGTACTGCAAGCATGCTGTAGTTCTTCATCATCACATATATTAAAACTAACTTAAATATAACTATAATGGTTAGGTCAGATAGAATATGAGTGTATGCTTGTTCCAGAACGATAAATGTTAAATCTAACTCTATAGATTATAATGTTATGCTACTCTACCTAATAGTAGGTGCAGGTGTAATGGGTACCGCTATGTTAACAGCATTCTTGATGCTCATGCCTTATTCTAATCAAGATTATGCACTTGAGGTTGATGCATTCAAGGATAAGATAGATGTTATGGACATATACAGGGTTATCATTACAAACACTGGTAGGAACGATGTTACAAATGTTGTAGTCGATTATGGCACATACAAGGACTTCATACCAAGGATCAAGCCCGGAGAGAAGATATCCCTCTCACCTAGAGAGGATGCAAACAAGGAGTATGTTGCTGTCACTGCTGAACCAAACATGCATATAATGAAGGAGTATAGGAGTATGCCCAAGGCTCCTGGCATGATAGGAGGGATGAGGTAATATTATTAATTAATTTAATACATTCTGGAGAGGTATCCTGTTATAGGATGTGGAAATGTAAGTATCTCTTTCTTTGTGTAGATTAGTAAATGCTAGCGAGTACTGGTGCATGCATATGGTGGTGTACATAGGAACTCAAGGTTTTCCAGCCTCTAGCAGGGGCAATAGTTTAGAGGCTGGTCTGAAGAGACTTAACGAGCTTGGGCTCAACGCTCTAGAACTAGATTTCGCTCATGGCATATACCTTAGCATGGAGGAGAGTAGATACCTTGGGATATTGGCAGAGAAGCTGGGTATAAGGTTATCTATACATGCGCCTTACTACATAAACCTATGCTCAGAGGATAGAGATGTGATAAGGAGATCTAGATATAGGATATTAGAGTGTGTAGAGAGGGGGGAGGCTATGCATGCTGATATAGTAGCGGTACACTCTGCATTCTATGGGAAGAGGAGTAAGGAAGAGGCATATGCAATTGTTAGAGCAGGTTACGAGTCCATAGTGGATGAGATGAAGAGTAGGGGTATAAGGAATGTAAGGCTTGGAGCAGAGACCATGGCAAGGAAGAATCAGTTTGGGACACTCGATGAAGTGATGAGGCTCTATAAGGATCTGAACGGTTGGGTTAGACCATATGTTGACTTTGCACATATATTTGCTAGGAACGATGGTAGGATAGACTATACAAACATAATAGATAGATTGCATGATGCTGGGCTAGAGTATATAAATGCACACTTTACAGGACTTGCAAGGAAAGGCTATAGATACGTTGATGTTCATAGACCCATAGGGGAGCCACAGTTCGAGCCATTAGCGTTAGAGATAATAAGAAGAAAGTTAAATATGACCATAATATGTGAATCTCCATTACTGGAGTTAGATTGTTTAAGGATGAGGAATATACTTGAGTTTATGAGTATGGAGTTAGGTATTGATTTAATTTGATTTAATGTTTTGTTGTATAACTCAAAATGATCTTATCTCTTAACGTTAAGCCATGAACCATTTAGATCTACGAATTATGCTCTATTATTGCTTATATTCGCTATTCTGTGTATTTAGTTGTACAACGAAGCATAATTTAATTATTATAATGAGTAGTTCTATCTTTTAGAAACTAAAGAAAAAGGAGGGATGATGAAACTATTCTGCTTGTTTGCTTTTAACTCGTCACAGTGATGCTTCCTCTCATATGTGGATGGACAACGCAAAAGTAATTATATGTTCCAGCTTTATCAAACTTTATCTGCATTGATTCTCCATGACCAAGGATCCCTGTATCAAATATATTGTTTGGTGCAGGTGCTACAACATCTAATGTAGCATCAGTCGCTGTTACTGTATGGATTACAAAGTCGCTATTTGTAAAAGTCACCGTAGTACCTGCTTTGACGGTCAAGTTTTGAGGACTATAATATGGCGCTGCTTGTCCAAGTATCACTATTTGGTTTGGCGCTACGTTAGTTCTAGCAGTCTCAGTCTCAACAGAACCTGTACCTTCAGTTACGAGAACTAAGAATCTAGCGCTCGCATGACCATATTGTACATTTGATACAGGGAGTGAGTTTGTGTCTATATTGATTATGTAGAACCCTGTAGTAGGGAACACCGTTGTCCATGCAATCTGGCCTGTATGTCCATGATAGGAACCATTCATAGGCATCATTGGACTCCCAGCAGGTGCAGATTTGCTCAACATAAGTACACCCTGCCTTACTGTCACAAGCGCCTCTACATGTGTGATGTGCTCTCCGCTAGTTGCGTCTTTGATATTCAGTATCAGGGTTGCAGGTTGCCCTGCTACTACGATGTCAGGATCAGTAGAGAGGGTGAGCTCTACTGTCTTACCCATATCTGATGATACAGTTCTAACACCTCCCGGGCTCCCAACGTTTACGACAAAGTCATTGGATCGTGTACCAAAGAAGAAGTTTGGATCAACCTCTGGACTCTTCATTATGTCACCTGACTTCAAGATGCGAGTCTGTGCCTCTTTTGGCACATCCATACCCATCATCTTGGGACCAAGTGATGCAACTTGTATATGCACAGTATTCTTTCCAGGGTGCGTGAATGTATAGTTAAAGTTCTTTACCCCCATATGTGAGTGTGAGGTCGATGTCCTGTAGACTTCTCTGCCACTTGGATCCTTTATTATGATTGCCCAATCTACGTGTGACACTGGAGCACTAGAAGTGGTATCAGTTATTTTAATTGTCATATTCACCAGATCTAGAGCATGTACTTCATTTGGTATCACTTCAAAAGAGAGTGTAATACCATCAAGGTCCACTCTCTGCGGTTCGTTTACATGCGCAACTGTAGATGTGCCATGAGCTGCTACATGCTGGTTCTCTGGTGGGATGGCACCTGTTTGTGTTATCCCAAACAAGGTCACAGTCAGTAGCGCTGCAGATGCTATAGCAGCTAGCAGTAATCTGCTTCCAAAGATGGATGTATGCTTCATCGGGGCAACTTTCAGAATAAATTATATATTCATTTTCTAAAATCGTTCAAGAACCACCTTAACAGTTAAAGAAATGTAAAGGAGATCTAGTTTAAGAGTTAAAGAGAATATTTAACAGTTTAACATAAACCTTATTACTAATATAGGAGTCATTGAATGTATGACCGATACTCTGACGTTGCATATAGCAACGTTTGGTAACGAGGGTCAAGAAGGAATAGCTGGGGGAATACGAAACTTTCCTATACACAAATTGGTATTGTTATGCTATAGCATAGATAAGCAAAAGGCAGAAGAGATAGCTAAAAGGTTCGCAAGTATCCTGGGCATACGCGTGACTATCAATGTTGTTGCAAGAGAAAACGTTGTTAGAGACACCATGGAGAGGGTAAGTGAGATCATTAGCCGTGATGGCAGGGAATTTCAGCAAGTATTGATGAATATAAGTTGTGGTGACAAGTTGCTTGGTTGTGCGGCCCTTTCTGCAGCCTTCGTCAACGGCATCAAAGCCTTTACTATAGATGAAGAGGGAGCGCCAATTCTACTGCCTATACTTAAGTTGAGCTATCATGAGGTGATATCTGATGCTAAACTCAAGATTTTAAGATCCATAAATGATCAAGGAGGATCTATAGAAAGTCTAGAGCAGCTAGAACAAGCAACAGGATATGGGAAGCCATTGCTAAGCTATCACCTTATGGGTTCAAAGGAATCGAAGGGTCTGGTAGAGTTAGGGCTACTAGAGGTTGAAAAAAGAGAGCGAGGCAGGATATCGGCCAAGCTTACAACACTGGGTAAATTACTCGTGATAAGCGACTCCATCAGGAACGCTCAACCCTGATGATGATTATACGATCACTATCCACAGCACCAAATCTAGCTTCTACAATTTATCTGCTGCATTATTGCATAACTATGAAATAAGCAGATTACGTCTGAATACATGCAATGATAAGAGTATAAAGATCTTATGCAGATTATGTAGATCTTGCCTGTAAGTGCCTGTAAGAATAAGAGATTAGGGTTCATTCAGTTATTTATGAATATAATATTGATGCAACAGAACATTTATCTGTTAAAACTAATCTTGAACCTTTCAACTATAAAATTAAATAATTAGAATCATTTTATATACTCATGACTAAATCGTCAACTATGATGCATTTGAGTTCCAGTGCCAAAAGGTCACTATTACGGGGTCTTATTGTAAGTGGAATCACGATAGCAGTCTATCTTCTCATAGTGGTTGTAACAACTCCCAACCTTCCTCCCCTTGATGCAGTCAATGCTGCTTTTGCAATAAATCTGCCTATCATCTTTGGTATAGCTGCAGGAATAGGGACGCAATCGTTCATCTCTAGCTATTGTAGAAGCAAGGGTTGCATGCTAAACAAGAAGAAGCATATAATGGGGGCAGGTTCGGGTAGCGCTACCTTCAGCTCATTTCTATCATTCTTCGCCCTTGTACCTCTTGGTTGCTGTGGGAGTTGGCTTCTCATACTTTCATTTCTTCCATCTATCTTTGGAGGCACATTATCAGCTTTGTTGATACAGCATTCTATACCACTTTCATACTTAGGTCTCTTAATCATATTTGGTTTTACAGGGTTATCCGCATTCAGACTTAAGCAGGAGTTAAGATTGCAAGGAGGTTTGTACAAACATAAGGATGAGAGTCATGTACACTAGAACTGGAAGAATAGACAAGAAGAAAATTATTGCAATGATAGTAGTATCTGTTGTGGGTATAGTAGTTCTTCTAGGCATAGTGGCAGGGAATGTACTAAACCAAGGCTCCAACTATGGGGATGGGGAGAAGGTAGAAGTTAATCCTCTGGATGGAAAAGATTCAAGACCACGATCAACGGTACCACTTGACCAGATAGTTAGTGGAGGACCACCGAGGGATGGGATCCCGTCCATTGATAGACCCAGATTCTTATCGGTACAAGAGGCTGACAGATTCCTTCAGAATTCTGATATCGTTATTGGTCTTGACATTAACGGTGATATAAGGGCTTATCCACTACAGATTCTAGTATGGCATGAGATCGTAAATGATAACGTTGGTGGAGTTCCTATAGCTGTAACTTACTGCCCGCTATGTTTTACCACTCAGGTTTTTAAACTCGTTATAGATGGTCAGATATTGGAGTTTGGGACTTCAGGTAAACTATACAACAGTAATCTTGTGATGTATGACAGGGTAAGTGAATCGCTATGGAGTCAGGCACTTGGTGAGGGGATCGTCGGTAAATATGCAGGTACAAAGCTCGAAAGGATCCCGTTTGATTTAGCGTACTGGAGAGAATGGAAGAGGCTATATCCTGACACCAAAGTATTATCTATAGATACAGGATTTGGTAGACCATATGGTGCTGACCCCTATGGTGACTATTATACAAGCCCATCGATATACTTCCCTGTTGCAAACCATGACAACAGACTTGGCATCAAGGAAATAGTCATTGGGCTTGAGCACAACGGTGTATACAAGGCTTATCAGCTCTCGAAGATAGAAGAAGAGCATGTAATCAACGATGATATTGCAAGCAGGCCTCTTCTGATAACCTCACAGTATCCCTTCATGACGAGGGTATTTGACAGAACAGTCGATGGTCAAGCCCTTGAATTTGAATACAAAGAAGATGATGGTGTCATTACTGATAGGCAGACCCACAGCGTATGGAGCTTTGATGGTATTGCAATTGAAGGAGAGATGGTGGGCAAGAGATTGCAGAGATTGCCGCTTGACATAGGATTCTGGTTCACATGGGTAGCATTCCATCCTGGGAGCGAGTTGTACTAGGGTTCAGATGATTGATGTAATTGTTCCTCAAGAAACTGAGTAATATTGGTAGTGGTAAAATACTTACTTACGCATTCTATTTTACCACTTATATGGTGTGTATTGATTGATGATATCAGGATAACAGCAGTCGATAGTCTCTGGATAAGCCTTAGCATTGACAATATAATGGGAAGAGGTTTTAGAACGATTAGGTCTCTTATACCTTGCATAGTTGATAGCATTTGTTGTATAATGCACTACTAGCACGCTCCTTAAGATATCTTAATAAAGAGAATCTCAACAGTTCCTGATAATATCAGATGCTGATGATGCTCATACTCAAGTCTCCTAACTAAAGCCCATGGATACCATTGGCAATTATCAACTGTTACTACCTTGCTTGTTTATACATTGTTTATATATTAAGGAATTGAGGGGCATCAAGGCCATTCCTCCAATATTAAGCCAATAGCAGTAACTCCTTCATCATATTCATATCTAGTGCAGACCAACCATACATAGACATACTCCTCTTTAAGCTTGGTCTCATCAATAGCAATGAACCTTCTATACCTGCTCATTGGCAATTCTAACCATAGAGGATACCTTTACAGCAATAGGTGCTGTAATAATAGTAGTAGACTTGCTTATAGGCTCTATTGCAATACTTATCTAGCAACATTCTTCCTACAGCTACAATAGAAGAGTACATTAGTATAGAAGATCTAACCCCATGACTTTTTATTATGCAAGTATCATATTATCAATTCTACAATATCCATACAAATGAATGACTACATTTTAAATAGCTCTTACCCTAGCATTATCATGATATTATGGGAAAGAGTTATTATTAACACAAACAAAGTTATGTTATGCACTTTGAGAATCTACTAGAGCCAGATCTTGAAGGTAAGAATCCGATAATGATAGCAGCTATGCAGGATATGGATAATGTAGGTAGTATAGTTATAGACTTTATAAACAAGGCACTCAAAACAAGACCATTCAGGGTTGTATATGCACACTATCCTCCATATGTGATAGATAAGGGAGGGTACATAGAGTTTGAGCAGGTTATGTGGGAGTATAGATATGTTGAGAGGATAATAGTGTTTGGAGGTTCAGTAGGTCAGCCAGAGTCTAGCAGTGATCTATACATGCTATGTCAAGATGTGATAGACGTTGCAAAGATGTATTCAGTACAGTTCATGTATACAGTTGGCGCATTCCTCGTAGATGGAACTGTAGGCAAGAACCCTAGAGTTCTTGTAACCACAACAAGCCCTATGCTAACAGATAGTATAGCAAGGGTTGGATTGTACCCTACACATGGCCCATCACTCATAACTGGATTCAACGGCCTCATACTAGGCTTTGCTAAGATGAATGGTATACATGGTATAGGACTATATGGTGAGATAGATGACCCTAGGATACCGCAGTATAGAGCAGCAAAGAGCATTATACAAGCATTGGAGAGGTTAACCTATCTTAAGTTTGGTAACCTAGATGAATTGGATAGACTTGCTGAGAGTATTGAGAACTCTACAGAGAGGAGAGGAAGAGGAGATGATGAGGGTAGGGATAGGAGCAGGGATAGGAGAGGAGGAAGGGGAGAAGAGGAAGGAAGAAAGAATGGAGAGCAAGGATGAAGATAGTGGTAGTAGCAATAGTTGATAATTGATCTATGCTAATAAATTATTGGTTAGTCAAGAGATTGTTTGCTATTGGTAGCATGCTACAATCTATTGAACTCATCCAGCACTTCTCTATGCCTTTGGCATAATCCCCCATTTCTTATATGGGCCTCTATTACCTCATCTTGCCAATGAGCGTTATACAGTATGCACCTCTTCTCATTGCAGAATGGCGCGTCCTTCAGTATGCTGTAGAATACTGCCTGCATTATGTATCCCTTTACGATATCTGTGAGCCTTGGATCGTCATGCTCAAGTATCGTATCCTTGAATATGCTCTTGAGTTCATCCATGCTAATTGTTATCCCTTGTGATAAGTAATAGTAGTATAGTGTGTAGAACTCTTTTGGCTTTGCCGGGGCCTCAATTATTCCAGTTGTACTCACTATGTTAGGATATCCTAGCACTACAGTGTTAAGATGGTATCTCATATCCTCTTCACTGTAAGTTGCTATTAACATATCTGTTATGATTATATGCACATAATCAAGCGAACTCTCCTCTTCAGCAATCATGCTAGAATAGATGCTTTGTAGACAAAACCCATCGTACACTATGGGTTTAGATTGGAGGTAACCATCAACAAGTATAAACAGTCCAGTCTCCTCTATATCCTCATCTTCATCTTTATATTCATTAATGGGCGCATAGGAATAAGCAATCTCCCTGAATACATCATTAACTTTGCATTTAGCATACATCTTTACAGCATCATGTAGATTGTACTTGTATAATGCATCAGCACCCCTCCTCTCTATATTACAATTTATCATACTAGTAAGGTAAGTTAGTATTGAATTGTAATCAACTCTACTGGATAACATGTAAATATATAGATGCTTGAACCTATTCATCCCAATTACCTAACTTTTATATCCTCTCCTGTTTATTAAGAATATGGCTAACATTATATCATCAGTGGAGTTCATGCTCTTACTGACTTTACTACTAGGTTCTGCTATCATTGGTAGCCTACTTGCAAGGAGGGCTAGGCTACCATCCGTTATAGGCTTCATACTAGTTGGTATGGCCATAGGGCCATATGGTTTCAGGGTTGTAACTGATGTGCAGATAGTTAATATACTAGCAGATATCGGTGTTATACTACTCGTATTTGTAGTTGGTCTTGAGTTGAATATAAACAGGTTTAGAAGGGTAGGAGGCGTAGCGTTAATAGGCGCTGTTGTTGAGATAAGTATAGCATTCTTCTTAGGCTTCATGGTTGCTATTGCAATAGGATTTAGCAGTATAGAAGCACTGTATCTTGCAGGGATAATAAGTATTACTAGCACTGCCATCGTGCTCAAACTACTCAAGGACGCTGGTATACTCCATACAAGGGAAGGGGAGTTTATAATAATAGTAAGCATAGTTGAGGATATCTTCTCCATAATACTGCTTGTTATACTCCCAGGTATAGTGAAGAGTGGTACAGCAGAGCTATTCAATATAGGTCTCATAATTGGGCAGAGCCTAACATTCTTCATCATAACACTTGTTATAGGGCTAAAGGTGGTGCCTAGGCTTATAGAGTATGTATCAAGACTAGACCTAGATGAGGCTCCACTGCTCCTTGCCATAGTGATGGGCTTCGGCCTAGCACTGTTAGCAAACTATCTAGGCTTAAGCATGGCTATAGGTGCATTCCTTATGGGTATGATGATAGCATCATCACCTAGAGCAGGTGTGATAACTGAGAAGGTTGTGCCGTTAAGAGATCTATTTGGAACTATATTCTTCATATCTATAGGGATGCTTATAAGCATAAGTGCAATACTGGATAATCTGATCATCTCTCTACCTATAGTAGTTGTTGCCATATTGAGCAAGTTCATAGGTAACTTCATAGCAACCAGTATAGTTGGTTATGGTAGGGATAGTGCATCTACAGTTGGGATAATGATGATGCCTAGAGGTGAGCTATCGTTTGTAATGGCAAAGCAAGGTGTAGATCTCAATGCCACTAGAGAGGCTATAATGCCTATAACGATGCTCATCTCCCTAGCAAGCATATTCGTTATACCATTATTTGTCAAGATCTTACCAACAATAGTTGATCCAAGTAGCGTCATACCTGTAAGACTACTTAACATGTTGGAGACTCCTGCAAGAGTTACAAGAGGAGTACTCAAGAATATAGAGCAGAAGGATAGCGCATTGAGAGTAGGAAGGATATTCACAAGACTGTTGATAAACATAGCAATAATAGTAGCAATGATAACAATCATACTATTCAGCGATGGCCTCATAACACTATTATATAATACATTCTCTTCTCTTAAGATCTTACCTTACAATATATTCAAGGTTGTGTTCATGGTTGGGGTAGTGGTTTATCCTCTACTCAACATATTCGGTAGAGCAGGGGAGATGATAGATGCCATATTTGAATCTATACAGAGGAGGATAGTAAGATATCCCGTTGTTACACGTAAGATGGATCATCTACATAGAGTAGTAAGAAACATAGTACTCAGCATAGTAGTGCTTATCCTAACATCGTTCATAATACCCTCTCTAGCATTTGATAACATGGATATAGTACTGCCTGCATCTATAATAGCAGTTACTGTATTCGTATACCTCTTGCTGGATACATTCATAGTAGTTAACAGGAGGATAGAGAAGAGCCTGATCGATATATTGGTTAAGGAGAATGAGGATGCATGAATAAGGATTACTAACTAACTATATAGAACTATCATCTATCTCATCTGAACAACCTTACCAGTTTTGCCATAAGGTTTATAGCTATGAAGAATACTACCCAAGCTATCATAGAGCCTATCATTGATGCTTGATACGCTTCTACTCCTACTTGCAGTAGATGGTACTGGCTTCCAAATCTTGTTATGGAGAATATGACCTCTGCAACTGAGAACGTTGTAAAGAGCCTCTTCACATCCTCCTTTATCACATTCAAGTTCCTCTTACCAGTTACAGGATCGGTATACCTTCTCCTATTATCAATGTAGAATAATAGTGTAAAGAGCGGGATGTAAACTGCATACTCCATAACTAGAGCAAGGATGGAGTTTGTAAGCTTATCTGCATAATGCTCAAGATGTATCTGAGAGATGTATGCACTTGCAAAGAAACCTCCAGTACCAGAGATTAGCAGATTCTTGTTGAAGAGGATAACTTGTCTATACCTCTTGAGGAATCTATCAAATACTCCATCACCACCATATAGTCCATATGGCATAAATTTATATTATAAAGCCTCTTTTTAAATATTATTATTAGTTAGAACTTTAGACTCTTGTACATCTTCTCAGCCCATTCTATAGCCCTAACTATATCAGTTGCATAGTAATCTATGTATGGAAATGTATCGCTTGCATCCTCACCTGTACCCTTACCTCCACCATCATACCTATCCCTATCCCTATCAAGTACTCTACCCCCACCAACCATAACAAGTATACTTCTCTCAAGATTCTCCTTTACAGATCTTACCAACTCATTCAATCTTGGCAGCTCATCTTTTGTTGCAGATACGTAAAGAATGGACATGCCTCTCCCTTTATCCCTCCATATCTTGTTGATGAACCTAACTAGATCTATATCTAGGAAGAGCCCAGCCTCTGAGGCAATATTGCCTAATAGGAATGTACTCCAACCCTTTATGTAGAACGCTACAGATGCTGCCTTCATATCCATAACCTCCCTACCCTTCTCATACATGCTTATAAATACAGTATACGCATCCTTCTTTATACCTCTAGCAGAGTTGAACTTTATAAGATCTAGAGACTCGATCGCAAGATTGGTAAGAAGTGTTAGATCCATAGCATTCATTCTTCCTCTTATATACAACTCCCAAGCAGTGTTGACTGTTGGTATAACAACATCGCTAATAAGCAGTATAGGATCTATATTTGAGTATATAGCATTAAGTAGTATTGTTCTGGCCCTATCCTCTTCATATGCAAAGAGAGCATCCATATATATCTGCTGTAACTCGAGGAGGTCTTTGTTACTCAAGTCTATACCATGTTGTATATACCATATGTTCACAGGACCTACGCTCTTCCTCTTTATTATGCCCATGGCCTCGAGTATGTTAAGATACTTGGTTATTGTAACCCTGTTTATGCCAGTCCTCTCCGCTATCTCTATACCAGAGAGTCCAGAGTCTGATTGCCTCAACACATCTATTATCCTCTGCTTGACCTCCTCAAGGGAGTAACTCTTTGGCATACTGTAAGTATATAGCCTAATCTGGATAAAAAATCTTTATAATATGAGGTAGAAGGATTAGCATGATAACAGGCTGGTGTATGTAATACACCTAACGATTAAATGCTAGAGTATCCAATGCTATACAAGTTGGGGCTGAAAGGTTACCTTACAATATCAAAGTTGAGGATAGTTGCTGTACTGAATCTTGTAGCCATAACATCTCTCCTAGCAGCAAGTAAGGGGAATGTTGGTCCATGGGATGTAGCATTTCTACTCCTGACTGGGAGTATGGCATCTATGGGCTCAAGCGCACTCAACCATTACTATGATAAGGATATAGACGTCCTTATGAATAGGACTAGCAAGAGGCCAATACCCTCTGGCATAATGAAGGCTAGGAATGCTCTAATCTACGGTCTAAGTATGAGTATAGCATCAGTGGTTATAGCAGTATTCACATTAAATATGATGGCAGCGTTCTTCATTGCACTAGGCATACTCTTCTATGTACTGATATACACTGTATGGTTAAAGAGGAGGCATATGTCAAACATAGTGATAGGAGGCTTTGCTGGCAGTTGTGCATCATATGCTGGTTGGACAACTGCAACTGGTAGTCTTGATCCATTGGGCTTCCTAGTTGGGCTCATAGTCTTCCTATGGACTCCAACTCACTTCTGGTGCCTCTCCATAGTTGGAAGGGAAGAGTATGCAAATGCTAGAGTACCTATGCTCCCTGTACTTGTAGGGGATAAGAGGGCTGCAGTGTATATACTTATTAATACTGTAGTGCTTGTACCATACTCCATTGTAGTAGCATTTCTAGGCTTAGGGTTAGTGTATCTGATAGCATCAATAGTTGCTGGCATGATGCTCCTACACTACAACCTTAGACTTGTCAGGAATACTAACAAGGAGGTTGCATGGCGTACATATAAGCTCTCAAGCCCGTACCTTGCAATAGTATTCATAGCATTGATGCTTGACTCTATCTACTATTATCCATTACCTATCCTAGTATCTCTCTCATAATATACACATTTTATATCTCGCTAATCCTCCCCATCCCTCTCCGTGATTGATCCTACATCCTCGCCTATCGTCTCTTCCATCACCTTCCCTTCTCTCTCCCTCTCCCTCTCCCTCTCTTCCATCACCCTCTCTTCCATCACCCTCTCTTCCATCTCCCGAATCTCTATCCTCCTCTTATCTTTGCTTATCCATCCAACCCTTACAAGTCCAAGTATCTCAAGATCAAGGAGTATCTTGTTGAGTTCAGCCTTTGTAAAGTCCAACCCTTCCTTGCCTAGCATATTTATAAGTTCCACATCTGTTATGCTTCTTGCACCCCTTATCTTCTCATATATTATATTCCTCAATGGGATAGTCATCTTATATCACTTATCCATAAAATACCTTATCTATTGGTTTTGGCATAGCATAGGTCAGATTCTTGTTTATGCTGTTATACCAACTCTCTATCTGCGGAGTTATTGAAGGTCTTACCTGCTTCAATGCATAATCAAAATCCTCACGGTTTATGCTCTTCCTTCCCTTCCTTATCGCATTTATAGCTGCTTCCCTGCAGAGAGCGTTTAGATCTGCACCGGTGTAGCCATCTGTTATGCCTGCTATCTCCTCAAGGTTTATCTTATCATGCTGTATAGGCATCCTCCTAGTTAGTATCTGGAGTATCTCAAGCCTCTCATCTCTGCTTGGAGGTTGTACATACACTATCATATCGAGCCTTCCAGGTCTGAGCAGTGAGGGATCTATTAGATCTGGTCTATTGGTTATACCTATGGTTATTACACCATCCACAAGGTTATCCATCTCAGTGAGCAACTGGCTAAGTACTCTATCGTTGACCTCAGATCCTTCAGACCCTGCCCTAGGTCTTGCTATTGCATCAAGTTCATCAAAGATTATTATACATGGGGATGATGCTCTAGCCTTCTTATATATATCCCTTATAGCCTTCTCACTCTCACCAACCCACTTGCTCAGTACCTCTGGACCCTTGACCTTTATCGAGTTTGCATTGCTCTTATTTGCTAATGCTAATGCTAACAATGTCTTTCCACACCCTGAAGGGCCATAGAGTAGTGCACCTCTAGGAGGGGTTATACCCATCTCCTCGAACCTCTCAGGTTCATTTAGTGCCTTGACTATATTATCATGGAGTACCTTCTTTGCTTCATTCAAGCCACCAACATCATCCCATGCTACCCTCTGCCCCTCTACATAGAACTCTCTCAGTGCTGTAGGCACTATCTCCTTCATAGCATCATGGAAGTCCTTACTCGTTACAATCATCTTCTCGAGCAAGTCTGGAGAGATGATCTCACTCTCAAGGTCTATCTCTGGTAGGTATCTCCTCAAGGCCTTCATAGCTGCTTCCCTGCATAATGCCTTGATATCTGCACCAGTGTACCCATGAAGTTCTGCAGCAAGCCTCTTCAGATTAACACTCTCTGCTAGAGGCATCCCTCTAGTATGTATCTGTAGTATCTCAAGCCTTCCTTCAGCATTTGGTACTGTTATCTCTATCTCTCTATCGAACCTCCCTGGTCTTCTTAGTGCTGGATCAACACTCTCTGGCCTGTTCGTTGCCCCTATCACTATAACATTGCCCCTATCTGCCAACCCATCCATCAAGGCTAGTAGCTGTGCTACAACCCTCTTCTCAACATCACCAAAGACCTCTTCCCTCTTTGGTGCTATAGCATCTATCTCATCTATGAATATTATTGCTGGAGAGTTCTCCTTCGCATCCTTGAATATCTCCCTTAACCTTGCCTCGGTCTCACCATAGTACTTGTTCATTATCTCAGGTCCATTTATGGAGTAGAAGTTTGCCTCAGCCTCACTTGCAAGTGCTTTTGCTATAAGCGTCTTTCCACACCCTGGAGGGCCATATAACAGGATTCCTTTTGGAGGCTCTATACCTAGACGCTGGAATACCTCTGGATGCTTCAATGGTAGTTCAACTATCTCCCTCAACTTCTCTATCTGAACTCTTAAGCCTCCAATATCCTCATATGTGACCTTAGGCTTCTTCTCTACAGAAATGCTCGAGAGTATGTTGAGCCTCGTTGATTGCTCTACCCTTACAACACCCTTTGGTGTGGCCTTCTGTACCTTGAAGTCCATAGAACTGCCAAGTATGACCACTGAGACTTCATCGCCTTCTACAACTGGTATGCATCTTAGCCTATTCTTAACAAACTCAGAGAACTCCTTGTCTATGCTCATCTTGAAGCTTAAAGGTACAAGGGTTATGCTCCTTGCAGCCCTAGCCTCAACCTTCTTAACAGTTACCATATCGTTTATGCTTACACCAGCATTCTTCCTAGTCTGTCCATCTATCCTTATAGTATGATCATCTATATCATCATCGTTCCATATTATTGCTACAGTACTCCTCTTCCCTACAAGTTCCACAACATCCCCAGCAGATGCTTGTAACATCTCTAACACGTTACTACTAACCCTTGCCCTCCTCTTACCAACATCCCTAGCCCTAGCCTCTGCTACCCTCAACTGTATTGGTTCAAGTACGTGCTTCATAGCCTAGCAGACTCTCTACTCATGCTCACTACCTCAACCTCGCCAACACCATCTATGCTCCTCAACCTATCTTCCAGGGAATCTGTACTAGCAGTATCCTCATCCATCACCATATCAAGTATTAGTGCGCTTATCCCAAATGCTATTGGTTCCTTGTTATACCTCTTAACCTGTATACCATCTGGCATGCTACCCTTAACCTTTTCTACTAGCGTATCAAGGTTAACATCAACATCAGCAGGCATTATCTTTACTCTTGCTATCAATCTACCCATACCATCATCCACCTCTAAACATACATAATATATGATATGATGTTATGATTACGGCCCTTCGAACCCACACTCCTTGCACCTGTACAACCTTGCGAACTCTCTGCATGACTCACATCTCCATATCAGGAATCTATCACATTTTGGGCAGTTGAACTTAACACATCTATCGTTGGGTATTATTACTCTATTGCACGATATGCATGATGGTAAGGCTATACTCTTCTGCATGAGTTGCTACCCTAGCAGATCTAATTTATATCTTTGCAACGTTAGCAAGAAACCTTCTGAACTCGCTCCCAAGCATAGCCTTGACTATGCTCAAACCATCTCTACTCAGTAACATCTTTGCAATTGCAAATGAGTGGAAGTCAAAGTCACCAGATACAGATATCTCATCAATCTGTGATCTAATGGCTAGCAGTATCCTTTCTATGGCCTTATTATCTAGGCTCTCAAATACTCTTCTAAGCATGATCATCCTCTCAAACTCTTTACCAAATAGATTGAGCCATCCATTCTCATACCTGTTTAACATGTTAAGGTTATTATACTCTAGCGCATCTGCTATAGCACTGCCTGCAATGACTCCCCCCATACCAGATGTGTATATTCCTCCACCAGTTGTAGGCTTTGCCTGACCAGCAGCATCACCTACCCTTACGACTCTCCTCTCCCTTATGAATGGTCTCTGTGGTCCATCAACCCATATCGGTGCAAATACCTTCCTTAGCACAACACATCTACCATTACCGTTGCTATTGTCATCATCATTATAGTTACCGTTACTACTGCTATCACAGCCTCTAATCCCCTTCATTTCTATGAATCTTTCAAGCCTCTCCATTGCATTTATACCCTTACCAGATACACCTACCCTACCCTTCCCTTTACCACTAGGTATTATCCATGCAAAGAACCCTGGATACCTCTCCTGATCTATGTAAACCTCAACCCTGCCAGCATCTACCCAAGGTGCATGGTCAACCTCGTACTGTGCAGATGGAAGGAAGCCCTTGCCACTACTTGCAAGGACAAAGCACCCTCTAGCATCTACAAGTACTCTACAATCCATAGCACCCCTACTAGTATCTACCTTAACTTGCTCATCCTTGACTACAAATGACCTTGCCCTACACATTAGCATGATATCAGCACCATTCTTGCTAGCCTGTTTTGCAACGTACTTGTCTAGAGCCCTTCTATCTATTGCTACTACATCCTGCCTCTCAGCATCTATGCTTATGGTTGTGTTTAGCACACTTACAGTTGCATGCTTGATCCTACTTAGTATGGTATACTCATCTATACCCAATGCCTTAAGAGCATTCCTACTAACTAAACCTCCACAATGCTCTGGAGTACCTATCTCAGCATCCTCCTCGAGCACAAGTACTGAGAACCCCTTCTTTGCTACCTCTCTTGCAGTAAGCAGCCCTGCTATGCTAGCACCTATCACTATAATATCGTACTGCATAGGAAAGATGATATCCCTATCTATTTAAGCTTGAGTAGTGTATGCCATGATAAAACAGGCTATAGTAGTTAGGCGAGATATACATATGGGTACTGGGAAGCTAGCTGCACAGGTTGCACATGCTGCAGTGCTTGGAGCAGAGAAGGTTAGAGCTATGAGGCGGGAATGGTTCGAGTCATGGATCATGCATGGTCAAGCAAAGATAGTGCTCAAGGTCAAGGATAAGGATGAGTTGCTGCAGATAAAGCACAAGGCAGAATCTCTCAATCTACCAGTTGTACAGGTCGATGATGCTGGACTAACACAACTTGAGCCTGGGACAACAACATGCATAGCGATAGGCCCTGCCCCAGCAGATATGGTAGATAAGGTTACTGGAGAACTCAAGTTGCTCTAATAGGTGAGTGGTGAGTTGGTGGATGGGACTAAGGGATGAATGGAGTAGTATAATAAGAGTACTCAGGGAGATAATCCCTGTATACGATAGGGTTAACACGGTCATCTCTCTAGGCAAGGCAGAGGAGATGAGGATGATAGGCATAGTTGAGGGCGTTAAGGATGGCTACCTTGTGCTTGATGCAGGTTCTGGATTTGGTAATATGAGTAGGGGCATCTTGAAGATATTCCCGCATGTTAGAGTTGTTATGCTAGACCCAATAGCAGAGATGCTCTATCTGGCAAGTGAGAGTATGGATAAATATAAATATAAATATAAGGATAAGGATAAGGATAGGGTATCATTCGTATCTGGCATATTTGAGTACATCCCCTTCAATGATTGCACATTTGATGCAGTAGTCTGCGGGTACTCATTCAGGGATGCTGTGGTAATGAGCGATGCTATAAGAGAGTTCCATAGAGTTCTTAAGGATGGTGGTAGGCTTGTTATAGTTGATATAGGCAAGCCAGATGACCCATTGGCTAGGCTAGGAGCATCGTTATACCTTAGGTTCATACTTGCTATCCTAGCATTCTTTGCTGCTGGAAGACTCGGTCTAAAGTTTGCTGCAATATACAATACGTACAAGAGGTTGCCCAAGAACTCTGAGTTACTTGCAATGCTAAGAGAGCGGTTTAGTAACGTCAAGTTGATATCAAGGATGCTTGGTGCTGCTATAATACTCATAGCATCAAAGTGATAGTGATGAGTGGCAATGGTACAGGATGGATGATGGGAGTGATAATATATATAATCATCTAACTGTATATATGGGTAACAGCAGAGATAGGAATGATGATGATGATAGCAGCATGATGTTACTTCTTCTCCTCTACATCTCTGCACTCTCCATGGGTATAGCGTATGGTGCCCATGTACCATTAGTGCCAGTATTTGCCCGAGAGGTTCTAAATGCAACATACACTGAGGTTGGTATGATAGGCATGGCTAACTATCTGCCTTATGCATTCTTCCCTTTCATAGTTGGCCTGCTACTAGATAGACTGAACAAAGGAAGTGTGCTTCTAGCAGGGTTGAGTATGGCACTAGCATCTATAGCTATGTTGAGCATGGCAAGGAGCGTAATCGATCTTGCACTGATAAGAGCGCTCTCTGGTATAGCACATGCGTTCTTCTGGCCATCTGCAGAGGCTATTATAAGTATGAGTATGAGGAGCAGCGGTTATGATAAGCATGGTAATGATGTTAGCAGCAGTGCTATTACTGCTACTAATAAGAATAGTGGTAGTAATACTAGCAATCTAGGTACAGTAAGCTCTATATCAAGGTTCACTATGGCATGGGTCTCTGGCTATATGGTTGGTCCACTTATAGGCTCATCGTTATTCCATCTAGGATACATTCAACTATTCATATACTCCTCAACCATGACCATACCAGCACTCATATGCTCTATAATCCTGCTATCAAAGTACAGTCAAGGTTCCTCTTCACTAAATAGTATGAATAGGAAGGAAAGGGATAAAGGGATCAACAGTAGTACAATGCGTCTAACCCTTATGAGCATGATCAAGGACAGGATTATGCTAATAGCAATGATAATGTACTATAGCGCATCATTCGCAATACTACTCTCAATAGTGCCAAGCTATATGAAGGATAATGGTGTAGGTGAGCAACTCATAGGTCTGCTCTTCTTCATATTTGGTATAGCAAGGTTACTCACACTATTCTCCATCAAACTCTTTGCAAGTTATGAACATATAAGTATACTAATAGCTAGTATTGCAATAGCATCAGCGATGCTCATAATGTATATTACACCAACATCCTACTACTTTGGTATAGCGCTGTTAGCATTAGGCTTTGCATTCAGCATCTACTTCCCTATAACACTTACCATGCTTACACGTAATGTACCTAGTATGATGATAGGCAGTATGGTAGGACTATATGAGACCATATTTGGAGTAGGATGGGCACTGGGACCGGTAGCCTCTGGCATAGTTGCTGATACATTCAGCATAGATGCTCCCTACCTTGCCATGTTCTTCGTTGGGATTGTCATTATACCTCTCTATATGGTACTTCACCTAAAGGCTGGAACTACTATTGCTAAATAATATACATTATGACTTACTATATCTGTGTTTATAGTACGTAATTCACTCTCTTTTAATAATAATAATAATCATTGCTATCACTATCACTGCCCATCCATCTCTCCCTCATGTACCTAAACCTTATCTCCCTATTGCTGAACTGCCTCCTTGTACCTAATGCTACACCCCCAACTATACCTGCTTGGTAGAGAGCATAAAGGAGTACCTCAAACTCTGATGGTATATAGTCTGAGAATATGAGGGCAGAGGTTACGAAGACCATTACAATACTTATTACCAGTAGGAAAGATCTCCTGTAATCTCTGATCCTTAACATACTAAGCAAGGCAAATACAAGTATGCTAATAGAGAATGTGAGTAGAGTGGTAGGATTGCTTATATCTATGAACTTACTTATCATTGCAAAGCCCTCACTACCATTCAGTATTGGAGGCGTATGGATCTTCTTTGGGCTTATGAACCTGATCACATTTACAACTGCATTCAAAGCAAAGAGGGTAAAGAGTGCTATCGATGCTACTCTAGCATGTAATGTTAATCTTGGGAACCTCTCAACTATAGCCTCTCCTATTATAAGACCTTGAGTAGCGCCTATACCTATAACTATTGCATATGTTAATGGTGCTAGAGCCTCTGCTCTCTCTATCACTATGGAGGTATCGAGGTATTGAATGAATGGTATGTATATTATACCTAAGATGGGCATGAGCATGGATGCAGAACTGCTAATTACAATATATACGATAAAGAGTGCAAACTCTAACCTAACTGTCAGGGAAGTTTAACCAGACAACTACACCTACAAATCATAATCCATAACGCCTCTTCCTGTTCTGGTACATCCTTATCGCTCTAAGCAGATCTATCCTCCTGAACTCTGGCCATAGGACATCTAGGAATACCAGTTCACTGTATGCAGACTGCCAGAGCAGGAAACCGCTAAGTCTAACCTCTCCAGAAGTTCTTATTATTAGATCTGGCTCCTGTTTCGGTAGATCTTTTGTATAGAGGTATTCCTCTATAACCTTCTCATCTATCTCATCTGGCTCTATCTCTCCTCTCTTAACCTTCTCCGCTACCCTCCTTATGCTCTCAACTATCTCCCCTCTTCCACCATACGCTATTGCTAGCGTTATATAGTATGCATCATGGTCCTTTGTAGCCTCATCGAGTCTATGTATCTTAGCCCTTATACTCTCAGGCAGCATCTCAATCCTCCCTATGGCCTTTATCCTCATCCTCTTATCATACACGATAGGATCATGGTAGAGGTTATCCAACTTTGCTTCCAGCACCCTGAAGAGCGGTTCCAGATCCTCCTTACTCCTCCTAAGATTCTCTGTAGATAGTACATAGAGTGTTATCTGTCTAACACCTAAACCTATGCACCACTCAACGGCCTTGTACACCTTATCTGCACCCATTACATAGCCATTCAACCTATCGAGCATAAATGAATCGGACCATCTCCTATTCCCATCCATTATTATCCCAATATGATTGGGTATCTTGTTAGGATCCAACTGCTTCTCCAGATACCATTCATACACCTTATACGCTCCGCTAATGTTGAGCATATGCCTTATTATGCCTATCAACATGCGCATAGCACCTCTCTTCCCCATCCTATATGCTGACAATACCCATTACAAGATATTTATACAATTGTAAATAACAAGCATTCCTATATGAGTTCTTAATGAAGGATAAATATGAGAGTTGGGAATGGTAGATGCTATGATCAAGATAGAGAACTGCGCATTCGATGATACCTTGCTGTACGATCTTGAGAATCTTGTATGGGTTAGAGTAGAGGATGGCAAGGGGGGAAGAAGAATGGTTGAATCTAGAGGGATAGATGAGCGCAGTGATGAGAGTGTGGTAGGGGAAACACCAAAGGTAAGGTTGGGAATAACAAGCATATTAGCATATGTTGCAGGCAGGCTTACCAATGTAAAGATAAGACCCGAAGGCACAGAGATAGAGAAGGGTAAGAGCATAGCCAGCATAGAGAGTTTAAAGTACTTTGGGGTAGTGAGGTCTCCTCTTAAAGGCAAGATAGTTGAGATTAATAGATTGGTGGTTAGTAAACCAAAGGTAGCTAACGATCATCCTTATACTGATGGCTGGATAGCACTGCTAGAGGTTCATGATTCTAAAGACCTTAGCATACTTGAGCCTATAGATAGATGCAGGGATAAACTTGCTGAGAAGATAAGAGAGATGCGTGTGAGATGCTTCTCTGCATTCCCTGATCATGAGATGGTAGAGATAGGGGTTGAGTGTGCTGCAGTCATCCCAAAGTTGGATGAGTTGATAGCAAGGATAGATAGGGGAGAAGTTATACATATAGTATCTGATGATCCAACAGCGGATATAGAGATAGTTAGATGGAGCGAGGAGAGAGGACAGGAACTGTTGGAGATCAGGAGGGAAGATCCTCTGGTACACATGCTGGTAAGAAAGGTCTAGCGCATATCGTATAATATGGTATATTAAGGCATGATAAGGTATAATAGGGCAGGTCTAGGCTCATAATGGCAATAGTTAAATATGCTCTTATACCATCGTTCCCTATGGTTACAACAGGGTACAGAAGGGAAGCATCTAGCATATCATTACCACTGCCATTGGTATATAACAGATTAACACTAGAATGGTTAGGGATGTTCAGTAGCATGCTGAAGATATCTGATACTTATTCTAGCGTATTCTATAAAGCCCTTATGATGGTTCTGCAAGAAGATGATATAGGCAAAGGGAAGGGGAAAGGGAAAGAGAATCCATACATGAGGCTACTCAACATCATGGATGCAATGCTTGATGAGGAGTTAAAGTCTGAGAGGTTTGCTCATATGCTCACCGACTACCTTGACTCATGGCTTAGCATACATGCTATGCTTAAGAGGTTCTACCCTGTAAGGTATTACGATACCATACTAGAGGATATACTTGCAGAGCAGTTCAGATCATATACAAGGATGCTCTCATTCATGCTATCAACACAGGATCTACCAATGGATACAAGCAGTTACGATGTGATATATAGCAAGGGCAAGGTTAGGCTTCTACATTATAAAAGCATAGATGGAGAGAGTAAAGGAGAGAGATATCCTATACTCATAGTCTATGCTATGATAAACAGATACCATATAATGGATATAAGCAAAGATAAGAGTCTCGTGAAGAGACTCATGGATGGAGGGCTCGATGTCTTCTTGATAGATTGGGGGCATATGGGCTATGATGATGAAGACCTCTCACTTGATGATTATATACGCATGTTGGATGAAGCTGTTGATAGGGTTAGGGCATTGAGCGGTAAGGATAGGATATCTATGCTTGGATACTGCTGGGGAGGCATAGTCTCCCTTGTATATGCCTCGCTCTACAGATACAAACTCAATAGCCTAATAGTCATGGCAGCACCAGTAGACTTCGATAAGGATGATGGTATACTTGCTGTATGGGCCAAGGCTATAGATGCTAGAAGGCTCGTTGCAGAGTATGGGCATATGAATGGGCAAGCACTGGATGTTGCATTCCTATTGCGTAACCCTATAAGATACACGATACTGAAGTATCTCAACCTCTTCAAGAGGATCGATGATAGAGCATTCGTAGAGACATTCTTTGCAGTTGAGAGATGGCTTTACAATACACCAGCTGTACCAGGGAGATTCTATGAGCAGATAATAGAGGATCTATACAAGGGTAATGCGTTGATAAAGGGTATACTTACTGTAGATGGCAGGAGGATCGATCTTAAGAGTATAGATATTCCACTCCTCACTATAGTTGCTGAGAACGATGATCTTACGGCACCAGCCTCAACACTTGCAGTGAATGACCATACCTCAAGTAGGGAGAAGAGGGTTATGAGTATACCTGGAGGGCACGTTGGCCTATGTATAAGTAGCATTGCACATAAACAACTCTGGCCTAGCGTTGCAAGATGGGTGATTGAGAAGTTTGAATCTAGTGTAGAGGGTAGGGGAGGAGGTATGGTAGGTGAAGGGAGTAAGGAGTATATAGGTACCGATTTACCTTCTACCGGTGATTAGATGGTCAGCGATCTCTCAACATTATTCAACCCAAGGAGCATAGCTGTGGTAGGGGCGAGTGATGAGCAAGGTACTGTAGGCTGGAGGCTCATGAAGAACCTCATGGAGTATAAAGGTAATGTGTATCCAGTGAACATAAGGAAGGATGAGGTACTAGGCGTAAAGGCTTACAAGAGTGTAGGGGATCTTCCAGAGAAGGTTGACCTTGCTGTAATAGCAACACCAGCACCAACTGTACCAGGGATAGTTGAGCAGTGTGGTGAATCAGGGATAAAGAACCTCATCATAATCTCTGCAGGGTTCAGGGAGGTAGGCGAGGAAGGTAGAGCATTAGAGGCAAAGATACTAGAGGCTAGGGATAAGTATGCTCTAAATATAATAGGGCCTAACTGCCTTGGCATAATAAGGCCTAGTATTAACCTTAATGCAACATTCCTGAGCAGGATACCAAAGTCTGGGAGCGTAGCACTGATATCCCAGAGCGGTGCTCTAGCCTCAGCCATAATAGAGTGGGCAGTAAACGAGAATATAGGGTTCAGCACATTCGTATCTGTAGGCTCAATGCTTGATGTTGACTTTGGCGACCTTATAGAGTACTTGGGTAAGGACCCAGAGACCAAGAGCATCCTTCTCTACATAGAGGGGATAAGTGATGCAAAGAGGTTCATGAGTGCTGCAAGGCACTTCTCTAGGACGAAGCCTATAATAGTTGTTAAGGCAGGCAAGTTCGCAGAGAGCGCTAGAGCAGTACAATCACATACAGGCTCTCTTGCTGGCGAGGATATTGTGTACGATGCAGCATTCAAGAGGGCAGGGATAATAAGGGTCGATGAGATATCAGAACTATTCAACTGTGCTGAAGCATTAGCAAAGCAGTCATTGCCAACTGGTCCTAGACTAGCAATAATAACTAATGCTGGGGGACCAGCGATAATGGCCAGTGATGCACTCATTGCAAATGGGGGGAAGTTGGCAGAACTAGACCCTTACACAATAGAGGAACTCAACAGAGTTCTTCCAAAACATTGGAGTAAGGGCAATCCAATAGATCTCATAGGAGATGCAGATGCATCAAGGTATAGGAGGGCATTGGAGTTATGCTTGAAGGATAACAATATCGATGGCATACTTGTAATATACACACCAACGATAATAGACTCTACAGAGATAGCAAGAACTGTTGTTGATCTATGTAAGGATAGTAGTAAACCAGTACTTACATCATTCATGTTCCAGCCTGAAGCAAACAGGATACTCAACGAGAATGGTATCCCTACATACGATACACCAGAGCAGGCTGTTAAGACCTTCATATATATGTACCAGTACAAGCATAGGCTTGAGATGCTCTACCAGACTCCAGAGGCATTGATAGACTTCATGCCACCAAAGAGGCCATTACTCACAATGATAAGTAATGCTATAGTAGAGAAGAGGAAGGTACTGGATGAGGTAGAGTCGAAGGAGTTCATCTCATACTACAACATACCAGTGGTAAGGACCCTAGTTGCAAAGAGTGAAGATGAAGCAGCCTCCATGGCATCAAGCATAGGCTATCCAGTAGTGCTCAAGATCTACTCCAAAGATATAACCCATAAGAGCGATGTAGGAGGGGTAGTGCTCAACCTTAATGATGAGCATGAGGTTAGGGAGGCATACAATAGGATAGTGCAGAATGTAAAGGCTAAAAGACCTGATGCTAGGATAGACGGTGTTACAGTTCAACCCATGGTAAGGATGAAGGGTATAGAGATGATACTTGGAGCAAAGCACGATCCAATATTTGGGCCAGTGGTACTGTTTGGAATGGGAGGGGTAGGGGTTGAACTCTTCAGGGACTTTGCTGTAGGATTACCCCCACTGAACCAAGTACTTGCAAGGATGCTCATGGAAGAGACCAAGGTTTATAGACTACTCAAGGGCTATAGGGATATACCAGCAACAGATATAAAAGCATTGGAGCAGTTGCTTGTATCATTCTCCCAGATGCTCATAGACTTCCCAGAGATAGAGGAGATTGATATAAACCCATTGCTTGTCCATGGAAGTAACATAGTGGCAGTGGATGCAAGGGTAGTTGTAGATGAGGCAAGGGCTAGAGCAAGAGAGAGTAGGAAGGATCATGAGCAGTATAGACATCTCGTTATAAGCCCTTATCCGAAGAGGTATGAGAGGTTATGGACACTCAAGGATGGTAGGGTAGTGCTCCTTAGACCCATAAAGCCTGAGGATGAGCCTCTCTGGCTTGATATGTTCAAGCATCTCTCGCAGGAGAGTGTATATCAGAGGTTCTTTACTGTGATAAAAGATACACCACATGAGCAGATTGTGAGATACTGTAACATAGACTATGCTAGAGAGATGAGCATAGTTGCTGAACTTAGCGAAGGTAACGTGAGGAGGATAATAGGTGTAGTAAGCCTAGTTATAGATAGTAAGAGGAGTAAGGATAGCTATAGAGAGGGTGAGGTAGCGGTTATAGTAGCGGATCCATGGCAGGGCCTTGGGCTTGGTACAAAACTTGTGGATTACATACTTGAGATTGCAGAGGATATGGGTGTAAAGGTTGTTAATGCAGTTATGCTTGCCAATAATGCTAGGATAATAGATCTTATGAGGAGGATGGGCTTCAAACTAGAGGCTCTAGATGAAGGTACAATGGTAGGTAGACTAGAACTAGCCTAGAAGTATGCTAAACACAACTAACTAACTAACTAACTAATAATAATAATAATAATAAAAAAATAAAACATACAAGATCTTTACTTCTCTATTGGTACCCCTACAGCGTTACCCCATTCGCTCCATGAGCCATCGTAGTTCTTCACATTTGGATAGCCTAGAAGGTACTTCAGCACAAACCATGTATGTGATGATCTCTCACCTATCCTACAGTATGTTATAACCTCCTTATCCTTAGTAATACCCTTGCTCTCATACAACCTCCTCAACTCATCAGCACTCTTGAACGTTCCATCCTCATTCACTGCTTGCGCCCATGGTATGTTAATTGCAGTAGGGATATGCCCTCCTCTCTGTGCTGCTTCTGTTGGGTACTCTGGTGGAGCAAGTATCTCGCCAGTGTACTCCTTTGGAGATCTCACATCTACCAGCACTTTATCCTTCATGCCAAGTATACTCTCAACATATTGTCTGAATACCCTGATGGTTCTATCTGGATCTCTACCCTTCCAGTTACCCCTAGTAAATGTTGGTACCTCCTTTGTAACAGGTCTATCCTCCTCAAGCCACTTCTTCCTACCTCCATTCATAAGCCTTACATCATCGTAGCCATAGTACTTGAAGACCCAGAAGGCAAATGCAGCAAACCAGTTGTTGAAGTCACCATACAGCACCAATATGGTATCGTTATTGCATCCTGCCCTCTGCAGTAGATCCTCGCATGCCTCCTTGCTCAGTATATCTCTCCTCAATGGATCGTTTATATCCTTCTTCCAGTCGAAGAGTACTGCATTTGGTACATGCCCAAGCATGTAGTTTGATGTTGGATCATAGTCAACCTCTGCTATCCTTACATTTGGATCGTTGAGATGCTCTTGCACCCATTGCGTGCTTACAAGTACCTCAGGATGTGCATAGCTCATGCCATTATACTAGTAGCAAGGTATTTAAAGATTTGATGGCTATTTAATATATGCGTATATATGTGTGATCTCACCATTTATCTGATAAGGTTTATCAGATTGAAGAGCAATAATCCAATATTATACTGAGACTCAAGGGAATATATCATTTGGCTCTACTGGTAGATGGTTGATAGTTACCCATTTGGTTAAAGGTATTTATAGGCTTAATAAAGGGATGTGGAGACGCACTAGATATTATGGATAATTGACTCATATAGAGAACTGTAGAGGTGATATAGGATGATTGCTTTACTCAGAGAGGATAGGCAAGTTCGATATATTGATAGTTAGGGCAGTAAGGTATAAGCGAAATCCTAACATATGGATGGCATACTATAATAGATTCTTTACAATACTCTCAAGGCTCTCATCATAACCAAAGCTCACATGCCTAAGGATACCATCTCTATCTATAACTATGGAGGATGGAGTACCTTGAAGAGCATACTCCTCGAACGTCAATGGCGTATACTCTTTGCTTGAGAGGTAGTCTCTAACCCTCTGGATAAGCAGTAACCTTCTAGCCTCTCCATACATATGAAAGTCTGGTATCCTCTCCTCTATGTAGTTTATAACCATCTCATCTGTAATCTTGCCATTGTTCTTCACAAGCATATCCATTGCTAGAGGGAATGGTATCTTGTATGGTAGTGTACCATCGCTCTTGAGCATACCATACTGCATAAGCGTCCTATACGTCTCACCTATAACCTTGCCAGTACTTGCTAGCAGTTCAAGGTTCTCCAACGTGTTCTTATCGAAGTCCTCAAATGCAGTTGCTAAACCTAGCACTCTAACCCCATCCTTACTGTACTTACTGTAAATCTCTATGGCATTTGGTAAGCCGTATAGGAAGCATCCTGGGCAGTTGACCTGGAAGACCTCTACGAGAACAACATGATCTCTCTCCTTATCTATATTCGTTGGTATTCCTTGTACCCATTTGCTTACCTTGAGATTTGGAGCCTTCTCACCTATCCTTGCAACCATATAACCTGTACTTGCATACCCACTTAAAATCATTGCTTAGCCTATTCTGGATAAAAAATTATATTTTCTCCTCTATAGATTATTATTATAGAAGGGATATTCTATAATTCTTATTATAGAACTATCTTCCATATGTATTTATATAATAGTATGAGTAATATATAGAAGAGCAGGCCCATGCTCAAGCATACAGTGTAAGTTATCAGGTGAATCCAACACCAATACCAGCCCCTGGAGGCACAACAACTATAACCCTGATTATAACATTGCCTCCTGGAGCATCTGCACAATTGCTGTATCTGAATGTATATGAGCCTGATGGTGATACATGTACAATAGTAGCACCATTGGCAGGTACTGGTCCAACAACACTAACGCTAACGAAGGTCTATCCTAATGATGCTGCTCTAGTTTGGAATATTGCAAATGATGGTTGTGATACCAACGAGGCTCCTGGAAGCACATGGAGTGTCTATGGTGCCATA
>JBKBIE010000016.1:0-27915 GCA_046299465.1 Candidatus Nitrosocaldus sp.
ACTGGCTTATGATGAATGCTACACCAGTCCCTATACCTAGCAGTATGGCTGGCATTATCAACTGCCATTTAGTTAGCCTCTTCTTATCCTCGCCTGGAGCCTTTCTAGGTTTTACCATGTAAGAGTAAGGGAAGGGCATACATTAATACTTAAGTTTATTTATTCAAGAAGAAGAGAGATGTATGATGCCGGGGTGCCCTAGCCTGGTAGGGGGCAGGCCTGCTAAGTAGCAGCATGTTATGGATGCTAGGGTGCTATACAGTAAGTCTGTGGCCCGTATGGGCCGCACGGGTTCAAATCCCGTCCCCGGCGCCAAATCCTTGTTTCTATGCATTAGATTATCTAAGGAAATGGATAGTAGTAGCAGTAGCACTGATACCTATGATAGAGAGCATGGGTTAGCGTACTGGCTTGTTTGATATTGTTATAAATGTAGCCTATATCGGTTTGAAGATAAGGATAAAGAGGTGAGGTGATGTTACACATATAATACAGTATCTATGAATAGAGATATTCTCTACGTATATACGAATACAAGCATCTAAGCATTATACTATAGAACAGTGCTATAAGTTGCAGATTATATAGATAACCTCTCTGCCATAACATCTATATTCTTTATACACTCCTCTAGAAGATGCTCATACACCTCAATGGATCTGTTCAACGCTTCGTCCTCCTTAACCTTGCCATCCTCTATATCCTTCATAAGCCTCTCTACTATCCTTCTTGCATCTGGATTTACAAGCCTAGGATCTACCTCCTTCAATGCATCTATGAGTGCTCTACCTAATGCGGTTGGTCTGAACCTATTATACATCTTCGTTACATAGCCCCGCCTCAGCAGGAGGGATGGGAACTCTGCCCTAGTTGCATCAGTACCTATCCCATGCCTCTCCATAGCCTCTAGCAGTTCAGCCTCGCTCAGCCTACTTGGAGGCTTTGTCTTGGATTTGATGAGATCTATGCTTACAACCTTTACCATGCTGTTGATACTAAGTTCTGGTAATCTATCCTCCTTTGGCATAAAGTAACTATGGATGGTGAAGAAGCCCTTATCCTTTACATATAACCCATCTGCATGTAGCTCTAAATTACCTTGCATTGTAATCAACCTTGTATATTGCTTTACTACACTAGCATCGCTAGCAAATGCATTTGCTAGAAACCTCCTTGCTATGTACTCCCATACATCTCTCTTTATACCAGAGCCATGGTATGGGCTTACTGGGTATATTGGTGGGTGTGCACCATCATCTAGCATACCGTTCCTTGGTCTTGGTTTACCACCATCCATGCTGATGGAGAGCCCAGCAACTGCTGCTCTTAATGGTTTAGCAAAATCGAACCCTTTTTTGTACATGTTGGTATCAGTCCTTGGATACGATATGTAACCATTTGAGTACAGATCCTCCATAATATCAAGCAGGTAAGATGCACTCCTACCTGTTATCCTTACCAGATCCTTTAATGCATCATCTGTCCTTAATGGCAATGGTCTGTAAACTGTACGTATATCCTCTCTATACTCTTGAACCCTCGCTATGCTTGAACTCTTACATGACTCATAGGCTTGCATAGCATCTACCTTATCATACATATCATTGCTCTTTGCTCTGAACCTTACACCATCATGCTCTAGCACTGCTTCTATATACCAATAGTTGACTGGCTTGAAGTTCTCTATCTCCATCTCCCTCTCAACTATGAAGTTAAGGGTTGGTGTCTGGCATGAACCCCAACTTATCAAACCCTTACTACTATTGTGGAGTCTACCCTTGATGCGCTTGTTACTGCTAGCACTATTACCGTTGCTACTATTATAGTCAATGGCAACATCTATTCTTCTTCTTCTACTGAGTGTTAATAACCTAGTGTATGATGCCCCACTCAGTAGATCGAACTTATGCCTAAACATAGCCTTGCTTACCCATCTCCAGTTAAGACTACCCTCTAGCCTACTCCATGCATCTAGAATCTCCTTGCTATCTGTTGAGTTGAACCTCATCCTATAGTAAGTTTTATCACCTTCCTTCACCTTCCTATAGAGCATAAGTATCTCATAGCCTATCAACTCACCCTCGTGATCATTATCTGTAGCAATAACCAACACATCATCATCCTTGCACTTACTGAATATAGTGCTTAACCTAGTGTAACTCTCCTTATCCCTTACAGTATATCTGAACCTCCTCACTCCCATTATATCCTGTACGGTCTTTAACCTCCATGCTCTAAGGTTTATCGGTAGATCTATATCCATTATATGTCCTCTAACCCATGCAACCTTTATCTCATTGGATGATGATGCATGCCTTATAGCCTCTGCAACACTAGCCTTCTCTGCAACCACTATGAACATATCCGTACCAGTATTCTAATACAATATAGAATAAAACCCATTCTATAAATCATATTGAGTTAATAAGATTAACAAACTTGTCCATACTAACCTCAAACCCGTACCTTACCTCTTCCCTCTTCATATGCCTATATATGTTGTAGAGTAACCTTGAGTGCTTGAGCATGCTGAACCTACCATCCATCTTGAGGCGGAGAACTTTGTATACATCATCGTAGTAACCAAACCTCTCATGTATCATTGCCCTATATGCCTCTGGACTGTACTCCCCCTCAACCATTAGTGTATAGAGTATCTCTGCTGACTGGAGTGATGGTGTTATCCCTTCACCAAGGATTGGGAATACAGTGCCTATGGACTCTCCAACACCTATAACATTTCCATATGTTAGAGGATCCATTCTAGTAGGGGGTGCAAGCCTTACTGGTCTGCCTATCCTCATGAGTATCCTTGCTTCTGGCTCTTCTTGGAAGAACTCCTTGATGCCATAGTAGATCTTCTTAAAGTCGCCAGAACCTACAAATGCCCTCCTATTGCCTAGTGGGAAGTGCCAGAAGTAGCCCATTGCATTCCTGTAGCCTATAACATAAAAGTCCCTATCCTTGCTCAGATTATCAACCATGTACTCCCATACTGGGATTGTGAGATCTTCTCTAGGTTTTGGGAGCATAGATCTATGGAAGCCTGTACAGTCTAGTACATAATCATACTTGTTTACAGGGAAGGTATCACGAGTACATCTTACCCCATAGTTCACGTTTATGCCCTTGAGCATATCCTGCTCCCATCTCCTCTTATCGTATGTTATTAATCCAATCAGTTTAAGATGGTCATGCTTACCATTCTGCAGGTATATATCAAGCCTACTACCTATATGAAGTATGTAATCGTTGAGGTTAAGCCCAACCATCTTGCAGAAGTGCTCAAGCATATGCCTGCTTGTGCCCCATGCACATACAGGGAAGTGCTTCTCCTTACTATACATCTCAAAGACTTCAACGTTATAACCTTTGCTAGTAAGTAAAGATGCCAAGAAACTACCTGCAACCCCTGCACCTATTATTGCAAACCGCATACTTGATCACCTTCTGCTACTCTCAATACTCACAATATATCTCATCTTATCTCATCATCTCATCTCATCTCATCTCATCTCATCTTATCTTATCTTATCTTATCTTATCTCATGTCTCTACAGTCTTCTGTTCAAGCATGAGCCTAACCATATGCCTTGGTGCCTGTCTCATTATCCTAACATACTCATTATCCTCAAGATCCTCTATCTCTTTCAGTGCAAGGTTAAGCCTAACATCTATATCATTGCTCATATGCTCTATCAATGGTACCCAGCGTTCAAGCACTATACTTGCTATATCTATATGCCTACCCATAATCATATCCATTATCTCCTTTATCGAGTCGCTATAGTAGTAGAGGCATGCTGGCACTAACGTTATTATCTTATGTACATTTGCCTTCCCAGTCTCAACTATCCTTAACACCTCCCTTAGATCATCTGCTATCTGGAATGCTTCTCCACATCTAGAGCCGTAGTTATAGACCCTCTCACCCATCTCAAGCCTGTTTGCTGCTATTGCGCCCAACTTTGAAGCAGCGCCAAACAATGCGCCAGTCTTCAACTTTATTATCACATCGTATAGGCCAGAGGGGAACCTCCCAGAGGTTATCTCATCTACTAGGAGCATTGGGTTCAATGGCTCTTGAAAGGCTCCTCGAGCAACTGCTGCTATAGCCTCTGCAACAGCCTTTGCATCATCCCTGCTCATATCACTCATCATATTTATCATGTAGGAGAGGATTAAATCTCCGAAGAGCACTGCCCTTCTCGAGCCCTCAAGCGTCCATATCGCTGGTCTACTCCTTCTCACGGTATCAAGGTCTACATAATCATCGTGTATGAGGGTAGCAGCATGTATATACTCTATTGCAACCGCTCTAGGCAATGCGTCCTCAAGCCTTCCTCCTAATGCTTGGCATGTAAGGCATGTAAGAGTACCTCTAGCCCTCTTGCCCCCTTCTATACTCTCCTTCAGCACATTGGCATACTCTGAAGGCATGCGCTCTATGAATAATGGGAGGAGTCTTGCTATCCCTTCATCTATCTTTGGCTTTATCATATGCCAGTAATCTATTATATCCATATCTATATAACACCACTTGCTATACGTTAAATTATGTTCTATAAGTAATGCATACTCACTTCCCCTCTCTAGCATTAACACTTATATCCTTGAATATCACGCTATCACCCTTAGTCCTAACCACACTCAGCAATGCCCTAACTATAGGATCGTCCTCATCAACCCCCTCTCCTATTATATCTACCCTCCTTATCATCTTGCCCTCCTTGTAGAGTATGAATGTATTCATCCAAATTCACACCATCATAACATTCACACCAATGAAATAAAAAGGTTTTATTATATAGATGGCACTAGCCTAGCAGTATGCTACATACAGGTATAGAGATGGAGAGGGTTGTGAAGGTTGATGATAGCATGGTTATAGACTTCCTTGGCAATGATGGTAGGGTGCTATCAACACCAAGTATGGTAGAGGCGATGGAGAGGCTATGTAGGGAGATGGTAAAACCATATCTCAAGGAGGATGAGGATACGGTTGGTGTAAGGATAGATGCAAAGCATATAGCACCAACGCCTCTAGGCATGAGTATTAGGGTACATGCATTGCTAGTAAGCATAGAGGGTAGAAGGCTTGTATTCCATGTTGATGTTCATGATGAGTATGAGAAGGTTGGAGAAGCGGTGCATGAGAGGTTCATAATCGATAAGGATAGGTTCATCACAAGGGCAAGGGCTAAGTGAGGTAGGTGGATAGTGCAAGATGTGATATGGTTGAATCTGCAATATACACTTATAGTGATTACGTTAGTGAGGCAAATCTTCTTATAACATCTGAGCTGAACTCTTCCCTTATTGTAAAGGCATCAACACCAGCATAAACTATCTCGTACAGTCTATAGATTGTAGATGCATCTCTATACTTACGACCATATCCTTGCTCACTGCTATAACAGCATCCTATCTCTACTATCCTCCTGAACGTCTCAAGCCTATGCTTTACTATTATGCTTCCTATCCCGAGCCTCCTAGCCCTTATATCCTGTACCACTGCCTCTGGGAGCACATCCATTCTTATCCTACTCTCAGCATCCATAAGTATATAGTCTGTAGTGAGTATGTTAACCCTCCTCTCTATAATATTGTGCTTACTATCCTCCTTCTGCTCCAACACCTTGACGCTCACAGGCGTATCTACTAATATGCTCAGTAACTGCTCCACTGTACCAACCTCTGCAAGTAGTAACCTCTCTACCTTTGAGAGTTTTATCCCTGATATATCCTCAAGCCTCCTCAATGCTGTAAGCATTGCAGTGCCAAACTCTCCATTAGAGACCTTTACTGATACCTGCTCCGTCATAACAGTAACGCCCTTAATATAATCATGGATGATGCTACCCCTATGCTACCGATGCTCAGTAACTTTAGCATCCTCTCATAGATGAGTATCTTCTCCTTCTTACCCACTTGTGAGCGCTTCAACTCCTTGTATGGTCTAGATACCCTTATCTCGGCATACGCTACTAGTGCTGTTACTGAAGATGCTATGAGTGCAAGTATGGATATACTGTTTGTCTGCATAACATACCCAGCAAGCAATGGCAAGCCTCCCCAAGATATTGAGAAGAAGAGGTTGTTATGGAACCTGCCATTGAAGAGTTCGAGGTTGTATGCAAAAAGGAAGAAGCCTTCAAGTACCGCTATTATTGCAAGGAAGGGTACATACAGTACTATATAGTATATGCCTATGGTATATGCGATTGCTAATGCTGCAACTGCTACAATTACAAGTGCTTTATTGCTGAATACGTTGCCCCATGGCTTACGCTTAGAACCTATGCTATCTAATGCATGTGCAGATACACCCAATGCTAGTAGATAGATTAGCACTATAGCAGTAAGCCTATCCCATAAGATCTCATCAGCCAAGAGAGAGCCTATAACGGTAAATGATACACACATACCAGTGTATGGAAGGAAGAGCATTCCTATCGCTACTCTAAACCTTAGAGGGCCAAACTTTGGTACAAACCACTCGTTCAACCTACCATCATGCATTATAATATATAACGAGATGGGGAATAAAAAGTTATTTACTGATATCAGTACCCTATATCTAATCTAAGAAATCATTAATATTACCTCTAATATTAAAAGACTCTCATGATCATGAAAGCATTGGTTACTGGGGCATCTGGTTTTATAGGTAGCAGGCTTGTTGGGAGGCTCTTGCGAGATGGAAATGAGGTTACATGCTTGGTTAGGAGGTATGATAAGATGCCAGTCCTAAAGGCTATTGGAGCAAAGCAGTGCATAGTTGCTGATATAACAGATAGAGAGAAGGTGATGAAGGTATTGTATGGCATTGATGTTGATGTACTCTTCCACCTTGCTGCACTAAACCCCTTGATAAGGGATAGAAGGGCTCAGTACGATGTGAATATCAGAGGCCTAAGAAACCTTATAGATGCCATGGCAACCATGAGAGTAGGTAGAGTTGTATATGCACAGGGCATGGGTGTCTTTGGGGATATTCATGGCTCAGTTGTTGATGAGAATAGCCCATATAGGCCAGAGACATGGTTCACTAGGTTAAGGAGTGAAGCAGAGAAGATACTCTGGGATGCAAGCAGAGACCATGGTTTCAGCATAAGCATTGCAATACTTGGTGATGTGTATGGTAATGGTGGATGGTTCAATAACATCCTAGTTAAAGGTTTGATCAAGGGGGGTAGGCTTGGATTCGTTATCCCAGGCACTGGGGATTACTACAGATGCTTCATCCATGTTGATGATGCTGTAGAAGCATTAGCAATGATGGCTGAAGTTGATAGAGCAAGGAATGAGAGGTTCATAGTATGTGATGATGAACCGTGCAGGTTCAAGGACTTTGTATACTACACTGCAGATACTCTGGGAGTCAAGAGACCATCTACTATACCGCTATGGCTAGCAAGGCTACTGCTTGGTAGTGATATGATAGATACATTAACAGCATCAGTAAAGGCTAATAACATGAAGGCTAAGAGTGTTCTGAATCTAAGGCTTAGGTATCCAGATTACAGAGTAGGTGTTAGATCTGTTATAAACGAGATCAAGATTGAATAGTGAAGAAGATGTATAATGTATGATAGATGGTATGAGTAAGAATGTGATGAATAATATAAGTAAAAATAAATTAATTATAATAATGCGCTCTCTTAGCACTTCCTTGCATAGACTACTGCTGCTGTATCGAATGTAAGGTTAATACATCGTATATCCTTGAATCCATGCCTCTTTAATGCATCAAGAAGTTCATCAACCCAACTCTGTCTTGCTACTATGACCTTATCAAGTTCATTGAATACTGGTCCCCATTCACTTATGAATACTCTAACTAACCTTAAAATCACAAAGTATGCATGCCATAGATAACGCATTATGCCATTTGGATAGGTAAAGTCATGAATTATAACTATACCATTATCCCTTAGCAGTCTCTTACACTCCATAACAACCTTCTCTATATCACAGTACTTTGCAAGGTATGATGCTGTTATTACATCCACTGTACCATCTTTCAGTGGCACTAACTCTGCGACAGCATTGAGCAGTATCACATTAGAGTAGTTGAGGTTCTTTGCTTTTCTATCTGCTATGAGTAGGCTACCATATATTATATCCAGCCCATATACCAGAGAGACCTTATCCCTTAACATGAGAGTTAGTATACCTGTGCCACATGCAAGATCTAACGCTGTATAATCCCCTACTGGGACTAACTCTAGCATAACCCTCTTCCACACAGCATCCTGCCCAAACGTTGTAAGCCTTACAACTCTATCGTACGTGCTAGATGTATGTTTGAAGAATTTTATTGCAGTTTTGTGACCATCATGCATATCTATACTACAATGATGGTAAGTAAAAATGTATAACCGTCTATTCTTAATTACTTATATGGACTCACTCTTTGCATTCAATCTTATAAATGTAGTACTATTATTACCTCTAACAAGATTACGTGCCTCTTCCTTTAGATCCCTGTTTATACTCCTAACACTGTTATAGTTCATTTTAGGTGATTGCTGCATCAATTCTACATAATCGCCATAGATCTCAACGCTTAACCTTGCAAGATCTAGCCAATTGTTACATTCCCTTGCTGTTATCCTCTTACTCATCGCAACTCCTGTTACTGGAGGGGATGCATGTGAGTAAAAAGCAAACTTGTGGAGCGATAATGATAGTAGTTCATCCTTCTTCAATGGTAGAAGGTCCTTGAATAATGTAGCAGTAGGAGTATCGCACTTGAAGCAGAGTACGGTTCTACATAGTGAGGGTATCTCCTCTGCTACATTGCTTGGAAGAGCATTAACGCTCTGAGTTGCAATAGTAACCTTAACATTGAACTTCCTTAATGTATTCAATACCTCCCTTATAACAAATGATGGGAAGAGATGTGCCTCATCTATGAACAGGTTAAAGACCTTGGAGTTGGATGAGGATGATCTTACCCCCATCTTAGCCTCAACATATACGAGGTGTATTAGCAGTGAACCTAGAAACGCCACTATATCATCAGATGCTATGTCAGCAAGATCAACGAGTATGAACCTTCCTTCCCTCATAGCCTGTCCTATATTAATGCTAGATCTTGAGTTAAGCAGTACCATTGCTAGAGGTGTAGATAGCATCTTATCGAGTTTATTGTACACTACCCCAACAGCCTCCTTCTTGTAGTTCTTCTCAAATATATCATACCAGAAGTGTAGTGTATCAATATCTGTAACATTCCTTAGTATGGAGTCTCTGAACTCAGAGTTTACTATGAATGATCTTAGATCCTTCAGTGTTACCTCATTGCTGTTATCCAAAAGTACATTAATTGCATTCCGTAGTATGGTCTCGAGTCTATCGCCCCACGAATCGGCATAGAGGTTCTTGAGTGCATTCAGAAATGACATGGATGCTATATTCTTCTCCTCCTCGCTTCTATAGGCTAATGGGTTTATGCTAACCGCTCTATTGAACCAAATGGCGGTAGCAGGATTTATATATACTGTATTCCTCCACGACTCTCTAGACATAAGGGCAAGGATATCCCTTGCAAGCATACCATGAGCATCTATAAGCATGAACCCTTGCCTACGCTTTATACACTGCAGGATCAACAACTTCATGGTCTCAGACTTTCCTGCTCCACTCTCACCAAATATTGCAGTATGTATCCTATCCTTGCTCAGTATTCCATATGCCCTACCATCATCGCCGAACCCTATTATATCCATCTCATCACTGCTGATTATCATCTTCCTTAGCATCGAGTCTTAGAGTGTATCAGCATCTACTACAAGCCCTGTTGTGAATGTCTTTGCATCTGCTGTATGCAACCTCAGTATGGATGCATCCTTTGGTAGTGCTATTATACTTGCAAGTTCTATATCGCTTAGTATGCACCTCTTTAGCATGGACGATCGTTCAACTATACTAGATAGATCAGATTCATAACTACGCTCTTCACTCTTGTATGCTATCAATCCATATGGCAATGCTCCTTCAAGCATATCTAGTGCTCTAGTACTTTCTGCTCCCAATGCTATCACAGTATGAAAGTGTTTGAGCCTCATCTTCCATCTAGCCTTATCAACTAGACTCTCTGTCAATGGCGATAGTCTCTTTACCTTCTCTATACTTCTAACCCTAGTAGGTGTAAATATACTCTTCAATGCCTTTACAATCGCATGCTCATTCCCCTCCTTGCTCATTATCCACTTGCTTATTGAGTATGACTCATCCCTATATCTTGCATAACATGCAAGTATACACTCCACACCACCATTACCATTGTTATCCAACTCTTCTAGTATGCTGTAGAGTATGCTTGGTCTGATCTCTTGCACTATAGGTAATGCATAATGTGTTCTCATCCTGTAGTAACGGGTAAATTTATAGCGTAGAGAGGGGTTCCATTCAAGTCTATCCAGTTTAGCGTCAGTAATCCCTGTAAAGTGCATAGCATTGATATCATCAGCCCTTACAAGTATCCTTGTTGTATTAGCCTTGCGTAGTATGAATACTGCAAACTCATCAACCCTATAGAGTAGGTTGAGCATCTCTTCTTCTCCATCCTTGAAGTTTGGGTATAGCTTCAACTCATACCAATTCTTGTTGTTCATCCTCATAATACAATTTAGTATTTTTAAATACACGATTTGATCTATGATGTTAGGAGAATTAACAGAAGAGGAGAGGGTAAGATGGTTAAGAATAGTGATAAGTGCTGTCATAGCAGGGCTGATAATCTTTGCTGCGCCAGAGATAACAGCATGGATAACAGGGATTAGCATAGACAGTCCACAAGGTAACATACCTAGAACGCTAGTAGATAGGGTTAGCATGATATTCATGTTGACAAGGTACTTTGGTGGAGCAATAGTAACCATAGGAGTAATAGCTGGGGTGATCAAACTCTGATACCTATAAGGAAGATCGATGCTATAGCAATAGCTTTAGTACTGATATACTTTGCTATACTACCAAGGATAGAGCAGCCATTGATAACAACCTTCTTCTTTGTTTTCTGGATCATCGCATATACCTGTGATGTACTAAGCACGATACTAAGCAGGAATATAGCGTATGAGACGAACAGGTTCTTTGCATCTCTTGCTAAAGCGTTTGGATTACTCCCTGCACTAGTAATACATATTGCTGTAGAGGTTCTGTTCATAATATTCCTTCCATTCATATTCTTAAGGATGTTAAACATAGAGGCTAGTGCATTCATAGCAATGGTTACAGGGCTGCTCCATGCATATGCTGCTCTATCAAACAGAAGGTTCAGACCATCATCAACAACAAATAGATCCATTTATTTTGGATCTTATCGTTTACATGCGTTATATATCTAACTAATATTATAGGTGATGGTTGAGGTATTATGGTTTGATGATATAGAACCCCTAAGACAGCCTGTATTCGACTTCCCGTTACTTGGGAGGATAAGCATGAAACAGATGGGTATAGTAGGATCAGCACTGATGATAGCTTTAGCAAGCAAGGATATTCTAATAGCAATGCTAACAATAGCAATAGCATTGCCAATAGCCATGATAAGATATAAAGCAGTGAGCATGGATGAACTGATCTATTCTCTAATACTTTATGTTATAAGGCATAGAGTCAGACCATTGATAGAGATATTCATGGATATTGCTAAAGCATCGTTGCTCAATAAGATTATGCTCATAACATCTTTAATTGATAGAATTGGTATAGGAAGAAGGAGCAAGAGCAAGAAGGCTAATGTTGAAATGAATAATGGTGGTTATGCTGATGATGACAACATACTAGTATTCAACTTTAACCCTGTTAGATTAAGGTTAAGGCTTCTTACTAGAGATGGAAAGGCAATAGCGAATAGGTTAGCAAGGATATACGTTGATGATGTTATGCTTACCAGTATAACCTCTGATCATAACGGTGAGCTGGATGTGATATTAACGTTAAAGGATACCATGAAGACTCCTCTCACAGTATATGTTGATGGTTATAATAGACCATTATTTGAAAGGGTTATAGTGGTAAGACCTACCTATTGAAGCATGTAATTAATGGATGTGACCATATATGGTATTTGGATTAAGCGCTGGACTATTAACTGTTATAGCAATATTTGCTATCATAGCATTGATAGCATTGAGTGTTGGTATAGTCAATACAATAGGCAGCACGTTCGTTGATATAGCAGTGACTGTACCAAAGTTCTACACTGATAGTAATAATATAGAGATGTATACATTCTTCAGAGACACTTCGCTCTATCTTCTAGTAATTATTCTAATACTTGCTGGGATATCATTAATGCTTGAGAACTTTGCTATATTACCAAAGTACACAGCATACTCCATGGTATCCAAGAGCGCTCTATTCATAATACTTCTCTTCGCATTTCCACTATTCTGGGATCCTATAGCATATAGCATAGAAGAATTCAGTCTATACATATTGAGTCCAGATGACCCCATGAGGGCAAGTGAGAAAGTTAGATGGGTATGGGAGAATATATCAGCAATAAGTGCTCCTAGCATGCCAGATCCCATGGAACTTCTTGATCCTACAAAATTATCTGAACGTTTATTTGTAGATGTGTTCATGGGAGCATTCAAATCATTCATAGCGCTGATGCTTATGATCAGCCTCTACCTTATAGGCACTATAAGACTTGTACTTACAGCAGTGTTAATAATAGGTTTACCCCTCATACTTATGATATCACTTATACCATTCTTGAAAAGGATAAGCGATATGCTCATCAACACACTAATAGGGTTGAGTATAGCGCCAATACTTTCAAGCCTTACAATAACTGCTGGCTATGCATATGTTATTGGTGCTGATCTTGAACCACTGCAGTTATGGATAGCTAGTGTTGCAATAGCATCCCTTGCTGTTTACTTTCCAACACTTCTAGCACCAACCCTTGGCTCATTGGTCACAACACTAAGCGCATGGGTTACTGGCGCAGGGGTATCTGGGATACTGTTGGCTGGTGGCTCGATAGCAGGTGCAGCAAGAGGAACAGTAGCAGGGATTAGTACTATAGCCTCTGGCCTAGAGTCTACACTTGGTAGGGCCCCAACAACACTAGAACTTGCAAGAGCAGCCATGAGCACCCCAGCAATAAAGACTATAGGGAGAACAGCAATGGAAGGGTTTGGTGCAGGTACACTTGGAGGATTACTAGCATCAATAAGACCTGCTGCAGAGGTTCTAAGTATACCAAGCATAAGTAGGTTCACAGATAATGTTGCAAGGAGTACATTCACAACAGCAAGCAATGAGGGTAGAGAGCATGGAATGGAGATTGTAAGGAACTTTGCTGGTTCTCTTATAGAGGGTGCTATTGCATACTATGCGTCATTGAGACCAACTACTGTTGTTGATGCTAAGGATGTGAATAGATGGTTCTATACAGTGAAGAGTTTATATGACAAGGGAGATTATGAAGCACTTACAAGGTTAGCCAATGAATACTTTAGATTGCCAGATAACATACTCCATGGCAAAGAGGAGTTGTTCGGTAGAGTATTTGGAGAACATATCATGCATATAAGTAAAGATAAGAGACCGTTAACAAACCTCTACCACTGGTTAGAACAGATGAAGGAGAGTGGAGGTATAAGCAAGTTTACAGATTCTAGACTCTTGAAGGAGATGATAAGTAATAGGGATAGTAATAGGGAATTGGTTGAGAAGATGTATAATATAAGATTGCCCAATCCAAATTTCGAGGTTATAGATCTAACTATATGGGTTGATGATGAAGAAGATAATAAATAGTAAAAGGGATAATATGTACTATTACTCATAATTCATGCGATGCTCTTTTATTATACATATTATGTTACTGATGTATAGCAAGAAAGGACAGTATGCATTATACCTATCAGCAATTACACTTATAATTACACTTCTTTATTGCATTAATAACATACAATCATATATTATAGGCAGTTGTGAACTTTATGCAGAGATCAAGGTATCACCGTTATATTACAATGGTAGTATTAGGCAGAACCCTGATGGTACCTACTATGCTGGTGATGCATTTGCATATAATGTGTATCATGGTTACAATAATGTTACAGATGGGTCATCATGTATAGACTACTCATACAGGCTAGAGGTAGATGGTGATGCTATTATATACGGCACAGATACCTCTGGAGTAGTTGAGATAAGTGCAGATGCACGTATAGGTATTCATACTCTTAGATTCCAGCAGAGTATAATACATGTGATATGTTCCCCTATAGGGGAAGATATAATATGTGCTAAGTTCAGATACTCAAAGAGCACTACTCATAAGTTTACAGTTAAGGATCCAATGTTTGAAGCACACTTGAGTAAGAATCAACTAATAGATGATGATGGATTTGTTGCAATAAACAAGGATGGAACATATTATATTGGAGATCCAATCGCCATTCTGCATAAAGTTAACTATGGGTTCAAGAATGAGAGGATAGGTTCTCTACATGTTATTGTAGAGAGGGAATATGGTGGTATGATGCCCGTATATGAATATAACTGCTCAAAGGAATTGTGCAACCATAAGCTCATATATGATAAGTATACTTCAACATTAGATCTTGTATATGGTGATGGTATAACTATATACAATACCAATAACTCTTCGCTTGGTACCCATACTGTACTATATACTTTGAAACTCATTAATATAGATAAGGTTATAGCAACAGTACACACTAGCATAGGTATAACCCTTGTAAAGTACATGCCAGTATATCATTACTACATATATCTTGTGCTTAATGATGATATGCCATGGTCGTATAACAAGAGTATAGCTGTTGCATTACATTACCATGGTAGCATGGATAGTGATGGAAATATATATCCTATGAGGAGGAGTAAGATAAATCATTATGAGTATAATGTAAATACAATTAATAAAGAGATTCTGATCGAGCATCCAAGAGTAGTTCATGTAGATGCTCATAACTTCAATGCAGAGAGAAGTACGTTGATATTTGAGCATGAAGACTATGGTAAGATAGTATTCTCTCCATTGATAGAGGATGATGATAATATTAAATTGCTACTATCTATGATAAAATTAAATATAAAACTTTATTCAACAAACTTTGCTGGATACGATAGGTTGGAGGTTATAAGTGCAGATTATGTATATCCGCTAGTCAAGTTCTCTACTATACTTGATGTGATTGTATATGGATCCGATGGGAGCATCAAAGATATACCAGTAGAGGTTGAGCTGCAACCAGTAGGTAATCTCCTTCACGATTACATCATGAAGAAGGTTATTAACGATAGTAATCATGAGAAGTTTGCAGAGATGGTTTTAGATGATATGTATGCTAGGGATAACTATGCCAATGGTATCGGTCGTGTTAGTATAAATATAAGATATACATCATATCATATCCCTCCCTATGTACTATCAAACTACGATCTACTCGATATACCGTTACATATAGCCCTTGATACATTAACCCCTTATAGGGTAAAGATCACCGTTGGAGATGTTACAAAGGTATACAATGAACATACCTTCTCCTTCTATAGAAATTATATAGTAATTATAAACATGGATCAAGATAATAAGATAGAAGATATTACACTTACTCATGGTAAACTTATATTTAGCATGGATGAGAAGTTCGGAGTTATATCAAGGATAGTTATAGATGGAGTATATTATGATCCAAAGAAGTATTGTAGTGATACATGCATAATACCGTTTCATGGCAATAGTGCTAAGGTAGAGGTATACAATGACTGGGGAGGTAGAGCATATACAGAAGTTATTAAGGAAGAGGGTAACAAGTTTAGCTATACGTATGACATGACTAATTACATATTGGAGGTTACATTCGTAAGCGTACTTACTCTAACCTTATTCATTGCATATAAGATAATTGTTGGTAGAAGGAGAGACTAACCTGTAACATCATAGTGCTGGTGCTGATTTGGATCTGTTGAGAATAATCTCAATTCTCTCTCACCTGGGATTATCTGAAGTCTTATCCTATACCCCCCAGTGAGCAGTAATGCTTCCCCTCTATTGAATGTTGTAAGCATCTCCCTTTCTCTACTCGAGAGTTGCAATGCCTCTGCTATCTTTACACTAGCAAGTTCGTTATTTCTAAGCAGTATCTTTGTATCAGCATTATCAAGCAATGCTCTACCATGCTCATTTGCTATAACATCCTCTGGCCTCTGAGTTATAAATATGAATAAAACGTTCAACTTCCTCCCTACCCTAGCAATAAGGTTAACGAATCTTGCTGCAGAAGGTATGTTGAAGAGCATCCATCCCTCATCTACTATCAAGATCTTAAGAGTATTACTTTCAAGTAAGTTTATCTCATTCCATACCTTTGCTAATGCTAGCAATAATAGAATAGAGACGCTACTTGTAGAATTTATGCTCCTAAGCGAGAGTATGCTTCTCCTACCAATACCACTCCTCTCGCCTCTGAATATATTTGCATGGTTACTTACTACATCTATAAGGTAGCGTTTTGCCTCCTCACTTAGCATCTCATAGAGTGAGAATATATCTTTTGCCTTACTAGTATTTGTGGCTATCTCCTTCCTTACCAATAATGGTGCCATCACTATATCTGATATAACATCACTTGCAGTAGTTGCATCAAACAATCTTAGTGGATCGAGACCTAGATTACTGTTATTAGCAACATCTATAAGATCAAACTTCATGTACTCTGCAATCCTAGCATATTCGCCTTGAGGGTCTATTATAAAAGCATATGAGTCAGGGATCTTCTCTAGCAACCTGTTAAGCATGATCTTTGCTGTCATAGACTTTCCAGAGCCTGAAGATGCAAGTATTATCACATTATAATTATTTCTCAATGAGTAATCGTAGATGACTGGTGCATCTGTGCTAAGATTTATCCCAAGCATTATCCCATTTGGTACCTCAAGCATGTCATTGCTCACAAATGGATAGAGTATACTCATACTGCCAAGCTCAACTATTATATGCCTTACATTGCCATTCAAAAGGGCCAATTGTCTTCCAATCATAGGGTCTAGTGATGTGTACTGCTTCACTTCTCTCATGAACCTCTTACTCTTCTCATTTAATACTTTTATATCATTAGCAGTTATTAGCGGTATTATGCATATACTGAAGAGTTTAGTCTCATGCTTCTCTAGCGCTTGAACTGTCATCTCTGCAATCTCTGCCTTATATGCTAACGATGTATATCTCATAGAAGCAGTCCTTATAAGGTTTGAGTATCTCTTCATCTTGCTCAGTGCAATATCATGTTTGATAGGCGTAATATCTATAATTGTCTCATCTGCCAATCTTGCAATACCATCTATCCATGCTATATTTGCATTAGTTGGCAATCTATAAAGTAGGAAGCATCTTGCATATTTACTCTCATTACCATTAACTACTATATAGTCAAACCGCTCGTTTACTTCTTTGTATCTTAGAGATTGTAACTTTGTATCTATAACCCTAGAGTATTCATAACCTAGAGCAGTAAGTATATGCTCCATAGGCTCATTACTGAATAAGAATGTTCTCATAGTTGGTAATGTAATATTTAACTCCTTTGTACTTATATGTAGATGATCCTTGATTATGTGTATAGTCATTGTGCTATCTAACCAGTTCAATAGTGATAAGAATCGATTAGTAACTATACTCCTCTGCTTCTCTTCAGGAAAAGAGAAGAGGTCTACTGGCCTTACTTCATATACATACTTGACCTTCATAATGATCTATATACTTAACATACCTGTATAGTGAATAAATATCATCGTGCCACTGTTTGAGCATTATATATGTAGAATGCTCCAATACTATTCCATTCTTTCCATAATATCTACACAATCCTCTCTTGCAGAGTGTCTTAGCCTGCTTCCAAGCGTACTCTTCATCATATACCTTGTAATCAAGTGATATTCTCGTAATCTCATATTTTATCAGAGGTACTATCCATCCTAACTTATGAGTAATGGATCTATGATAATTGTTGTATAGCAATGCAAGTATGACTAGTTGTATTGGCCTTACCCTTAATGTATAGCAGAGAAGTAACCATCTTCCAAGCTGTGTTAATGAATATCTGCATATAGAATTCTCTATACTAGAGCGAAGTATGTTATATCTTCTTAATCTATTTATTATAACTATGAGTTTGTGCGTATCGTTAAATAACTTTATGAGATCCTCCTTGCTCTTGCTATCCTTACCTATACAGGTTAGTATCTTCATAACTAATCTAGAATTATTTCTGAATCTCCATTTTAATTCCTGCATATCAACCATCTCTCATCAGTATAGCTACCTTACTACGTTTCAATGACTGCATTAACGAGTTGATCTCTGATACATTAACTATATACCATCTAGGCTCATACTCATTCAATTCAAGTGATTCTATAACTTCCTCTGGAACAATGTAAAGCTTCTTACACTCAAGATTCCTCAAGACTATGAGATTCTCACTCTCATCTATCCTGTTTACAGTCTTACTTTTGGTATCTATAGAGTATGATATTCCACATGTGCATCTAAAGTGCAAGATATGTCTTTCCTTACCAGCTCTGTTACCATTTCTATTACTATTACTATTAACTTCAGTACTCACAGCTCTGTTATCAATATCTTTACTACCAATATATCGATTACAAGATCTTCTATAAGAAGATCTAAGCATCTTTATGAATGTTAACATCCTATCATAATCTTGGAATGAGAATACATCCTCGTTATCATCTATATTTATGAATGCAAAATCAACAGCCTTCTCCTGTAACTCCTCATCCTCAAGTTCAGATATTAACACTATTATGTAATACGGTATAGGTGGAACTCTATTGAACCTAGTAAGGATACTATTCATATACATGCATATCTTTGTGTATGCTTTACCCTTTATCCGTTCTAGCCTCCTCAACAGTCTTGTCATAGTCTGATCCATTCCATACCTTCTCCATAGATAATCTTCATCATCTATATCGCTCTTAATTGCTTCATACAGTTTGAGTATGTTAAGTGTAGATCTTACGTTAAGTCTTATATGCCATATCTGTGCATCCTGTTTGCTCTTAAGTTTTATTACATATGCTCTAATGTTCTTCACATTAGCAATCCTACATGCTTGTACTCTAGCATAACCATCAAGTATGTAGTATTCACCACCAACCTCTCCCACAACTATAGGCTGTATGGATGATGCGTCATGGTTCTTCTTCAGTGTATCTGCAATACTCCTTACCATAGGGTATGTTGAGAGGGTTACCACATGATCTACATTCTTCAACTCATCAACGTTTAGATCAACAAGCAACATCAATCACCTTCTTCAGGTTGATATCTTTGATGATAGAGAGAACCTTCCTAGCCCTCCTTCTACTCCTACAATCCATATCAAGGAACTGCATGTACAGTTCGATCAGGCTAAGGTCCTTACATCTATACATCTCATCTGTAAAGTTCGAGATCACTTTCTCGATTGTCGGTAAGCATCTCCTCGAATAGACAAGTGCTATAGCATCACTAATCTCCTCCTCATTCCTTGGCAGTGAGCACCTCTTGCATACTGTATATACCACAAGCATAGCAAGTTCTGCAGCCCCCATCTTTACACTCTTAAGTAACTTGCTATAGTACATCCAACACTCTAATGCTATATAATTTGGGAGAGAGAGCCTCTCGCAGAGGTTGGAGAAGTTCGAGAGATACATATTCCTATTACAATAACGCATGGATCTACCGCTCCCGTCAACAGGGTATACTTCGCTACCTACATGTAATGTATTGTATAGATTAGGCTCTATACCCTTCTTGTACTGAATTGTATTATCGTTGCTGTACCCAAGTACCGCACCACATCTAGAGCATACTACTTCATTATCTATGGAGTGGAGTATACTGCTCCTACAGAACGGACATCTCTCACTGTACTCCATTTGTACCAACTTATTCATAGAAATTATGATAATATAGTACTATTTAAATATTCCGAACTATCCAAAAATAAAGTATATTTATAGGATTATACTATACTGTACCATGCGAAAAGGATATACACAGATAGTATTGAAGGAGGAGGAGGCAAAGAGGATAGAGGAGTTCATAAAGAGCGATAAGAGGTTTGAAGGGAGAACGTTCAGTAATGCAGCAAAGACTATACTCCTAGAGTATATAGAGTACCATGATTATCTCAGAAGGTATGGACCGTTCCTTAAGTTCATAGGCGCTGAAGGTAACCTCATATTCATATACGATCACTTCATAGATAGGATAGTGGAGGTTGAAGTACATGATAGGATGCTCTACTGCAGGTATCATGGTAACTCAGAGTGTGCACATATAGGCTTCTGTTTTGCTGTACCAGAACTCTACACTGTATTGAGCGAGAAAGGTTTCAAACAACCAAAGAAGATAGTTAGAGATGATGATAAGTAGAGAGGATCATCTATGATGATGTCTTAGTGGTTGAGTAACCGATCTAAACAATTTCTGCTTGCAATAGATATGATCAGAGATACGATGGGCACCATGCTGGATGAGGAAGAGGAGAAGAGAAGGGAGAGGATCATACTACTTAGGAGATTACTAGGGATTGAGAGACCAGAGAATTATGCACAGAGAGTTAAGATCATCAGATACCTAGAGCAAGAGGGGCTTCCAAGCAGGGATATAGATGTAGAGACCCTAGCCAGTACTCTAAGGGATGAACAGTTAGAATCACTATTGATATTAACATCTGCCAATAGCAATATGGTATTCAAGGGTAAATATTACACATTCAGTGATGGGATACTCCAACATAAAGGCTCATGGGATATCATAAGGAAGGAGCTCGCAAACTTCCTCAACACCCACGGAAGGAAGGGTTATGCCCTACTCAAGGCAATTCTAGAGATAGATGCTGATACATTGACAGGTATTATGGCTAAAGCAAGCGAAGTGTATGGTGAAAGAATCAATCCCCTAAACATGCTCCTAGAGTTAAGGGATGGGCTACGAATTGTGTATAATACAAGTATTGATACAGAGCAACGGAATGGAGGAAGGCGTATGATGGTATGGAGCATACTTGAAGAGGTTAAGCCATTGATAAGAGATATACTCACTGATCTTACAGACATCCCAAGGTTGAGTACAAGGGATGCATACATGGAGTTTGAGCATGAGGTTAAGAGGATGGATGAGGAGTTCAGAACGTACCTTACAGAGTTGATTGAGGAGAGGTATGAGGATACACTAAGGTTTGGTAAATATGTTATGCCAGAATATATAGCAAGGTATCTTAGAGAACTCTTTGGCTCGCTCTACCTTGATCCCTTGCTTGCTATTGCACAACAATACTCTTTAACGGATTCAAGTGTGGTTAGTGAGAAGAATCATAGCAAGGTTATGAGTACTGGCTTCAACCTTGCGTTATTCGGTGACCCAGGTAGTGGTAAGACGTTCGCTATAAAGGATCTCATAATAGGCTCTGAGAACGGAGTGCCAGCGCATGGCCTTCCTGGTATGAATAGATACTGTGGGGGTATGACACCAGCAAAGTTCATTGCTATAGGAGAAGCATATGAGGGTAGATCTGTTAACTTCATAATCACTGAGTTCAATGACTGGTTCAGGTATAAAGGCATGGTTGAACCATTGAAGATTGCGATGGAGAGAGGTGTTATAAGATATGAGACCAAATCGTACAGTATAAGGCCATACAGGTTCACATCGTTCTTCTCTGTGAACTACAATACAACAGTGTACAGCAGATCAGTATACAGTAATGGTAACATATATGAGCCTACCATAAGGGATCCGAACTTTAGAGCAGTTGAGGATAGAATGCTCTGTAGACTACATATCTTAACCAAGGATAGATATGGCGAACTTGCAAGGAGGCAGAGTAGTCTTATGAAAGGTACATTACAAGAGAGGATGGCTTGTACAGCAAGCATGATAAGGGATCACCTCACTCTCGTGTATGCTATACAGAGAGGCTATAATAATAGAGACTTTAAACCAAAACAGATCATGGTTGATGACAATGTAGTGGATAGGATAAGGGATGCTGTTGATGTCATAATAGAGTGTATTGGGGATGGTGTACATGATAGTGATAGGGTTAGGGTGCCATTCTCTGTAAGGCTAGAGAAGAAGACGCTCCAACTAGCATCTGCATTAGCATTGATAAGGTTCTTCTCAAGCAATGATGTTATAATGATAGATGAACATTCCATATCTATAGCGTTAAGGTATTTAGTAGAGGAGGCATGGATAAGATCTGATCATACATTTGATATAAAGAGTGTAACAAGTATACTCTCGATAGAGTAGAATGAATGGTCGAGAATACATTACAATATTATACTCTCAATATATTGGACTATTTTGTAAAAATGACCAAAAGACTCTTATCTTTACTATGAAAGTATATATTTAATGAAGACAATAATAACAATAATGATAGCAGTAGCAATGGCATCATTATCATTGCCTATTGATCTACAGAATACAGACGCTTTCCATTATGCACAAAGGAGATGGGAAGGTACTACAGTAAACCTGTGTTATGATACGTATAGTTTAAGTTATCTTCGGATAAATGGAAATACTAATCAGGTTAATAGAGCAGTAAACCAACTGGATATAGCAAGGAATGACTGGAATAACCAACCATCTAGATTTACATTGAATAGGATAGGTGGACAGTACTGTAATAACTGGGTATATGCAACAAACATTGGGTAGTATTCTCTCACGTACTGTAGCCCTTCAGAGTCTGTTATGTACGTTAATCATCATTGCGATAGTAGAAACTCTGTAAAGCCTACTGATAGTACTGAACTTAGTAGGATATATGGGTGAACAAGATGACAGCAAATAAGAAACTTGTGACTTTAATAATAAGTATTACTCTAACAGTACTGGCTATAGCATATATAAGTGGTACCTTTGGGAATCATAACGCTACTGATAGGGTAGATAATAATAGTCCGTCGTTAGAGGAGTGGAGATCACTCGATTATTGGAGAAAGACGTGGGATCATACTGGCAACAAAGAGATATCTCTTAAGTGGAGATCACTCGATTATTGGAGAAAGACCCATTCTAGGGAGGCTATACTAAATAGCACAGGTGAAGGTAAGCCGTTCCATTCGATTATACTGCAAGGATAGCAAATCATATAATATTGTGTAAGATAAAGGACTTTGGAGGGATATCTGAAAGGTTAACTCCTAATCTAGTCATGTCACTTAATAGTGTAGCTATAGAGGTCGAACATGATATTACAGGTTATTATGATGAGAAGGAGATAAGATTTAGAACATAGCCTAGTGAGTTGCATGGTTTAGCCCCTGGAGATAGAATTCTTGTATTTATAGCAAGGGAAGAGAAGGGAGAATTGGATCCATTCCAAGGAGATTACTTATAATGGGTAGTGTTGGTATATACAAGATAGTTGATGGTAAAGCATATGGTAAAGAGTTCAGATACGGAATAGATATAGATGAGTTGGTTAAGAGGATAAAGGAATACAAAGGAGTATAATGGATAGAAGGCATGTTCAATAACAATAAGACTCGCTTTATTATATTAACAATCATCTAATATGCTTCTCAAATGTTATTATCTCAAAGTTCAGGTTCAGATCCTTTGCATACCTGTAAGCCTCGTCTATCTCTTGCATGCTTGGATACCTAGCCATATCCTTGTATGCTGGATCATAGTTTGGCGAGTATGGATCACAGTAGTTCTCTGGCCTATACTGATCCATTATATTGATTAGCACTCCTGGCATGTTATCTGCAACCCATTCTAGAACTGGTTTTGTGCAACATTCAACATGTCCAGGCATTATGAGATGTCTTATAACCATATCCTCATTCCAGTAGTGAACCTGCTTTATGTTATTGGTTACAGTCTCCCAGTACCATGGTGTCCTTGCAAGCCTCAACGAGCATCTATTAGAACCAAACTTCAGGTCTGGTAACCATACATCCATAAGGCATCTAAGCACGTTTAGTGCCTCCTTGCTCGTGAAGAAGTTCGAGTTCCATAACTGGGGTACATTGAACTCATCTGCATAGAAAGCATTGCTAATGCTCTTAGCATACTCATATGGCATATCTGCGTTTATGCTCCTTATCATGAACAACTCTCCCTCGCAATCCCTTGACCTGTTAACTGTGAACCTACTCATCTCACGTATAGCCTCAACTATGCTATGCAGGTGTATTGTTGGTTCACCACCTACCCAGTTTATGTTATGGCATCCTTCAAGCCTCAACTTGTATGCCATCAATGCTATCATATATGGTGTTACTATACTCCCATTGAACCTATCAGTGCTTATATCTCCATTCTGACAGAAAGCACATCTCATATTGCAACTGGTAAAGAATATTGTACCAGAACCTTTGCTGCCTCTGAATACAATCTCCTCTCCTCGGTGATGGAAGAAAGTACTTACTCTGCTCTCAGCCTCTAACTTACATGCTCCCAACTTACCCCCAGCAAGCCTATCAACCTTGCACTGCCATCTGCAGAAGTTACATGCCCTAAGATATCTCCTTACAATTGAGGTGAGAAGGTCAAGTAGGTTGGTCTCTGCTATAGGTACATCCTTGATCATGATACTCCTACTCCTAACAGAGGACCATAACCTAAGGAATCGTTCCAATGCAGTATCGTACTCCTTCAAGAGACCATCCATATCCATACCATCTATGCTAGGGTTGACAGCAACCCTCTTGCATATGAGGTACTTTGCTGGCATGGTGTTAGTTGCTACAGAGTAGTACCATCCAAGCCCATCTCTAACACTCTTCTCCCTCCAAACCCATAGAGAACCAAAGTCCCTTCCCCTTCTCATGCAGGTACAGTATAATTACACCTCGCTCCTATTTATTGGTAGAACTCTTCCCTAACACTCCCCCTGCTAAGGTAGTATAAGCCCAGGGAGAATGATACTATTGATGCTATTGCAACTATGTAAGGATAGCCTAGGATGATCTGGGTGTATAGTGTCCATGTAGAGTCTAATATACCGAAGCACATGAATACTATTGAGAAGAAGAGCGCCCAGCCTCTCCTCTTATACAAACCATAGATCAGTGTAGATGCAAATGAGGCTAGGGCAAACTTGATCGCTGCTCCAGTACCTGCTGCTGCGAACAGTTCACTTGCATAGTACTCACTCAGCGTAAGTATACCAACAAGAATATTGTAGAGTGAGCCCAGTGCTAGGAGTACCATTATTATGGTTATCCCTAGACGATGCCTCATACCCATCTCCTCTTCCTTCTTTATATAATGGGATCGAGTCTATTATTTATTATTAGGAGTAGATCATGCAGAGGCTATACTACTGAATATGTAGTTGAGTATATACTCATTTGCAGATGCTATGAATGATAACCTAGCATCAAGGTTCAATGGTGCATCTAGTACCTTACAATGCTCATCTACAACTATACCTCCAGCCTCAATAACTATTAGATACGCAGCAGCTATATCTGTAACCCTTATCTTCCCTCTAACATCTATGTACGCATCTAGCAAACCTCTAGCGAGTAGGCACATCTCTAGTGCGTTAGAGCCGAGCTGCCTTATATGATTGGTCATAGCAAGTATTCTACCCATCCTATTGAGTTTATCTATGCTTATCCCAGAGAGGTTCACACCTATTACATAGCCAGCCTTATCACTACTTACATCTAGAGTCTTTATCCTTGAGCCATTCATGTATGCTCCATAACCCTTCACAGCATAGTATATATCACCACTTGTAAGGTCCATGACTGCTGCATGTGTGACACTCCTTAACCTATCTGATACTGCATATGCTACAGAGCAGGAGTAGAATGGTATACCTCTCACTGCGTTGGTTGTGCCATCTATAGCATCTAGCGCAATGAAACACATACCGTTACCATCTTTAACATCGCTTACATCATCACCATCATCCTCTCCCCTCTTAGAGTTGCTGTATACAACTCCTGCCTCCTCGCTCACAACTATGCAATCGATACCATATCTCCTAACCACCTCTAATGCAGCATCCTCACCAACCTTATCTATCTTCTTTGTTATATCACCTCCAGCACCCCTTGCCAAGGATATTCCTGCCTCTTCTCTGCTCATTGTGTTAACCCTACTCCTAACATTCGTGCATATATCATGGAGCATCTTCATGATACTGTTCATGAAGAGGGGTATCTATTATGGTAATAAAAACCAAATCAGATGAGAAACATTTATCATTTATGATATAATAGGGCACTATTTAAATAGGCAAGTGAGAGAATGCATATATGCACCACGATATAATAGTAGTTGGTGGGGGTATAGCTGGATTATCTGCAGCATTATTCATAGCAAGACAGGGCTCGGATGTTCTAGTACTCTCTCAAGACCTTGGAGGGCAACTCAACCTAATTCCTAGGCTTGAGAACTATCCTGGGTTAATACTAACCAGTGGGGAGTTACTTGCTAGAACGTTAGAGCAACAGGTACTTACATTTGGTGGTAAGATAAGGTATGAGAGGGTTGAGAAGGTAGATGCGATAGATGATGGATTCAAGGTTATAAGCAATGAGAGGGAGTATGCATGCAAAGCACTTATACTTGCTCTAGGCAAGGTGCCAAGGGAACTTGGTGTTGAAGGGGAGAGGAGGTTTCTAGGTAGAGGTCTTACATATGCTACCAAGTCTGAGGCACCATTCTATCAAGGTAGGGTTGTTGCTACAACTGGGGTTGGCAACTACCTTGTAGAATCAGCACTTCTACTTAGCAGGTTTGCAAGGAAGGTATACGTTATATACAGAACCAGCAAGATGGCTGGAGATAAAGAGATGATCACAGCACTAGAGAGCAAGGATAACATAGAGTATGTACCAAACAGCGAGGTTATTGCCCTAGATGGGGATGAGAGGCTGAAGAGTATAACTGTAAGAGACCAATCTGGAGACAAGAGGTTAGATGTTGATTGCCTATTTGTTGAGATGGGCTATAAAGTGTATATTGAGTTTGTCAAGCATCTAGTAAGGGTTAATCAGAGGGGTGAGATAGAGGTTAATGAGTATTGTGAGACATCATACAAGGGCATATTTGCTGCTGGTGATGCTACTAGCGTGCCTTACAAACAGGTGATAGTTGCTGCTGGAGAAGGTGCCAAAGCAGCTATATCAGCATACAACTATCTGCAGAGGCTTGCTGGTAAGCCAGGGATAAAGGCTGATTGGAGGAAGAGTATAGGAGCACAGGTATACAACTTTTAATTATATTCCTGCAATAATAAACAAGTTGTGGGACTATACGTAACAATAGATTATAGATAAGCAGGTTACATTCTTTACATTCTTTATGTTCTTTATGTTCTTTTGTTGCCTATTAGCAGATATTTATGCATGTGAGTTACATAAGAGTATTTATGCATAACCTTAGGTGAGTAACTCTTACTATGGATACACTAATCTTCATTAGGCATAACCTAAAGGAAGATAAACGAGCCATACAAAGGTTGCTAGATGAATCCTTGATTGCCATATCTTATTGCCATATTCCAAGCCCTGACGATTATGACAAGACGGGCAAGAGAGCATTGCAACTGCTTCATGATTGCTGCAGGACTGGTGCGTTTGTAGGGGCAGATTATTCATGGTTAGATAATAAGCCAATGCTTATTGGAGTAATACAGAAAGGGAGTAAGATAATACCCAGGAACGATATCTTAAAGGAGTTATGGCTTAAAACCGTAAAATTAAATGATGTAAAAAGGATATCTTTAAATGATTACCCGCAATTAGCCAAGATCAGACCGCCCACACAACTATTAGTAGATGGCCTAAAGCAAAAGAGATTCTAGAAGAGATATACTATTTCCATTAACCCTAAGATAAGACCACTAG
>JBKBIE010000017.1:0-27511 GCA_046299465.1 Candidatus Nitrosocaldus sp.
GGGTCTCAGAGGGTAGTTGATGAGGCAGATAGAAGTGTACATGATGCTATAATGGTTGTGAAGGATGTTGTTGAGAACCCTGCAATAGTGGCTGGAGGGGGTAGTATAGAGGCTTACATAGCGAAGGAGTTAAGGTCATGGGCAAGTACCCTACCAGGAAGAGAGCAACTAGCAGCGGTAAAGTTCGCTGAAGCCCTAGAGACTATACCATTGACACTGGCAGAGAATGCTGGCATGGATCCTATAGATACCATGACTGAGTTGAGATCTAAGCAGAACAAGGGTTCAAAGTGGACTGGTGTAGATGTAAAGAATACACAGGTAGCAGACATGTACAAGTTGGAGGTTCTCGAGCCTGCTGTTGTCAAGTCACAGATAATGAAGGCTGCTACTGAGGCAGCGGTAATGATATTGCGTATAGATGATGTTATAGCAGCATCGAAGGCTGAGATGCCCAAGGGAGGCAAGGGTCATGAAGGTGAGGAGGGCGCTGGCGGCGAAGGTATGGGCGGTATGGAGTAGAGTAGTTGTATAAGCATTATTGAATCAACATAAATAAAAATAAAAATAATAATAATATATAATTATTATTTTTATTTCATTATCTATCATGAGAGTGAATGGTATAGATGTCTTAAGAGATATCCTCTATTCTAATAAGGATATAGGCTATACAGTCGTAATGCATGATTTCTTCATAGACAGGATAGTTAGGCTAGTCATCTCTCCAGAGGTTCTACTCTCAATGATGAAGGGCAAGATTGAAGCAGGAGGAGGTAGTATAAGGAGTATTGAGCAGATTGAGATGAAGGGAGGTAATGGTGTAAACCTTGCATATGCCATAGCCATGTTAGGTGCTAGGTGTAGGTTGATAACCATTGCGGATGATTATGGTAAGGGCATACTTGAGCATACATTCAAAGGTCTAAGCAATGTAGACCTAATCATACTAGAAGGGAGGCAAGGTTATACCCTAGCTTTAGAGTTCTCTGATTCAGGAAGGGTAGCAAATGTAATGCTTAGTGATGTTGGTGACAACGCATACTTTGGTGCAGATAGGCTTAAGGGTCTTGAGCATATGCTGGATAGTGCATCATGTATAGCGGTGGTGAACTGGGCAAGTAACTTAAAGGGTACAGAATTAACAGAGAGAGTATTCAATACTAATAGTGCATTACACTTCTTAGACCCAGCAGATCTAGGCTATAGGGGTAAGGAGTTCGTAGATGCTATTCTTGAAGGAAGGTTCAGGCCAGATGTACTAAGCATAAATGAGAATGAGGCTAGGATAATTGCTAATGCTCTGATGCTTGAACCACTCCCATACAACTACTCAATGGATGATGTTGCTAGACTCTGCAGAGATATAGCATCTACACTTGCCATACAGGTTGATCTTCACACACCTATATTCTCAGCAACCTCTGATGGCAAGGACCATGAGGGGGTTAGAGCATTCAAGGTTGATGCAATGATAGCTACTGGGGCGGGGGATGTGTGGGATGCTGCAGATATACTGGGCTACCTATATGGCATGGATGATCATATAAGGTTATTATTTGCAAATGCATCTGCAGCATACTATGTTGGGAATGCAAGGGTACCAGCATTAGACGATGTGCTGTGTTTTATAAAGCATATGTATAGAGAGTAGACCAGCCATAGAATAACAATAGCGTTAGAGATAGATAGAGATAGTTAGAGATAGATAGAGATAGATTATGTTAGTGTTAAATAATGGTAACTAAATTCAGCACAACGTAGTGGTCTACTTTAGTCCTAGAAGGGTAACTAATCCCAGACTCATTATCTCATATGCTTATTGTGGCTCTATGGTTGCTGGTGGCTTGCTAGATATCGTATATGTTACCCATGTCACCCCTTCAACCTCATTGGTTATCCTGTTGCTTATCCTTGCTAGGAGTTCATAGGGCAACTTCGCCCAGTCTGCAGTCATCGCATCCACAGACTCTACAACCCTTATGCTCACTATATGCCCATACACCCTACCATCACCTAGAACTCCTACTGCTCTATCATCTCCTACTATTGCGAATGCCTGCCATACCTTATCATACAGCCCTGCTCTGACAAGTTCCTCCTCAACTATCCTGCTTGCTCTCTTGCATATCCTTAACTTCTCCTCAGTAACCTTGCCTATTATCCTAACAGCAAGTCCTGGGCCTGGGAATGGATGCCTCTTCACCATCTGCTCTGGTACCCCCAGCAGTCTTGCTACCTGCCTAACCTCATCCTTGTAGAGTTGCCTTAACGGTTCAAGGACCTTAAGGTTCAACCATTTAGGGAGGCCAGCAACGTTATGATGCGACTTTATCGTTGCAGCCTCTCTAGATACAGATACCCCGCTCTCTATAACATCTGGGTATAATGTGCCTTGAGCTAGCCAGTGGAATGGACCATGCTCTCTAACTGCATCCTCAAAGACTCTAGCAAACTCCTCGCCTATGATAAGCCTCTTTGCCTCTGGCTCTTCAACATCCTTTAGCCTTGTAAGGAACCTCTCTTTTGCATCTACATAGATGGGTCTTATACCTAAAGCGTTGAACATATCGATTACCTCATCCTCTTCACCCTCTCTTAGCAGACCATGGTTGATGAATATGCATGTTAGCCTATCCCCTATTGCCTTGTGCACTAGTAGTGCTGTAACTGTAGAGTCTATCCCTCCACTCACTGCAGCAAGGACCCTCTCACCCTTCTTAACCTTACTCCTTATATCCTTAACTACATTATCCACAAAGTTGCTCATACTCCACTCCTGCCTAGCATTGCATATCCCTACAGCAAAGTTTCTCAGTATATCACTACCATACTCTGTATGTGCAACCTCTGGATGGAATTGTAAACCATAGATCTTCCTTGCCCTATACGCTACTGCTGCAGCAAAAGAACTCTCCGTATGTGCAATGACCTCAAACCCTTCAGGGAGTCTCTCAGCAGCATCCCCATGGCTCATCCAGCACCTTATCCTTGGCTTTATGCCCATGAAGAGGTCTCTACCATCATCTATTATGAGTTCAGAACTACCATACTCCCTCTTTGCCCTCTTTACAACACCACCAAGCATATGCACAAGCATCTGATGCCCATAGCATATCCCTAGTATTGGTATACCTAGGGTGAGTATCCTTTTATCGCATAATGGAGCATTATCCTCATACACACTTGCTGGTCCACCTGAGAATATTATACCCTTTGGGTCAATACCTGCTAGTATATCAGCATCTATGTTGTAAGGTAACAATTCAGCATACACGCCCTGCTCCCTTACCCTTCTACATATAAGATGGGCGTACTGCGAACCAAAGTCAAGCACAACTATCTTATCCATACAATCAACCCAACACTACCTATATTTTAGTTGATATGAGGCCTTTTAGACGTATATACTATACTATACTATACCATCCATCTTATCTTTTTACTTTATTACCTTACCTTCTCCAGCATCCTTGTGAGTACCCACGTTGATGAGCTTATCAACTCAGTGAGCCTATCCTTATCCCTATAGTTCCTTATTAGTATCCTCTTTATGTTCTTCTCCTCATCAAGATCTATGCTGTAATCAAGTACCAGCTCCTCCCTTATCTCACCTTTCTTGACCCTCTCCTCATCCCTGCTCTTCATCTCCTTCAGTATCCTGTTTATGAAGAACGATTGGAATGGAGGTGTATTAGCATTAAGCCTTACATCACTTGCAGGCACTATACTTATAGCATCACTTGCTATGTATGCATTTGCTAAGAGTATACCATCCTTGGTCTTCAACTGCCTAACCTCAGTGTACTCGCCTTCAACCATCATCTTCTCCTTCTCCATAGCTTCTCTTACCTCAGCCCTAGCTTCTACTACAGCCTTCTCTACTGGCTTTGCTTCTACCCCTACTCCTATCCCTACCCTCTCCTCCTTCTGGAGCATCCCTGCTGGCTTGAAGCTTACCTGCTTGAGCATATTATCAACAACTGTAAGCATCTCCCTTAACCTCTCTAACTCCTCCTCCTTCTCTTCTATATGTTTCACTATCCACTCCCTTAGCATAGCAAATCTCTTTATCTCATCATCAGAGTACATACTTGATTAAACCTCTACCTATTCTTCTCAGGAGTGTAATAAATTGATTCCTACCACCACTAATCTTTTATTTGTTGAGGGAGGTCCTCATACGCAATATTTATGAAGCCCCCTATCCTGCTAGGTGAGAGGTTGTACAACCTTGCTCTTGTATTAGACCTTGCTAGATGCTCTAGTAGTTGCTGTGCAAACCTCATCTTCACAACCTTTACACTTCTGTTTACACTAGGTTTAGAGTACTGACCTATCTCCCCACAAAGGTCCATACCTGCTAAGGTTATACTCCTTGCATTAAATGCATCGGCAATGAACACTGCTCTATCCCCATCTGTGAATCCACCAAAGTTATACACATTATGCAATGGTCTAACCTGTGTAGTACCTATGATATTCCTTAACCTTGGTACCATGAACTTGAGTAGGTTTATGTTATCACCATGTGCATGCACAACCATTATAGAGCCTATGGTATCTGAGCATAAGAGATATCCATGATCACCATCAAGATCTGTAACTACTATATCTGGCCTTATACCATGCTCTATTAGTGCTCTACATACACCATCAGCAGCTATGAATACAAACCTCTCTCTTATCCTGATCTGTAAGGATGGATCTGAGCAGATCCTGCTTACAGTATCAAGCAGAGATGGACCAGCACCAAACACGATAACATCCTTATCCTCTATCAATGCTCTTAACCTTGCTAGATCCAACGCTCTATACTTTATCAAGGTCGAGAGTAGGGTTGCTGCACTGCTATCATCGACTATACTGTAGTTCAATGCATCCTTTATCCTCTCATACCATCCAGCCCACTCCTCCCACTCCACATACAGGTAAATATGTAAGAGTGATAAAATGGTTTAATGAAGTAATGAATAAGGTTGGTATAGATGGTAAGGATAATGGGTATAGTTAATGTTAGCCCAGAGTCGTTCTACAAGGGTTCGGTTAAGGTTAGAGAGGAGGATATAGCAAGGACAGTAGCGAGCATGGAGGAGCATGGGGCAAGCATGATAGATGTTGGCGCAATGTCCACAGCACCTTATCTAGATACTGTAGTATCTATTGAGGAGGAGGTAGCAAGGCTCAAGTATGCTATCAAGGTTATAAAGGATAGTTGTACTCTACCAATCTCTGTAGATACTCCTAGGGCAAGGGCTGCAGATGCCGCTCTTAATACTGGTGCTACCATAGTAAATGATGTCACTGGCCTAAAGTATGATCCAGATATGGCTAGAACCGTTAAAGAATACTCAGCCTCAGTGATAGTATCTGCATATTCAAGGCATGTAGTGCAAGGCGATGCTATAGCAACAACGCTTGAACTCCTGAGGGAGAGTATAGGTATTGCTGTTAACTCTGGCATAGAAGAGAGTAGGATAATAGTAGATCCTGCCATAGGGTTCTTCAGGGAGCATGGGAGGCATGAGTTCTTCACAAGGCTTGAGGGTATCACATGGCTCGAGCGGGATCTGGAAGTGGTAAGGAGGTTAAGGGAGTTTAAAGTATTAGGCAGAGAGGTATGCGTATCTCCATCTAGAAAGTCTTTCATAGGCAAGGTTCTAGCCTTGGATAAACCTGAGGATAGGTTATATGGTTCCATAGCAGTAGAGGCTATCTGCATCATGAATGGTGTAGATATAATTAGAACCCATAATGTTAAGGAGAGCGTTCAAGTAGCAAGGATGGTAGAGGCTATAATAGGATAAGATGGGATAGATAGATGGGTTGGATGAATTTTTGATGAACAATGAATAATTAGTTAGCAGTAAGAATGATAATTAAAGATTGTTAGAGATATTGCACCATTCTACAGGTATATCCAATGAGCCAATAATAATGAGTATCATAAGCAGGACTATATTGCATGTATCATGCATACATTTACAGATCGTTCAATAGAAAAGAAATAGAGATCGTTTAAGCTTAATAGATAGCAATTATTATAATATAACTTGCATTGGAGGCGTATGATACTTGAGTATAACTCATAGAATAACTAGCCGTAATTATATCATAAACTTTTTATTCTGTTTAAATCTGTAATCTTCCTCAATAATTAATATTCATTATACACTCTTCAAAGAGGTCACTACAGAGATTGCTCCCTGTATGTAGATGCCTCCCTGTAACCCTATCGTATGGACAGTTACACCTATCACACAGGGCATGATCTTCACTATTCTTCATGAACCTTGCTATAATATCATCCAAATCTATAGTAGCATTAACCTCTGCAATACCAGTGTTGATCAATCTATTCTCACCTCCATAGCAGTATTGTTAAGTATTCTATTAGCATTTGTATGTAAGGATTGTTACTTACTTACTTACTTACTTACCCTTTAGAGTAATGCTTATAATACCATCCTAGTCTAGAAGGGAAGGGAACAGGTTGAATATAAGGGAAGGGTTAACGTTCGATGATGTGCTGCTGGTACCAAAACGCTCCTCAGTAGTCTCCAGATCACATGTCAACCTTAGAACTAGACTATCGAGAAGGATAAACCTTAACATCCCTATAGTAAGTGCAAACATGGATACTGTAACTGAGGCTAACATGGCAATAGCGATGGCTAGGGAAGGGGGTATAGGGATAATCCATAGATTCATGAGTGTAGAGCAGCAGGTGAACGAGGTTAGGAAGGTGAAGAGGGCTGAGAATATAATAATAGAGCAGCCTTACACGATAAGGCAGGAGCAGAGCCTTGCAGAGGCTATAGAGTTGATGGAGGAGTACAATGTCTCAGGACTTCTGGTGGTTGATTCAGATGGTAAGCTGGTTGGTATCCTAACAAGGAGGGATATAATGTTTGAGAGCGGAGCAGGGGAGAAGAGGGTTTATGATGCAATGACAAAGAATGTTATAACAGCAAGGCATACAATAACGCTAGAGGAGGCAAAGGAGATACTCCACAAGTACAGGATAGAGAAGTTACCATTGGTTGATGAGCATAACAGGGTTAAAGGACTCATAACTGCCAAGGATATATTGAGGAGGGAGCAGTACCCTCTAGCAGCAAAGGATAGGAAGGGAAGGCTACTGGTTGGCGCTGCTGTTGGTGTCAAGGGCGATTATATTGAGAGGACTGAGAGGCTGCTCGATGCTGATGCAGATGTTATAGTAGTTGATATCGCACATGGACATAGTGAGAATGCAATAGAGGCTATAAAGATGATAAAGAAGGCATACCCTGACTGTGAGTTGATAGCAGGTAATGTTGCAACTGCTCAAGGTACCAAAGACCTTATAGAGAGTGGTGTTGATGCTGTTAAGGTTGGCGTAGGCTCAGGCTCCATATGTATAACAAGGATAATCACAGGATCTGGCGTACCTCAACTCACAGCTATAATGGATTGTGCTAAAGTAGCAAAGGAGTATGATGTTCCAGTGATAGCTGATGGAGGGATAAGGAACTCTGGTGATATAACAAAGGCACTGGCAGCAGGAGCAGAGACCGTTATGGTTGGGAGCCTACTTGCTGGTACAGATGAGAGCCCTGGTGTAAGCATAACTAAGAATGGCAAGAGGTACAAGATATACAGGGGCATGGCATCCTTCTATGCTTCTTTGGGAAGGAGGATGAGGGAAGAAGGTGCACTGAACATAGAGGATGATCTGAATGATTATGTGCCAGAGGGTGTTGAGGCACTCGTAGAGTACAAGGGTAGTGTAGTTGATATAGTGAGGCAACTGGTTGGAGGGTTAAGATCTGGATTCAGTTACTGTGGTGCAAGGAACATAGATGAGTTGCATAGGAATTCTGAGTTCATAAGGATGACCATGGCTGGATACATAGAGAGTATGCCACATGATGTGAAGGTTATCTAATAGCAGTAATAACAACGACGGCAACGTAACCATAGTATTTATTAGTAATATCTAGAAAGATATCTTTAACCCAATCCTATTATAATTAACATTCTATATTAGTTGGTACTCAGAACCAACATAAAGATTAAAATCCTTCAATGCAATGCCATAGCCATGGCAGGGATAAGGGTTGCTATGTTAGGTTTAGGCAATGTAACAAGTACACTACTCTATGGCATAGAATACTATAGGAAGAGTATCAATGGTAAGCGAGGTCTCTGGCATGAGAGGGTAGGCAACTACTCCATAGATGATATAGAGATAGTTGGGGTATTTGATATAGATGCAAGCAAGGTAGGTAGATCTGTAGCAGATGTGTTGAGGGCATCTGGAAGGGAGACCATTGCTAATATTGATGTATACAAAGAGATGAAGGTGAATGCAGGTATAATGCTGGATAAGCCTCCAGAGCACTGGAACATGGGTATAATCAAAGTCGATAGAGATGAGTTCATAGATGTACTCAAAGGATGCAATGCGGATGTTGTAGTGAACCTCATCTCCTCCTCGCTCGATGGCTCATCATTAGCATACGCTGAGTCTTCACTTCAAGTAGGAGCAAGCTTCATCAATGCTACACCATCCATACTTCAGAGCAATTATGGGTTGGTAGATGCATTCAAGGCTAGGAGATTGCTTATAGTAGGGGATGATCTCATGAGCCAGTTTGGAGGAACTGTATTCCACAAGGGTATACTACAACTGCTCCATAGGAGGGGTATGATGGTAGAGAGTTCGTACCAGTTGGATGTTGGCGGTAGCAATGATACAAGGAATACGATCAGAGAGGATGTGAGGGCAAGGAAGAGGGCCATAAAGACTGCTAGCATAAATGCTGAACTACCCTATGAGTTTGGGATGACAGCTGGTACAACAGAGTACACGGAGTTCTTGAGGGATGATAGGATGAGTTACTACTGGTTCTCTGCTGAAGGGTTCATGGGTTCACCTGTAAGGATAGATATAGTGATGAGGAGTAACGATGGTGCAAACGCATGCAATATACTGCTCGATGTTATAAGGGCTGTAAAGTATGCTAGAGATAAGGACGATCCTAGCCTTGCTGAGAATATAAGTGCTTATGGGTTCAAGAGTCCCCCAAGGGCTATTAACATCATGGATGCTCAACAGAGGTTTGAAGAGGTATTCATTAATAAGCAGCAGAAGTAATAAATAATAAATCTGACCAACTACCGCTACCAATATGTTAGATAAGGCTCCAGAGTTCCCTAGAGGGTTCAGATGGCTCAATGCTAAGGGGCAGCAACTCTCACTTGCAAGGCTTAGGGGGCATGTTGTTGTACTTGACTTCTGGACATACTGCTGCATAAACTGCATGCATATGATATCAGAACTTGCTAGGCTAGAGCAGAAGTACAGAGGTAAGCCTGTGGTATTCATAGGAGTACACTCAGCAAAGTTCTACAATGAGCAGGATGCAAAGAATATAGAGCAGGCTATAATGCGCTACGAGATAGAGCATCCAGTTATAGTGGATGAGGATATGAGGATATGGAAGATGTACAATGTACATGCATGGCCAACTATAGTGATAGTGGATCCCCTAGGCTACATAGTCTACAAGAGGTCAGGGGAAGGGCAAGGCGAATTGATAGATGAAGTAATAGAACTCCTACTTGATAGGTACTCAAGTACTGGTAGAGTTGTAAAGGAGCCAATGTTTGTAATGGGGGAGATAGAGTATACTAAGCCTACTACCATCTTATCGTTCCCAGGCAAGATAGCATTCTCGCCAGATGGGAGCATGCTAGCAGTAAGTGACTCAAACAACAACAGGATACTTGTACTTGCACTTGCACTTGCACTAGATGAAGATGATAGCAATGGGTTCAGGGCAAGGATAGTTAAAAGTATAGGAAAAGGCAAGGATAAAGGACTCAGAGATGGTCAATTCAACGATGCATTGTTCTTCAGGCCACAGGGCATAGCATGGGCTGATGATAGCACAATATACGTAGCAGATACGTACAATCATGCTATAAGGCTAGTAGATCTGAGCAAGGGAGAGGTTACAACTGTTGCAGGGAATGGCAAGCAAGGCTACTATAGCAATGGGGGCTATGGTAAAGTTACAATGCTCAACTCCCCTTGGGATATAGCATATAGTGGTATACATAAGGCACTATTCATAGCCATGGCTGGGCTACACCAGATCTGGATATACAATTTAGATGACTCTACACTAAGACCGTTCGCTGGGAGTGGGTATGAGGGTATAGTTGACTCAACACTAGAAGATGCACAGTTCGCTCAACCTAGCGGACTAGCCTTAGATGGTGAGTATCTATACGTTGCTGATAGCGAGAGTTCATCTGTAAGGCTTGTTGATATAAAGAGAGGAAGGGTTGGCACAATAGTAGGTAAGGGCCTCTTCATATTTGGGCATAGGGATGGCAGGTTGGATGAGGCATTGCTACAGCACCCCCTAGGCTTATCCTCCATAGGTAAGATGATATACGTAGCAGATACGTACAATCATGCTATAAGGCTAGTAGATCTGAGCAAGGGAGAGGTGAGCACTCTAGTAGGTAGAGGTGATCCAGGCTTAGAATGTAGACTTGATGGTTCATGCAGATTGATGCTATATGAGCCTAGCGATGTCAAGGTCAAGGGCGATCTACTCTACATAGCAGATACCAACAATCATCTCATAAGGGTATTCGATATAAGGGATAGGGTACTCTACCCCCTAGATATAATTGATGGATAGAACGAATGATCGGATACCCATGACTGATAAATTAAATTAATGATCATTATCGTAGTTGGAATACTCATTATAGTTGGAATACTCCATTCATGCAAAGACTTTAGTATTTAGTGAATGGTATGGTAGCCTTTGGGTAAGAGCCTAGAATCTTTATGAATGCTACCTTGCCTTTAACACTCTCCAAGCACTCCCTTATCCTACCATCGAGGATATGCCCTTCAAAGTCTAGGTAGAAGTTGTACTCCCATGGTCTGTCTTTTATGGGTCTGGAGACTATCATAGTAAGGTTTATCCCCCTAGATGCGAACTCCCCAAGCACATCATAGAGTGCTCCTGGTCTATGCTCTACAGTGAATATTATGGAGGTCTTGCTCATACCAGTACCCATACTTGCTCCATCATCCCCTTCTCCTTCTCCTTCTACTTCTCCTTCTCCCTCTCCCTCTCCTCCTCTTACTCTTCCCACTTCCACATCTGCAAGTATTAGGAACCTTGTGTAGTTGTTCTTGCTATCTTCTATACCCTCAGCAAGTATACTCATCCCGTATATCTCTGCTGCTAGCCTGCTTGCTATTGCAGCTGTAGCATCAAGCCTCCTCTCGCTGAGCATCTTCACACTCCCAGCGGTATCGTAGTACGGTATGGGCTCTAGCCTATACTTCTGTATGAACCCTCTGCACTGCCCTAATGCCTGTGGGTGGGAGTAGACATACCTTATACTATCGATCCTGCTACCCTCATAGCCTATGAGGCAGTGCTCTACCCTGAGATAGACCTCACCCTTTATCTTAAGATGTGTAGTGAGTAGATGATCATAACTCTCATTGACACTACCCTCTAATGAGTTCTCTATAGGGACTATGGCATAATCTACCTCATTCCTCTCAGTTGAGTAGAATACATCTGCTATTGTACGCTTTGGGATGAGTTCTGCTCTTGCATTAAAGTACTGATATGCAGCCATCTCACTATATGCGCCTCTCTCACCTTGGAATGCAACCTTGATCATAGATAGCCCACCATTACATCCTATCTTATAGAAGGGGTGAGGAGTATGCATATATGTATATAAAATCAAACCTGTCAGGCACAGCGCCAGATAGCATTGACATTACCATAATCATCTGCAAGCTTCCTTGAAGATACAGCATTGCACTCTATACACTTTATCTCTTCAGCATTAAGCCTCACAACATCTCCACCACACTGATTGCATTTAGTGTATATAACTCCAAGGTTGCTATCCCTGAAGGTTACATGTATGTATCCATTTAGTATGCTTATAACCTTTGCTCTAACCATGTCTCCTACTCTAAACATATTCTGAACCTTCATCTTGCCCCGTCCTATGTATATGGCATCGAATCTTGCATCGCTTCTATACTCATTTATATATACTATCCTTATATTGGCTGAATTGGATGAGAGTATGTGTATAAACCCTATAACATGATCATCCTTCTTTGGGAGTAGTATACTCTTCAAACCATTAACCTTAACGTATCTATGCTTCAGATCGTATGCGATCTTGCCTATCCTACTTGCCCTAAGCATACCATCATCATGCTGGTATATACCCTCAAGCCCCTCAAACTCCTCTATGGTTGCTATCCTATCCCCTGGGAGCACGAATCTAGCCTTCATCCCTTCATATTAGGATATACTATTATTTTATCCATTTGATTCAATCGAATTCAATCCATCGATCTATCAGATATAGGTTGATCCACCACCAATCCAACTTGCTAGAGCCAATGTGGGAGTATAAGGAACTCATCATACTCTACACTCTGCCCATCCAATATCTTCAGTAGCGCATATGCTTGGGGTACCGAGAGCACTGGTCTTGGGAAATTATCATCTATGGATATCCTTGGACATGCAATCTGTATGAATGCATCTATATCATTGAATATCCTCAACCTCTCTTCGGTAACCTCTGTTAACGCTATAAGCCTTACACTCTTACCATGGGCTTCAAGCCTACCCTTTATATCCTTGACCCTGTTAAGCATGATCTGCCCCTCCTTCAAGCCTACTATGAGTCCTATCCTCTGAGCATCCAGAGCCTTGTATATGGCTAAGAATGCTCTTCTCTTAAACATCTCTGCTACACCATTCACTTCCTTAACCTCATCATAATATGGATCTAGCATGAACGTTAGCCTTCCAGTTGCTAGTGCTACACCAACAGCATGGAATACACTCTGCCCAAGGAATATCAATGCATCAACACTATTCCTTGCATAGAATGCAGGGTAGAACTCACAACCAAAGACTTGAGCATCCACCAACTGCCCCTTACCCCTTGTTGGGGTAATGATGAACCCATTATCCTTTAAGATCCTTCTAGCATTCTCTACCTCATGTATATGTTGGCTATCTGTAAGTATTGCAACGCTCCTTATACCTCTCTCCCTAAGTATGTTTATACACTTCTCAAGTACTGAATCGAATAGGATATCATCGTATGCATCTATGAATACAACGTTACCAAACTCCTGTATCGATATACTATGCCCAACATGGAATAGTATATCTGCATTTATTCGTTTAGCAGCATCAGTATTTAGATCGCATGAGCCATAGCATGGATCTGCTATTACATAAGCATCTATACCAAACTCCTTGCTCACTCTATCTGCTAGCATTGAGATCTTGCCAAGCAATGCCTCTGGACCATTGAACGCAACTATCCTAGGCTTCCTCTCCTTTATTATAGCAAATACTCTATCTTCATCTATCCTTATCAATCAACCTCTCAACCCTATCTATTGCTCAGACCAACCTATTATTATGTCTTCATAAGGCTAGTGTACATTGGCTATGGCTATTGGTTAGTGTATAGTTTAGGGTTAGAGGGCACCATATTTCTTGGTTATATGCAAGTGGTATAGAACATTGCCTTACGCACTACCCTACCATATTCTTACCCAATATTCCCGTTAATTCTACTACCAATATATCATACTCTTTAACATGTGTAGAGTAGATTCTGCCCTTCTCTATGCTCTATTCGATACTGTATATTCTACTATTGCAAGTGTCGCATCCCTTATCCCACAAGTAGCGCTATGCTCTATTCGATACTGTATATTCTACCCACTAACTAACTATATATATCATGAGCCTTGCTATGGTAAGTAAGAAAGTGTATTCACAGATCACTAATCTCTAACAAGCCCATAATGGATGTACTGAACTTCTCGCTGAACCCCTCACCTTGTTATCTACCATCTGTCTTCTCACTCCATAAATGTTGGTCGTTAATTACATACTGGTATTCCTCCATAATTTAAAAACTTAATAACATCTTCTAGGATAGAATTCTATGCCTATAGCATTCGTACTCATAAATGCAGAGATGGGCTCGGAGGAGGCATTAGTAAAGGAGTTGAGGCAGTTGGATGGTGTAAAGGAAGTTTACACAGTCTATGGTGTGTATGACATAATAGCAAAGGTTGAGAGTGATAGTATGGAGAAGGTAAAGGAGACTATAACCTGGAAGATAAGGAGGCTACCAAATGTAAGGTCTACATTGACCATGATAGTGATAGAGGGTCAGGGTTAGTCAGTGATGCTGCTGATAGGTATAGATGATACAGATAGTAGGCAAGGTAGGTGTACAACCCATCTCGCATATAGGATAGTGGATTTTTTATTTTCAAACGGTTATGAGCTTGAAGAGTATCCATTCCTAGCAAGGTTGAACCCAAACATACCATGGAAGACTAGGGGCAATGGTGCAGTATGCATAAAGGTAGATGTTGATATGAATAGCATGGAAGGGGAGCATGTGATGCAGGCAGTTAAGGATATCGTTGCAAGCAACTCCATGCTAGGCTATGGTGCAAACCCTGGTGTAGTATTCCTCGACAGATGTAGCAGTATGGAGCCTATAATCAAGTTTGCTAGAGATGCACTCTGGAGGGTTATGAGCCTGAAGAATGCTAAGAGGGTTATAGAAGAGTGTAAGGAGTGCTATAATGCTAACATAGAGTATGCTTCCATGGGCAATGGACAGGGTATAGTTGGGGCATTGGCATCTGTAGGTTTAGCATCATCAAGGTTGGGGGATTATACATTTGAGGTTATAGCATATAGGAGGCATGGGATGTGTGGGATGCCAAGGCTTGTGGATGAGGCTAGTGTTATAGCAATGGATGAGGCTACCCATCCATACACATTCAACAACTACGACTACAAGCATGCTAGAGTACTTATAACACCACATGGTCCAGATCCGGTGCTCTTTGGGGTTAGAGGAGATGATCCATCAATACTGGTAGATGCACTAGCCATGCTCAAGGTCCATGAACCCCTTGAGGGATACATGCTATTCAGGAGCAATCAGGGAACAGATGCACATCTAGCAAACATGTTAGATGCTAGCAACCTGAAGGCATACACATCTGGCTACTTATGTGGCACTGTAGCATCCGAACCAGTAACTATAGAAGGGGGGCATACATTCTTTGCATTAGATTGCAGCAGAGGCAGGGTTCTATGCGCTGTATATGAGCCTACAGGGCTGAGCCCAATAGCACAGATGCTGAGCATAGGAGATACACTGGAGGTTGGTGGAGGGGTTAGAAAGGGTACAAGTAAGCATCCCAAGGTACTCAACGTTGAGTATATGAAGGTTATTGATCTTGCAAGGAAGGTAAGGTACATGAATCCATTATGTATATGTGGTAAGAGGCTAAAGTCCGAGGGTAGAGGTAAGGGTTATGGATGTAAGTACTGTGGTTACAGGATTAGGGATGTTGAGAAGGTTGAGGTTGAGGTTCCAAGGCATCTTGCGCTAGGACTCTACCTTCCAGATCTGAAGGCACATAGACATCTAACAAAGCCATTGAAGAGGTATAGTATAAAGCCAGGCAGTATGAGGTTAGATATAGATTGGTTCAAGAGGTATATGTAAAATAAAATAAAATAAAATAAAGTAAAGTAAAGTAAAGTAGAGGAGGAGTGTATATAGATGGAGGTAGATGGGGAAGAAGGGAAGAGTAGGAGTAGTAATGCTGAAGATGCACTGACACACATGGAGATGTTAATAAAGAAGGCAGAGATGAACCTAGCCTTACTAGTAGCAGAGCATGATATAGATCTGAGCAGCCTTGAGAGTTACAAGGGTAAGAGTAGTGCTATCTACATACTTGAGTTAGATACAGATACCAACGCTGCAGGTGGGAGGGTAGGAGGCTTCGGTTCAAGAAGGTTCAAGAGGATACATATCTTCAGGCTAGAGGATGGAAGGTGTGTTATTGAGAAGAGCATTGAGTTGGATGATAAAGAGGAGATAGATGTAGGGTATGTTGTAAGGTTGCCTATAAGGCTCAGTGATGGTAGAGAGGTTATGGTATCATGCTCAATAGATCATTACACCGTAAGGCTATTCAACTCTAGGTTTGGTCTCATGTAGTGCAACTATACGTACGCATACCTACATACCTACATACATACATACATGTTGATATGTATGTAGTATAATGTTCATAGTGTGGTAATGGTAGCGGGGGGTGGATTTGAACCACCGCTCTGCGGGTCTCCCACCATACCATTACAGTTACAAGTTATGAGCCCGCCGGGATAACCAGGCTTCCCCACCCTTGTAGGGCATAACTCTTGCTCACTTTATGCCTCGCTACACTCCGCTACCATCTCATCTTATGGAGAGTCTTTTATTAAACCTTATCACAATAGAACAATGGAAGCCATGGGTACTAATGATACAGGGAGGTTCAGGTTGAGGCTCATAGGAATAGTAGGTGGTGCAGTAGCACTCATGGTTATACTCCTAGTACTGCCTAGGGGTGAAGTACCATTACCACCGCCAGAGCATAAGGTAGAGGTTATAGCAAGGAACCTTGTTGTACCATGGAGCATAGATATGGATGATGATGGCACAATATACTTCACGGAGAGGGTTGGGAGGCTCAACACCATAAACAGAGATGGTAGAATAAGCACGATATACTCAAGAGAGGTAGCAAGTGTTGGAGAAGGGGGCATGCTTGGTCTAGCATTGGATCCAGAGTTCAAGCATAATGGCTACATCTATCTCTACTATACATACTCAACAGAATCAGGCTTGTTCAACAGGGTTGTTAGACTTGAGAGCGCTAACGATGGTAACTATAGAGAGCATATACTACTAGATGGCATACCTGGAGGGGAGGTACATAATGGGGGTAGGATAAAGTTTGGGCCAGATGGGATGCTCTACATAGCAACGGGAGATGCAGGTAGAGAGGATCTTGCTCAGGATATAAACTCTTTAGCAGGCAAGATACTGAGGATAAATAAGGATGGGTCTATACCAGAGGATAACCCATTCGGTAATGCGGTATACTCGTATGGGCATAGGAACGTTCAAGGTCTTGCATGGCATCCTACAAGTAAGAACCTGTATGCTACAGAGCATGGTCCAGTTGCTAACGATGAGATAAACCTGATAATAAAAGGGGCAAACTATGGATGGCCAATAGAGATATGCTCAAAGGCTGAGAGGTATGAGAGATCCATACTCTGCTATAGCGTAGGCATAGCACCAGCAGGCGCAGCATTCGCAGATTATGGAGGCAATACAAGCCTATTCTATGCAACGCTTAGAGGCCAGCATGTTGAGAGGATATCATTTGATGAGGATGAGAACATTGCTAGAATAGAGAACTTCCTAACAGGATTAGGTAGAGTAAGGGATGTATATGCTGGCAAGGATGGCTACCTTTACATCGCAACCAGCAATAGGGATGGAAGAGGGGTACCAGTAGCGGATGATGATAGGATAGTAAGGGTGAGACTAACCAATTAGTCAGTCCTACTCTACTGCTCTTATAACGTATAGTTCTTTCCCGCACATATCTTATCTTTATCTTCTTTATCTTTATCTTTATCTTTATATACAGCTATCTTCCTCACTTAGTTAACGTTTAGTCTAGTCATCCATGATATTTATAAAGATTGACTATCTACCATTGATAGCATCCATTAAGCATTCTTATCCTCACCCCTCATGGCTTGGTAGTATATTGTGAATAGGTTTAGGAATATACTTATTTATCACACTCAAGGTATCTTGAGATCAGGGCTACAATATCCATAGCAAGGATATGCCAAGCCATTTAAATACACGCCTTATCCTGACAGTATCTACAGGTTAAACCTATAAGGTATTTAGATATAATGTAATTGAATAGGTTGAATAGGAAGAATAAATTGCCCGTGCTTCTCTCAACAGCTGTCTTTGGTATAGTAACTGTTGTAGGTATAGTAACATCATTACTCCTCTACTCTTATGATAGATATGCGTTGTTATACTACGGCGATTCTGTATCACATCTAGTAAGCTCAAGGAAGATCGTGGATTGGGAGGATCCAGGGCTTAAGCAGATAGGTACCGTATGGCTACCTTTACCACATATACTGCTACTTGTCCCATCTCTCATAGACCCTCTCTTCACTACAGGCTTTGCTGGTACGTTAGTAAGCCTACCATCTCTAGCATTAACCACATTATACCTCTACAGGATCATGAGGGATCAGAAGATGCTTCACAACTCTACCCAAGATGATAGAATAGCCTATCTGCTTGCATTGCTCTACGCATTGAACCCCAACATGATGTATCTTGGTATGGTTGCTATGACCGAAGCACCATTCATGTTATTTCTAGTAGCATCAATATACTACTTTCAGAGATGGTTACTACAGGGATGCTCTACACAGGATCTACTCCTATGCTCCTCCTTCATATCGCTTGCAACACTCTGCAGGTATGAGAGTTGGTTCATCCCCCTACTTCTCATAGCAGTTGTCTCTCTGTCTGTGGTAAGGAATAAAAGAAGAAGTAATGGTAACGAACTCTCATTACTACCTATTGCCATCTCATTACTATCAACCACTGGCATAGTAATATGGTTGGCATGGAACTACTCCATCTATGGAGATCCGTTGGAGTTCAGTAATGCAGAGTACTATTCTGCTGCATGGTATGCAATACATAATCAGTATCATGAGAGGTACTTCATGGATCCCTTGAACGTTATGGTTGTTTACATGTATAACACGGTTCGTCTATATGGTCCTCTACTCCTGACTGGTATAGTAGGGTATCTCATCTATCATAGAGTTATGAGGGGGAGGATGGGGATTACGGGTATCAGCCTCTTGTTATACCTCTTACTCCCTCCAACGTTCACAATAGTATCCATGCTTATAGGCGTGGGAGAGATGGACTATATATACAACTCAAGGTTTACAATACTCTTAGCGCCTCTCCTACTCACTATGACATTCCTCCTCCTTAGTAGGGTATCAGGGTACAGATGGTATATCACCGCATCCCTACTACTATTGCTACTATGGAACCCTCTTCTCTTGGGGCTTGGGGTTGTTACTTATATGGATGCTTATGGCGGTTACTCAATGAGGGATATACAGCTTGCTGTTGATGCTGGAGAAGCTTTGAGATCATTATACGATGGGGGTAGGGTAATGATACTTACTGGTTCCATGCTAGAGCATAGGATAATGATAACCTCTAACATCGCTCTGAACAGGTTCGATGAGATGGTCGATCATAGCACTTGGAAGGATTCCTTCAGGAGTCCATGGTTGTATGATGAGTGGTTAATAATATCAAAGAGACCAGTACATGATGCAACCAATGTTATAACCCATTGGTTAGAGAGAGAGGATGAGCTCTTGATGCATTATAGGGTAGTTTATGAGAATGAGAACTATAGGATAATGAGGCTTAGATGATATCAGTTGCAATAATATTGTAGGTATGCAAGAAGGCAGAAAGCATGGGAGGTAGTATGATGGTAGTAGCAGTAGTAGAGTAAGAGAAGGTAATATAGTAGAAAGGTTATTTTATTATCACCCATAACCAGTTAGATGGAGATGAGGTTCTATGCACTGGATAGGGAGGGTAGGCTTAGAGTACTCAAGGATCATGCTTCCCTCACAGAGGAGGATCTCAAGACCCTAAGAGAAGGCTCTGGTATAGACTTCAAGATGGCAGATAGCATGGTAGAGAATGCTGTATCCTTCATATCATACCCATTGGGTATAGCAACACACTTCCTGGTAAATGGTAAGGAGTACCTTGTACCGATGGCCATAGAGGAGCCATCGGTTATAGCAGCAGCAAGCAAGGGTGCAAAGATCGCTAGGTTGAGAGAAGGCTTCAAAGCAGATTCAGACCCTTCGATCATGATAGGCCAAGTACAGGTCAAGGATGTGAAGAACCTTGAGAAGGCTATAGAAGAGGTTATGAAGAGCAAGGATGAACTCATTAGCATAGCAAACAGCAAGAGTAGCCTAGCAAGAAAGGGTGCTGGTGCAAAGGATCTAAGGTGCAGAGCGATAGATACTGCTAAAGGGAGGATGCTTATAGTTGAGTTGCTCGTTGATGTGAAGGATGCCATGGGCGCAAATGTTGTCAATACAATGTGCGAATCTATAGCATCTAGGGTAGAGAGCATAACAGAGGGCAAAGTACTGTTGAGGATACTCTCCAACTATGCTATCTATAGGCTTGTTAGGGCATCTGCAAGGTTCGCTAGGGAGGAGGTTGGGGATGATGCAGTAGATGGTATACTGGATGCTTATGCATTTGCTGAAGCAGATGTGTATAGGTGTGTTACACACAACAAGGGTGTAATGAATGGCATAATAGCAGTAGCATTGGCAACCGCACAGGATACAAGGGCTATAGAGGCTGGTGCGCATGCCTATGCATGCAGGAATGGCAGATACTCACCACTAACTCATTGGAGCAAGGATAGCAATGGGGACCTTGTAGGTAGCATAGAGCTTCCATTGGCAGTTGGTATAGTTGGAGGATTAACATCTACACACCCACTCGCAAGGTTATCCCTGAAGATACTTGGTGTTGGTAGTGCTCAGGAATTAGCATGCATAATGGCCTCTGTAGGATTAGCACAGAACTTCTCAGCGCTCCATGCTCTAGTAAGGGAGGGTATACAGGCTGGGCATATGCGCCTACATGCAAGGAAGGTAGCTATGCTTGCTGGTGCTGAGGGTAACTTGCTGGATGAGGTTGCTGAGAGGCTTGCAAGAGAAGGTAACATAACAGTTGAGCATGCAAGACAGATAATTAATAAGATTAGAGTGGAGTAGAGAAGAGTAGATAGAGTTGAGTTAGGATGCACATCTTTTATTTAATACAGATTATAATGGGATATAGATGATATATAGATATGATGATGTTTGCTTATAGGGCTAGGAAGTTTGTTTGTTTGCTTGTTTGGTTGGTTGGGAAGCATATATCTGCTGAAACGGAAGGAGTCTAAGCAAAGTATTCTAGCGCTTCATCATCATAATAATATACAGAGCATCAAGCAAGCAATGAAAGAGAGGAAGTACTGGCTTCATAATAATATTAATATACTCCATGGGAGTTGATAAGATACCCATTACTAACCAGAGATAATGATGCTGGAGGGCTCGGGATTATTCTTGAATACTCCTACCTATATATAGGGTTGCTACATGCTCTAGCATATGATAAAGTTTGCTATACCCAAAGGTAGTATAGAAGAGGCTACTTACAGGTTCATAGAGCAGGCATGGTTCTCCCTACATGGTAAAGGGAGAAGTTACAGGATCAGAGTAAATGACCCAGAGATACAGATGAAGATACTTAGACCCCAAGAGATACCAACATTTGTAAGCAATGGACTCTACGATATAGGGATAACTGGTAGGGATTGGGTCACTGAGACGAGTGCAGATGTTAAGATAATGCTTGATCTTGAGTATGGCTGGGTTAGGTTGGTCTATGCTATACCTAAGAGCAGTGACTACAATACGCTTGGAGAGATGCTTAGAGACTATGCAGAGAAGAAGAGAACTCTAAGGATATCAACTGAGTACCTCAACATAGCAAGTAGGTACATAATGGGCAATGAAGAGTATAGGAGGCTCTATGGTGATGATGAGCCTATGATAATAACACCTTGGTGGAGAAATGGGAGAAACAGCAAGGTCCAGATAATACTCTCATTTGGTGCAACTGAAGCGAAGCCACCAGAGGATACAGATGCAATAATAGATATAACAGAGACTGGCACTACTCTAGAGCAGAACAACCTTAAGCCAATAGAGAGTATATTTGAATCAACAGCACTACTCATAGCAAACAAGGAATCGTTAAAGGATGCAAGGAAGAGGGAGAAGATATACGATGTATTGTCACTACTCAAGGGTGTAGTTGATAGCAGGAAGAAGTTGCATATATTTGCGAATGTGAAGGCTGAGAACCTTCAGGAGTTGCTTAAGAACCTTCCAGCACTGAAGAGACCAACTGTAAGCCAACTGAGTGAGGAGGGCTGGTATGCTGTAAACACTGTAATAAGCAAGGATGAGTTTGTAAAGATACTCCCAACGCTTAGGAGGCTAGCACAGGGGCTAGTCGTACATGAGCCTAGGCAGATACTTGCATTAGAGGAGATAATGAAGGATGAGGAGGAGAATGCTGATCACTAGCAGTAAGGAGTAGCAGGATGATGATATGATATAATATGATATGATATAATATAATATAATATGGTATGATATGATATGATATGGTATGGTATGGTAATTATTGAAGGTGGTAATGATACCATAGGAAGGAGAGATGATGATATGGTATGGTATCCCCAGTAAGGGTTGAGAGGCTTGAGGCTGATGCAGCAGATGCTGTCCATCTGTTAAGGCATAGACTAGTCATGGATGAGGAGAGGGTTAGCAGTATTAGAGCAATCATCAACGATGTTAGGGTAAGAGGGGACTCTGCCCTTAGGGATTACACACTCAAGTTTGATGGTGTTGATCTAACTTCTATACCATTGAGGGTATCTAGGGAGGAGATAGATGATGCATATAGAGTTGTTAGTAGAGAGGAGGTTGATGCACTAAAGGCTATAAGGGATAGGCTTGAGGATGTTGAGAGTAGATTCCTATCATGTACAAGGGATATGCATATCACGATAGGATCAAGCAGGATAGCAAGGGTATTCAGACCATTAGGTAGTGTTGGCTGTTACATACCTGGAGGAAGGGCAAGGTATGCAAGTAGTATGCTAATGTGCGTAGTACCAGCAAAGGTTGCTGGCGTAAGGAGGATAGTTGCATGTACGCCTCCGATCCACAATGGTAATGGTAGTATCGATCCATTAACTCTCGTTGCAGCAGACTTGGTAGGTGTGGATGAGGTCTACAGGGTAGGAGGGGCACATGCAATAGCAGCGTTAGCATATGGGAGCGAGAGCATAAGGCCAGTAAGCAAGATAGTTGGGCCTGGAGGATTAGCAGCCACAATAGCCAAGTACATAGTCTCAAACACTGTGGCAGTAGACATGCTTGCAGGGCCAACAGAACTCCTTATAGTAGCAGATGATGCAGCGGATCCAAGGTATGTGGCATTAGATCTTATAGCGCAAGCAGAGCATGCACCAGATACTCTATGTGGGCTTATAACATGGTCACCTACACTAGCCTACAGGGTTGCGGATGAGATCTCATCCTTACTCATTGGTATAAGCAGGGAGGAGATCGTGAGGGAGAGTCTATCGAGGAATGGGTTCATAGCACTCTGCAGGGATGAGCATTATGCTATAGAGTTTGTGAACGAGTTTGCACCAGAGCATCTTCAGGTCATGGTTAGAGATGATCTCAAGGGTAAGATAGTAGAAGGTGTAGACTCTGCAGGTATGGTGCTAGTAGGCAACTACTCACCATCCCCAGCAAGTGATTACTACACTGGCACCAACCATGTTCTTCCAACCATGGGCTCTGCAAAGGCAAGGGCATCACTTACATGCCTAGACTTCCTCAAGCCTATAAGCATAGTTGAGTTGAGCAAGGAAGATATCAAGGGTATAGCGGAGGTTGTGAAGCATATTGCAAGGGCTGAGGGGCTTGAGAACCATTACAGGGCAGTTGAAGCAAGGTTATCGGATAATGGTTGATGGATTATAGATACGATATGACCTCTAGCAAACTATTAAGTGTAATATGATGGTGAGTTAGTTAGATGAACAGTGATGGTCATAATATGAGGGGCTCAGAGTGGTTGAGGTATAGACTATCAGTGTTGAGTAGGTTAGAGGGCTATACAAAGCCAGAGAGGAAGTTGAAGCATCAACCACAACAGCATCAACCACAAATCTTGAGGATGGATACAAATGAGAACCTTGCACTCCCACTCGAGTTTGTAAGGGCTGTTATGTATGAGGTAGTAGAGGATTTGGATCCAAGACTATATCCAGAGCAGCAGGATGAGTTGAGATCAAGGGTAGCATCTTACCTAGGTTTGAGCAAGGATAACATAGCGATAGGGAATGGCTCTGATCAACTGATAGACCTTGCACTTGTGGCATTTGGTTATGGGCATAAGAGCGTAACTCTGAGACCAACATTCACATTCTATAGGGATAGGTGCTTGATCCATGGCATAGATGTTGAGGAGGTTACGCTCGATGATGGCTTCTCATTCAGTGCAGATGCTATAGTTAAGAGCGATGCAGATATCTGCTATATATGCTCACCGAATAACCCTACTGGGAACCAATTCTCTAGGGATATAATGCTAGATGTTATAGAGAGGTTCGATGGTCTGATCATGCTTGATGAGGCTTATGCAGAGTTTGCAGGGTACTCATTGAAGGATCTAGCAGTAAAGAGGGATAACCTGCTTATCTTCAGGACATTCTCAAAGGCATTTGGGCTTGCTGGAGCAAGGGTTGGTTACGCTATAGCATGTAGGGAGATTATAGATGCATTCAACAGGGTCATCCAGTACCCCTATGCTGTAAGCAGCATCTCTCTAAATGCTGCAATCTCCATACTCAAGAGAGTTGAGGAGGTTAAGAGAGTCATAGAGGAGGTTAAGGCTGAGAGGGAATGGCTCTATAGAGAGTTGGGTATGTTAGGTCTAAGGGTATTCAGATCTGATGCCAACTTTATACTCTTTGATGTTGATGAGCATGAGAATATGTATAGAAGATTAAAGGATGAGGAAGGGATACTGGTTAGGAGGATAGGACAGATAGGTGGTTACAAGGGATGCTTGAGGGTAACTGTAGGCACAAGGGATATGAATGAGAGGTTCCTGAATGGTCTTGGTAAGAGAATCCGCAATAGCAATAATAAGTGATCCTAGTCTATGGCTACTCATTTATGTATGGTATGGTATGGTATGGTATGGCCTGTATAGTAAATTTAAATTTAAAAATGGGAGTTTTATAGCATAGTATAGCATAGGTATGAAGTATAGATATGTCAATGATAGGATAATGGTAAACGATGGTATAGATCTATCATCTTCACCTAGTATCGATGCAATAGTGCTTGATTGTGATGGTACACTTGTAAGGATAAACAGATCATACAACGCATGTATAATAGAGAGTGCAGGAAGGATACTCTCATCCTTGCTTGGGGATGTATGGAGGGGCTTTGTTGATGAGCAGATGATACTTGCATTCAGGATGAGTGGGGGGTTCAACAACGATGTTGATACCACTTATGCATGCATACTTGCAGCACTAGCATACAGCAATGATCATCCTAATGCTGAAGATGGGGTTTATGGTGCGAGGATGCTCGCATATGATATTGCAAGGCATGCTGACTCAAGGGGTATAGAATCTGTTGAGGAGTATCTAGTAAGTATAGGCAAGGCCGATGCTGTAAATACTGCTAGAGCATATACTGGCTATCCGGGGCTTGTAGGTTCAAGTATGCTTGCTACACTCTTCGATGAGCTCTTCTATGGCAAAGAACTCTTCATGAAGATGCATGGTATAGAGCCTAGATTCAACCATGGGAAGGGGTTCATAGAGTATGATGAAGTAGTTGTAAGCAAAGAGTCTCTGATTACTCTACATGAGAAGTTCTATGGCAATGTAGCGATAGTCTCTGGTAGGAGTAGGATAGCAGCAGAGTACACGCTGAGGGATCTACTACATTACTTCAACATAGATGCATCTGTATTCATAGAGGATGAGGACAAGTATGTGAAGAGGAATGGTATAAAGATGGATGTTGTAAAGCCTAATCCTTACGCACTACTCAAGTCATTGAAGGCTATGGGTGCTAAGCATGCATTGGTTGTTGGGGACTCTGTTGAAGATCTTATAATGGCAAGGAGTGCATCAAGGGATGGTTATAAGACGTACTTTGTAGGCGTGTATGGCACAAGCATAGATGCTGAGAAGCAGAAGCAGATCTTCATTAAAATGGAGAGTGATGCTATAGTAGAGAATGTTAATCTACTACCAAGCTTACTTGATATATGATGATAGACGTAAGGATGTCAAGATAACATTCATAACCACCATGCATTATCATCATAACCTAACCATCATCATAATTATTACCATACTGCTTGCCTATCAAGGGATTGTCAAGATACTAGTATCATTGGATTGTTAATCTAAACAGGATTTGGATAGAGGTATGAAGGTGAGAAGGAGATTCTGCTATACTATGCTATAATGCTATACTAACTATGTCAAGATCTTTCTTAGTAAATAGGTTAAACAGTAAGATCAATGGAGTGTAACTCGCCATCAAGTAGTTTGCTTATCTACTACAACTACTACTCCTACCATTCAAGAAGACCCTTAATTAATAGCAGACCATTGTTTAACAGCTTTGCATGGAAACCCCACTTTTATGCTCCCTCACGGGTAACGCATAATGTCGCTGGCTAGAACCTTCTCTTCAAGTACCATTCAGGTACTATTCCTCCTAAAGACTCTTGTTATATATGTACCTAATCTACTATTAGATTAATTAGAATGATAGATATAAACATGTTGCCAAAAAGAAACTGGGACATCTTGACAATCCCGAGAGGCTTTGATGGAATCAAATCTAAAGATATAATAACAACAATAGTAGAATGAACCTCTCCTTTCATTTATCCCTCTACCTTTATTAATTGCTGTTGTCTATGTAATTAACTCTGTAAGTTCACCTTTTGCCGTTACAAGCCATATATCTCTTCTCTTTGCTTCCTCTAAAGCATCTGGAGTAATCTGCATAGCATATATTGCCTTTATAACCTTCTTCCTTAGATACTCAGGATGTTTCTTGCATAACCTTGCTATATCCTTATCGACACGCTCTATCATATTCTTGCTCGCTCTAGTCTTAACCTCTCCTATTATGCATGTATCAGTATCTATACCATAGATATCTATCTCTATATCTGGTAGTTCTAATCTAGATATGCTTAATGTTAATCCCTTCCTCTTTAGCATATACTCTATAACATCTCTAGCCTCCTCCTCAAGTGTTAAAGATGTCTTTTCCATGTATGCCTCAATACGCCTTAACCTCTTATCGATCCTCTTGAACTCCTCATCATGCCTCCTAAAACCTTCAAGCATGTCTTGCCTTAACTTCTCTATACTCTCCCAATGCCTCTTGAACTCCTCATCATGCCTTCTAAAGCCTTCAAGCATGTCTTGCCTTAGCCTATTGGTCTCCTCTCTAAGGTTATTGGTCTCTTCCCTTAGTGCATTGGTCTCTGCTCTTAGATCCCTTATCTCCTCCTCAACCTTTGCTACTCTAGTCTCCAACTCTAGGAATCTCTCATCCATTCTCTCTTCCAACTCCAAGAACCTCTTATTCATTTCAGCCTCTAACTCCAAGAACCTCTTATTCATATCCTCCTCTACCCTTGCTATCCTATCCAGTATCTCCTTGTAGCCTATTGCTCCTGCTACTGCATACCTGAACTCCTTATCCTCCTCAAGCATATCTAAGAACTTCTTCTTCAA
>JBKBIE010000018.1:0-27386 GCA_046299465.1 Candidatus Nitrosocaldus sp.
GCAATGGCTAACTCGATGAAAAGAGGATTGAAAGGCAATTTAGGTGTGGTTTTAGAGAAATATTTTTAAAGGTATAAAATGGTATGAAAGGCAGATGAGCGGAGAGAAGTATATCCAGCTATCCACTATGCTCGCGGTTCTGGCATACGACGGTGATTACCATTACATAGATAGGCTCGGGAACTCTTATTCTAAGCCGCTGGCACTTCATTATCTCAGAGAGGCCTTAAGGGACTTTATTGCACTAAAAAGATCACCGCCGAGCGATATGCGTGAAGACGTGAGGAACTTAATGAATAACGTGGACGAGAGCTTCCTAGAACAGGAGGTAGAGAGTATAAGACACCTTCAGAGCACTCAAGAACTTCGTGAGATTTTGTCGCTAATTTGTGCTAAAGCCCTTGCTAAGACTTCCAAATTCATAGTGCTATCTGAGATTGGTAGAGGTTCTGAGGCGCATGAAGGAGGAGGAGTGGAGAAATGAAGGATGTATTTGTGAGCATAAGGGGTAGGGTGCTTTTTAACGCAGAGTCCCTAAACATGACCGAGTCTGTAGGAAACTACGTAAAGCATAGACGTGTTCCAATGATGGTGAGAGAGGATGGTAACACATACGCCGTCTACTTCGTACCTGCAGTCTCGGGAGAGAGTATTGCCCACGGGCTGCAGAGAATAATATCAGAGAAATGCAAAGAGGCCACACCTCCCCTGCCAGTCTGTAAACTCTGTGAACAGGGAATCTTTCTCAAAAGTAGTAATAACAAGGTATTCAAAGAATCATTTGGTAGTGAACCAAATGGAATAGATATTGAAGAGACTATAATTAGCAAGTGCGTCGTAGAAGATATAGGGGGGTTCTTGTATGCTGAGAAAGAAAATATCAAGAGAACTTCAAACTTTTTCACTGGCTACATGATTCCTGTACAAGAAGCTTTGAGAAATGTGGTTATTGAACCACAGCTTCATAACAGATACGCTCTAGGCACTAAATTTGTGAAGGATAGGGGACAAATGTTGTATTATGTGGAAATCGCCTCGTCACTCTATACATTCAGCCTAGACGTTGATACTAGATATATAGGAAAATTGACATTCAATGTAAATAACGCCGGAAAGCAGGTGATTAATGATAAAGAGAGAAAGAAGAGGGTAGAGGTTCTGTTGGATTCCGTGAAGATGCTGCTTACTGAGAATGGGTTCGGAGCAAAGAAGACAAGGTTCCTTCCAATAGTGGACTGGGAGAGTATGGTGATAGCAGTGTCAGATAAGCCTTGGACCGTTCCAAGCCCCTTCACTACAGACTATACCGAGAGGGCTAAGAAGAAGCGGGAGAAAATAAACTACAACACCGACGTCTACATTTTTAAAGATGGGAGTTTCGAATCATTCGTTACAGAAGCGAAAGGGGAACAGAATAATAAGAAAGGAGAAGAAAGTAAGATAACGAAAGATATGGGATACTTCGAGTCATTTGTTGCAGAAACAATAGACAAGATCAAGGAGAGGGTAAGTGGGGAGAACCAGCAAACAAGTGGACAGACATAAAATGATTGGATTCCTCATCGACGTCGAATTCGTCTGGGGCTTCCAGTCTAAGATCGTGGGATACTCTAAGACATCCCCCTCATTCACATACCCGCCCCCTACCACCATCCTAGGGGCAATAGCTGAACATATTGCCAAAGAAAACGTACTAGGCGAGGGAAAGGCAAGAGAGGTTATACCGATGCTAAGCAAAAAACTGCTAGCTATCGGGCTAAGACCAGTAAACTGTCTATCGATAAAGTTCTCTGATCTAAACCGGTTAATAGCTATTAGAATCACTACGGGCATACACTATCCTACTACTAAGGACTTATCTGGTTCATACGATGCACCAGCCACTGGAAAAACAATCCTAACATCGCTAAATGGAGAGCCACCAAAACTTACGCTATATCTAGTCTTTGAAGATAGTTCTGTTGGGAGAATCGGAGACAAAGAGATCATCATCGATAAATACGCTATGTGGAACATTCATAGACTTGGCTCAAAAGAGAGTATCGTCTCTGTTATTGATGTGAAAGAGTTTGAGCCACAAAAATTGACTGGAGAATTAACCACTACATACTCATTCCCTTTGATAGACGGTGTAACTTTGATAAAAGACGTGATTCAGAAATGGTCACAAGAACTGTTAATTAATCCATTTAACCTGCAGCTATACGATCCAGTGACACAATATCTACTTGGCCAGAAAACGGTCAGGTTTTATGTACCTATCCTCGAGTCCCCGAACTGTCAGCCAACCTATAAGCTAAAAGTCGCTGGAAATACGTGTGGATATAAGTATGATGAGGAGGTGCTTGTAGGGATTTGCGCAGTAGCGTAAATATTGTAGTAAGCCTCCCACTCAACGATACTTTGACCAACCTCCTAATCTACGAGGGGTTGATATACCTAATGTCAAAGGTAAATGCTAGTATAGAAGCCAACAAGATAACAATACCAGCCGACGGGTTCGCGAAAGCATATAGTGAACTTTGTGATGAAATCCTCAACAAAATTAATATCAATACTGTTGGCAATGATAAGGGGCCTATAGAGAAGTTCCTAAAAGGGCTGGAAATAAAGGGAATAGAGGAAATTCTGGAGTCACTTAGCCCTGATGAGCAGAGAAAGGGAAAATCTCGAGTAACAAATTATCGGGAACTCCTATACATTCTCAAACGCAGCTCCGAGAAACTTAGACCAGTAACTGATAGTATTTTTATCGGCGCGACGATAAAGACCGACATGATAATAGGAGACGTAAAGGATGATAAGGGGATAGCTCTCCAACTCCTCAAGACTGAGCGTTACACAGGTTTAACTTCCACGGAACAGAAGTACACAAACCGTCAACTCAAAACCTATGTATCCCCTGAAGCCCTAATGTTGGCGCTGCTTGGCGTATACTCATCCTTTGTTTATAGGAGTGCCAGTACATATTATTTCTTATTCCTCTCACCGATCGAAATAGGTGAAATACTCTCCAAAAATAAAGATGCTGAGAAGATAATAGGGCTAAAGAATGAGGTGCGTGAGGTTCTTGAACAGATTCTGAAAAAGCATTTTAAGGAAGAGTTCATAGCGTTGGAGATATATATAAACGCAAAGTTACAAGAGGCGTTAGCAAAACATTACGTGAGGAGCATCTCATTACTATTGTTAAGGGTTGATCAAGAGAACTATACATACAAAATGTATGAGGCGATGCCACTTACTATTTTCCGTCAAGACAGAACCTCTTTCACACTTGTAAGAGAGATTATTGCGCCTGATAGTATTATACTTGAGAGGTTGAGTAATAGCGACAACGTTGAGTATAACAACCTAGTAGCTGTAATAGTTGGTCTCTACAGGTTTATAGTATTAAAGGACAGATATGGTATGTATCAGGCATTGCGTGAACTTCATGACGCCTATATTAAAGTTAGGAGCGACGATAAATTGAAAAGTGTTACCAGAAAGTATGAGACCTTACTATGGGAGGTAAGTAGGCTTGAAAAACACCTATGGAAGATTATGTAGGCTTCACGGCTACTCAAAACGCCCCTTCATATCGATGGTAATAGAAGAGCTGGACAAGTCATGGGATAACAAGAACATCTTCATCATAGAGGCCCCAACGGGATACGGTAAATCCAGCATTACTGGGACAATTGCGATGAAGGCTTACGAGGAAGGTGGAAAACTAATCGTATCTCTTCCCATGAGAACTCTACTAGAGGATCAGTTTGACAAAATTAGGAAAGTTTTACCTAATGCTGAAGGTATAGTGGGTAAGAGGTATATGCATGAGCATACATCACCATATTTGATCAAACCAGTAACACTCACCACGATAGACACGTTATCTCTAACCATGTTTGGATTAGCCCCAGAAGATCTAAATAAGGTGATTAAAGGGTGGCACGACTCGTTAGGAACGGTCGAGGGCTCGTCAGGGCACTACCTATTCTCACTATCCTCTGTCATATTATCTGACCTAGTCCTGGACGAAGTCCACCTTCTCAGCGATGAGACCAAATCGCTGACTTATCTGCTCCTGCTCTTACGACAAGCGATTGACTACGACCAGAAGGTAGTCTTGATGTCCGCAACAATCCCCCAGAAATTAAAGTACGAGCTAAGGAATAAACTGTACCGATATGAGGACAAGCTCCAATGGTTTGAATTCGACCCATCTATAGATGATAAGTTCCTTCAAGATAGGCTTGGTAAGAAATATGAGATTATACTACCAGAGCGAGTAATTAAGAATGAGTGGTGTAAGGAAATTAGAGGCTGGATTAATGAAGGATGGGAAGTAGGATATAGAAGAGTACTTGCAGTCTTCAATACTGTTCAAGAAGCTATAACATTCTATACGTATGTAAGAAATGATTTTAAAAACGTCTTACTATTACATTCTCGTTTTACTGAGTTAGATAAGGGGAAAAAGTATGAGAGGCTTAGAGCACTGAGACAAGAGAGAGAATACCTAATAGTAGGTACGCAGTCTGTCGAGGCTGGTGTAGATATCTCGTCAAACTTACTGATAACTGATCTAGCCCCAGCTCATTCCCTCGTTCAGCGCTTTGGCAGGTTCCTCCGCTATGATGGTGAGAATGAGGGAAAGGCATATATTTGGATGAACGACAGTGCCTCGGGACAGAGATACAAGGTTTACGATTGGAGCCTGTGTGAGAAGACCCTCGAACTCTTAAGAGCTCGTTGTGGTAAATTTAACCTCCATATTCCGAGTATCCCTAATGGCGCTACCAAAAATGGATACAACGGTTATAAAGAGCTTATAGATAACGTTTACGATCTTGTTGAGATCGATATCAAGACTGAGGATATAGATCGTATGTTAAGGAGAAATAAAGACTTACATAGCATAGACGATAGAGTGAAAGAATTCCTTAACTCACATGGCAGTTTTATAAGAGATTCTCCTATGATCCCAGTCCAAGTTGAGACTATCTCAGAATGTATTAGAGAATCTATTCCTATAAGCTTTAATACATTCCTAAGATTGTGGAGATCCGGCATAGTGAAGTGGTGGATCAAGGAGAGTAAAGATGGTGCGGTTAAAGAGCCTATAGATGCCAGTAAGGCACGGTTCAAGAATGCGAGCGAGCTTATCAGACTCATCTATAGGGAGGGGATCAGATCTTTCATTATCGAGGGTAGATATAGTGATGAGGTTGGGCTGGAGTTCCGTGGGGTGGAGACAGAGTGATATCAGATGAAATAATTAGCTATTATAGAAAGGGGTCTGATGGACTGGAGAGAAAAGAGTTCCTGAAGGACCATATAAGCGAGTGTCTCGTCCTTATTGAGGATCTCGTTGATAGCCGTTTAGGAAGGCTCGCATCAAGCAAACTCTATGCTCATAATTTTAAGGAGCTAGTTAAGTTAGCAATAGTATTCCACGACGCAGGAAAGGCATTCTATCAGACGGAGAGAAACATAAAAGAAGAAAGAGATGGTGGGGAGAGATACCTTTCATTTATGGGTCATGAGTTTGTATCTGCCTACATAGCTGACCAATTCGTTAAAGTTAAAGAGCTGTGCCAGACCCATGAATCTGCACAAGACCTATCTTCTGTAGTATTTGCTGTCTACTTCCACCATCATGCCATAGGAATTGGGAAGAGGGAGAAAGAGGCGATCGCTAGACTGGGATACATCAGCCAAGCAGAGTTTGAGATAGCAAAAGAGAAACTAAAGAGGGTGCTGGAATCCTTCCTACATGGAGAGGATAGAGAGGTTCTCAGAAAGTGCATTGATAAACTGAGTAAAAACGGATTAAGTAACCTTAGCTTAGATCAAATTAGCAATGAGTTATACCAACCTTTGCATAAGAGTGACAACAGGCTCATGAAATTATCCCTCTTGGTCCTTGACTGTCTACTCGCCTGTGACTATATATCAGCTAGTAAGCGTGATAGCAGCAAGTCAGAGTTTTCCCAGACTATATTAAGCTTCTACGATATCTGGATGAGAAAATGGGTCCATTGAACTGGAAGATCAACGTAGAGGGTTGGTCTTCCCTGCTTTGCATATCTAAGGGAGAGGGCTATACTGATCCTGGGGCAATGGTGAGTATGAGGGGATAGTTGGTTTGTTAAAGGTAAAATATCCTACACGTATCTTACTAGCATTCCCATCAACATTGCTGGACTGAAGTATCGCTTGAAGGATCTTTTCATACGCCATCTTTAGAGAGTGGTCCACACGGAAGCTCCTCTCTAGAACACGGATATAAAGATTGAGTTAGAGAACTCACCTATCCTGTTTCTGTTTCCATCCCCCTTGATCATTCCAACATTAAGCTCTCTCCCATCGAATAGTGGCTCCATCCCTGATTAGCTCCATAATGTTTGATACTATTCTATCCGAATCATATCCATCATCATACCCCTTATTATCCCAAACCTTTTCCGGAATTATTTCCTCCTGACCAAGTTTGAATCCATCCCCACCTAGCCTTGAAGCTGAGTATTTCCCAAACACGTCTAATTTGTAGCAGGTAGCGCAAAGGTTTTCAATATCCGTCTTATAAGAGCTTTTGACCTAACATAACGTGCATAATTTGCTGAGGTCAATACTTTGTTACAATGCCAAGATCATTCATATAAGTTGCAATGGCTAACTCGATGAAAAGAGGATGAGTGCTATTAACAGTTAAGTTAATCTTTACCATACACTAAACATTCAGCATGGATAAGGCTGTATGCATACTCAGTGGAGGACTTGATTCTGCATGTACACTGGCATACCTTCACGAGCAGGGTTATGAACTCTATGCCATAACATTCTACTATGGGCAACGTAGCAAGATGGAGGTTGAGAGGGCTAGGGTGGTTGGAGAGTACATAGGGGTTAGGGATCACAGAGTAGTGGATATAGGCTTCATGAAGTCGCTCTACAACGATAGCAACCTTCTTACCGTAGACGATGGATCTGTTACAATCCCTTCTAGGTTCGATTACAGCATAGTAGTCCCAGTTAGGAATGCTGTATTCCTCTCTATAGCAGGGGCATGGGCATTCAGCATCAATGCTACTCTAGTAGCATATGGTGCACATACAGATGATGAGAAGAACTATCCAGACTGTAGAGTAGAGTTCGTGAAGGAGATGGAGCATGCCTTGAACCTTGCAGAGATGGATGGGATAGAGCAGGGATTAAGGAAAAGGCTTAGGATATGGAGTCCTGCAGTAGAGGGTTTAAGCAAGGTAGATCTTGTAAAGATAGGTTACAGGGTTCTTGGCGATAAAGTATTCGAGACATGGAGCTGCTATACTAATGGCATAGAGGTTGAGGTTGATGGTAAGAGTAAGAGTAAGAGTAAGAGTAAGAGGATCTACTCCCACTGTGGCTCCTGTGAGTCATGTATAAACAGGATCAACGCATTCAAGATTGCAGGTATAGAGGATAAGACCATATATGCTAGAACCATTAGTTTAAATAAGATCTTTCAAGGTTAATCTCAGGTCAGGTTAGAGTTGAGGGTAAGTATAAGCGAAGTCTTCACCAGCATAGAGGGGGAAGGGATATACCTAGGGACTAAGACCCTCTTTGTTAGGCTTGCTGGATGCCCCCTTAGATGCTTCTATTGCGATACCCCCTATGCCTTGGAGATGGGTAATGGCATATACTATGATATAGATGATGCCAAGGCACTCATTAAGGGGAAGGTTGAGAGTAATACATTTAAAGTGAACTTTACTGGAGGCGAACCACTGCTACAACATGAGGCCGTTAGAGAACTTGCAAGGTATGTAAGGGATGAGCTTATGCTCAAGACGTATCTGGAGTCATCATGCTATGATGCATCAAGGTTCCTATATGTACTGCCCTACATAGATATATGCAAGATAGAGTTCAAGTTGAATGACTCCCATGCTATAGATGGGAAGCACTATAATAGATTGCTTGAGAATGAGTTGTTATGCCTTAGGCATGCTATTGAGAGTAGGAAGGCAACATACATAAAGGTAGTGGTCAGTAGTCTAAGCAGGAGAGGGGATATAGAGAAACTGGTAAGGATGATATTTGAAGATGATGCAAGCAAGGCTATAGATGGGTTTGTACTTCAACCAGTGACTGGTATCAATGAGCCTACGCTAGAGCATATGCTAGTACTATACGATACAGTGCATCAGTACTACCCTAATGTAAGGATAATACCACAGATCCACAAGGTGATGGGTATACCATGAATGAGATTGGTAAAGGTAAAGGTAAAGGTAAAGGTGATGTTGGCAGTAGTGGTGATATGGGTAGTAGCAGTAGTAATAGCGTGATGGATGTGAAGGTTAAAAATAGGAATGCTAATGGTGAAGGGAAGGCTTCTAACTATAGCAATGGTAACACAAATAGGAGGTACTCTACAGCAAGGATAAAGAGGCTAATAAGACAACTGCTTATAGAGCTTGGGGAGGATCCAGACAGAGAGGGGTTGGTGGATACACCAGAGAGGGTTGCTGAGATGTATGCTGAGATCTTCTCTGGCTATGATATGGACTCTGAGTTGGATGTTACGTTCACTGAGGAGAGCGATGTTGTAGTAGCAAGGGAGATACAGTTCTACAGCATGTGCGAGCATCATATACTCCCATTCTTCGGTAAGGTGCATATAGCCTATATACCAGATGGGAAGGTATTCGGCGTATCAAAACTTGTAAGGCTAGTAGAGAAGTATGCTAAGAGGCTCCAGATACAGGAGAGGATGACCAAGCAGATAGCAGATGAGTTGAAGGACAAGGTTAAAGGCGTTGTTGTTGTTGTTGAAGGCGATCATATGTGTATGCGTATGCGTGGAGTCAAGAACAACAGTAGGATACTCACAATAGCATATAGGGGTGAGTTTGAGAATAAAGAACTTAGGGAACAGATACTCTTATTGCTCAGAGATAGCAGTAGCAGTGCGATGATGCATGGTATATAAGATATAGCATATTAGATCAGTATATGGGTATAAGCATATTAGCGGGTCCAGCCTCTAAAGATATGGCAAAGGGTATAGCAGATATACTTGCTGACGATGATGAGCATACAAGGCTTGTCGATGTTGATCTAAGAGTATTCCCAGATGGCGAGAGCAAGATAAGGATAGCAGAACCCCTCGATGGAGATGATGTGGTGGTTGTACAATCAACCTACCCTCCAGTAGATACTCATACAATGCAGTTATTCTTCATGCTATCTAAGGTTAGCAGGATAGCATCTAGAGCAGTTGCAGTGATACCCTATCTAGGCTATGCAAGGCAGGATAGGGAGTTCCTTCCTGGTGAAGTGGTTAGCATAGAGACTATAGCAGGTATAATCTCATCATATGGTATTGATGCTATTGTAACATTCGATGCACATAGCAGATTGGCATTATCATACTTCACCATACCTGTGCATAACATATCCGCAATACCATTACTTGCTAAGTATTTCAAGGATAGACTCGTAGAAGAGGGTATAGATGCCGATGATGTTATAAGCGTATCACCAGATGCTGGGGGAGCAAGCAGGGCTGAGGCATTCGCAAGGATACTCCAATGTAACTCCATAGCATTAAGGAAGAGCAGGGATAGGATGACTGGGGGTATAAATATTGATTATGATATGCTTAGCAAGATGAAGGATGCTCTGAATGGTAAGGTAGCAATAGTTGTGGATGATATGATAAGTACTGGGGGTAGTGTTGCAGAGGCTGCAAGAGCACTACTTGGATATGGATGCAAGAGGGTCTATGTTGCATGCACCCATGCACTCATGCTCAATGGTGCGCTAGAGAGGATAAAGGAGAGTGGAGCAAGTGATGTTGTTGCTACAAACACTATACCAAATAAGGTAAGCAGGATAATAGATGTTGCTCCATTGGCAGCATCAACACTGCTTAGCATACTCAATAGCAGTAGTAACGTGAAAGGGAGTAGTAAGAGCAGTAGTAGTAGCAGCATATCACATAATTAGTAGGATGGTATGCTATGCAACTTAGGATAGTCTTCCTAGGCACATCATCTGCAGTACCAACATCAAAGAGAGGTTTAACATCCATAGTAGTGCAGAGAGGTAGTGAACTGCTCGTATTTGATGCTGGAGAAGGGATGCAGAGGAACTTCCTGCAGAGTGGTCTAGGCATGAATAGAGGTATGAAGGTATTCATAACCCATATGCATAGTGATCATGTGCTAGGCTTACTAGGCTTCATGCAGACTTTGGCATTGAATGGTAGAGATACACCTCTCTACATATATGGGCCGGAGGTGTTGAAGGAGTATATAGATGTGAATACAAGGCTCCTGAACATCAACCTTACATACGATGTGTACTTTAAAGCAGTGAAGGATGGTGTAGTTGTGGAGGAGAAGGAGTACACTATTAGGGCATGTAGTACAGAGCATACAATACACTCATATGCATACTGTCTAGAGGAGTATGATAGGCCTGGCATATTCTATCCTGAGAAGGCTATAGCCTTAGGGGTCCCTAAAGGCAAGTTATGGCATAGGCTACAGCATGGTGATGATCTCATCATTAATGGAAGGCTTGTAAGATCCAGTGATGTTACAGGTCCTAAGAGGAAGGGTAGGAGGATAGGAGTATCTGGAGATACTAGGGCAAACAAGAGGCTTGAGGAGTTCTTCAATGGTTGTGATCTCCTCATATTCGACTCAACATTCAGCGAGGATGAGAAGGATAGAGCATTGGAGACTATGCACTCAACTGCTAGGGAGGCTGCAGAACTTGCTTCTAGAATAGGTGTGAAGGTTTTAGTGCTTACACATTTTAGTGCAAGGTATGATGATGTTAGTAAGTTGGTTAAGGAGGCGTCCATGGTACATGGCAATGTTATCGCAGCAGAGGATATGATGGTTATAGATGTGCCTTACCCATCAGACTGAAGGTCATCATTATAATGATACATAACTCTGCTCATACTATAATAGTTATCATCATCATTGTTATCGATCTATAATCAATTAATCAATTCAGTAGCTTGTTAGCCAGTCTATGACCTTTCTAACCTTCATGCCTCTACTCTTTATCACTACCCTTATGGGCCCCAATGGAGACTCATCTTTATCCTCGCATACAACTATGGAGCCAGCATATGCAGCCTGCTTGTTAAGGTACAGCCATGTAGAATAACCATCATTACTCTCATTCTCAAGCATTATCCTCCTGAACGTATTCATTACCTGCCTTGATTGTATCTGCCTCTTCATACTTGATAATGCATCCATATTAATGATAGCCTTTGCCCTAACTACGCCATCCTCATGTACAAACTCAGCCACGTCTATTACATTCTTTATAGCCTTTATAACCTTGTTTAGATCCTCAGATGGGTAGACATTACACTCACATTCAACCTCTAGCATTGTTAATCCTAAACCTGTATTAGCCATATTATTAATACATAGTAACAATAGAGTTAATAAGTTTGTATATCCTGCTCTCGCTCTCTAACCATAACCATGATCATAATCATGATAGTATCATATCACTTGCGCTTGCTTATCTATCCTCAGAATCCTTGTCATACTCTTCTATCCAGTCTTTAACTATTGTTAGAGTATGCCTTATCAGTTCATCTATAGTTGTATCATTGCTGACTATGGCATCTGATAATACTATAGCCTCTGCTATACCAACATCCATCTCTCTCCTATCCCTTGAATCGAATTCCTTGATATCAGATGGTGCATCACTTCTCCCCCTCTTAATAAGGAAGTTGAACCTCCTCTCTCTTGATGCATGAACTGCCAGTACCTTGACTATACCATACTCCTTGAGCCTCTCAGCCTCCCTGATACTCCTGAGTCCATCGACGGCAAAGTAGCAGGTACGATCCTCATGATCATTCCTCTTCTCCTCCTTGTTACTGCTCTTACTACTCTCCTTACTTCTATCATTCAGTCTCTTTATATCTTCACCAACTAGAATGGCTATTGCATCTGGACCATGGATGCTCCTCAACTCAAGCATAACCCTGCCTAGGTTAGCATCTGTAAGCTCCAACCCCCTCCTCTCAGCCTCCCTTCTCACAACATCTCCCATACTTATCACTGTGAAGCCTATATCCTTAAGCGCATTCGCCACAGTGGTCTTACCTGCGCCAGGTAGCCCAGTTATACAGACTATTAGCGGTTTGTCTTTCTTCACTATTATGACCTCCCTGTAAGCGTTATTATAGCCTTTATATTCAAAACAAGCAAGTTAGAACTATATTTAAGTTAGGCTAATCAATTACGAGCATGCGTACATTTATTGCAATGGATGTCAAGGATGAGGGCTCGATAGGGAATATGCTCATGGTACAGAGAGAGTTCCTAAGTCTAGGGTTGGATGCAAAACCAGTAAGCAAGGAACAGTTACACTTTACACTACTCTTTCTTGGCGAGATAGACTCTATAATGCTTGAGAGGATAAAGGAGAGGCTCTCCAGCATAGTATTCGAGCCAGTTAATGTTGCATACAAGGGTATAGGAGTATTCCCCAACATAAAGCATCCTCGGATCATCTGGGTTGGTGTTGATCCTAATGCTGCATCTAAACTAGTAGAGATAGCAAGGGAGGTTGAGGATAGACTGAAGCCTCTGGGCTTCAAGAGTGATAAGCAGTTCACCCCTCATATAACACTCCTTAGAGTTAAGGAAGGTAGTATTACTGGAACTAGAAGGTCTGGGACCACAGGAGAGAGTACTATGGGTGAGATCATCGCTACTACCATAAGGAGATATGGTGATAGATACTTTGGTCATGATATACTGGATGAGATAAAAGTGAAGAGGAGTGACCTAAGACAAGAAGGTCCTGTATACACTGATATGTTCAGTGTAAAAGGCATTCCATGATGGATATCGCATAGATATCGCATAATGTATAAGGGTATCAGTTAAAATGAAGGGAGAGAGGATAAGATATGCAACCTATGCAACCATCTGAACTCGATGATATCATTAGGGAAGCGTACAGGCTTGTTGAGCCTAGCAAGACCACTAGAGCAAAGATAGGCTCTATAGCAGAGATCTACCTCAAGAGGGTAAAGGATATTGCAGCAGAGTATAGGGAAGATGTTAGAGATGTAATCCTTGTTGGTTCATACGCAAAGGATACTTGGCTTGCTGAGAGTGTTGATCTTGATATATTCCTGAAGGTAAGGCCAGAGGTTGATGAGGAGAGGTTCGAGCATATTGCTATGGATGTTGGATTGAGGGCGTTGCATGAACATAGCCCTTACCTTAGATATGCACAACATCCTTATGTGGAGGCTAGGGTAGATGGTGTTAGAGTCAATATAGTACCATGTTATGATGTTGAGATAGGTAGATGGAGGAGTGCAGCAGATAGAAGTCCATATCATACACAGTATATGCTCAATGCTCTAGATGATGCAAAGAGGAGGGAGGTTAGATTGCTCAAGAGGTTCATGAAGGTGATAGGTGTGTATGGTGCAGAGATAGCAGTACAGGGGTTCTCTGGCTATGTTTGTGAGGTTCTCATACTAAGGTATGGTTCTTTCCTCAACACATTGGAGAACGCATCTAGATGGAGAGAGAGGGAGGTTATAACAGTAGTAACAGTAGTGGATGATGGTTCAAGGGTAGATACTAGAGAGCAGAAGGGAGGTATGGATAATAATAGCAAGTATGATAATAATAATAATAGTAGTAGTAGTCCTATAATAATACTAGATCCAGTTGATACTAACAGGAACCTTGGATTAGCGATATCATACGAGAGTGTTGGTAGGTTCATACTCTCAGCAAGGAGCTTCCTTAGGAAGCCTAGCATAGACTACTTCACATACACTTCTACCCCTTATGAGCCTAGCAGTATAGGGCATAGCAATCTTAGGAACATAATCATAGTATACTTTGAGCACAAACCAAGGAGCGAGGATATAATATGGGGTCAGTTGAAGAGCAGTACCAATGCTATAGTAAGGCAACTCAGCATCAATGATTTTAAGGTCTTAAAATACACATGCTACACAGATGGCTCGAGTGCGTTCATATCACTCATGCTTGAATCTCTAAACATACCACGTCTAGTGGTTAAGCAGGGACCAAAGGTATTCGATAGGCATAATGCTGAGAGGTTCATCTCAAAGAATAGGAATACACTACTATGGATAAGCAATGAGGATGGTAGGTTACTTGCATTGGCAGAGAGAAGGTTTCACAATGCTAAGGATATGCTCAACCACATTATGGGCAAGGGTTTAGAGAGTAGTGGGATAAGTAAAGGGCTCTTAGATGATATAAGGGTTAATGGATACAGGATATACACAGGGGATGAAGTAATAGAGGAAGTAAGAGGAGAGGGAGGAGGAGGAGGGGATGTAAAGGCTTGTTACATTAGCGGTGATATAGCCTCTATAGCAAAGAAGATAATAAAGTATATGCTTGTAAATGATAGATTTGCATTCGCAGATGAGTAGTAATAGTATTATAGTACCGATTGAGTACTTGCTCAGAGAACCCTTCGTCTACCTAATAAGATATCCTTACAATAGTGATAACAGGGCTCTAGAAGATGCAAGGGCAAGGGTTAGAGAGATGGAAGCACTTGGTGTGAAGGGGATACTGCTTGAGGGCAAGAGTGTGGTACATGGATTGAATGTACTTGGTAAAGGTTGTACCAGCATAGTGGTAAAGGCACTACTTGATGTACATGGTAATGGAGCCTGTAATAGTGGTGATGATGTAGAGGATTATTCTACTAACTATAATAATGATGATGAGGTTATTGTAGCATTGAAGATGATGAGGAGCGATTCAGGTAGAGTAAGTATGGAGCATGAAGCAAATATGCTTGCCATAGCGAATAAGGTTGGTATTGGTCCACGACTTATATCATACAGCAAGAACCTCCTTGCTATGGAGTTGATAGATGGTATACATATGGTTGAGTTGGTTAAGGAGTTGGAGAGCAAGAGCAAGAGCAGTAATAAGAGTAACAAGAGCAACTTCCATCCTATCCATATAAGGTCTATATTGAACGATATCCTTGAGCAGTGCTTCCTTCTAGATAGCATAGGACTTGATCATGGCGAGTTGAGTAATATGAATAGACATGTGATGATAAGTAATAGAGCATACATAATAGACTTTGAGAGTTCAAGTACAACTAGAAGGGTAGCAAATGTAACATCTGCAGTAAGCTACATCTTATTTGGAAGGGGTAGTAGAGTATTGGTAGATATACTCAATCTATACACTAGAAGTAATGAGGTGATCGATGCATTGAGGAGGTACAGGTTAGATATGAGTAGGGAGAGGTTTAATGAACTCCTTACTCTACTAGATTTAAAATTTTATAAATAGAGTAGCGGGTAGAGGGGATAAGGGGGCCGTCGTCTACAGTATGCATGTTAGTAGCATGCATGCTGGCGGAGAGCTTGGTCTAGGATACCAGAACTATGATATGGATAGTGGTAATGGTGGTGAACCTGGGGGCCAATGCTCAAAGTGCTGGAACGCTGGCGGTCCGGGGTTCAAATCCCCGCGGCCCCACCATATTATTATGATAATATCGATTTATGGAATAATATGGATATTTATTATATTTACAGAAGATTGAAAAGTATCGTGAAAAGATATTGTATACTAACTAAATCTAATATATCTAGCTATCATAATATTTGTAATGGCAGAGGCATTCATGGCACATATGTATGCTATGGCTGGCACCTTTGCAGTATCTACAGCAATATGGTTCAGTATAAGAGCGTCTAGAGGTAGGGAAGGGGTCAGTATAAATACAGCGGAGGAGGAAGAAAAAGAAGAGGAGAAGGTATAGAGGCTGTAGTTAGTAGTAGTTATTATTAGCCCATCTCTTTCTTTTCTTTTCTTTTCTTTCCTTTCCTTTTTCTTTTTCTTTTTCTTTTTCTTTACTCTTTGTGTATATCATACAAGTACCCTAACCTATTCCTATAATGTCTTGCGCACTCCTATGAACATACCATCTCTTCTAACCACTACACTGCCTATAGGCACGTAATCATCTGGAGATACCAAGTATATCGTACCATCTATAATCACAAGTATGTATCTATACACTGATATAAGCATGATCTCTCTATCATCAAGCAGCTTACGTAATGGTATGAGTAATGTACCATTAACCGTCCTACTACTACTGCTACTACTACTGCTACTGCTGCTACTACTGCTGCTACCTCTACTGCTACTCCCATCCCATACCTTTATACCATCTTCTCCTTCGCCATCATCATCCATTGGCCTGTTCTTGACATAGAGCAACTCTGGTCTGTACACCATGATCATGCTTATTGCAACCATGGCTATGCCCAAGAGGAATGATCTGAGTGATATTATATAGAATCTATCCTCATCTATACTCCCTATGGAGAGCATATGAGGTAAGAGGATCATAGAGCCCACATGCATAGTACTATAACCATTATAACTGTAGCAAAAGATCTCTTCCATACAACTGCTAGCACTATAGGTACTGTAAGCATAGGGGCAATCATGTACACTAGTCTAAATATCGATGGTGAGTTACTCGTAAGTAGAACTATCTCAAGCAAGGTAAGTACTATCATGGATAATATACTCAACTCTAGCAATATCCTTCTTTTACTTACCATGAAATATCTCACATTGGGAATATTTAAGCTTGGTTAGATGAGATGTATGATAAAAAATAAAGGGAAGAAGGTACTATAAACCTTCTCTTCTATTTCTGTAAGGCTCTTGCTATACCTATGCAGTTGCGTATGCCTTCTCTCCATGCTGTGCTATATCTAGACCGATCTCCTCCTCCCTTGGTGTAACCCTTATCCCTCCTGGCCATACAATGTCCATAACCTTCAGTATCAGCAATGATAAGCCGAATGCGTATGCTATGCTGACACCAGCGCCTAGAGCATTTATTGCTATCTGCATGTAGTTACCTTCCCATCCACCAGCCACACCGCCTATATGCTCATTAGCAAGTACACCTGTCAATATGGCACCAGCAGTACCTCCCATACCATGTACTCCCCATACATCTAATGCATCATCCCATCTCCTCCTGTTCTTGAAGACAACACATGCATAGCATATTATCCCTGCTGCAAGCCCTATTATTATTGCGCCCATAACCCCTACGAAGCCTGAGGCTGGGGTTATAGCAACTAAACCTGCAACAGCACCACTTGCAGCACCAACTATGCTTGGCTTGCCTGTATGTGCCCAGCTCATGAATATCCATGCAAGGGAGGCCATTGCTGTTGCTGTGTTTGTAACCACGAATGCACTTGTATCCCTACCATCTGCTGCTAAACCACTACCAGCGTTGAATCCGAACCAGCCAAACCAGAGTATAGATGCTCCTAGAACAACCATTGGCACGTTATGGCTCTCCATTGCTACCTTGCCATAACCTATCCTCCTCCCCAGTATTAATGCGCCAGCAAGTGCAGTCCAGCCAGAGGTTATGTGTACTACAGTCCCTCCAGCGTAGTCTAATGCTCCCATATCCATGAGGAAGCCTCCACCCCATACCCAGTGTGCTACTGGATCGTAAACGAATGTTGCCCACAGCACTATGAATATTACAAATGCACTGAACTTTATCCTATCAACTAAACCTCCAACTATGAGCGCTGGGGTTATTATTGCGAACATTGCTTGGAATATCATGAATGTCTGGTGTGGTATGCTCATCCATGTACCGGACTCATAGTTGCCTAGAGGTGCCTCATGTGATACACCATTGAGTAGTGCATATGAAAAGTCGCCAACGAAGTTATGTACACCCTCAGTTGGTGGTCCAAACGCTAGACTGTAGCCATAGAGTACCCACTGCACACTTATTATCCCTATCACTATGAAGCACATCCCTATGGTAGAGACAACATTCTTGCTCCTTGCCAATCCTCCATAGAAGAAGGCTACTCCAGGGGTCATGAAGAGCACTAGAGCACTTGAAGTTAGCATCCATGCTGTATCCCCTCTATCTATCGGGCATGGTTCTCCTTTAGGTGTCCAGCATTCATGTGGGTTCTGATCTGGCTCTACAAACGGTATACTTCCATTATCATTGGGCTTAACCTCTCTCCCATGTGCAGCAAATGCAAGTTGCTCTGTAACAGTAAATGCTAGTATTAATGCGGCTATTGCTACCATTACTAGAGTACTACTGCGCATGTTATCATTTGGTAACCATATGATAAAAATATTTTTTAGATAATTTGAAAGAAGGTGCTAAATTTGATTACTTTCATAATCTTTGATATTATCATATATTTGCAAAACGATGCTAGATATATTTATTAATCATTTATAAAGCAGGCGATATAATAAATATGGAAATATATAATATAATAAGCGATAATGAGAATATTCTCTAGTTAATAGCGTACATAGGCTAAGTCAATCTAAAATTTGCCTATTAGACTATAACAACGGTCTATTTAATAATCCTATCATACTATAACAGGATATGGAGGGAGGAGAGGAGAGGATACTCTCTACACTATACTCTGTATGGGGAGGCGAGCAAGGCTTCATGAAGCGGGGTAGAGAAGGGATACTTGTACTTACAAGTAAAAGGGTAGCATTCATCTCAAAGACGGGTATGAGTGTTGATGTATGGAAGAGAGAGGTTGATACACAGGTTAAGGAACTACACAGATCAAGAGACCCAGTTAGGATATCCAAGGCTTACACGCTAGAAATGCTCAACAGTGATCTTGAGAATTATAGAACAAAGAACCTTAACATACCATTAGAGAATATAATGGAGATAGATTGCGAGGAGAAACGCTATGCAAGCATCCTGACGCTGGTATTCAAGGATGATAATGGCAGTAGCAAAAGGTACACATTCACAGTAGTAAGATCCTGGATAAGGTATCCTGTTGCTGACCCAGTTGAGTATGAGCATGTAGACTGGAGTAGATGGATAGCATTGGCTAAAAGATATATATAATAACAGAGAGGACTATGAATTTCATAATTATAATTCAAATGATTAGAGCATTGTACCATTATATTAAAATATATCTTAATATAATCTTATAGTATGGGTAAGATAATATACTATGCATCAGCAGCAACAATTGGGGTAGCAGGGATCATACATCTGGTGATGATGCCTATAGTATGGGAGAGGTTCTTGCCTGCAGCAATACTATTCTTGGCAGCAGGGATTGCCCAGTTGTTCTGGACTATACCATCAATCAAGCGATGGTCAAATTATTGGCTCTATATAGGTATTGGTGGTAATGTTGCGTTGATCGTACTATGGGCCATAACTAGATTCCCAAATCCAGTAACAGAGAGAGCATTACCCATAAACGAATTTGGTATAGTAACACAGGTTATGCAGGGAGCATATATAGGAGTTGTATCATACATCCTGAATATTATAAGGAAGGAGAGGCAAGAAAGAAAGAAGGTAAGTGATAAGGAAAAGAGTATGAATAGAGGTTCACCTATCCAATAGCCAATTACTGCACTGTAGTTGTAGTAACACCATCCATCTTTTTACACTCATCTATCATAGGCTCATATGTGCTTCCTGTCCTTCCTCCCTCTCATCTTTTGTATTTTTTGTATTTACATCTATACTACCCTTGCTACTGCTACTAGCACTGTTATCACTAGCCTCATCCTCACTCCGCTCCTTCTCTATCATCATTCCACTCTTACTTAGATACTCATCCACCCATTCCCTTGTTAGAACCCCGCTCTCAACTAGGTTGACTAGGGCATTGACTGATGCTGTACCAGTCACCTTGCCTATCCTCCTCCTTGTCTGCCTCCACATCAACCTTGTATTGCCACTCTTGCTCGAATATATTATACCAAGTATGTCCTTTGCATTTACAAATGTTACATCTCCAATCTTCTTCAGGGTAACCTTGTCAGCTGCCTCAACATATATAGTGCCAGGGCTGTTCTCCCTCTCAGGGAATACCTCAGGGTCTCTCATGTAACTCTCTGGCATGAAAGACTTGCAAGTACTTACTATAAGGAACCTCCTAAAACTCTCTAGAGTTGCTGTGGTCTCTATAGATACCAATTCATTAGTTGATTACACTACTCTATTTATAATCTTATTTAGGTAAGGAATTAGCGAGGGGCAACTCAGTACTCAAGATCCTCATCACTATCTCAGCAGGGCTTGCTCATCATTGTATGCCCTTTAATGCTGCACTGAGGTTAGATAAAATCTTTCATTATTGCTATTGCTGGATGCTTTATTGCTGCTACCTCTATATTACTACTGCTATTATTTGCTATTATTGCTTGTACTACCATCCATCACTCTAGCCTTCATATTCATGATGATCTTATACACCTCCTCGCTACTGTTGGTCCTGAACAACCCTCTATACTCAGGGAAGATGTAGAGGGTAGTTGGCTTATTAGTGAGAGAATCATCAACGTACTTTAGTCTTATGGGGTTCAACTGGTATCTCTTGCCTTTACTATCCCTGCCTATATACACATCATCGAAACCTATATGCACATCTGCTATGCTCCTAATCGATATGCTCAGCCTAAATCTATTCCCATTCAGGATATCTCTGCCCTCGAAGAGTAGTTGCTCACCCTCTATAATGAGTACGCCATCATATCTATAGGGAGGGAGCATCTGTGTGACTATCTTTGCCCTCAGAGCCTTCAATACTTCTGCATCTAGAACATCCTTCTCAAATATGAGTAATGCCCTCTCCTTCAACAGGGGCATGATGAATTGAGTGTAGAGGGTCATCATAAGTATTACTCCACCTCCCCTTAGCCCAATCATTTCAAACAATAGCGCCATCTATATGAATGAAAAGTCCTACAGCATATCCCAGTATAATTGATTTGCATATACGAAAAACTTTATAACTTTCCTTCTGTGTGTGCAATATATGGCTGTAAATGTAACTAAACTGGATGGTAATGGATGGGTTATAAGGAGTAGCGATGAGGGAGGTGCAAGGGGAGGCACTCTACCAACTGGAGGAGGGGGAGGAGTAGCTATACCATCAGCAAAGGATGTTGCAGAGTTCATAGTTGCCATAGATAGAGCATCCGCTGGAAGAAGACATGAGTTCACTAGGAGCGATGGAGCATACATAAAGGTGTATCCAAGCGAGGTCAAGTCTGGCTATATAGTTATAGAGAGGGCTGGTGGGAACTATGTTAGGCTGAGTAGTCAAGAGTTAGCAGAGCTAAGACTAAAGTTGACTAGGCTAGGCTAGGCTAGTTAACCTATATTATTTTTACAACATATACCTTCAGGTATGGCATAACCATGGGGGCATATCCTTGGATGGTTGAGTAGGGTACATATAGCATCTGCAAACCTCTTACTCATATGGTGCTCCATACCACAAACCATCTCCTCATCCAGATCTATCCTTAATGCATTCTTCATTAGAACCTCGAGCAATCTACTGTTCCTAACCATCTGCCTACCTATCTCGCTGCCCTTATCTGTCAACTCAGCCTTACCATTAGCGTACATAACATAACCTCGCCTATGCAGCTTCCTAAGCATCTGAACAACGCTAGGCTGCTTTATGCCCAATACCTTTGCTATAATGCTCACCTTAGCCTCCTCTCCTCTCTCATTAAGCATCCATATAGCCTTCAGATACATCTCTATATGTTCCCTCTCTGCAGTCTCTATAAAGAGCGCCTCCTCCTTCTCCATCATTTATAGATTATTACTAATGGTTGGTATATTAGTCTTAAGGGAGAATGTTGAGGTTAGATACATACCAGATTAAAAAATAAAGAGAAGGGGTAAAGAAGGATGGACCACTACATGTGTATTTTAGCTAGTAGTCTATCACTATCACGTGCCCACTCCATACCTTGGACATCTTCCCGGGACCAGCCCACTCGAATCCTGGTGACAGATCCTCAGCCTTGTTACCTAGCACCTGATAACAGTGTGGGCATACTATAACTCTACCCCCCTGCATTGCGAACTGCTGCAGATCTGAGTTCAATGCCTTCAACGTGTTATCTGTAGGGTTCCTTGGTGCAAGCATAGTACCATATGAGTCGAGGAAGACTATCACATCCTTGCCTTGCTGTTGCATCGCTAGTGCCATCCTTACACCCATCTCAGCACTGAGCATATGCCTTGGATCCTTTGGATCCCCACTTGCTATATGTACCACTATAGTGGGGCCTCCATGGCTTATAGGATGCATTGGTATCGTACCTGCTCCATGTTCTTCTGCACCATGTTGTTGCTGTTGTGAAACCTGTACCGTTGCTGCTACTGCAAGCACCGCTGCTACTGCTATACCAAGCACGTATATAGTATACCTCATGATTAATATCTCTAGAATATTTATATTAAGTATTGTGGAAGTATGCTAGTACTGTACTAGAAGAACGTTCGTATTCAGTTATTTATATATTATCATTGTTGATAATCAGAACTGAGAATAGTCATGAATGCTAATATATACTCATGTAAATATTTTTTATATGAATATTAATAGGAAAGAGATTAATAAAAATAAACCCTACCCTGCTATAGAGATAGATAATAGGTATAGAGTGCTGCACACGATAAAGAATATTCAAGGGATAAGGTACATGGAGCTCAAGAGACTTACAGGGCTGTCATATGGTACATTGACATACCATCTTACAAGGCTTGAGAGAGAAGGGAGGATAAGGGTTCTACGTTCACCAAGGAAGAGTAGATACTATACAAGCGATGTTGATGATTCACAGGCAGATATCATAGATTGTATAAGGAGTAGAATATGTAAGGATATACTTGCTATGATACTGAAGGATGGTACTGTAACACTTGATGGACTTGCTAAATCTCTGAAGAAGGCAAAGATCACAATAAAGTACCATATAGAGAGGTTGAAGGTTAAAGGGATAATAGAGGGTGAGAGGATAGGTAGATACATCTTCTACCGTTTGAAGGATAGTACTATATTGAATAGGGTAAAGGATGCCCTTCTCAGTAGTTAAAGCCCTACCATTCATAACCTGCACCACTCTCTCATTTCTGTCCTATTCTAATAACATCATTGCAGGAATAGTGGATCACTATGCTACTATATTATTACTATCATCATCATCATCATTTATATCCTACTATACTACTACTATACCTAACCATAATCTATATCCCTAGCCTCTTTCCAGAGGTAGTTGAAGTACTCCCTTGCAAACCCTGCAAGACCAGTATGCTCAGCAAGTATTGCCAATGGTTCATTACCCATCCTTTCACTTGCCAGAAGAAGTATCACTTGCCTGCCATCGCTTATAACCCCGCCTCCAAACATGCTATCCTTCAGCCTTACCTCTGCTATCCTGCTCAAAGCCTTTATAACTTCACTGCTAGTGCTCTCACTGGCAAGTATAGTTATCCTAACACCCTTCTCCCTTAGCTGTCTAAGCAATGGTTGCATCTGCTTACTCATACCCTCAGCTATAGCGGGTAGTGCAACAAGCAACTCCTTCTCACAATCTAGTATAATCTCCCTGACCTTTGCAAGTATGTTATGCAGTCCTCTAAGCACCCATATCTCTGGCTTCTCCTTTGCCCCACTCTTATCGTAGAGTGGCATCAACTCCCCAACTATTGTAGATTCTGCATCCCTCATCTCGCTCTCAATACGCATTCTCATAGCCTCTAGTGCAGTTGCAGGTGACTTTGGGTAGAACTTTGTTGGTCTCGAACCATCAGACTCTATCCAACCCTTCTCCTCCAACTTGCCTAGAACCTCGTATATCTTGCTATATGGTACTCCAGATCTCATGCTTAGTTCCTGTGCGGTAAGGGCGCCATCAACAAGGAGTGTGGTATAAGCCCTTATCTCGTAACTCGTTAATCCTATACTCTCCATGGCTCTCCTTGCCTTCTCACTTATCATCCCTTCTCCCATCTTCTATGGGCATGTGGTATTTAATTTATGCATGTATGTATGCATGTATGTATTTAGAGCCGAGCAAGCATACAATTCACCTTATGTTTACTTTAGATATGCTTATATCGTATAGGATAGATGATGCTATCAATGATGGATCTGATACAGATAACATCCCTAACATCAAAGAGACAGGGACAGGGTAAGGGTAAGACGATAAGGTATACACAGAGCATATGCCCAGACTGCAACATGATACTCGATGCAGAGATCTTCGAGAGGGATGGTAAGGTATACATGAGCAAGACATGCCCTAATCATGGGGAGGTTGAGGAACTCTACTTCGGCTCATACGAGATGTACAAGAGGTTCAGCACATACTGGAGGGATGGCAAGGGGATAGATGCTAGTACAGCAAATGTAGGGATAGAGAAGTGTGCATGCCCAATGAACTGTGGTCTATGCACAAATCATCTTAGCCACTCAGGTTTATCTAACATGATAGTTACGAATAGATGCGATCTCACATGCTGGTACTGCTTCTTCTACGTTAAGAAGGGCTTAGAGGGCTCATACCTTTACGAGCCTAGTCTAGAGCAGGTTAGAGCGATGGCAAAGATGCTCAAGGCTGAGAGACCTATCCCAGGCAACTCATTGCAGATAACTGGAGGAGAGCCAATGCTCAGAGAGGATATCGTAGATGTTATAAAGACGATAAGGGAGGAGGGTATAGATCACATACAGATGAATACGAATGGCATAAAGCTTGCAATGGATATAGAGTTGATGCGCCAGATAAGGGAGGCTGGTGTGAACAACCTCTACCTGAGTTTTGATGGCGTTACCCCTAGAACAAATCCAAAGAACCACTGGGAGGTTCCATATGTGCTTGAGAATGCAAGGAAGGTTGGCATGACCATAGTCTTCGTTCCTACAGTCATCAAATCGGTTAACGATCATGAGTTGGGGGATATAATCAGATATGCACAAAAGAACATAGATGTTGTACATGGTGTCAACTTCCAACCTGTATCACTAACAGGGAGGATGACGAAGAAGGAGAGGGAGAAGTATAGGATAACCATACCAGACTGCATTGAGAGGATCGAGGAGCAGACCAATGGTGAGATCCCCAAGGATGCTTGGTTCCCTGTACCCAGTTGCATGCCATTAACTGATGTGATAGAGCAGTTCAGCAAGAAGCCAAAGTACGAGTTGAGCATACACTTTGCATGCGGTGCTGGCACCTATGTATTCGAGGATGCTGAGAGCAGAAAGTTGGTACCATTGACCTCATTCGTTGATATAAAGGGGTTGCTTGAGTACTTTGAGGAGAAGGCTGAAGAGATAAGGTCTGGGAGGAATAGGTATACAAGCATGGTTGAGGTTGTTAGCAAGCTTAACACATTCATAGACAGGAAGAAGCAGCCAAAGGGTGTAGATCTAGCAAAGATGTTCGCAAGCATACTACTCAAGAGGAACTTCGATAGCGTTGGTTCATGGCATGTGAGGAGCCTCTTCCTAGGTATGATGCACTTCCAGGATAAGTACAATGAGGATCTCGAAAGGTTGCAGAGGTGTGATATACACTATCTAACACCAGATCTAAGGATAATACCGTTCTGTGCATTCAATGTAATACCAGAGTGGTATAGGGATAGGGTGCAGAAGAAGTATGGTATACCTGTTGAGGAGTGGGAGAAGAGAGCAGGGAAGAGGTTAGAGGAAGGACTCTATAGAGGGTTGCTAAGGAGAGGGAAGCCTCAACAGCAGGATATGGGTGCTGGATGTGCATTATCAGAGATGCATAGGCAGGTAGAGCTGGCTAAGGGTGTGAAGGGCTTCTAATACAATCTTTATTTAGGAAGATATAAGTTTGTTTATCACTATAATGGCAGATGGTATGGTACATAATGCATATCATTGGTTACCATTATAACCCTACTAGAGTTTATACGATTATTAAGAGATGATGCTGATCTCTGCATATATCAACATATAACCAACCTTTCATATAACATCATAAATAATTACAACAGAATTACCTTATAACTATTGGGGTTAATGTTAATGTTAATGTTAAGGATAAGGATAAGGATAAAGGATAAAGGATAATGCCCTACTTCAGGAACAACCTAACATACTCATTGAATACATTGCTAGCCTCAACATGAGGTCTATGCCCACAGTTCTCAAGCAGGATTAGCCTGCAGTTTGGCATATCTATGAACTGCTCAGCATACCTTACAGGGATTATCCTATCATCCTTGCCCCAGATCACCAGAGCCTTGATACTCCCAGACTCCAATGCTCTCTTGAACCTCCTACTCAACCTCTCTGCCTTTGCACTATTCCTCAATGCCGAGATGTATGCATGTTTAGCATTCTCCATCCTTATGTACTCATACATCCAATCGATGTACTCTTCACTAATACTTATGCCATGGACCCTCTCCAATAGATGCTTCAAGCCATCCTTACTCTTTGCATTGAATATCCTAGTGTAGTTGCGTAGTGCATTAGTACCCTTGAATCCCTTGGGTGTGAACCCTGCTGGTGCTACAAGGATTAGTCTATAGACCCTCTCTTGATGCTTTAGAGCATACTCAGCAGCTATCTGCCCTCCAAGCGATGAACCAACTATACTAGCCTTATCTACTGCAAGTGTATCCATGAACCCCTTGAGCATATCTACAAAGAGATCTATTGTATAGTCGATCCTTGGCTTATCGCTCCTCCCAAAGCCTAGCATATCTAGCGCATATACATGATGATTATCCTTAGCCAAGTCAGATATGTTGTTGATCCAACTCTTTGCAGAGCCTCCAAGCCCATGAACAAGTATGAGGTTGGGACCAGAACCCTCCTCAAGGTACCTTATCCTGTACCCATTGACTAGAGCATACCTCTCCATATACAGATAAGGCCCTATCTAGATAGATATATATGCTATGAGGATAAGCGTAGCGGTCTGTGAGCCTGTGTATGAGGTTAATGTTGGTCATATAGCAAGGCTGATGATGAACTTTGGGCTTGAGGAGTTGCTACTGATAGAGCCAAAGGTTGATCTAGCAAGGGCTAGGGTCTTTGCTGCACATGCTGTTAGCATAGTAGATAGAGCAAGGATAGTACGCTTTGAGGATATACTTGGGATGGGCTTTGATGTTATGGTAGGGAGTACATCCATAGCAAGTAGGGATAGGAGCAACATAATCAGGGATGCGGTAGATGCTAGCAAGTTAGCAGAGATCGTAAGAAGTAAGGATAAAGTATGCCTCCTCTTAGGCAGAGAGTCTACAGGGCTAACGAATGAGGAACTTGCTAGATGTGATGTTGTGGTAAGCATAAACACACCAACGGATTATAAAGCACTGAACATATCCCATGCACTAGCCATAATCCTCTATGAGATATTCAGAGATTCAAGCATGCATAGAGTAGAGCATGCAAGTAGGGAAGAGATAGATCTACTCATCAAGTATGCTGTTGAGCTAGCAAA
>JBKBIE010000019.1:0-25016 GCA_046299465.1 Candidatus Nitrosocaldus sp.
TTCTGCAGTGCTTTCACTACTATTATATTAGTATCTGTTATAATCTTGTTTGATGTATCATTAGATAACTGCTCAAACGCATCATCAACATTAACCTTGTTCTCAACCCTGTTAAGTAATGCTTTAAGATATGGATTTAATGGACCAAAATCACTCTTCAATGCTGTTCTAAGTGTGTTTCGTAATGAGCCTATGGTAGAGTAGATATCACCAAAGTATCTTACAAATGCTGGATACCAGTAGTTGAGAGCATAAATCCTGTTCTCTATCTTCCTTGTATAGTAACCTAAAGCTATAAGTGGTAACGATGCAACTGCCATAGCAAGTAACTTACTAGCAAGAATATCTGTTATGAATAAGAGTAATGCTAACCCTATGCTACTTGCTATACATGGATAAGCAAATAGCCTATATCTACTTGCTAAACTTCTACTCTCACTAACTATCTCCTCTCTAGGAAAGCCTTTATACATAAGGAATACAAATGCACCAAGCCCAGCGGGAGATGCGAATATGCTCACAATTATCATATTGCTATCTGCAGAGCCTGAGAATATGCCCATGATTATTGAGGCTGCTATCATGAATATTGCTGTAGACATCATCGTTGAGTATAATCCAGTCAGCAACTTTATGCTCTCCAACTGCTTCTCATAATGTGTCTTGTATGCCTGTATTGTAACATCCAACTCCTGCTTCAAGAACTGTGCTAGATTCTCTCCTAACCTTATTATCTGCGCCAACTTCATAAGCATCTGGTTGAATGCTAGATCATTGCTAAGGAACCTTGATGCTACTAACTCAGATGCATGTGCAAGATTGTACCTCCATGTTATACCCAAAGCATATATATCTTGCATAGCCTTTGAATAGTGCGCATAATTAGATGTTCTAGCAACATTTACCAGTTCAGTTGCTGATACTTGCCCGGTTGATATGGAGTAGAGGAATGTTACAAAGTATAGCATCGCTCTACTAACACTACTCTGCTTCGTCACTAGCCTACTTAGCAGTCTCATACTTTACACCCATCTTCTCCATGTATGCTTGTAAACCCATCTCCTTAACCTTCACTATATGGTTGTATACATCGTGGTAGTTGAAGATCTTGTTGCTTATCCAATGCCTTATTATAGAGGCTCTCATCTCCAACTCATCATAGAGTAGTGATTCATCCTTCTTTGATAACCCCCTTCTTACTAGCAGTTTCGTAGCGAATAGTGCGCTACTGCCCTTGCCCCTATACAATGCTATATCCTCTCCAGGGTCCCAGTTGAATACTGGTATGAACATTATGCTATCCGTTGCAGGGTTATAGCCTATTATCTCGTTTATGCTTAGCACTCTTCTAACCAGTTTGCCCTGTTTGCCTTGTACTGCACTCTGGAAGAGCGCTATGTTAAGATTATCTATATGGGTTTTAGGGACATTTATTGGCTCATTTGTAAGCCTCTGTATAAGGCTTGCTACAGTGGCAGCATGAAAGGTACTTATCACAGGATGCCCAGTCTGCATTGCCTGGAATGCTATATTCCCTTCAGCCCCCCTTATCTCACCAACCAATATATAGTTTGGTCTCTGCCTTAATGCTGCCTTTAGAAGATCGAACATAGTAACACTTGACTGGGGATTCCCTGTATCCCTTGTAACCTCGCTAGTCCAGTTAGCATGGGGGAGCGTTATCTCTGGTGTATCCTCTATGCTAACAACCTTCCATGTAGGGCTTATGAATGCACATGAGGCCATAAGCGTTGTTGTCTTGCCAGATGCGGTCTCTCCGCATATGAATATACTCATACCCTCATTTATCATCATCCATAGGTATGCTGCCTCTCTAGCATCTAACGTGTTTGATGCAACTATCTGTGTTATAGATAATGGTACGCTAGCGAACCTTCTAACAGTAGCATTTGTCCCTCTCCTACTTATATCCTTGCCAAATACTATGTTTATCCTTGAACCTTCAGGGAGTGTAGCATCAACCACAGGTCTAGCATGCGATATCGTCTTGCCTACTTGCTCAGCCATGTTTATCATAAGTTCTTCAACATCATCATTGCTAAGCCATACACTCGACTTTAATGGACCAAAGAGTTTGTGAACCACATATACATTCCCGTTACCCATTATAGTTATATCCTCTAGGTAAGGATCTGTAAGGAATGGCTCGAGTAGGCTAAGACCTATCCTCCTCCTTATGAAATGATACTTTAGGTATTCAAACTCCTCAGCATTCACTAATACCTTGTTATTCTTAAGCAAAGCCTTTGAGTAATCTACATCCCCATTAACCTTAACACATGTATTTGCTAGGAACTCATCAAGGATAAGGAACTTCTCCTGATACTCGTTTGGAGGGCTTATAGATCCAGCATGTATAGCAAATATCTTGTTTATTGCTTGCATAAGAAGTGGATGGGGCTCTGGAGGTTCTATGACACCATATACAGTGTAACCATCAGCACTCTCCTGCATAGCATATACATGGATGAATACTTGCTCACTTATTGGGTAGAGTACATTGGGCTTCTTGACAAACTTCAGGCTATCCTCCAACTTCTCATAGAATGCTGGTACACTATATCCAGTGCCTACAAACCTCTCAACATACTCTCTAAGATACCTGTACTTGCTTATGAGTTCCTGAAATCTCTTGTTCTTTACCTGCATCTGAATAGACACTATTGATCACCTTTTCCTTCTCTTCTTCCTTACTTACTTCCTTCTTCCCTCTCCTTCTCCTGATTATGCATTGGCCATGGCTATAGGCACTATCTTTAAACCAAATATGCTGCTAACCTCAGCACTGAACTGTGAGTTCACCTGCCCCATAGAGCCTAATATCTTGACTATCTCAACAGATTTGACATCTCTCCCAGCGATATTCACAGACTTGAGTCTTATATAGCAATCAGATGCAGACCTCAGTTTAGAGCCTATGCTCTCGTTTATTGATGATGGATGAGCTGTAAGTACTATGCTTATACCATTTGTAACTAGATTCTTGCATCTTGTTATGAAATCCAATATCGCCTCTTCTTCAGCATACATCGTTAGCAATGAGATTGAATCTATAACTACAGCATCGAACCTGTCAGCATTTGCATTCATATATCTGCTTATTATTGGGAGTAGATACTTTGCATGCTCCCTAGACCACTTTGCACCATATACATGCAAAGGTAGCATTATCAATCTCCTCTTAAGGAATGGTATAGAGAAGTTATAGGTTATAGCCTTCATCTTATCTATGTATTCCCTTATGTTATTCTCGCTTATCATCAGAACCCTCATACCCGCTGCAAGCATTCCATATGTGAATAGTGCTGCAATAACACTCTTTCCAGACCCATGCTCTCCCTCTACAAGTATGAGGGAGGGTAATGGTAGTCCTCCTCCCAACTGTCTATCTATCTCCTCATTAGTAGTTGAGATTATCTTTACCATAGAGCAGACTCACCACCATCATTATCATCATGTTGTACTTGCTAACGTTGCTACAACACCATTATCTGTAGAGATAGTGACGATTATACTCTTTGATGGTGTAGAGGTTATAGGATGGCTTAGCATAGCATCTACCCTAGCACTCTCCTTTGGATTCAATATATTAGGATCTATAACATCATCCTGTATGCTCAGTCTCCATTGCCCTTCTCCTAGTGTATTGCTGTATGATAACCTCTCTATATGCATGATATCATTGCTCATAGAATCTGTATAGTAGTAAGTCACAATTAAGTCAAAGTGTGTATAGTTAAATAACTTACTCTTGCCATCATTCTTCAATGTAAAGGTTATATGCCTTCTATCATTGCTATCTATCATTAGATCGCTTATATCTATGCTAGTCTCATTGATATCATCCCTCATCATAGTACTCTTAACCATAACATCGTTTGTCTTATGCATATTGCTTGCAACTGTTAACATAACTGCTAGAGAGGTTAGCATGGCTATGAAGATTATTGCAGATGCTATTATTATGCTGAAGCCCATGGAGGATCAATCAGGTTGAGAATATGTACTCATCGGTTATCCCATTTGGCAATGCTACCTTCAGCATATATGTCTTGCCTGCTTCTATTGCATTACTTAGAGTTATTGTAATCTCCTTTGTCTGCTTGGGATTCCATGTATCAGTATTATCATAAACCCATTTTGGAGCAGTTGCTGAATTGTATGGTATCCTTTGCAATGCATTAATCTCTCCAAAGTATATATCAACCGCATCAAGGTTATATATGCTATACATACCAGTATTCTTAATCCATGCCTTTACAGTAGTGCTATTAGCATTAGCATTAACATATATCACCTTAATGTTTGTTAGAGCAACCTCTCTTTGCATCTGTGTCTGTGTAGCAAAGAACGATTGGATCATTGTGCTCTTGCTTATAACAGTACTTGCAAATATCGCTGCTATTGTTATTGATGCTATAAGCAGTATACTCTCTGTGAATACAGCAGATACCATAGCCTATCACCTATGCTCATGCTCATCTACACCAATACCTTTAGAGTCAATCTGGCTACTCTTTATGCTCATCCTTAGCCTTGCATAGAGCGTATCTGCATCTTTATCTTTTATGTCGAGTACATCAGCAAGCATATAGAGTGAGATTGCACACTCCTCTGGTGTTAGAGTTGACTTGCCAAGCATATCAACTATACTATACACGATCTTCTCTGCTTCATTGCTAAGGTTGAGTAACTTGCACTGCATATACAGTATATTGGCATATTCATTGCCAAATTTCTTCATGAACTCCCCTATCGTTAGTATAAGTTCCATAAGCATTGCTAGAGTTATTCCATTTACATATGCGAGTGAGAGTATACCCTCGTTAGACACTATGTTGGTATCATCTCTGCTAGTCTCTTTTATGCTAGTATCTGTTATGTTACTCTCCTTGCTTTTATTGATAGTAACTATACCTTCTTTTTCCTGCTTCTTGATATGTGTCTGTTCATTACTATCATCACTATTGTTATTGTTATTACTGGCATTTCTATCTGCAATTCCATCATTACCATGTTTACCATTGTTATTACCATTAAGGTTAATATCTGACTTTTGTAATGGCAATGTTGGATCTGATAACGAATCTATATTAAGTTGATCGAAGTATTTGCGCATAAAGTTCAATGGATTTGCTATCTCTGCTTGGAATGCCTTAAAATCAACTAGCGTTGTCTCGAATGCTTCTGTTAGATCCTTCATGCTCTTCTTCAGATTCTCTATATCTGTCTTTACTGTATTGACTACATTTATTGCATCACTAGCCTTCTGCACTGCTTCTCCAACACTGCTTACTATAGAGGTTATCTTCTCATCAACCATCTGCTGTATCATAGACTCATCTATTGTAACTGATTTTGTAGAAGCATCTACTACACCTTCATTGCTAATAGCTGTATTACCCTCTATAGTATAATCAGAACCTTGTTGTGATAACTTGACCTCTTCAACCTGCATGTTACTTGCATCTATACCTTCTAGTATATTACTACTACTACTACTACCATTATTATTATCATCGCTACTATAGTTGTTATCCATCTTATGGTTTACAAATCCTCTTGTAAGTAATGATGGTAATGCTACAAGTATAAGCACTATAAGAAGTGAAGGTAAGATGAAGTAGAATGGGTGAAGGAAGTATTCTTTAGCATTATAGTAGATAAGGAACCATAATAGTGATAAAAGCATACCAGTTAGGAGTATTCTTGAAGAGAAGTTTATCTTCAACAAAAAAAGTAGGGGGGTTGTTATTCCTCTTATCTGCATCTTACTTCACCTTTATTTATCCTAGGTTCACTACACTAGTTGTGATGACTGGCACTGACCTCTCTACTGTTAAGACTGAGCCACCAGATATTATTAGTTCTGTATGGAGAACATCTAACTGCCCTGGTTGGTCAGTAGTATTAAATACTATAGTCAGTACTGCTACCTCACCACTATCAAGTATGTCGTTATTCTGTATACTGTTGCTCCACCATATTATTGCACATGTTTTAGTTGGTGCGGTGAAGTTGCCATTACTGTCTACTATTGGGTTAGTTGGGTTATTAGTGTTATATGTACAATCATTCTCTATATGTGCAAACATGCTCTTAACGTTATTATATGATGCATGAGTACCATCTCTTGCAGTACCAACATATATATTGTCATGGTTCACTGCCTTACTGAAGTACTTAACTGCTGTTAATGTCTTTTGAAGGTTGACCTCACCTGCCCCGCTAGCCAGCTTTATTGGTATACTGTAGTACTGTAGCTTTGCGCTACTAGTATCACCACCACCAGTAACTAACCCTGCTACCTCAACTGCTCCTGTTGCAGACTTTAGACCCTCGCTTATCGTAGTCTTGCTCTTCTGTGTTGTACCGAATCCTGCATTGAGCACTACAAAGGCAAGTGCTGCTGCAACTACAACGAATGCTATCATCACTATTGCAGACTCTATACCTAGGATACCTCTCCTCCTGCTATCTCTGCTACTTGAACCCCTTCTTGTATCCATTACGGCCATGGCATTAGTATCATGGCTTGGATGATATCCTTTAGTTTGTAAGCAGAGTTACAAACAGACTAAAGGTAGAGAGAGTAAGCAAGCATATAACCTTGAATCCCAAACATAGATAGTAAAAATAATCTTTAAATACTTATATTATAATTCATGTATATGCTCCATCCACATGATGCAAAGAATATAATAAACATGATAAAAGATCCCCAATACTGGAAGATATCCTACAAAGCGGTAAGATCTATGATGGGCAAGAGGAGCCCATTCTATGGCTCTGTAGATGTAACCAATTACTGTAACCTACACTGTTCGCACTGCTATTGGTGGATGAGCAGGAATTCATCTCTACAGGAGTTGAGTGTGGAAGGATGGAAGCATGTTATAGATGAGGTATTCAAGAAGAGGTACAACGTTGTGCACGTGTATCTTCTTGGAGGGGAGCCGTATCTTAGGCCAGATGTTATTGAACTATTCAGCAATGAGATGTATGGTAAGTGCACTGTAGTTACAAACGCCACCCTTCCTATAAGGTTCTTCAAGGGTATAGCACTCTATATCTTCTCTGTTGATGGACCAAGGGAGGTTCATAACATGATAAGGGGAGATACATACGATAGGGTAAGGCAGAATATAATAGAGTTCACAAACACTTACGGAAGGAAGGGCAAGGGCTTCTATACAACAGTCAATGTTACAATAAACTCTTTGAACTACAAGCATCTAGCAGAGATGGTAAAGGAGTGGGAAGGTATTGTAGAAGGTATAGTCTTCCAGTTCTATACACCGTTCAGTGAGAACGATCCCCTATGGCTCCCATTTGGTAGGGAGAGGGATGCGCTCATAGACGAACTTATAAGGTTGAAGAAGGATCACTATGAGTTCATACTCAACACAGAGGCACAGTTGAATGTGAGCAGGAGACCATGGGGCAGTAGATGCCCTAACTGGATGTGCATTGCATTAGATGCATTTGGTAGGGTAAAGAGCCCATGCAGCATGGGTAGCGCAGATCCAGATACACCAAGCCCTATATGCGAGAGGTGTGGCTGCCTTGGCAACTGCCTAGCATACACATATGGGCTAAGGGGGGATCCGATCAAGGAGTACGATGTATATGCTAGAGAGGTTATACAAGATGGTAAAGTACACTTTGGGCAGTCATTACTAAGAAGCAGGTAAGTAAGTAATGGCAAGTTAGCAAAAGTCTATTCTTCTATACACCATTGCTAAAATATGCCTATAAGCAAGTATTATAGGATAGATTTGGACCTCTACTACCTTGATGAACTAGCAGCAAGGATAAAGGCAAACAGGGATAAGATAACAAGGCTAAGGCAGGAACTCACAGATCTAGATGCAAGGATGAGGGATAAGGCTATAGATCTAGAGTTTGCCAGGATTATAGGTTACCATTATGATGATGAGGATATTGAGAGTATGAGAGCAAGGTTGAGTAGCGAGATAGATACGTTAGAGGAGTCTGTTAAGAACGATATGGAGGCATTCGTGAACGGGCTGATAGCCCAAGATCTCATAATACCAATAGATCCCAAACCAGTAGCAGATACCAATGGCAATGGTAGAGGAAGAGGTAAGATAGTGTATAGGTATAGGGATAACGCTCTCTTCACAAACTTCGTTACTCTACTATCTACCCTGCTCGGCAAGGCTACAGTCAAGGATGTAACGTTTATGCAGGATGGTATAGCAATAGATGCTGTAGATGAGAGGGATGCTAAGTACAAGTTCGTTAATAGTATAAGGGAGATGCAGAGGATGCTCGCTAAGAAGGTTACAGCAAGTGTTATAACTAGATGAGCAATAGAGACATGTTAAAAAGCATCTATGGCAAGATCATTACATGGATGATAGAGTAAGGGATGCGATCAATGCAAAGATGGAGGAGTGTATGAGCGATATAGATAGGGTCAATACGCTTGTAGATGCTCTAAGCCCATTACATGCTATTGATGGCAAATATGCTTTAGCCCTAGGCATAATCATTGGTAGAGTGTATAACTCATTCTACTACCAGAGCAGGCGTATACTTATGCGTGACCCAAATAGGGAGGAGTTTCAGGAGTTCATAACCATGATACTGGCAAGGGTTGATGAACTATCTAGCAGATGCTGTAATCCCTCTTAGCCTCTTCCCTACTCATACCTCTACTCATGTTGATGAACTATCTAGCAGATGCTGTAATGGATGTAAAGGAACTACAGGAAGAGAGTAGATAGATAGGGTAGATAGAATAGAATATCCTACAATAACATGCCGATAAGGTTTATTAATACAGTAGTTGCTCACTTGCAAGTGAGATGGGCTTTAACTTCGATATAAGGAGGTTCGACTGCTCAAGTTACGATGCACTATGCAGGAGTTTTGTATGGGAGCTGCCAGAGTACTTCAACATGGGTGTTGAGATGCTTGATAAGCATGTAGAGACCAGTAGGGTAGCAATATACTATGAGGGGAGCGATGGTAGCACAAGACTGTATAGGTTCAGGGATCTATTGAACATGTCCAATAGACTTGCCAATACATTGACAGATCTCAAGATAGGGAGAGGGGATAGGATAGCCATACTTGTGCCACAAGGTCCAGAGGCTCTAGTTGCGATGCTCACAGCATACAGGATAGGTGCAATAGCACTATCAATGAGTACATTATTTGGTACAGATGCCATAAAGTATAGGTTAACAGATAGCGATGCCAAAGCGCTCATATTCGATGACTCGTTGAAGGATAAGGTAAGGCCAGCGCTCGATGGTTTAAGTATAGAGGCATTCTCAGTGCACAGTAGTGGTGGTAACGAGTTCCATGATCTCGATAGCATACTAAGGAGTGGCTCTACCAACTTCAAGCCTGTAGATACAAGGATAGGAGACCCTGCTCATATGCTCTACACATCTGGCACTACTGGTCTTCCAAAGGGGGTACTCCTTCCTCACAGCTTTCTGCTAGGATGCATACCATGCTACCAGCTCTACCTTGAGATGGCTCCAAGGGAAGGCGATATATTCTGGACGCCATCTGAATGGGCTTGGGTCGCTGCCATAGGGGATGTGCTCTTCCCATCGCTCTACTTTGGCTATCCTGTTGTTGTAACCCCTAGAAGTGGTAAGTTCGATCCGGCATGGGCATACAGCATAATGGAAAGATACAGGGTAACATGTGCCTATATAGTGCCTACAGCATTGAGGATGATGCGCAAGTTCAAGGATGAGCCTAGGAAGGAGTACGATCTTGCATTAAGGGCATTGGGGAGTGCTGGAGAGCCTGTTGGTGCAGAACTGGTTAGATGGTGCATGGATAAACTTAACGTTCCATTGAACGAGATATATGGGCAGACTGAAGCTAACATAATAGTTACCAACTGCTACTCCCTCATGGGCCCAAAGCCAGGCTCTATAGGCAAGGCAACACCAGGGTTCATAGTTGAGGTTCTTGATGAGAATGGCAATATAGCAAAGCCTAATGAGATAGGGGAGATAGCAGTGAAGATGCCTAACCCCGTTGCGTTCATAGGCTACTGGAATAGACCAGAGGATACTGCAAGGAAGGTAAGGAACGGATGGTTATACACTGGGGATAACGGTTACAAGGATGCTGAAGGCTTCATATGGTTCGTAGCAAGAACAGATGATCTCATCAAGGCAGCAGGGTACAGGATAGGTCCTGCAGAGGTAGAGGAGGCTATAAATCAGCATCCAGCAGTGCTTGAGAGTGCAGTTGTACCATGGCATGATGAGATAAGGGGGCATGTAATCAAGGCCTATGTTGTGTTAAAGCCAGGGTATGAGCAATCAGAAGCGTTGAAGGAGGAGATACAGCAGTCTGTAAGGAAGAGGCTTGCAGAGTATGCATACCCAAGGATAATAGAGTTCATAAACGAGTTACCAAAGACAGATACAGGGAAGATAAAGAGGAAGGAGTTAAGGGCTATGCATAACTCATAACCTTCATTCATTAATTCATTAATTCATTCATTGTAGTTTATTACCACATTCAGTACAGTAAACATCGGTTATAGAGTTCTCATACATGCACTTGCTGCATATCCTACCTTTTACATTTATACCATCATACCCTACACCATTAACCATCTCCCATGGCACAAGCAGTTGCTCATCACTGCCAGAATCTACACCATCACCATCACCATCATCCCTCTCAACTGCTAGTAGGATCTCCTTCCCATCGATTGTTACTATATCCTTGATAGATCCTATCCTGTTACCCTTGTAGAATACACCAACCCCCTCCTCTATAACCCTTTTCAGGCTTATACCTCTCTTACCTTCAGCCATCACTCCCTTTGCTTCATAATTACTTTTGCTTCTACGCCTAGTAGCATCACTGACAATATTGCTTGGCTTTATGAACACCTTATACTTTGCTATTATGCTATTACACTCCCTACATGCATACTCCCCCTCCTCTAGCAGGATATGCCCTTCAGCAACCTCCTCATTGGCATCACTACTCCTTATTATAGGCGAGCCCTTCAGTTCCTTGCTGCATGAGTTACAGTAGTAAGAGATTATCCTATCCTCATCAACCTTACCCAATGCGCCTATGAATAGTTCACCAGCAAGCCTTGCCCTACCTATCTCATCCTCATATAGATCTGCATGTATGTAGCCCCCAGAACCCTTTACCCTTGCTATCAACATCATATCATTCCCCCATCTTAAATATAACCTCTACCATGGAAAATATTACCCATTCCTAAAAAATTATTAGTAGGATGCCCTTCTACCCATCCATGGCAAAGGTACAGAAGACCAGTCTAGAGTCATGGGAGAGGGATGTGTTGAACTCCAACATACCAGTTCTGGTTGACTTTTGGGCGGAGTGGTGTGGGCCATGCAGGATGGTTGCCCCAGTACTTGAAGAGCTTGCAAATGAGTACGATGGGAAGGTTAGGTTCCTCAAGCTAAACGTTGATGAGAATCAGGATGTTGCAAGGGAGTATGAGATATACAGTATACCAACACTTCTACTCTTCAAGAATGGGCAAGTGGTAGGCCAACATATCGGTGCTGCTCCCAAGGATGTGATAAGGAGGTTCATAGAGGAGTCATTGAGGAGTTGAGTTGAGTTGAGTTGAGTTGAGTTGAGTTGAGTTGAGTTGAGTTGAGTTGAGTTGAGTTGAGTTGAGTTGAGTCATTTTACTAGTCATCATAGGCTAGACCAACCATAGCCAAAGTAATAAAGTAATACAATACACTCCTTCTACCTACCTACCTACATAGCATCGATTTGTTAGTAGAGGCTCATACTCTTCACCCTCATATCTTCATACCAATGGTATCGAATAAAACACTTGATTTATTTACTACCCCTGCTCTAATTCTATCCATGGGTCAACTTGGTTATAATACACGTGGGCCGTTGGTGGATAAGTTAAAGAACCTACTCAACGATGTTCAGGGTAGTTATGAGGCCTTCCTAGATGCGTATACACTCTACCAAGAGGGTAGGATAGATGAGAGAACATACTTTGTAAAGATGGGAGATTTTCTTAGACAGTTCTCATCCCTTGGCTTCCTGATGGTGAAGGTTATACTTGAACTGGATGCAAGCATAGAGAGAGGAGATAAGAGGCAGCAGCAAGAGGGTATAGGAGCTATAGCAGCAAAAACAACTGTAGCGGCTACAGCAGCGATGGTAAGACCATCGCCATCTATAGAACAGTTCACACAGGAGCGTAGAATCCCTCAACCCCTTACTGAGCAGAAGGATACAAAGAGATGTGTATACTGTAGCGCTATAATACCATCAAGGGCAAAGTTCTGTCCAAAGTGTGGTAAGAGGCAGAGCGAAGAGGTAAAGAATGAGGAGGGGTCTGCTGGAGGTGTAGTATCACAAAAGGAAGAGGCAGTGAAGGATAAAGTGGAAGAGAAGAAGGATAAGGAGAAGAAGAGAGGAAGTAGTGGTAAGAGAAGGCTTGCTAGCTAGCAACTATATAGTTGTAGGTATAAGTGTATTGTAGTTCAACTAGACTGCAACTGATAGAGTTGTTGTACTCTATATGTGTATCTTGTTATCCAGTCTATACTGATGGTTCATTGTATTGCATAGCATAGTATAAAATAAATAGTATAAAGATATAGTTCCTCTTATGAAGGTATTCAATGCAAAGAATGCTGCAGAGGATTACATGTCATTACATACATTAACCTACTCTACACCAGAGATGACGCTCCTCAAGTTTGCAAGGTGGCTTGGTGAGATGGTTGAGGTTGAGTGCAAGATGGATGCAGATAAGTGTCCTAATGATGATGGTTTGCATCCAAAGCATAGGATGCCTAGACTGATGCTTTACATGGAAGAGAGAGAAGAGGAGTATAGGTTTGATGTGAGTGAAGAGTTTCTGCCTACTGGGGCAGTGACGACGCTGTTCGCAAAGGCGAAGGAGTATGTTCAGAGTGGAGAGAAGGGGGAGAGCACAGTCAAGAGATCGGGTGATGAGATAAAGAACTTTAAATTCTGTATAGCCTGTGGAGCAAGATTGGATATTGATGCAACTTTCTGTATAGAGTGTGGCGTAGAGCAAGCATATTAAGCAGAGTCGTTATAGCATGTATAGCATCATACGATAATTGATCATATGATATAGGAGTATTAATGAGCTGAATTGAATGCTCTATACAAGATTAAACTTTAAGAGCCCATCGTTATTAATAGCCTCTGGGCCGGTAGTTCAGCGGTAGAATGTCCGCCTCGCACGCGGATGATCCTGTACTAGTAGGAGATGGTATAGTATAGGATCAGCGAGAGGTCGCGGGTTCAAATCCCGCCCGGTCCATTAAGATGTAAAAAAGTTATTTCATAATACCATATGAGTGCAAACCCTCTCCTTCTCCTCTTCCCTCCTATTATCCCTTTTCCTCACCTGTTGGCTCTAGCTATCGCTGCGCTAGCATACAGTGTCTCAAATAAGCTTATCATCTGCTTTACAAGTCTCTCATAGCTCACACATACACCAGCATAGAACCTCTCTGGATTATTAGCATTGACAAGTTCAATACCTACCTCCTTACCATCTATTACTATAAAGCTGAATGGCACATCTGTAATCTTCCTATCCACCTGCTCTGGGTCGTATGGTACTGTTGTTATAACCATCTTCTCTAACCTCTCTTTGTATTCATGCTTCACCGTCTTATCCAGTACATGCCCTTCAGTCAACATCCTATCTATTATCATCCTAACATTAACACCGCGCTTCTGTAACTCAATGAGAGTGTTTGTAACACTCTCGTTAAAGAATCTAGTCACATATAGTACCTCATTAGATGCATTGCTCATCCTCTCTACCAGCATGTTTATAAAATCATCGTAGTTCATGAATACCTTTGCCTTATCCTCCTCAACCTTTATGGAAAGCAACTTGTAGATCTCATCGATACTGAATTTACCACTGCTCTTGAGCACATCGAGCATCTGTAACTTCTTTGCATTCCTCACATGCTCAAAGAGTACCTGTAGCGCCTTTTCATAGATTATCCTTCCTAAAGTTGTCTGTACATATTTGCCCTTGCTCTTCTCTATAAGCCCAATATCTACTAACTGCTTAAGCCTTGTATAGTACTGCTTCTTGGTTAAGCCTATCTTCTCTGGAGCCGCAGTCTCAGCCTCTATCCCCTCTCTACTCTGCAGGAATATCTTCAAGGCATCATATTTTGATAGTATTGTCAATACCTTGGAAGCTTCCCTTATCACCTCATCTTCCATGTAAAAATTAACGATTATATACTTTTTAAAGTTAGTGTGTAATAACCACATTTTACATTCATAAATTATGAATATAGCAATCTTTGCATAGAGATATCAATAAAATACTTATTATCATATATTTCTAGACAGGATATGAATTATATACTTAAAAAACGATCATTCGATGAATATACTATATTAGAAAAGTATGAATAGGTAGATATTTGATTATGCCATGCAACTATAGCGATGTATGTAGTAAGCATAGGAGGCTCAGATAGCAGTTCTGGTGCTGGTATACAGGCAGATGTGAGGGTATGCTCTGCTCTAGGCGTATACTGCATGACTGTTATAACAGCAGTTACTGCACAGAACGCATCAACAATAACCAAGGTGAAGCCTATGGATGCAGATACAGTAAGGGCACAGATATCGGCACTGCTTGAGAATCAAAGGCATGTGGTGCTAAAGATAAGCATGCTCTACAGTAAGAGTATAATAGATGCTGTCGTTGATACAATAACGCATACAGATTATGATGTTATGAATGTGGTTATCGATCCAGTGCTTAGAGCAGGCAGTGGCAGATACCTTCTCAAGAGGGATGCAAGATCATACTATATGGAAAAGTTGCTACATTTGGCAACTATAGTAACGCCAAACATCATAGAGGCGGAGTGGTTATCCTCTATGAGGATAAGAGGATATGACGATGTACGTAAAGCATCTGTCAAGATAGCATCTTTAGGAGCAAAGAGCGTTGTTATAAAAGGTGGGCATATCCATAGAGAGGATAATAAAGATAAAGGGAACGATGATAATGATAATGATAATGATAATGATAATTATGATAACGAGGAGGATGAATATGTTACTGATCTGCTCTACCACAAGGGCATATTCTATACATTCACAAATAGAAGGATCAAGGGTTCAAGAATACATGGTGCTGGTAGTATATTCTCAGCAGCAATAGCAGCAGAGTTGGCAAAGGGTAACGATCTGATATCAGCTGTGAGGATAGCAAATAACTTTACACATACTGCAATAGTTAATACAAGTATAGATGGTTCTACAAAGATACCGCTTATAGGCAATGAATATGTTGATGCTAATGATGATGTGATAGCATCGCTCAGAAGAGCTATAGATATACTTCAGTTCACGGTAGATGGTATCGCTCTGCTAATACCTGAGTCACAGAGCAATCTAGTATTTGCTAGAGCTGGAGCAGAATCCCGTGATGATGTTGCTGGGGTTGTTGGAAGGATAGTAAGGTATGAGCATGGTTATGCTAGAGCAGCAGGGCCTATACGCTATGGCGCATCCAAGCATGTTGCAGATGCAGTGCTAACAGCAATGAAGTACGATTCTAGCATGAGATCTGCAATGAACATAAGGTATGATGATGCAATAATTGATATATGTAAGAGACTAGGTTTGAGTATAGCAGAGTATGACAGGAGTAGGGAGCCAGAGAATATAAAGAAGAGGGAAGGCATGAGTGTGAGATGGGGTATAGAGCAAGCCATAATATCATCAATATCAGGCACATCTTTACCTACACAGTCTAGAGTGCCAGATGTGGTATACCATAGAGGAGATTGGGGTAAGGAGCCCATGGTAATAGTATTCGGCAAGAATCCGATGGATCTTCTTAATAAAGTGCATAGCATACTTGCAATGTATAAGGATTATACAGGTGTAGAAGAGGCGAAGAGGTTGGGAGGAGGGTAGAGTAATGAGAGATAGATTGAGGGATTATGACGGGCAAGAGTGATGCTGTTGGTGTTGCAGTGATACTTGCTGGAGGACTTGGTAGAAGACTTCATCCATTGACACTTGTTATGCCCAAACCCATGCTTCCAGTTGCAGATAAACCATTGCTTGAGCATATAATAGAATGGCTATATTCTAATGGGATAAGGTATATCATAATATGTGTAAGTTATCTAGGGAAGGTTATAGAGAACTACTTTGGCGATGGCAGTATGCTAAACGTGAAGATAGAGTATGCTAGAGCAAATAGGCCATTGGGTACTGCTGGTCAGTTGAAGAGTGCTGCTCCCCTGCTCTCAAACCATGATAGGTTCATATGCCTGTATGGAGACTCCCTCTACGAGTTCGACCTTAGTACTATGGTTGATGCTCACAGTACAAGGTACAAACAGGATGATAGTACGATAGCAACCATGGCTGTGATGCACTATACTGCAAGGTTGGATTACGGGTTCATAGATGTAGATAGCATAGGTAAGGTGATAGGGTGGAGGGAGAAGCCAGAGTTTAATGGATTGATAAATGTAGGATGCTATGTTATGGAGAGTGATATACTTGAGTTCATACCTAGTGATAGGGTTAGTCAGATGAACACGATATTCATTGATGCTATATCAAGGGGTAGGAGTATCTACACATACAAGATAGAAGGGGGATTCAGGGATATAGGTAATGAGAGAGCATATATGGATGTGTATAGAGAGTATGCTGAGAGGCTTGGTGATGTTTAACAATATTATGCTTAGATCAATTGATCCCTGAATATTTGCTAGTCTGTTGCTGACTGTTACATCTATCATGCTTGTATCATCATGCTTGTATCTATATAATTTGGGAGAGAGAGCCTCTCGCAGAGGTTGGAGAAGTTACATCTATCATGCTTGTATCATCATGCTTGTATCTACATCGCTTCAGTCAGTCAGCCAGTTAGTCAGCCAGTTAGTTAGTCAATCACATCATCTTGCTATAGGTATCCTATACCTTATAACCTGTGATACACCATCCCTTGCATATACACCATATATCATATCTGCACTAGCAACTAGGGCATCTTTAAGAGTAACCATTATTATCTGGCTTATATTAGCCCTCTCCTTTATTATCTTCTTCAACCTATCGGTATTAACACTATCAAGATGCGCATCTATCTCATCTAAGAGGTAGAATGGTGCTGGCTTGAGTGATTGTAATGCTAGAAGGAATGTTATCGCTGCTATAGTCTTCTCCCCCCCACTTAACGAGTTAGATTCTCTAGCAGGTTTATTTGGGAACTGCACAATGAATGTTATGCCAGAGGAGAATATATCCTCCTTAGCATCATCGATCTCAAGCCATGCTGCACCAGCACCATCACTCATTGTAGAGAATATGCTCCTAACCTCTCTATCCACCTTGCTGAATGCATCAAGGAAGAGTTGCCTCTTCTCCCCCTCTATCTGCTCTATGAACCTTACTATGGCATTCCTCTCCTCTTCAAGTTGGTTCTTCTTCTCAGACATGCCCCTGTATCCATCTATGAGTTGTATGTAACTCCTGTTTGCAAGTTGGTTTACATTACCCCTGAGCATATCATACTCTTCCTCTAACACTTTCAGTAGTTTATTGATATCAAACCTATCATCGTTGTATCCATATTCATATTCATACCCATACCCATACCCATACCCATACTCACCCTCACTCCCATCATCATCCAAGTAATAGTTACCTTTACCACTGAGTTCTTTAAACAGGGTATCCTCCTTTGATCTAAGATTGCTGTACTCACTACTATATAATGCCAATTCCCTCTCGAGTATTGATAACTGTCTGCTAGCCCTCTTCTCCTCATTAATCAATGATCTCAACTCCTCATCATACCTTTGCAACCTTGTAAGCGATGATGACGACGCATCTATAACCTCCTGCTCCTTATCCCTTAATACCCTCAACTCTTCTATGCATCTATTCAACTCATCTTTGCATCTTCTTACTACTATAGCACTCTCCCTTGCATCAGCCTTTAGCTGCTCTAGCCCTTTAGATATCTCATCTATACGCCTCAACATACCATCTCTCTCTGAGTTCTTTGCTGCTATGTTTGCCATCAAACTCCTCCTCTCTCTATCAACTTGCTCAAGTCTAGAGGTGAGTGAAACCTTTACTCTATTCATATCCTCCATAGCCTTCTCCAAACCCTCTTTAGCCTTAGTTATGGTGCCCATCATCTCTTTAAGGGCAGATATCCTCTCCCCAATGGTAGAGCGCTCCTCCATGAGTCTCTTCATCTCCTCCTTCATGGCAAGGATCTCATTACCTATCCTCTCAATCCTAGCGCTATTTTCCTTGATAACCTGCTCACCCCTAACTAGTGTAATATTAGCCTGTTCCATCTCCATATCTACCCTTGCTATATAAGAGGCGATCTCCATTCTCCTCCTCTCCATATCCTGTATGGTAGCCTCAAGAGCCTTGACCTCCTCCCTCTTCCTCTCTATAACCTGCTTGAGTGATGAGAGTACAGTATTCAACTCCTTAACAGACCTGCTCCTTACTACAACTCTTATTATATCGCTTATCCTCGAGTTGGTATCTATCATTGCTGCCCTTACTCTAGGCTCAAATAACTCTCCATCGATTGTAACTACCCTATATCCCCTTCTTGCTAGACTTAGGGCATCACGCCTAGAGTATACTAGGAGCGTATCTCCAAATATAAAGTTCGCTAAGCCCCTATATTCTGATCTTATGAAGTGCGAGAGCGGGTAGAGTGTATCATACAGAGCATCATCCTTGAGTTTAGCACTACCGCTATGATCATCCTCATCCTTATTCTCATTAAGAGGAGAGGGGGGATTAGAAGTATTGCTAGCATCAGGGTTATCTCCACTGCTAGAACCTAGACGAGACCTCCTCCTAAGCCTTACACCCTTGACCTCTTCACACCCCTCAATCATATCTAGAGGTATCATTGTAACCCTTGATAGTCCTAGACTCTTCACATGCTCAAGTATTAGAAGCATGGACTTGACATCCCTTACCACTAGTGACTTCAACCAATTAGAGCCTATAGCCATAACTGCCCTAGCATACTTTGCATCCCATTCCAGCATATTCTGGAGCATACCAACTATCCCAAACTTAGATGCATCCTCCATAAGCCTTACTATAGTACCTTCCTCTCCCTGCATTGCTAGATCTATCTCTGTCTGATACCTTGTTGTTATATACTCAGCCCTCTCTAGTATGGTTACTGCTCCATCGATCTGCCTACTCATTCTCTCCCTCTTTGCATATGTTTGTGTTATAGCATTATCAAGCGCATCCAACTCTTTGGCATATCCAGACCTCTTCTCTGATAATGTTGAGATTAGTGAACTCATATTGCTCATCTCTTCCCTTACCTCTGAACTCCTCCTCTGTAATGCTGCCATGCTCTCATTGGATATCTTGATCCTCTCATCTAGTGATGCTATCTTCAACTCTATTAGCGATATATCGTTAACTAACCTCTTCAACTCCTCCTCCACCCTCTTCTCCTCATCCCTCTTGCTTGAGTACTCCTTGAGTAGCATATCCATCCTCATACTAACATGGCTCAACTCCTCCTCCACCCTCTTCCTCTCCTCCATCATCCCATCAAGGGTAGTTGTAAGCCTATTGATATCCTGCTCGAGAGCCTTAGCCCTCTCCACTAGCCTATTCCTCTCCTTGATTAGCCTAGGTATATCCTTCCCTATAGTAAGTATCTTACTCTGATTGGTATTGAGCATAGCCTTCAGCTGCTCAACCCTTACTATCATGCTGGATAACTGCCTACTTACCTCTGCCTTTGATCTTGATGTCTCTTCAACCTGTTTCATGAACCTAGCCTTCTCATCCTCAACCCCTGCTATCCTACTCCTCAACTCATCTATACCCTTGCTTATACTCTCAACCTCCTCCCTCCTCTTCCCTATCATATCCTCAAGCATGGCAAGCCTCTCTCTAACATGTTTGAGCATGCTTCTAACCTGTATGTGTTTGAGCCTCTCTATCTCTCTTGTAAGGAACTCTAACCTGAGTTGATCGTTACGTTCCTGCTCAAGTTCATCTATCCTACTCCTTATCTCATTCATCCTTGCCAATGCAACCTCCAACCTTCTATCGGCCTCTACCAACTGTTTCATAGCCTCCTCCTTCTTCTCATCGAAGTATGATAAGCCTATTATCTCCTCTATTATCCTCCGCCTCTCCTCTGGGTTCAGCTCTGCTATACGCATGACCATGCCCTGTTGCACATTATTCAACTTGTTAGGTGTAGCAAGTACAACATCGAGCAGGTTTGTTATAGTGGATTTGTTAACATGCTTACCGTTCAGATAGTACTGATTCTCTCCATTCTCATACATCTCTCTAGTTATGGTCACTGTATTGGCATCTAGTGGTATACCTCTATCACTGTTATCGAACGTTACACTGACCCTTACAGCCCTCCTCTTCCTATCCCTAGCTTCTATGGGTGGGTTATTAACTACATCCCCTTCCCCCTCCTCTTCAAGAGTATCCCCAACTCTCTCCTCCTTACTTCTACCATTGCTATCATGGATGAGTGATTGTAACCTATCTACCCTGAGTGCTCTTACACTATTCTCGCCTAGAGCGAATGCTATAGCATCCAGTATGTTACTCTTGCCGGAGCCATTAGGACCTGTTATGCATACAAGCCCTTTATCCAGATTCAGTATAGTGCTCTTCCTTGCAAACGATTTGAAGCCAGATATCTCAACCTTCCTTATATATACCATGAACCTTTACCTCGCCTGCTTGAATAAATAGGGAGGTGTGAACTATTTTTATGCTCTTTGCAAAGGAAGTAGATAGTAACAGATAGTAATAAATTAATTATCATTGGATTATAGCCTAGAAATGACAAGGGTCGCACTCCTCCAGCTGGAGTTGAAGGATAGTCCAGATGATGTTATGGCTCATGCTGTAAGGCTACTCCAGCAGGTTGGGACAGCAAACTCTGAGATAGTATGTCTACCAGAGCAGTGGTATCCAAAGCCTCTTGAGAGTGTAGATGAACTCAAGCCCATACAGGATATTGCAAGGGAGTATAAGATGGTTATTATAGCAGGGGCATTCTTTGAGCATGTTTATGAAGATGAAGCAGATAGTGATGAGAGTAGTAGCAATGCTAACACTAGCAGTGTATACCTCTCAGCCCCAGTCATAGGCCCTGATGGTAATATCATGGATAGGCAACTCAAACTACACCCATTTGGTAGGGAGTTAGGCCTTGTAAGAGCAGGAAGGAGGGTAAGGATATTTGAGCATAATGGTGTAAGGTTTGGTATAGGTATATGTCATGATGTTGTCTTCCCTGAGGTAGCAAGGTTAGCGGTAAAGAATGGTGCAGATATACTCTTCTTCCCCTCAAAGATAGTGAATGAGGGCCTCGAACCTTGGCATATATATGTGAAGGCTAGAGCATTGGAGAATAGGGTTCCAGTGGTTGCACCAAACCTCTGTAGCAAAGAGTATGGGGGGATGAGCATAATAGTGGATCTAGCATACAATGAGTCGCTGGATATAGTACTCCCCTATGTTGTTACTGCATCTGCTGGAGAGCATGTGCTTATAAGCGATGTTGATCTGGAGTTGAGTAGAAGGGTTAGAAGGTTAAGACTGATGGAGTTGAGGGATGATTACATAGTGTGAGATGATTTAGCAACATAACAACATAACAACATAACAACATAACAACATAACAACATAGCAACATAACAACATAGAAACGTGGCATATGGTATACGGTATGAGATACTCTAGAATCAGCATGAATGAGTATGGACATCAGCATAGTATCACAATAAAAGCTATCAGCGCTCCCTCTTGCCTTGGACGAACTCCATGAATGCCTCTTTAGCATCGTTGTATGGCATCTGTACTGGAGGGTGCTTGAAGCAATAGGCAGATACGCTGATCAATGGACCAGAGACGCCTCTATCCAATGCTATCCTTGCTGCCCTAACAGCATCTATCATTACTCCAGCGCTATTGAATGCATCTATAACGTTAAGTTTGACATTGATCTCCAATGGCACATTGCAGAAGTATCTACCCTTGATGTGTATATAGCAGACCTTCTCATTTGCAAGGAACGGTATATAATCACTAGGCCCTATACGCATCGGTACCTCATATGGTAGCATTGCTCTAACAGCACTTGCCTTGCTCTCCCTCTTCTGCTCTAGCCTCTCCTCATCCAGCATGTTGTAAAAGTCGGCATCCCCCCCTATGTTCAACTGGTATGTATGCTCAACCTTAACACCTCTATCGACGAGGAGTTTTATGAGTGTCTTATGCAGTACAGTTGCACCCAACTGGCTCATGACATCATCCCCTGCTACAGGCAGATTACGTTCTGCAAACCTAGCCTGCCATCTCTCATCGGATGCTATGAATACTGGCATGGCATTTATGAAGCATGTACCAGCCTTGAGTGCCTGCTCAGCATAGTACATGGTGCCCTTTACACTACCAACAGGAAGGTAGTTTATCAGTACATCGGCCTTAACCTCCTTGAGCCTCTTCGCCACATCAACTGGGGCCTCGTCAGATAAATTTATGATATGGCTTAGATGCCTCCCTATACCATCGTGCACCTCACCCTTCTCTATCTTTACACCTAATCTCTCAACACTGCACACCTTCAGTGTATTGTTTGGTTCCTCGAATATCCCCTCAGCAAGGTCCTTACCTACCTTGTTCTCAGCAACGTCGAATGCAGCAACGAACTCTATATCCCTTGGCTCTATACCACCAAGGCTATAGGCTATAAGTCCAGTAGCATCACCCTCATGCGCCTGTGCATAGTATCTAGTGCCTTGAACCAATGCTGAAGCACAGTTACCAACACCTGCTATTGCAACCCTTACCTTCTTACGCATGCAAAGGGTATTATTGAATCAAAAATAAACTTTCCTCTAAAGCATTTTATTATATCTCTTGCTAAAATAAGTAGGTATGCTCACACTCATAGGCATGGGTATCCATGGTTACAAGGGTTTGAGTATTGAGGCTATAGAAGCAATAAAGCACTCTGATAAGGTCTATCTTGAGGTATATACTAGCCCTATCAGTGGTAGAGATATGGATGCTATAAGGGCTTTAAGAAGTGATATGGTAGTTGTGCAGAGATGGTTCGTTGAGGATGGTAGAAGGATACTCGATGAGGCTAGAGTAGGTGATGTTGCACTCCTTACATATGGTGATCCTTTAATTGCAACTACACATGTAGAACTGATTGTAAGGGCAAAGAGTTCAGGGATAAGGTGCAAGGTTATACACTCCTCATCAATTGTAACTGCAGCACTAGGGGAGTGTGGCTTACATGTATACAAGTTAGGGAGGATAGCAACTGTAGTATCAGATCCCATAGCAAATACAAGCACTTACTATGCCCTATACACTAACCTTCTGCAGATGAACCATACCCTACTGCTCCTTGAGTATGATCATGAGCATGGATACTTCCTTGCACCATGTGATGCTCTAAGGTTACTACTTGAATGTGAGTCTAGAGAGCGTATGAATGCTATAGGAGAAGATGCCTTTGCCATAGTAGCATCAAGGGTTGGTATGGAGGAGGATATGATGTTGGTTGGAGGCAAGATAGGCTCTTTGCTAAAGCATGGTTTTGGAGAACCTCCCCATACTCTGATAGTTACAGGTTCATTGCACTTCACAGAGGTTGAGGCTTTGAAGGCATCTGTTACCCTACTAGATGAGCCTATAGATAACACGAAGAGGGTTAAGGCAAGGGCAGAGGTTATGCTCTCCAACTACATACCAAGGGCATATACTGCACTATCTAGGGCTAGGGGGTATATCAATGCTAAAGATGCTATAGATGCAAGTATAAAGGATATGATGGATAATGCAGAGTATTATCTGAGCGATGCCGAGAGGTTTGCTAGAGAGCATAGGTATGAACATGCAATCCTAGCATTAGGTTATGCAGAAGGGCTTATAGATGCTCTAAGGTACCTTAAGGGCATAGATCCATGGAGAGGCTAGCAGTAGGTGCATTGCGAATACATGTACACATACGCATGTATAAACACTCCAACCTATACCATATAGAATAGAAATTTGCTCTAAACTTATATTATGGTGTGAGATAGTAAGGCTCAAATGACAGTCCTGATAGATAGGACGGTGAACTCATACAAGGACCTCATTGCATTCCTTAGATCAAAGTTAGGCTCCCTATACGATGAGATCTACCCTGTCCTCAACACCTACCTTGAGAGGAGTAATGTAAGGAAGAAGGTTAACCTGGATGAACTCGATGGGGATATAGATAGGCTCATGGAACTCATAGTCAATCCAGTAGTACACAAGATAGTTAGGGAGAATGCTCCAGACTTTTCATGGATACCTGTAGTTGGCAATGACCTTAGTAGGAAGGTTAGGGAGGAGTTGCATAGGAAGACTGAGGAGGGGATAAGGCAGGCTAGGTACTACCTCAAGAAGGATAAGAGGCTTAGAGAGAACCTACAACTCTTCCTGCAGGATGTTGTAGATAGGTACCAATAGGTAAGATAGATAGATAGATAGGTAAGATAGATAGGTAGATAGGTAGATCGATAGGATTGATGGGATAGGGTAGTGCGGATAGATGGTATGGTTGATATTACATATTATGGTAGAGGTATAGAGGAGAGGCAAATAATTTTATTATCTTTACCTATTGCATTAAGGTGGGTTGGTGTAGTAGGGTTGGATGTGATAGATAAGAGCATACTTGCATCCATTTACATAAACTATGTTAGTAATAGCTATGCTACTACTGTAAATGTAAAGGTAAAGAAGAAGATACTGCAGGATATTGGAGACCATAATGATAGATACCTACCTTCTAGCGTAATAGCAGAGCATAGGAAGAGGCTAGAGTCTCTAGGCATGATCAAGGATGGAATGTTGACAGAACTTGGGAGGAGTGCTAT
>JBKBIE010000020.1:0-23658 GCA_046299465.1 Candidatus Nitrosocaldus sp.
TAAGGATATCTATATATGGCCTATGGAAGGCTGTCCAAAGCCTCAACAACAATAACAATCAATCTTTCTTTTTAGTTTTGGTGTATATAATTCTATAACTACTATTACATAATGTTTGTTATATAATTGACATTACAAAATATTTATTTACTTACACCTGATAAGATCATTATGTTGAATGAGAACGAAGAGCAAATGTTAATGTTGAATAAGGTTGTAGACCTCCCAGTCCAACTACTCCAATCTCTATCCCTTAAGGATAGCATACCATCATTTGATAGCATAGATGAGGTAGCAGTGATAGGCATGGGGGGTTCTGGCATAGTTGGTGATTTCATAAAGACAGTTGTAAAGGATTATAGGGTTCATGTTGTAAAGAGTAGCGATCTACCCAGATTAGGGGATAGAACGCTTACTATAGCAGTGACATACTCAGGGGGAACAAGGGAGACACTTGCTGCATTAAACAAGGCTAGGGAGTATACCAATAAGATAGTTATGATAACATCGAGCAAGGAGATGGAGCAGTTGTGCAATAAGCAAGGTATAGGGTGCGTTAGGGTAGTCAATAATTCTTACAGTAGGGCATCGTTAGGTTACATGCTTGCACCAGCACTTCTAGTGCTTGAGAACTCTAAGATACTGAGCAATGCATGCAAGGATATAAGGGAGGCTAGCGATCTGCTCTCTACTTTAGCAAGAGATAGGAGTAGGTTGGAGATGCTAAAGCGATCGATGCTTGGAAGATCTCTAGCAGTAATATATAGCGATGAATTTGCTAGAGCAGCAGCGCTAAGATGGAAGCAGATGTTCAATGAGAATGCAAAGATACAGTGCTATCATGATGTATACCCAGAGTTACTGCATAATGAGATAGAGGTATGGCATGAGCATAATATCAGTGATGATACAGCACTGATACTGCTTAGGGATGAGATGTATGAGATGGAGCAGGTGCACAATGGCTATGATCTCTACGCTGTAATAAATAAGAGCAAGAGACTCCTCAGCAGTAAGGGTATCAAGGCAACAGAGGTATGGAGCATTGGCAGATCTCCTCTAGCAAGGCTACTCTCACTAAGTTACATAGGTGATCTTCTAAGTGTGCATCTTGCATATGCTAGAGGTATAGATCCAACTAAGATACCAAATATAGACTACATCAAGAAAGGAGGTATGTAGTATAATGATAAATGGTAATAAGGATATACAGATAGTGCTCTTGGCTGGTGGCATGGGTAAGAGGCTTGGCATAGATGCGCCAAAGTGCCTACTTAAGATAGGCGACTCTACCCTTCTAGATATCTGCATAGATAGGTTGATCAAGAACGGATTCAAGGATAAGGAGTTCATACTACTGCTGGGCTATAAGCATGAGATGGTTAGAGAGTATGTAAGGGATGGTAAGAGATATGATATAAAGGTTAGGTACTCTATAGATCCAGAGGATAATATTGGATGGGGTAAGGGGAAGGCATTCAAGTATGCCCTACTCAATAATGCAATAGATCGTAGCAAGAGAACCTTGGTTACATTCCCAGATGATATATTGGTTGAGGATGGTATATATGCTAGGTTCATGCAGAATCATCTTGAGGCAGTAAACAGGTATGGTGTTTCTGCATCAATAGCGCTTGTTGATAAGGTTGAGTACCCCTATGGCACTGCTGAACTCGATGCTAACAATAACATAGTCAAGTTCATAGAGAAGCCCATGATCAATATACACACGTCTATAGGGCTATACATATTTGAGCCTGAGGTCTATACTATAATAGATGAGCATATAGATATGAATAATCCAAGTAGTGTAGAGTTAGAGTCTCTCATATTTCCCATACTTGCAGAGAGAGGATTACTACATGGGTTCATAGTAGACACAGGCTCTTGGCTACCAATAAATACACTCAAGGAGTATGAGAGGGCAATCAAGGTGTTAGTTAACCATGCTAAGTGATAAGGTGATAATATGAAATTTTCACCTTTTACGGTAATTAAATTACTATATAGTGTGAGTTAGATGTGATAAACCACATAAAATATATAACTTAATCTCACGATACTGTCCCTATGAGTGTTACCACACCTATCGCAAAGAGAGACAAGATCGATATACTGCTAAGGATAGTGGAGGTTGCAATTACACCAGCAAGGAGGACTCATATACTGTATAAGGCGAACCTGAACTTCTACCAGCTCAACAGGTACATAAACGACCTTTTAAATCTTGGATTAATAAGGGAAGTTGATGTACCATTTAAGGGTTACATAGCCACCGAGAAGGGCAAACAGTTCCTCGCAATGATGAAGAATAAGCAAGATCCCAACTATTAGAATTTTGGTGATAAATAAGGATAGATATTTAACATTATTTGCTATATTACTTCCACATTATTTAATACACTCTTTATCTTTTAACATCTAAGATAATATCATTACTCGATATAATACAACTATGATGTTCAATTCTTCCCCGATTTAGGGGAATAATATAATTATTCACTATAATATGAATATAGTAGACTTTATTAGATACTAGATCTGTTATTCTCTGAATAAGGGAAATAATATAATTATTCACTATAATATGAATATAGTAGACTTTATTAGATACTAGATCTGTTATTCTCCGTATGAGGAGAATAATACCAAGAATAGATAAAAATAGTGATAATAGTGCTAAATTCACCGATTATCTCAAGTGTTTAACACACTATATAAGACAGAGATCACAGGTGTACATATTCGTAGCATCTACACTCTTATCATTAGCAATAGCATCGAAAGAGTTCGAGCCCATACTTGCCATCAGACTTGCACTTGGAACGTATCTGATAAGCCTTGCAACATATGCCTACAACGATGTCACTGATGCGTTAGCAGATAGAATAAATAAAGTTGATAGAGTTCTGGCTAAGGGTAAAGCAGATGATAAGACCATAAAGAGGATCTCTATAACACTATTACTAGTAGGAGTAATCCTCCTTATACATATAAACCTGTATACTGCTATTGTAGCATTAACCTGTACAGCACTAGCTGTAGCATACTCCCATCCTAAGACTAATCTGAAGGATAAGTTCCCCTATAAGACTATAGTGAATGCAACTGGTGCAGGATTAGCAGCGTTAATAGGTGGATTTGCTGCAGATAATCTAAGCACTCATGTAATTATGTTAGCGGTGATATCCTTCCTCTTCCTATTTGTGCTAGCCCCTCTTGGAGATATACAAGATTATGAGGGTGACAAGGTTGCTGGGAAGCGTACGTTCCCAGTAGTACTAGGGGTTAATACAACGATAGCGATGATGCTCCCTGTTCCATTCATGATAACACTCTTACTCTTTACGAGCATAAATGTCAATATGCTTAGTATAGCAGTAACAAGTATTGCAAATATGGTAAGCACTATGGTTATACTCCTAGTGTACAAGAGATGGCATAATAAGGCTATAGTGAAGATGTCTAGGCATATTCTAAGGCTTATGTATATCATGAACCAAGTATCCATTATCTTAAGTGCTAGTAATGTAAAGGAGATATAGAGAGGAGTAGAGCAGAATGAATGAAGTAATGAAGGAGAGGAGAGGAGAGGATAGGTAGATGGATGGGTAGATGGGTAGATGGGTAGAAGCCTAGCACTGAGTGTATGATGATAGAGTATATGATGATAACATCATTTATATTTGATGAGTAGAGAGTAGATACAATGGTAACCCAACTTACCTATGCTAGGAGAGGGGTTGCTACTGAGGAGATGAAGCATGTAGCGGAGCGTGAGCAGGTTAGCTTAGATTTCATAGTTAGAGGCATAGCAAATGGCTCAATAATAATACCTAGGAACATTGCAAGGGATCAGGAACTGATCAGGTTAGTAGGCATAGGAAAGGGTTTGAGCACTAAGGTTAATGTGAATATAGGTACCTCGACCTTAAGGGTTAACATACAGGAGGAGGTGGAGAAGGCTAGGATAGCTGTGAAGTATGGCGCAGATACAATAATGGATCTTAGTGATTCTGGTGATCTACCGGCAATAAGAAGAACCCTTATGGATGAGGCAAGGATACAGTTTGGTTATGTACCAGTCTATCAGGCTTATGCTGAGGCTGTTCAGAGGTATAAGAACCCGTTAGAGATGGATGAGGATGACTTTCTCAATGCATTTGAGCAGTGTGCCAAGGATGGTGTAGATTATACTACAATACATGCTGGACTTACAAGGGAACTTGCAGATAGACTGCTAAAGGTGAAGAGGCATGCTGGGATAGTGAGCAAAGGGGGTACCATAACAGCAGCATGGATGCTTAAATATGGTAAAGAGAATCCATATTATGAGTACTTCGATTACATATGTGAGATAGCAAGAGAGTACGATGTTACATTCAGCCTTGGAGATGCTCTACGCCCTGGCTCCATACTTGATTCCCATGATGAACTACAGGTAGCAGAGATGGTTAACGTTGCTAGGTTAGCGAAGAGGGCATATGCTATGGATGTACAAGTCATGATAGAGGGCCCAGGGCATGTTCCATTGAACGAGGTTGCAGCAAATGTAAGACTTGCCAAATCTCTCTTTGGTGATATCCCATATTATGTGCTTGGACCATTGGTTACAGATATAGCAGCAGGTTACGATCATATAGCAAGCGCTATAGGTGCTGCAATAGCAGCCAGCGAGGGTGTAGATCTACTCTGCTATCTTACACCATCTGAGCATCTAGCATTACCAACCCCAGAGGATGTAAAGGAGGGATTGATAGCATACAGGATAGCAGCACATGCTGGGGATATAGTTAAGATAAGGGATAGGGCAATAAGGTGGGATGCTGAGATGACAAAGGCTAGAAGGATGCTAGACTGGGCTAAACAGATCTCTCTTGCGATAGATCCTGAGGAGGCAGCAAGGATACATAGCAGGGATGGGCAGTTACAGGGCAATAGCGTACCATGCACGATGTGTGGCTCAGCATGTGTATACATAATGCTACCTCAGCAGCGCAAGTATGATGTGGAGGTAGATAAAAGAGGATAAGATAAGATAGGATAGGATAGGATAAAAGAAGATAAGATAAATTGATTGGTAAGCAAAATATCTATGGCATATATAATGAGAGGTATCTTCTCTCAAATATTGTTACCTCTGCTTTTAAATAATGCCATGTATACTAAAAGTAATAAATAACGCAGATGGGTAATCGATATCTACTATGTTTCTGATTAGAAATACTACATTATGCTGTAGATAGATGTTACAAGGTGTTAAAGTAATCAAAGAGACTGCTTATTCATTCCTGTTCTCTCATTATGGTATCTGCTATATCCTCTGCTGATAAACCTTTATTTATCATTGCAAGGATCTCATTACGCCTTTTAGCCCATACAGTAGGCCCTATACCTCTCTCGCTTAGTATACTCAAGACCATCTCATACTTCTGCATCTGCTCTTGGCTCAATAGCAGTTCGTTACTTGCAATGATATCTGGCTTTATTATATCAAGGTATATCTTATCCCCAACCTTTATACCCGATTCCTCATACTCCCTTATGCTCAACTTCAGTGTTGTTGTGAATCCTCCCATCAACTGACTCGTTATCATCTTGTTGAGGTTCTTCATTAGATCCTCGAATGATGTGAAGTTACTTACCACTTGTACCCCAAATGGACTCTGGCCCTTCTCTTTTATATCTCTAGGCTCTGCTAAAGATACAAATACGTAAGGACTACCATCTGGTGCCGCATCTATCCTTACAACTATATACTCCTTCCTCATGCTAGTAGATGGGATGAACCAATCTATAATGTTTGTGTTAAATGCTCTTATTATTGGATTAGGCTTAGATTAGATTATTAGATTATTAGAGTAGGCCCTTCTCAACCAGCATATCGAGTACCTTGGATACGGCATCGAGTATATCCTTTTTAAAGAGCCTTACTTGCCTATTGAACCTAATTACAAGTAGTACTGCAAGCATATCATAATCTGTATGTGATCTTCTAACCCATGCGTGCTCTATACCATAGGCTGAACTCGCTGTACCTATGAGTTCCCTCCATTGCCTTATCCTTACAAGTGTAGACTCTATGCTAGAGATGATCTCATCTATACTGTAATCAGCATCATCCCTTATATTGAACTTCGCCATAGGCATGTAGAGTAGGCCAGAGGTTATAGTATCGCCATTCTTCAACATCCTCTCAATTATCTCATACTCCCTCTCTCTAGGCTCTATCTGACCATAGTCTGGTTGGAAGTATGCCGCAACATTCTTATCCTCATCGTATATCTTAAAGTAGTACTCCTCCTGCTCTATACCCCATCTCATCTCTAAGATTGTAGATGAATCTTTTATAAGGCTTAGGCTATCTGGTTTAGAGACAAGTTGTATATAACATATTACTGTATAAATCAGATTATAGTGCCTTGAACTGCTCAGTCCACCTCAGATAAGCCTTTATCATCTCTTGACTGACGCTAGGCTTCCTGTTCTTGAGTATCTCCTTAAAATCGTTCATGCCTATACTCCTTGTTTGAGCATTACCATCGAATGCCTTACCGCTCTCAAAGAGTTCGTTGACCACCTTCAACTGTACTCCTTGGCATATATCCCTTATGTCACTTGCTGAGTACCCTTCAGTTATCTTTGCCAGATCCTCAAGCCTTAGGGATGGGTCTATGTTGAGTTGGTTTGTATATGATCTGAACATCTGCAACCTTGCACTGTAATCTGGTAGACCAACATATATCCTCTTCTGGAACCTCCTAAGGAATGGCCAGTCTAGGCTCCAAGGCTTGTTAGTAGCCCCTATAACATATATTGGTGACTTGCCAGACTTGCTTGTTATACCATCCATCTCTGTAAGGAACTGGTTCTTGACCCTAACCTCTCCGCCTATCTCGTTACTCCTAGTACCTAGTAGGGAGTCAACCTCATCTATGAAGAGGATCACTGGAACGTTCTCCTTGCTAACGAGCTTCCTTGCCATTGAGAATAGTTTTGCTACATTCTTCTCAGCCTCCCCAAGCCATTTGCTCATCATCGATGCTGCATCTACATTTATGAAGTAACCGTCTATCTCGCTAGCAGTTGCTGCTGCTAGAAGTGTCTTGCCATTGCCTGGAGGACCGTAGAGTAGTATGCCCTTTGGCCATCCAAGAGGGAATAAGTCTGGCCTTTGAGTAGGGTATATTATGCTCTCCCTCAATGCTCTCTTTGCATCATCAAGGCCTATGACCTCATCCCACTTCACATTTGGTTTGTCTTTGAGTACTAGATCATCAAAGTCAGCCTTGAGTATCTCAACACTTGTAGCACTGGTGTTATTACTCCCATTACCGTTGGCACTTGCACCCCTTTCGCTCCAGACATTATCCTGCCTAGCCCTGTTGATACTTGCACTACCTTGCTCTATACCTTTACTGTTACCCTTATTATCCTCATGTACTACATCATGCATACCATCCAACCCTCTAGCCTCTTGTAACGCCTTTATCCTGTTCTGATATGCCTTTGCTCTCTCAACGTATATCTTGTTCAGCTTGTAATCTGGGTAGAGATGCACCAACTTCAATAATGCGTCAACAGCCCTCTGATAGTGCAGTATAGCATGTGGTTTTGCTCCTTGTGAATCTAACTTGATGGCCTCTGCAGCATGCTTACTTGCTATATTCTCCAACTCTTGGGGTGCGAGGGTCAATTAGTACTCACCTGCAATAGGGATAAGGATTTACCTATACCATAGTGTAAAATTTAATAGCAAAATAACTCAACTAATATTGACAAACATTCTCAGTATAATGCCGACTAATGGTTGGTTCTAATATAACTTAATTAATTGAAATGCTATCTGGGATTTGCTAGCAGGAGGCATAGAAGGTTGTTCTAATATAACTTAATTAATTGAAATGCTATACATTAGTATGATTATGCATACTACTATTCAGTTTATTAATTTGTTAATTCATTCATCTATTCTTGGTAGTTCAATCCTCTCGCTATACCCAAACTCTATCTTTGATTCTATGAAGGATGTACCTATGCTCCTCATTATACTCTGCATCTCTTGCTCCATCCTCTTTATATCAGATCTCATTGAGTTAAGTATACTCATAGTTTTCTCAAGTAGTATAAGCAGTTCTTGAATATAGATGAGTGAATCAATACGAATAGTTATATTCTGTAATGCCAACTGCGTAGCCTGTAGCAGTGTTAATAGTGTAGTTATATCATTATCTTCATAACCACTATTATGGGAAGTGTTAAATATGGTATCGCTACCCTTATCGCTATGCTTAGTTGTATAACCAATAGTATGCAGTTCCAGATCTCTCTGTAGTTTATTATAAAGAGAGTTTATAGCCTTCAGTTCCATCTCAAGATGGGCTACTGCAGATACCACTTTATCTCTTGCATTATACATGTTACGATTAACTATCATATAGGTAAGTCACCTCCAACTAGTAGAATACAATAAAAAGTATATGATATGATATGATATAGTGCTTCATTATTATCCATCGCCTCCCTCCTCTGTTATTCTGCAATCTGTTTATCATCTTGCATACTATACATCGCTCAACTCATTATCTTACTCTCATCACTCATACTAGGTAGATCTGGGAACTTCTCCTTCATCTTGCTCTCAACTACACTTGCTGCCTCCTCAAGTATCTTGGTTGCCTCTTCATTTGCATACTCGAAGTTTATGTTGTAGCCTCCAACCTGTCCTGCATCCATCAGTATGCCTCCCAACAGTTCAGATATCTCACCCATCTCGTTATCTACCTCAGGCATCATTGTTGCTAGGCCAGATCTTACATTCTTAACAACGGCCATAGCTGGGCTTAGTGTAACTACAACATCCCCCAATTCAGTTATAGTGCTAAGCCTTAACTGTATCTGCTCCAATGCTAGCTTTGCTTGATTAACCATCTTGCTCAACTTCCTTATCTGAGCCAATTCATTGGATAGTACTGCTGAGTACTGTGTATCATGCTGCTGTATAGACTGTACTATCCTCTTGAAGAGTGATTGGTCCTTCTCCCTCAACTTCTGTGCTATTGTATCAAGTTTCATTATCTGCATCTGCAACTTCCTCTGTGCATGCTCTATCCTTGGCTTGAGTGGACCTGTTGGCTTAACTACTCCCTGTAACTTCTCGCCTACACTAGGTTCGTTTGGTTTTGCCCATCTTGATGCAAATGCCATATCTATTCACTGGCATTGATGTTATTAAGATGACTAATATGGAAGGGTATCAATTATTTGATCAATTCTACAAATAATATTTACTAAGGTAAATAATGGTAGGTAAGCATACATAGACAGAGCATGTACACAGAGCAAACAGTATTGAAAAGAAAGATTACACTAGTAACTCTTCTCTACATGCCAGATTAATAGAGTTGGTAATTATCACTTGTATCGAATTTATGTAGTATATACTATATAGGATGAGAATGAAAGTGAAAAGAAAAAAGAGGGATAGTCTAGGCTACCTCAGTTCAGTTGTATATGCTTCTGCTGTAAACCTATAATTCCTTAGTTCTTTCTTACTTGATCACTACTGCTTCTACCATCTGCTACTACTGTTTACTATCAGCATCCTTCCATAGCAAGGAGAAGAGTGCTACCATAGACTCTATTAGTGCAGTTGAATCAGTCCATAGTGCCGTTGTATCATTCCTGTTCCTATCCCTCAACACATAGACCATCTCCTTCCTATCCTTTATAACCATCAATGGGAACTTACTCTCTACCCTCCTCACGTTGTTCAAGCCAACATCCATGAATACAGATGCCATGTTGGTAGATATACTGCTTATAACCTTCACATTGCTGCACTTTGCTATAGCATCCATTATGCCATAGTTATACAACCTTAATGCATCTACCTCATTGCATACGATGAGCAGTTCGTTGGCATCAGCAACCATGCTGTTTATCCTAGTGTATATATTCTCCCTCCCTTCGAGTATCTGGAACTTATCCTTATCATCACATGCATTCTTTGTAAACTCTGGAAGGTTGCTCCATACCTCTAGTATCTCCTCCCTCCTCCTATCAAACTCCTTCAAGCGTTCCATGCTTACGTTTATCATGGTCTTAAGTAGATCATCGAACTCAACTGCAGTATAGCGCACTGGATGCTCCATCGTTGCTATAACTACTCCCTTACTCTGCAACCTGTTGAGTATCTGATACGTCTCAGTCCTAGGTATGCCTATATTCTCTGCTATCTCTATAGCCTTCCTATACCCAGTCTTTGCTAGATACACGTATACTTTAGCCTCGTTAAGTGTCAATCCTAGATCCAAGAGCACTCTGATTATCCTCTCAATAGGCTCCTTATACTCATCGTTATTGAAGAGCATGAACATACCTGCCATCATCAGAATCGCACCTCCCCCTCTCCCCCTCTCTCTATACCTGCATTACTTGCACTAACTACAGATGTGTACTTGTGCTCTACACCATCTATCTTGCTCCTTGCTATTACACTCTTTGTGTTCATATCTTTAATTATTACATATTTATTTAAAAAGTTTGTGTAAATCTTATTACTATTTAGTATTTTATATCAAATATTTAGTAATGGGTATATGCTAGAAACTTTATAGTATACACTAGTTACTGTTGACTAATGATGGAGCATTAACTAATGAGGTGCGGGGGGTGGGATTTGAACCCACGAACCCCTAAGGGACCAGAGCCTCAGTCTGGCGCCTTTGGCCATGCTTGGCGACCCCCGCATATGGATATGAAATACTTTTTATATCCTTCAATTAAAGCATATGCATGCTGATTCCAGTAAGATGCTTCACATGCGGTAATCTGATAGCTGATAAGTACAATATATACATAAACAGGGTAAGGATGGGTGAGAAGCCTGCTACCGTTCTCGATGATATAGGTATAAAGAGGTACTGCTGTAGGAGGATGTTCCTGGGCACTGTAGAGACCATAAACCAGCTCCTCCCCTATTATGAGGTGCTTATGAGGAAGAAAGAAGAGATGGAGAGTATCTGATCTTACAAAGGTGGTAGTATGCCAGAGGCATCTATAATAACAGCCATAAAGGCTAGACTCTGCTACAATAGCAGAGGACAGGAGAGTATAGAGGTTGATGTCATCACCAATGAAAAGTATCTGGGTAGAGCATCTGCACCATCTGGAGCAAGCAAGGGCATGTATGAGGCCATAAGCTTCCCAAACAATAGTGTAGAAGATGCATTAAAGATATTCAATGAGAATAGGAGTAGGTTCATAGGTGTCGATGCATCAGATACAAAAGCCATATACGATGCCTTAAGGAGCATAGATGATACACAGAACTACTCTATAGTTGGAGGTTCGATTGCATACGCTGTTAGCATTGCTGCCATAGACTCTGCATCCAAAGCACTGGGTGAGCCTATCTTCAGGTTAATCAGTATAGATAAGAGGAAGGAGAAGGAGTATAAACTTCCATACCCATTGGGTAACGTGCTTGGTGGAGGAGCACATGCAGGTCCAAGTACTCCAGATATACAGGAGTATCTTGTAGTGCCTATAGGTGCTAAGAGCATGTTAGAGGCTGTTAGGATGAATCTTAGAGTGCATAGAATGCTTAGGGATGTGCTAGAGAAGAAGGATAGGTACTTCACATATGGAAGGGGTGATGAGGGTGCATGGGCTCCTAGAGCATCCAATATGGAGGCGTTAGAGGATGTTGAACAGGCATGCATAGAGGCAGGGTATTCAATAGGCAGGGATGTAGCATTGGGGCTTGACTTTGCATCATCATCGCTCTGGAATGGCAATGGTTATGCATATACAAGGTATGGCAATACATTGAGTAGAGAAGAGCAGCTAGAGTTTGTTAGCAGCCTCATAAGGGATTACAGACTCATCTATGTTGAGGATCCATTACATGAGGAGGACTTCTCCGGCATGGCAGAACTCACAAAGAGGTTCAACGATGTCTACATAACTGGTGATGATCTGCTGGTTACAAATACATCTAGGCTTAGAACTGCAGTAGATTATAGAGCATGTAATGCAGCTATACTTAAGGTAAATCAGGCTGGTAGCCTATATGAGGCGTTACTCTTTGCTAGAGAGGCAGAGAGGTATGGGATAAGGTTGATAACATCACATAGATCTGGTGAGAGTACAGATGCCCATATAGCACATGTAGCAGTTGCAACAGGTTCCAAGATGATCAAGGCTGGAGTTGTTGGAGGAGAGAGGGTTGCAAAGATCAACGAACTAATCAGGATAGAGGAGCTTGATATCATAGATGGTATGTCTACAATAGTCTAGCATAGCCTAGAGTAGAGTATAGTAGAGTATAGTAGAGTATAGTAGAGCCAAGCTTAAAATTATACACTGCTAAAGCATAGTGCATGAGCATGATAGAGAACATAGATAAACTGATACTCTCTGCAGGTATAAGGATAGGCACTAATGTGAAGACCAAGTACATGGAGCGGTTCATAGCAAGAGTCAATGAGGGAGTGTACATGTTTGATATGAACAAGACCCTTGAGCGTATAGATACTGCTGCATCATTCATAAGCAGATCTTTACCAAAGGTGGTTGCATGCTCAACCAAGGATAATGCAAAGACAGCAGTACTCAAGTTCTGTGAACTCACTGGTGCAACACCTATAATAGGCAGGTTCATGCCTGGTACACTAACGAACCCATTCCTCTCAACGTATATAGAGCCTGAGGTTGTTCTCGTTAGCGATCCCCAAGCAGATCTACAGGCTGTAGTAGAGGCTACAAATGCTGGTATGCCTGTCATAGCAATAGCAAATACTGATAACTTTGCAAGTAATATAGATCTTATAATACCAGCAAACAATAGAGGAAGGAGGGCTATAGCAGCTGTATATTGGTTACTTACTCTAGAGGTACTAAGCAAGAAGGGGTTAATAGAGCAGAGGCAGTTCGATACATTCATCTACAAGAATAGTGTATACAAGGTTGATGACTTTGAGACTAAACTCGAAGAGGATGCAGAGGAGCAAGCATGATCATCATACTGAAGAATATAGAGTTAAGCAAGGATGTTGTTGATGATACTACCAATGATATCTATGATGAAGGTGGGTAGCTGTGAAGGTGAGGAGATCTGTTGTTGCTGGTACCTTTTATCCAGCAGAGAAGGATAGGCTCTTAGATGCTATAGATGAGTGCTTCCACCATCCACTAGGACTAGGACCATTGGGAGAGAATGCAAAGGGGGGAGTCCCTAGTAAAGAGGCTGATGAGAAGAGTATCATAGCAATGGTATGCCCCCATGCTGCATACATGTACTCTGGAGCAGTTGCTGCCCATTCTTATTATACAGCATCCTTGCTCAAACCCAGGCCAGATCTGATCATAATGCTAGGTCCAAACCATTATGGGCTTGGCAGTGCTGTAGCAACCATGGTTGACTGCTACTGGGAGACCCCTCTAGGCAGTGTACGAGTGAATAGTGATGAGGTGATGAGGCTGGTCAAGTTATCTGGCATATTAGATATAGATGATTATGCCCATAGCAGGGATCATTGCCTTGAGGTTCAGTTACCAATGCTCCAATACATATACAAGCATGAGTTCAGCATTGTACCAATAGTGCTATGGATGCAAGATAAGGATACTGCTAATGATCTTGGTAATGCTATAGCAGACCTTGTAAACTCTTGTAGTGGAGATGTGCTACTTATAGCATCTTCGGACTTTACACACTATGAGCCAAACGAGGAAGCATATAGAAAGGATGGTGAGTTGATAAAGACTATACTTGCCCTAGACGTCTCAAGGTACTATACTGTTCTTGAGAGGCTAGATGTTAGTGCATGTGGGTACGGTGCCATAGGAGCGGTGATGGTAGCAGCAAAGAGGCTTGGTGTAAGCAGTGCTAGGTTGCTGAAGTATGCTACGAGCGGGGATGTTACAGGGGATAAGAGTTCCGTTGTAGGCTATGCATCTATAGTATTCACAAGATGATTATTATAATACAGAAGAGGAAGAGTAAGAGTAAGAAGAGGAAGGAGAGTGCTGGTGATTTGGTATGAGAAGGGTAGCAGTAGCAACTGCACCAGCGAAGGCGATACTCTTTGGGGAGCACTTTGTAGTGTATGGGAAGCCAGCCATTGCTATTGCTCTGAATAGAAGGGTTAGGGCAACCTCAACTATAAATGATAGGGGAGAGGTAAGTGTTAGATCATTACTAGGCTACTCAACAGGTATACCTCTAGAAAGTATACATGATCCACAACTGTATGAGCATGATCCACATAGGCATATAATATTCGCAGCATCAAGTGTCATGAGGCTACTCAACAGGTATGCAGGGGTTGATATCCTGCTGGAGTCTGACTTCCCATATGGTATGGGACTTGGGGCATCTGCTGCAACAAGCACTGCAACTATAGCATCTATAGCATCCCTCTTTGGTGGAGAGATAAGCAAGGATGAGATATTCAGGTTATCCAGAGAGGCTGAGAGACTAGTGCATAAGAATCCATCTGGTATAGACTCTGCAGTATGCACATATGGTGGGCTTGTACTCTTCAAGGACGGTATGATAGAGAGGCTTGATAAGAAGGGAGATTACTTTCAATATAAAGGTCTACACTTCGTGGTAGTCAGCTCTGGCATAGTTAAGGATACTGGTTCTATGGTCATGAAGGTTAAGAGTAGGGGTGAGGGTAACATGGAGGAGTTCTCTTCTCTAGCAGAGATGAGCGAAGCTATAACTATGCAGGCATTATATGCTATAAGATGCAATGATTTAGCAAGGATAGGCGAACTACTCACATTGAACCATGGATTACTGAGGAGGCTGGGTGTATCAAATGATACCCTTGATGCCATAGTGTATGAGGCATTGAGGAATGGTGCATATGGTGCAAAGTTGACTGGCGCTGGAGGTGGAGGCTGTGTCATCTCATTGGTAGATGGTTCAAGGGGTGAAGTGCTCCTCAATGCTTTAAGTAGTAGATACGCAGCATTTGTTTCAGGAATAGAGGGTGATGGTGTAATCATAGAAGGATGATACTACTAATCTTAACAATATGAACCAAAACTTTTAAGACCTTTACTGGGGAGTAGGGTTGTGGTAGCAGGAGTAGGAGTAGCATTAGCACTAATCAAGCTTGGAGGCTCAATAGTAACATTCAAGGATAAGCCTTTAGCATTCAACTCTGATGCTGTAAAGAGCATAAGCAAGATACTCAAGTATGTACTTGATGCTAGCAATATACCAATTATACTTGTACATGGTGGGGGTTCATTTGGTCACTACTACTCAGTCATGTATGATATGCATAGCAAACCAGCAGGGTACAGCCAAGAGGGTATAAGTAGGGTTAGATGCTCCATGATCGATCTTAACAATCGTATAATAAGTGTTATGTTAGATGAAGGGCTAAGGCCATATACAGTGCATCCATCCTCCTTCATAATTGATGCTAAAGATGTTATCGGTAGTAGGATTAGGGAGTTGTATGAGATCTCCAAGCAGGGGCTGATACCTGTAACCCATGGGGATGTTATGCATTACCAAGATGATCTATACTACATACTCTCAGGGGATGAGATAATGAGTATACTAGCAGAGCATCTAAGGGATAAGGTTAGGGTAGCACTATTTACACTCGCTGTAGATGGTGTTTACAAGGATATGCAGAGCAGGGAACTTATAAAGGAGTTGAGGTATGCTACTGATGCAAGTATGGATGATGTGAGCATGGATGTTACAGGGGGGATGAGAAGGAAGGTTAGAGAGGGATTAAGGATAGCATCCCTAGGCATAGATGTATGGTTTGTCAATGGCCTATATCCAGAGAGGGTTGCAGATGTTCTTAAAGGCAATAATACCATTGGTACTGTTATAAGGGGTAATAGAGAAGTGGGATCATGAGTAGTTCTAGCAAAGACCAGGTCAATGTAGGGGAGGGCACTGGAAACGATATCACTACTAATGATGCTATTGCACCTAACAAGGTTACAGATGCAGAGATAGAGATGATAAAGAGTAGAAAGTTGGAAGGGTTAACTATACCATTGAGGCAGAATGTTCAGGCAAAGAACATCTCAACCTATTTAGAGTATGTTATGCTTATACATAACGCACTCCCAGAACTTGATATAGAGGAGATAGATACATCTACAACCTTCTTGAACCATAGGTTCTCTGCTCCAATAATAATAGATTCCATGACTGGTGGTACCGATGAGGCTACAGTGATAAATGAACGCTTAGCACAGGTTGCCGAGGAACTCAACCTAGGAATGGGTGTAGGTAGCCAGAGGGCTGGGCTACTTAGTGATACTCTAATGGAGAGTTACTCAATAGCAAGGAAGAGTGCACCAAATGCATTCCTAATAGCAAATATAGGTGGTGTGCAGTTGAGGAGCATTACACTTGATGATGTGAAGAGGATAATAGATATGATAGATGCAGATGCGATAGCAGTGCACTTGAATCCATTGCAAGAGTTGATACAGCCTGAAGGCGAACCTAAGTTCAAAGGTATATACAGCAAGATAGTTGAGTTGGTGAAGAGTATAGATATACCTGTCATAGTGAAGGAGGTTGGCTCAGGCATATCTAGGGATGTAGCTGTAAGGCTTGAGCTTGCTGGGGTCAAGGCAATAAACATAGCAGGCTCTGGAGGCACCAGTTGGGCTGGTGTTGAGAAGTTGAGGGCAGATAATAGCAAGGCAGTTATGAAGTCACACCTTGGAGAGCTCCTCTGGGACTGGGGCATACCTACTGCCATGAGCCTGTTAGAGGTTAGGAGATCTGTAAGGATAGGTGTTATAGCATCTGGAGGTTTGAGGAATGGGATAGATATTGCAAAGTGTATCGCTTTAGGGGCAGATATGTGTGCTCTAGCATGGCCGTTCCTCAAGCATGCTACAGAGTCTAGGGATGCTGCACTAGAGTATGCAAAGATGCTCATAGATGAGGTTAGAGCAGTAATGTTCCTTACAGGGGCAAGGGATATCAAGGCTTTGAGGCGTATAAGGTATAACCTACAAGGTCCGCTATTGGAGTGGTTCAAGGCCTATGAGAGCAGGTAAGGGACTAGGGATGGTATGGCACGGTACTGTATGGTATGGTATATTAGAGTATAATAGCAATCCCTTGGTATGAATATAGTAATAGAGCAGGATATAAGGGATGTAGCAAGGAAGGTGGATGAGATAATAGCCTCTACCTTGAAGGGCGAACCATACAGATTGTACGATGCAGCACTACACTACATAAAGAGTGGAGGGAAGAGGCTTAGGCCATATATACTTGTCAAGTGCTCCGAACTCTGCGATGGTAGTGTTGATAAGGCAATATACATAGCCTCAGCCATGGAGATGGTGCATAACTTCACCCTTGTACATGATGATATAATGGATGATGATGAGGTTAGGCATAGTGTTCCAACTGTACATAGAGCCTATGGGCTCCCGTATGGTATACTTGCTGGTGATCTGCTCCTTATATATGCATTCAAGAGCGTAGTGCATTATGGAAGGATAATGGGGCTCGATGACTCCACAGTAACCAGACTGGTTGATGTGCTTGCTGAGTACTGTGTAGTACTCAGCGAAGGGCAAGCTATGGATATGGAGATAGCATCCAATGCAATGATACCTGATTATGAACACTATATAGCGATGGTTACAAAGAAGACCGCATCTCTATTCGAGGCAGCATGTATTATGGGCGCAGTAGTTGCAGGGGCAGATAGTTATGCTGTAGAGAACCTTGCAGGGTATGGTAGGAGCATAGGTATAGCATTCCAACTCATAGATGATCTTATAGGGGTTATCGGGGACCCCAAGGTAACCAAGAAGCCAGTGGGCAACGATCTAAGGGAGGGGAAGAAGACACTACCGATACTCCTAGCATTGAAGAGGTGTAGTGATGAGGATAGGAGGAGGATGCTATCCCTGCTAGGATCCAAGCGTATAGATGAGCATGAGATGCTCTATACAATAAATCTCATGAGGGATATGGGTATAGATAGAGAGGTTAGAGAGATAGCAGATAAGTATGCTGATGATGCAGTACATAGGCTGAAGGGGTTCAAAGAAAGTAATGCAAGGTATGCACTAGAGTGTATAGCAAGGTTGATAGTTGAGAGAAGCGCATGATTCCTTGCATAAATATAGTGCAATGTAATGTAATGTAATGTACTCTAGTGGTGATGAGCATGGATGAGAGAGATATCATTCTACTCATAAGAAGGGTTGCTCTAAAGAATGCTATAGAGCATGATGGTAAGGCAAGAGTAGACAAGGTTACAGCGAAGATTATAGCAATTAGGCCAGATCTCAGGGTTAGTGTAAAGACACTCATCCCAATCATAACAGGAGTGGTTGAAGGGATAAACAGGTTAAGCATAGATGAGCAGAGAAGCGAGCTCGAGGCTATAGAGCCTAGCATTATGGGAGAGGGAAGGGTTGAGCCCAAGGCTGAGGCTAAGCATGAGCAGTTTACCTTACCTCCATTACCCAATGCAGTCATGGGCAGTGTAGTTACAAGGTTCCCTCCAGAGCCCAATGGCTACCCTCACATAGGCCATGCAAAAGCAGTTATAATAGATGAGGAGTATGCAAGGATGTACAAGGGTAAATTCATACTCCGCTTCGATGATACAAACCCTGCAAAGGAGAAGAGAGAATACTATGATGCCATACTTGATGGGTTAGGATGGCTTGGTGTTAAGCCCGATCTTATCAAGAATACATCCGATGATATAGAATTGCTCTACAAGTATGCTGAGAGACTGATAGAGGTTGATGGAGCATATGTATGCACATGTAAGCCTGATATCATAAAGAGGAATAGAGCATCTGGAATAGCGTGTAGGTGCAGATCATTGAGTAGAGAAGAGAATATGGAGAGGTGGAGTAAGATGTTCAATGAGTATAGACAGAATCAAGCCATACTCAGGTTCAGAGGAGATATGAAGAGTAGTAATACTGTGATGAGAGATCCTACACTCTTTAGGATAATAGAGCATGAGCACCCACTTAAAGGCCATAGATATAGAGTATGGCCAACATACGACTTTGCTGCTAGCGTAGAGGATAGCATAGATGGTGTAACCCATGCCCTAAGGAGCAAGGAGTACGAGTTGAGGAACGAGCTCTACTATGCTATACTAGATAGGCTTGGGATGAGGAAGCCTATGGTACTTGAGTTCTCAAGGCTCGAGTTTGAAGGGATGCCAGTATCGAAGAGGAGGATAGTGCCATTGATAGAGAAAGGGCTAGTAAAGGGATGGGATGATCCAAGGCTACCTACACTTGCAGCACTTAGAAGAAGAGGTATACAGCCAGAAGCGATAAGGGAGTTTGTACTCTCTCTTGGGTTCACAAAGGCAGATACAAAGCCTCCATTCGAGGCATTGGAGGCTATAAACAGGAAGGTTATAGATGCAGATGCGATAAGGCTATTCATGGTTAGGAAGGATGATTGTATAATGTTGAAGGTTGAAGGGCCTAAACATGCTGGTATGGAGAGAGAGGATGATGGTTTTAACACTAGCAAGACAGCATTGGTAAGGATTAGGAACCATCCAACAAACGATGCTCTAGGTTCAAGGGAGGTTAGGGTTGGCGATAGATTCTATATACCCTTGAGTGATGTAAGGGACGCTATAGGTAGAGAGGTAAGGCTCATAGACCTATACAATGTTATGCTGGAGCGTATGGAGCCTACAGGAGATGGGTATGTAGCATATGCTAGGTTCACAGGCTATGAGGTTAAGGATGTGAAGAAGGTGCAGTGGGTTAGCATTGATGATGCTATTGAAGGTGTGGTGCTAGTACCAGGGCAGTTATATATAGATGATAGTTACAATATAGAGAGCCTTGAGACAGTACATGCTTATATTGAATCATATGCAGGTAAGGTTTCAATAGGGAGTATAGTACAATTCGTACGTTTTGGCTTCTGCAGGGTAGATGCTAGTGGTGTATTTATAATGAGCCACAAGTAAACTATTTATTAATAGTTTGAGGATGAATTCTTATTGATAACAGATTCTGCAAGTGAAACCTCTCCAAGTATTGGGATGAGGATGATGAGGAAGAGAAAGGGTAAGAGGGGTCCTCTCATGATAATAATAAGCATATTGGATGTGCTAGATGAGTCTTATATGAACAAGACCAGCCTAAGTTACAAAACAAATCTGGATATACGTGTATTGAACAGGTACCTTGAGTTCCTGGGCGAAAGGGGTCTTGTAACATACGATACATATGATAATGACAATAGGCTTTATGATCCAACCATTATAAAGATAACAGATAAGGGTAGGGAGGTACTCTTCCATTTCAAAGAGGCTATAAGGTTGATGGATGATACATGTGATCTAAAGGATAGGTGCGCTCTACGCAGGTATAATGATTAGTCTTGATTAGCCTTGTCTTAGTAAAGAGTAGTTTGTGTCTTATCAGTAATATTTTATAAGAGCGTAAGGAGAGTATGATACAATGGGTAATAGAGTACGTGCCTGTAGAATAGATGACCTACCAGATGGAAAGATGAAGTATCTACAGATAGATGGTAATGATGTACTGTTAGCGAATATAGGGGGTACTTACTATGCTGTATCTGATATCTGCAATCATGCTGGTGCGAACCTGCACGAGGGTAAGATGAACGGTAAGAACATAATATGCCCATGGCACAAGGCTATATGGGATGTAACTACTGGCGAGTTGGTACACTTCCCTGTAAGATTAAAGCCATTGAGGGTATACAAGGTGAGCATCGATGGGGATGCTGTATATATAGAGGTATGATAATGTCTAAATAAATAATAGAAATGTAAGCCAGTTATTATTTACTACTGCTCCTCTTCCTAACAAGAGACTTCGCTTCCTTTACTACTTCGACCTTCTCTGTCTCAGGTTTACATATCTTGCTATGCGTATAGTAATCCTCATACTCCATCCATGCTCCACATACATCACATCTTACTATATGACACATTATAATAATGTAGAGGATTATAGTACTTAAACCCTTCGCTCACCGCAATATATTGGTAGTGTGAGAGTATTAAGATTAAGATTGTATAGAATTAGCCATATATCTTACATATCTTATAACTGAGGTTTATGGACCGGGCGGGATTTGAACCCGCGACCTCTCGCTGATCCCTACCAAAGGATAGGGTATGGGATCATCCGCGTGCAAGGCGGACATTCTACCGCTGAACTACCGGCCCACCCTACTATTCTATCCCTCTCAAATCATGATTTAAGTCTTTGTAGTGCGATTTTTAAATGGGTCTAGGCAAGATACTCTAGGTAGGGCCGGTAGCTCAGCCTGGTTAGAGCGTTCGGCTGATAACCGAATTGCTTGAAACAAAGCAAGGTAAAGGTCGTGGGTTCGAATCCCATCCGGCCCACTAAAATGAAGTGAATACAATATAAAGAGGGAAGAGTATAGTATAGGATGGTATAATGGTATAATGTAGTATGGAGAACAAGTACAGATATCTGCTCAACGATATAGATGTGAAGAGGTGGTATGAGAACCTTGCAGTAAGATCGATCGTAACTGCAGGTGTGTACCTTAGGACTCGGTCTATACTGTACCATCCAGAATATAACGCCTAAGGGCATACTAGAGAAGGCGAAGGACTAGAAGAACTTCAGGAACTCCTTCCATGACTTTGTAAGGATGATGGAGTATAATGGAAAGGCAGGATAGTATATAGCAAGGTTCAAGAAGGTTATCCTCAGTTGGTTAGCATTCAATGGCATAGATCAGAGGAAACAATAAGTAAGAGAGAATATAGCGAAGAAGAAAGACAAGAAAGCTGATGTTGAAGGTCAACATAAAGGGAGAGAATGAGAGCCCTTAGGGATGGTAGGGGAGAGGGTACCAAGCAAAGACGAACTGACCAGGATCCTTAGGATGGCTACACCAAGGGCAAGGGTTGCAATAGCGCTCATGGCATACTCTGGTCTCAGACCAGAGAGCATAGGCAACTATGATGGTACTGATGGCCTTAGGCTGTCTGATATGCCAGAGGCAAGCTAAATAAAGATGGTGTAGAGTTTGAGAGGGTACCATCCATCATTATAGTAAGGGCAAACTTGAGCAAGGCACCAGTACTTCACATTTCTAGGCAATGAGGCAATAACATACATAAAGGATTACATAAGGATGAGAGTAGAGTCTGGCGAGCATATAACTCTAGACTCACCCCTCTTCACATTTGATGCTAGGGGGATCAAGAGGAATAGAATAGATTCCTAAGAACTCTCATCCCCTGAGAGTATGTAGTATAGATCATCTTGATCAAGAGGAATAGAATAGATTCCTAAGAACGAATCTAGTAACTAGGGATATAAAGGAGGCTATAGTGAAGGCTGATTATAGTTGGAGACCTTATGTGCTTAGGGTATACTGTGATACAAACTTTATAATAGCTGAGAGCAAAGGGCTCATATCCCATCCTTATCTACAGTTCATTATGGGTCATAAGGGTGATATAGAGGCAAGATACTCAACCAATAAGGGTATACTCCCTCCAGATATAGTCGAAGATATGAGGGAATCCTATGCAAGGTCTCTAAGGTATCTGGAGGCTGTAGGAGTTAGCAAGGTAGGGCTAGGAGAAGGGGAGGAAGAGGATAGCATACTGTACAGAAGAGACAACTACTGATGGTTGTTGGTTACATGGAAGAGGCGATTGAGCGTATGCGTATAGATGAGGGAATGAGCAATGAGGAGTTCCAATCGATGGTAAGGAGTAGGCTCCTTGGAGCAATGAGCAACAATGGAATCAGGCAGAAGGTAGTACCAGTAGCACATATCAAGGATTACATATCCCAAGGATGGGAGTTTGTTGCAATGCTCCCAGATAACAGGGTTATAATCAGATTACCATCATAGAAGTAATTGATGGATAGGTGTATATAGTCAGATGGATAGTTAGATATGACTGTCGATCTCTATTCAACTTATGCTTGTATCTTCTTAAGGAATATCTGTCTCTGCATCCAATATAGTGTAGCAACAAGAACAGCAGCAAGGACAGCAAGAGCAATCATTGCCTCAGACGTTGCCTATTAAAAGGAAGAGAGGGAGGCCAAGGAAGGTAGCAGCAACAGTAGTAGCAGCAGGAGAAGCAGGAGAAGCAGGAGTAATACCAACATCTAAAGAGGCAAAAGAAACAGGTGTTACTACTACTGCTACTACTACAGTAACAACTCCTAAAGAAGAAGTAATAAAAGAAGAAGCAATAAAAGAAAGAGGAAGAGGAAGAAGAGGGGAAGAAGAGGGGAAGGAAAGGGGGAAGGAAAGGGAAGAGAATAGCGGTAGTAAAAGAAAGCAACAAGAAGTACAGATACCAAAGATACCAAAGATACTACTCAAGCATTAACTAAACTCTCTAATGCCCTTGATACAATAGAAGATATATAGATAGATATATAGATAGATAGATATATAGATAGATTAAGACCGTTGAAGGGTATAGAGAAGGATAGTAGAAGTATAAAGGGTATAGAGAAGCAATTGAGAGGTATAGCAAAGCAGATAACAAGGTTAGAGAAGAGGCTTAACGAGCATCTGCTGTATCAACTGCTACTACAGCTCCAGCACTGTGATAATCTAGCGCTAAGAATCTAAAGAGATCATCGGTA
>JBKBIE010000021.1:0-22802 GCA_046299465.1 Candidatus Nitrosocaldus sp.
GTATTCGATATAATACATCCAGGGCATATACATACACTGAGGACTGCAAAGAGCCTTGGTGATGTATTGGTAGTTGTTATAGCAAAGGACTCTACAGTCGAGAGGCTCAAGGGCAAGAAGCCACTGCATGATGAGGATAAGAGGAGAGAACTGGTAGCATCTCTACGCTTTGTTGATCTAGCATTGGTAGGTCATGAGAGCGATATATTCAAGACCGTAGAACTTGTCAGACCTGATATAATTGCATTAGGCTATGACCAGGTACATGAGGAGCAGTTCATAAGCAAGGAATGCAAGAGGAGAGGATTGAAGGTAGATATAGTAAGGTTGACATCCCCAATACCAGAACTCAAGAGCTCTATGATAAAGGCAGAGTTGAGGTCATCCATATACACGATATAGTATTAATCATTAGATAGGCAAATAAAGAAGCAACAAGCAGACAAGCAGACAAGCAGACAAGCAGACAAGCAGACAAGCAAGTAGGCAGGCAGACAAACAAAGAAGGAATGGTTTTTAACACCTTGAAGCACTAACTCTACCAATAATGAGTAGTATGGTTGACGCACTGCTCAAGGGTGAGCGTTGGGCAGTAGCAAAGGCAATATCTATACTTGAGGATGATGGTATACAGGCTAGGGAGATAGTCGAGATTATATTCAAACACTCTGGAAGTGCAAGGGTTATAGGGGTTACAGGACCTGCAGGTGCAGGGAAGAGTACACTTGTAGGCAGGATGATAGGCGCATATAGGGCTAGAGGGTTCAGGGTTGGTGTACTTGCAGTCGATCCCAGTAGTAGCATCTCAGGTGGAGCAATCCTAGGGGATAGGGTTAGGATGCAGGAGCATGCACTCGATGATGGCACATATATAAGGAGTATGGCATCAAGAGGTGCATCTGGAGGGGTATCATTCGCATTAAGGGATGCCATAAGGGTTCTGGATGTTGCAGGGTTCAACAGGATAATAGTTGAGAGCGTTGGTGCTGGGCAGTTGGATGTGAAGATCTCAAATATAGCAGATGTTACAATAGTAGTGCTAAACCCACAGACAGGGGATAGTATACAGGCGATAAAGGCTGGGCTAACAGAGGTTGGCGATATCTATGTAGTTAACAAGGCAGATATCTCAGGCGCAAATGCTCTATACAACGATATAAGAGCATTGGTTGCTGAGGGTAGGGATGCAGTAGTAGTGCTCAAGACTGTAGCATCAACAGGTAAGGGTGTTGATGAGCTCGTTGATGTTGTAGAGCAGTCATTAAGCAGGAAGCTTAGCAATGGTTATAAGGAGATTATAAGGAAGAGGGTTGAGAGTGAGTTGATAGATATAGTCTTTAACATGCTCGCAAAGATGGTTAAGGAGAGGGTTGGTATAGAGCATGAGATGATAGAGAGGGTTATTGCAAAGGAGATAGACCCTTACAAGGCTGCTGAGAGTATAGTTGCAAAGGTGGTTAGGTATGAGTAGCAGTAGTAGTGGCAATGGTAAGAAGAGGAGAAAGGGTGATAAGAGCAGTAAGGGTGAGAAGGGCAATGAGAAGGTACTCTTCACGGACTCGGGCATAAAGGTGAAGAGGATATACACGAGCAAGGATCTAGATACTAAGGAGAGGGAGGCTGAGGATGCTGGCAAGTACCCATTCACTAGAGGTATATACCCAGAGATGTATAGAGAGAGGATATGGACTATGCGCCAGTACACAGGCTTTGGGAGTGCTGAGGAGACGAACAAGAGGTTCAAGTTCCTGCTTGAGCATGGCCAGACCGGGTTAAGTCTAGCATTCGATCTCCCAACACAGACAGGTTATGACTCTGACGATCCTAGGGCTGAGGGGGAGGTAGGCAGGGTTGGGGTAGCGATAAGTTGTATAGATGATATGATGAGATGCTTCGATGGTATCCCTCTGGATAAGGTAAGCACATCCATGACCATAAACTCAACAGCAACAACCCTTCTAGCATTCTACGTAGGGGTTGCTGAATCACAGCAAGTTCCAATAAATACGCTAAGGGGTACACTCCAGAACGATATACTCAAGGAGTACATCGCAAGGAACACATACATATACCCTCCAGAGCCATCGATGAGGCTATTCGTAGATTCAATGGAGTTCTGCAGCAAGAATATGCCATCGTGGTACCCTGTGAGCATCTCAGGCTACCATATAAGGGAGGCAGGGGCTAATGCTGTTCAAGAACTTGCATTCACATTCTCCAATGCAATAGCATATGTTGATGCATGTATAGAGCGGGGCTTGAAGGTTGATGAGTTCGCCCCTAGGCTCTCATTCTTCTTCTGCTGCACTATGGATATACTTGAGGAGGTAGCGAAGTTTAGGGCAGCAAGGAGGATATGGGCTAAGATAATGAATGAGAGGTACAATGCAAAGAATGAGAAGAGTATGCACCTTCGCTTCCATGTGCAGACTAGTGGCGAGTCTCTAACGGCACAGCAGCCAGATAACAACATAATCAGGGTTACACTTCAAGCATTGGCAGCAGTGCTTGGAGGGTGTCAATCATTGCATACAAACTCTAGGGATGAAGCATTATCACTCCCTACTGAGGAGTCGGTTAGGATAGCGTTGAGGACACAGCAGATAATAGCGTATGAGAGTGGGGTAACAAGGGTCGTTGACCCACTTGGAGGCTCATACTACATAGAGTATCTTACTGATGAGATCGAGGATAGGGTATGGAAGTATCTTAGGAGGATAGAGCGTATGGGAGGCTCTCTTAAGGCTATAGAGAAGGGTTACTTCCAGCAGGAGATAAGGGAGAACGCATATAGGATAAAGAAGGAGGTCGATGAGGGCTCAAGGATAATAGTTGGTGTTAACAAGTTCGTTGAGAAGGAGGCAGAGGTGCCAGAAGTTTTAAGGATAGACCCAGCATTAGAGAGGAAACAGGTTGAGCGCTTGAAGGAGTTCAAGGCTAAGAGGGATAAGGTTAAGGTTGAGCATATGATCTCTAGATTGGAGGAGGCTGCTGAGAAGGGTTACAACCTAATGCCATACATAGTTGAGAGTGTAAAGGCAGATGTAACCCTAGGAGAGATAAGTAATGCGTTCAGGAGGGTCTTTGGAGTATACCAGCCTAAGCTTGTAATCTAAACAATTTTTATATAATTCTCCATCCCATCCTCCAGTATGAGGATAGACCATGTTGCTATAGCAGTTAACAACGTTGAGGAGGCACTTAAGACATTCGAGAAGGTCCTCAAGGTTGATAGGAAAGAGATAATGGTTGTGGAGCATGAGAAGGTCAAGTTAGCAATGCTCCAGTTGGAGGATACAAGGATAGAACTGATCGAACCTTTAACAGATGATAGTCCAATAAAGAAGTTCCTGCAGGAGAAGGGTGAAGGGATACACCACATCTCCATATGCACAGAGACGCTTGAGGAGGATGTTGATAATGCAAGCAAGAATGGCGTTAGGATAATAGGAGGTATAAGGTCTGGGAGCTATGGTAGGAAGATAACATTCATACACCCAAAGTCGTTACATGGTGTGCTCATGGAGCTATGTGAGCCACACGTAGAGTAGGCTATTTTATTTTAGTTTATTCTATTCTATTCTATTCTATTCTATTCTATTCCGTTAGTTAGTTAGTTTATAGTTAATACTATGGGAGTTCCACTATCTTTATATTTCTTGCAACGTTCACTATACGAGTATCTGCTAGGGTACCCTCTCTGCCCCCCTGCTCGTGTATATGCCCACAGAAATGTATCAGTGGCTTCTCTTGCATAATATAATCTGCTATCGCATTAGAGCCTACATGCATACCCTGCTTAGGTTCATCAACAACCCCATATGGTGGGCAGTGAGTCAAGAGTACTAACCTCCTTCTAGCACTGCTATTACCCTCCCTATTCCTATGATCATCTATACCCTTCAACTTGCTCAACAACTCGCTAAACTGATCCTCTCTAAGCTCGTATGGGGTTGAGAAGGGGCTTATATTGCCTCCCCCACACCCAGCGAATAGATAACCTTTAACCTCTAAATACTTACCATGGAGATCCGTCCAGTTGAGTTCCTTGCATGCCATGCGTAGATCGTTTGGCATCTCAAAGTTTCCTGGTACAACTAGAGTCCTTACTCCTAGGTCTCCTATCATCCTTGCTGCCTCTATTGTACTACCATGTACTGGGGTTATATCACCACAGCATAGGACAACATCTATGCTTGATCTATACGCATTTAAAGTATCTTTGAGTTTTGCTATCAACGTCTTATCCCCATGCACATCAGAGAATGCTAGTATCCTTATGCTCATGAATGTATCATTGTTGGGGGAGTTGATAAACCTAACCTAACCTAACCTAACCTAACCTAACCTAACCTAACCTAACCTAACATTTCAAAGTATAAATACGTAAGAGTAGAATGAGCCGCATGGTTAAGATAAGGATATACGCTGTTGAGAATGGTCCATATATAGTTGAACTTGACGGGAAGACACACTCTGCCCTCTGTAGATGCGGCGGATCGAACAACAAACCATACTGTGATGGCTCTCATAGGAAGATCGGGTTCAAGGCTAATGCCTCCAATATCATGGAAGTATAAGATAATACCATTACAACACTATACCATGTCAATACAACACTACTACTATTTTTACCTGTTCCCTTACCTTACTACATTTATTACCGCTATCTGCTACCTTTATTACCTCAGGATTTCTTAGTCTGTTCTGTATTAGTCTGTTCTGTATTCTTATCCTTACCTACCTCCTCTTTGTATGGTTTAACAGTGACTACTCCAGATGCATCCTTACTGATTAGAACCCTGACCCTTCTAGGTGGGCTCCTTATACCCCTAGACCATATCAACTCGTTCAACTCCTCATCTATTATAACCTCCTCACTCTTCATATGTCTTATTGCAAACTCCCTTACCATGTTGATTGCTCTCTTACTCCTCCTGTTATCTGGGGCAAGTACAACCCTACCAAGGTTTATTGTATAGACCCTCTCCTCAACCCCTTCATTGCTCATATGTATCACCTACTTGCCTAACTAGTATTCTAACCAGCATCTACACTACTCCTCCTCCAATGCCTCTGCTGAGGGTTCCTCCTTACCCTCCTATTAGTCTTGAGTATAACCCAGAGCGGTACAGGTGAGTTCTGCCTAGTCTTCTTCATCAGCCTATTCTTCCTAGGTTTGGTCTTCCTAGAACCCATGCCTCTAACATCTGTGATGGGCTTTTTAAATTATTCTATATACACTAGTAATTGTTACTATCCATATCTGGGCTATCATTTACTCTAATCTATGCTATTTACTATTGCCAATGTTACCTAACCTAGTGAGACTCCACAATTACAATTATTGCCTATTGCTTATAGTTAATAGGCACTCACCACTTAAAGCATCCTTACCATCTCTTTGATATGCTCATCCATATAGCAGGTAAGCATCCATCATATCCTATCAATCTCTTAACTACTCTGGATTAGATTAGATTAGATTAGATTGGATTAGATTATAACCTCAATTAGGAAGGTGTACCTAGTATATCCCTTAACTGCTTGAGTATCCTTGCTGTTGCACCCCATACAACATGCCCTCTATATTTGAACTTGTAAGCCTCTCTATACCCATGCTCCTCATCCCTGCTCATGCTACTCAGCAACTCAACCAATGGGGCATCTACAATGTAATCAACCTCCCTCTCATCTACCTTGATGCTATTTATGCTATTCAGCACTGCTATGAACGGCTTTATTGTAAAGTTGGATGAGAATGTGTTAACCTCATCTAGGGAGCCTAGGATAGAGTCCTTGCTCAGATCTATACCTATCTCCTCACGTGTTTCCCTTAAAGCTGTACTCAATAGACTGCCATCTTCAGGCTTGAATGTGCCACCAGGGAAGGATATCTCTCCAGCATGGTTCTTGAGCCTCCCACTCCTCTTGCATAGGAGTATCTTTGCATAACCATCTGTGTAGTGTATTATGAGGAGCACTGCAGATGGTATCCTCTCGCCTATAAGATTGCTGTGGTTAATACTAACATCTTCTATACTAAGTCTAGCCTTCAATACTCTGATTAGAGTAGATCTATCGATCATCATCACCTGTTGCATATCAACTAACTAGCAAGTAGTGCTAGCACCTTCTTGGGTATCTCGTTGAGTCTGCTAACCGCTACACATCTATCATAGCCTAGATCCTTCAGGTTCTGTGCTATACTCAATGCCCTTGCTGTGTTGTTGCTTATCCCAAATGAGACCATATCTATACCCATGCTCTTGAACCTCTTTATCGCTTCCCTTGTTGCTGTTGGGTCATTAGGCTCACCATCTGAGAATGTCATGAATATATCTGGCTTGAATGTCTTGACCAATGGCTCAACCTTCTCATACACTTCAGCAAGAGGCGTGCCTCCACTTGCCTTTATAGCTTGCATCCTCCTCTCTGATGACTTGCTCCAGTGCTCCCCCTCCCCCTTTATGATCCAGCATCTAGCCTTGCCCCTGGTTGTGTTGAATGCTAATGCTATAAAGTTAACACCTAGATAGTCAAGAACCTTGCATAGTGCTATGAATACCCTTTTGTACTCCTGCTCATCACTAGAGATACTGCTAGAGTGATCTAGCAGTAGCATAAGTTTGCCCTTGATCTTCATATCCTGCTCATTTATGAACGGTCTATTGGCATGGGTTGTGAGCATCTCTGTGTCGAGTTCATCCCCAGCACTTGCATAGAGTTCAACCATGCCCCTCTTCCAGTCCCTTAGCATCCTCTTCAGCCTATTCACCAGATCTGGATCGTACTGTGCATACTCATCTGTAACCTCTGGCACATCCAATGCTTTAGCCATGCTGATCTCCTCCCTCTTACCTACTATAGCACTCATCCTCTTCACCATCTCATACTCCCTCCTGACCTCCCTACCATCCATTATGCTCTTAACCCTTCTCTCTAGTTCGTTATCACTGCTCTCCTCCTTCATCCTGAGAAGCCTCCTTAATGCTAGATAAACCTCCTCATCCTTCAACTTTATCCCTATCCTTACTCTAGAGAATGGTACTGGTATTGTTATCAATGGGTTTGCACCTAGAGCATCAAGAACCTTTGGCACCTGCTTCTCTACCCATTCAGTGCCATAGTTACTCCTTATGGCCTCATCAACTACCTTGTTTGCTATGTTTACAGCATTCTCAACCTTGACCATATCGAAGCCATCTAGATCTCCCTTTATGTAGCCTGTGAGGAAGTACTGGGAGAACGCTATAACCCTTCTATGTATACCGTAGAGTGAGTTAACTAAGGGCTTATCCTGCCATGATACAGCCTCATCGTACAACAGTTCATCAAGCATGCCAGGCCACTCCCTCAAGCCTAGCATGGTGACCCTCTTCTGCTCTAAAGCATTAAGGACATGCCCAAAGGCTATATCATCTGAGAGGTACTTGCTTGAGTGCTTGAATCTCATAGCGAGTATCCAGCATGCTACCCTCCACTGCCTATACCTTGAGAACTCATCCCCAGCAAATATATCTAGGCTTGGTATGGTTATTGTATTCTTCTCATAGTTTATCCTTTGCACTCTAGCAATGCGCAATATAGCATCCTTGCCAGACCATGCACGTATCAAGAACGTTCCTATATCCAGAAGGGCATCATCCTTAAGCATATATCATCTATTTAGTAAGATAGATAATAATAACTATTACATGTAGAAGGATTAATTTATAACTATAGAGTTAGAAGAGTGATGTTATAAGGTCCATGACCTTCCTGTACTCAGTCTCCCCCCATTGTTCATACACGTTAGCGAATACAGCCTCTGCTGCCAGTTTAGGGGCAACCCCTTGCTTTATAATCTTTGCAAATGCTATGCTCTCCCTTATGCTTGGACTATAGTAGAGTTCCTCAACTGATGCAGCCTCTCTTAATGTATTTGCTAACTTTATTGCCTTCCTTATAATCTCCTCATCCTTGTTGCTCAACTGCACATGAGCACTTATTATCTTCATCTCAGTATCTGGTGGAGGGTATTCCATCCTTATCCTAACAGGGAACCTGCTCAGAAGTTGTGGAGGCAACTCTTTGGTACCCATATGTGAGAGTGGGTTTATCGTTGCTATTACAAACCAGTCATCCCTAGCCTTGATAACCTGCCCTCCAGCCTCCTTCAGCACTATCTGCCTCCTATCATCAAGGGCCTCATCAAGCCTCAAGAGCACATCAGCCTCTGCAGCATTCAACTCATCTAGGTAGAGGATAGAACCATTCTTCATTGATTTTATGAGTAGACCCTCAACGAACTCAACATTGCCATTGTGTATAGTCTGCATACCTATGAGATGGCTCTCCCTAGTACGTAGGGAGAAGTTTATTGTATACAGTTCCTTGCTACGCATATGTGCAAACTTTCTTACCAAAGTGGTCTTCCCAGTACCCTTTGCCCCTATTATAAGCACGAATATACCAGCATCGTAGGCTTTATTCAGTATCTCTAGTGAGTTATTCCAGTCTATGTAGATCGGCTCAACTTGGCTAAGCATACAGACTCTGATAGCCTACCAATTAATATAAAGTTTGCCTAGTGCTAGCCATTATAATAGTAGAGAGATTGCTGATACTAGAGATGAGGCATATTATAGAAAGGTATCAAGCACTATCTTTACCTTGCAGTCATTGCAATAGAACTCATCCTTGTATAGGCATAGACACTTGTTCCTTGCATATAGGTTTGGTCTCTTGCTCTTCAATACCCTCTCATAATCTATGAACTCTACTGCAAGGAGATTGCATCTCATGCATACAACATCATGCCCCTTATGCTCCATGATATTACGCTTATCTCCTTCCTCTCCACCTTCGTCCTTATAATCTCCCTTCCTCTCCACCATCTAATCATCTCCATACAAGTTGTGTCGATTATTGGGTAGAGTAGGGTTGTATAAAATCCTTCTAATCTATACATCTAGTGTATGTAACACACCATTGGGTTCCATTCTATCCTTCATACATCTCTCTACCTCCACCACCTCCCCCTCTGCCTATCTCTTTTTATGTAGCCTCGAGAGATGGTATAGCGTCCTTTTAAGTATATCTATGCTTGCTATATACTCATCTATGCTAACATGCTCATCAGCAGAGTGTGAGGAGTGTGCATCCCCAGGCCCATATGTTACTACAGGTATATTGAGAGCATTGCCTAGGATATTCATGTCTCCTGTACCGCTCTTCCTTATGAGCATAGGTCTCTTGCCTCTAACATCTATAACAGCAAGTACAAGAGCTCTAACAAGGGGTGAGTCATGCCTTGCCTCAAATGCTTCGGTCTTATCCTCTATGCTATACTCTACATTTATACCTCTTATACCCGCTATTCTCCTCATTGCGTTATCCAACACATCTATTACATTACTAGTGCTCATCCCATTTGGAACCCTTATATCCAGGGTTATGGAGCACCTTGCAGGGGTTACATTATGGCTGCTCCCTCCCTCTATCTCTGTTATGCAGTATGTTAAGCCTTTGTTGTTTATGCTAGCAAGTACATCCTTTATGCTACGCCAGAGTTCAAATGCCTCCTCTATCGCATTCCCAGCAAGCATTGGGGCACTGGCATGTGCACTCTCCCCAACATCGCATGTTATGTTGAGTGCTACCCTTCCCTTGTATGCTATAGTTATCTTCTCCAACCCACTAGGCTCACCAAATATTGCATAGTCAGCATCTATGCTATTCTTGATGAGGTTCTTTATCCCTGTAGCATTACCCTCCTCATCTACAAGCCCAGCAAAGGTTATGGTACCACAGTCCCTAGCAAGGGATGCTGCAAGGAGTAATGCTAGTAGTGGAGCCTTGGCATCTGAAGCACCTCTACCATAGATGAACCCATCCTTTATGCTTACAGGTATGTACCCTGGAACAGTATCCATATGCCCACAGAGTAGTATCCTAGGGCTACCATAGCCCTTCCTTGCTATTACATTTCCAACATCGTCCATATGAACATGCTCAAAGCCCAATTCACTTGATGCCTTCTCAGCTATCAGCCTTGCCAGTGGATGCTCTTGCTTAGATGGTGTATATAACTCGAGAGCCTCCTTGAGGAGTTCTATCGCATATGAGTTTGATACAGTAACCATCCTCTTACTTACCCCTTAACATATTACCATTCAGTTATTATGTAATCTATCATCTCATCTGCTATCCTTGTATTTGCTACCCTAGCAACGTTCTTGAACTCAGTTGTAGGATTCACCTCATGTACAAGCAAGCCTCTAGCCTCATCCTCCATGAGATCAACACCGACTACTTTGCCATTGACTGCCTTACATGCCCTTACACATATATCCTCCAACTCCTTGCTAACTTGGCATGGTTCTGCTCTACCCCCTAGAGCCATATTGGTCTTCCATTGCCCATCACCAGAGTACCTGTATATTGCTCCAAGCACCCTATCACCAGCAACTATAGCCCTTATATCCCTTGGTGGTCTTTTAACATACTCCTGAATATAGTATATCTGGTAGAGGGGGAACATATGCTCTCTATCCTCAACTACTGCCTCTGCAGCATCCCTATCCCTTATCAATGCTATTAGCCTACCCCAACTACCAACTGTAGGTTTGAGAACAGCGGGGTAGCCTAGGGTATCTATTGCCTTGAGCACTGTATCATGTGTGAATGCAAGCATGCTCTTGGGCGTCTTTATACCATGCTTAACCAGTGCTAGATGAGCAAATAGTTTGTTCCCTGCTATGATACTGCACTGGAATGGGTTTATTATCCTACAACCTTTGCCCTCTAGCGTAGCAGTGAGATGCAGGCTCTTGAAGTAACTGACACACCTCTGTAGGAATATGCTGTTATCATCAACATGTAGTGAACCATTAGTTATGATGCTATAATTATCATTAAGGTCAATTAAAATATCCTTGCTGTCGAGCATCTTAACATCCAAGCCCTTCCTTACAGCTGCCTCGTAGAGTGCCTTCTCCTCCCACCTTACCAGATCGTAGAGTATGTAGAGTTGTTTGCTTATTACTGACCCCAATCCTCGCCAACGACTTGTGCAGGTTTGATATTAAATCCTTCCCCTTGCCTCTCGTTAGTAACTTGCTCCACAGTCTGGACATGTGAGTATCTCACCCTCTATTGCATTGATAGGCACTTTAAGGTCTGCCTCGCACTCAAGGCACTTAACCTTGCTCATAATAGGCTAGTGAGAGGTTAATTATACTTTATAACCTATGGAATCTACACGTATGTATTTATAGGTATGGACGTTTGCCATCATCCCAGTAGAGTGGATATCTCTCCCAATCTGCTACCCTTGTAGATGAACCGTCAGACTCCAGTATTACAACTAATCTCAAGTGGAATATCATGCAATATTATTTATCTTGCATCTACTATAATTAGTAGGTTTTAGTACGTATTGTACATCCCCTACCCACATATTACAGTATTCCGCATCTTATAGTCTCACTATTACTCCTCACAGTCCTTCCTAATATACTTCCTTCTGCATATACAGTTATTGTTCTATTAAGACCAATAATACCTTCTTGTAGTATAACGTCTTCTTTGCCTTCAAGTCTCCCTATATCCACTATATTATCGTTTATATAGACCTTTACATCCGTAATTGGCGTATCCTCATTATTAGCTACATGTACTAATAATTCTGAAGATGGTCCTTGACAGTTAGTAGTTATGGGCAATAATTTTATCTTTAGTATATGGTACGGTATATTATTAATCTCTTTAACCTTAATTGTCCCATCCGACAATACGACCTTTACATTTAGTTTATCTCCAACGTTATTAGAATTCAATTGGTGTGAATCTAGCAGAATCTTACTCCTATATTTCTCTAAAGTAGTATTAATATCTCTCTGTAGAATAGGCTTACCATACTTATCTATTATCCATATTGAGAGGATGTTGATATTCTCATTTGATTTATTTATTATACCAACGGTTATACAATAACTTCTACTATTAGGAGCAGGGCATCCAACTATCTCACTAATTATGCTAAGATCTATATGTTTTGATAGTGATTTCTGTACCTCGATGGCTGTCTGTTGATATTTTATAAATGTAAATATCGTAGCAAATGATGTAAATAACAAGATTAACATAAGCATGTTACCTACTATACTTGCTATACCCTTCTTACTATGTAAGTTCATGCCATATCCCCAGCAACTATCCTTTCTCTATATATGTATCCATCAAGCGGTATCCCTACCTCTATCATATCCCCTATCTGTATATCATCAATATTGTTGCTTAGTTTAAGGAGTATCTTTGCTGTAGTAAATGGTGGTATCTCATTTGCATTTCTGTTACCCTGCACTATATTATCACCAACAAGTAGACTGAACATTCTTCCTCTTGGAGGTACAGTACTACTCCATGTATGGAGTGCCCCATTAACGATTATATCATTAATTCTTATACTCTTAGCAGATACATTCTTCACATATATTGCAATGAATTCTGTACCGTTGAGTGCTGGGATACTGTCTACTCTACAGCTTCTAGCGCATAACATCCCATTCCCATAGTTATCTATACCTTGGACTCCACCTATCTTGTTTCCATCTCTGCTATCATATCCTACCAACATGATACTCTCATAATTTGCTCTCATACTTTCAACATTAGTATATTTACTCATATAATTATAAAGAACTAGGGAGCCAATAACAGTTAATGAGATCAGTAGAAGGGTCGATATTATCTCACTGACGCCCCTCCTTATCTTATAATTATTATCAGCATTATACCTTACCATAGATCTATTTATATAATCTATCATATAAGGGGTTGTGATTCACTATTATTACATACCCTTATAGTGTGAAATATTCACTGATAGAGGCGCTATTAGTCGTACTTATAATAATCTTATATGTATGACCCTGTGATATTCTTAAGTTATATGTTATTTCTCTTAACTGCTTCTGTACCACTACAATATTGGTATCCTCCTGCAGTACAATATTCTGATCATCTATACTGAATATTGTGATTCTGTTAACCTGTACAGATTCAGAACCAATGTTCCTTAACCAGATGGTAAGTCTATTCTCGCCTATAAGCGCTACATTCTCTATTATAAGAAGATCTTTATATCTTCTTATATTACTCTCCTCATCCCTCAACGTAATGTTGAATAGATTTATGTTATTCAATGCTACTGTTAATAACACAGTTCCAATAGATACTACTATAAGGAGCATAAACATAGAACCTATTATTACGCTTATACCGCTCCTACTCCTTCTTCTTATCATTCTCTTATTATCAATCATACTACACCCATCCATCCATCTATCTATCTAGAATCAACATTCAGGATCTTACTATTCACTATATCCAGGATCGTGGCTAGAATCCTATTTCTGTTATTTCCTTCTATCACCATTATGTTATTTGCTGTTGCCATAGATCTAAGTTCATCTATGATCTTTGGTACACATATTAATATCATCTGCCTTGCTCGTAGATCAGTCATCTTGATTATAGTAGCCATCACATTATTGTAAAATGTCTTATCATCACTATCTTTTATACAACATTCTATTATTATATTGCTACCGCTATAATCATCTATATACATGGATACTGTGTGAGTCACTCCACTCCGTCCTTTCATAGCATGCATCTTTCTTACATTGAGATTCTTCCTCTCTAGTGTCTGGTATAATGATTCCATCATCTCATTCATATCATGTTCAGTACTTATTATACCCCGTATACTTGTATAGTAGAAGATCTCTATTATATCTATACTTGTAATATCTAAGGTATGGTCATCGCATGCGAACATTAGTATAGGAGAGTTGAACTTCGCTAGACACCTATTGCATACATACCATACACCAAGCATATTAGAGTTCTTTTCTGTTATAATTGTGTTGCACGAAGGGCATACAAGTCTATTACTATCTATACGAAACTTATTCTTCTCACCTATGAATCCACATGTTATATGTTCTATGAGGTGCATCTTCTTTATATCTTTGGAGTTGCATTCTGGGCAATGCAGTACTATATGTTTAAGAACTTTATTATGAATAGGGCATATAGGTATCTTATTATATACACGCTTCTCTAGCATGCCATCCTTTACAGCCTCCTCCAACATATCTATGGTAATACTCAACTCATCGAGTATTGGATATACTACATTACCATCATTATCTATGGTAGGTAGTATAGTATCAGTTATACCAATCAATCTGATTATAGCATCTCCTTTATTACCATTATCATTATCATTATTATATTTGAATTTGTTATCATTAATGTTACCATCAACCATTATCATATAACGCCCCCTATATAGAATCCAACAAGACATATAGCTAGCATCGATACTATATGTCTTATACCTACTAATGCTGAGCCCTCGCATATCTTGCCTATTCCAAGCCCGCCAAATATGGCTTGTATGATACCCATATGTAACATAATCTCTCTCATTTCATCTATATTAATTGTGTCAAGTCTGAACAACTGATTACTACTATTACTACTGCTGTTATTATTACTATTATTCATCTCACTTACTTCTATAAAGTTAATATTGCTTATGCTATCGAATAGGTTGGTTGATAACATCACCGCTATAGCCACATAGATTACATACGATATATAGATTATAGATTTATAGGATGCAAGTTTAGCCTTCCTCTCTTCCTCTAACAGATATATAGCATACACACTCTTATATGTTCTCTCCAGTATAAGTGGTATATTCCCCCCATTGATTATTAATATCCTTATCACGTTTGCAACGCTTTTACCTAGCGGTGTTATCATATCGGCCTCGAATCTATCTAATGCATTGCTAATATTTGTTCCACTTGCTATATTGATTAGCAATCGTTTTACAGCAATACGTATCTGACTCGACCTGATATCTGTTATTGTATTAAGTGCGGTTATGATATTCAGTCCATTCTTTGTGGACTCTAATAGTAGGTTAAGCATATGGGGAATATTCTTGTCTATAGAAGATAGAATTCTGTTCATATATATTGTTCTTATAACTAGTGGAGTTATACCTATAATTATTCCTATGAGTAATGCTATTAATAGGTTATTACTCTGCTGAATAATCATCGCAATTATTACACCACATACAGCACTGCCTATGATCGTGAATTTAAATCTGCTATCGAGTAAGATGTTATGTCTATTATCAATACTCTTGCTTATCATATTATGCCACACCACCTCATCAGTTTAGGTATAGCGATCCTCCATTGTACAATTCTATTCCCATATGCCTTATACACATTTGTATGTAAGTCTATCATACTCTTTGCACCTACTTACTGATCTTGCCTATTATACTATCTGCTAGAATGATCATCATAATACCAATTATTGGGACTACCAGGTACACTATAAGCCTTGTAATATCGATAACGCTCAGTCCTCCTCCCAGGTCAAAGTTCAACATACCAAGTATTATCAGCATTATTAATATAAGCATGGGGAATACTATCATCGTTATTATATACATCTCTCCAAATACATTCATGCTCTCTGTACTTTTCTGTATCTTATTCTTTCTCTCATTCATTATTATATCAGTTGTGTTGAGAAGATACTCAGTAACACTCCCTATTCTATATGCATCTACAAGTCCGGTGAGAAACTTTCTATAATATCCATTCGATCTATCTTTCAGCATAGTTAGGGCAGTGATCAAATCAATACCATGCTCCATCTTGCTTATAATCCAACTCATATCCCTTGAGAATTGATCACTCCCTCTTGCTATATTAGCGATTATCTCTTCCAATCTCATACCGGTAGTGGATAGAATAGCCATTATGCTTATCTTGCTACCTAACTGCTGCTCTATCTTATTCATCCTATCGTTTGCTTTTAGATACGGATAGATGTAGAGTATAATGAAGGTTAAGGAGAATAGATATAGTGGTATTGCAACAAAGATATAGGGGCTGATATAGGCAGTTATTATTCTACTAGAGAAGAGTAGGACTATAGAGGATATCACACTGACCAGGATACTCATAAATAGCATGTATGAGATGTATGCAGAAGGATGAACTCTCATCATGGCAAGTTTGATACTCTTCTCAAGTGATGGTATAGAGATAGAGGTTATCGTTCCAAATATCATATACGCAACCCCCTCCAATGGGATGGCATTACGATTATCCATACTATTATCCATACCGTTATCATTACCGTTGATTCTCTTCCCCATTCTACTAATCATAGGCGCATCGCTATCCTCAACTTCTCATATAACATCCTTGGATTGCTATAGAACTCGCTTATGTACCTGTTAACTTCATCAAATCTCCTTATGCCCTTCAGCATTAACCAGTTGAGCATATACTCTCTTATCTTGATGCTATCATTGATCATATTCTCATCGACCCCAAACCTCTTCATTATCTTTTCAAGTACTATACTCCTACCAGTATATACATGCTCATCGCTACTAGCATTGTATACAAAAGAATCTGTATATTCTACCTTATCATCTGTAATACCACTTATCTCTGCTACTTGAAGAACTCTTCTAACAATCTTTCCATTATTTAACTTAAGCCTAGACTGTAATAGTATCATGTCTAGACTAGATGCTATTAGTTGAGCAGGTACATCCATTGGTGGTGATATAAGCCTGGTTATTATTGCATCTATCGAGTCTCCATGTATTGTAGATAATCCTCCATGCCCTGTAGCCATTGCTTGGAATAGTGTGTATGCTTCTTTGCCTCTAGTCTCCCCAACTATTATTATATCTGGTCTCTGCCTTAGCGCTGCCCTTAGAAGATCAAAGAGAGTTATCTCGTTATTCATAGTACCAATGAAACTCTGCCTTGATACTGATTGTATCCAGTTCTCATGTGGTAGATTGAGTTCTGCTGTATCCTCTATACTAACTATCTTACTGTTAAGTGGTATTAAAGATGCTAATGCATTCAGTAGTACTGTCTTCCCACTTGCAGTACCTCCTCCTATAAGCACAGTCATCCCCTTCTCTATACAATACCAGAGATATGCTGCAAGATATGGTGTAAGTGTTCTAAAGTGTATAAGATCTATAATGGTTATAGGATCGGCTCTAAACCTTCTTATTGTGAACGTACTCCCCTTTCTCGTTATCTCTCTACCAAATGTTAGGTTGATTCTACTACCATCCTTGAGCGTCGCATCTAGTATTGGAAGAGATAAAGATACATGCTTCTCTGCCATAGAAGCCATCTTTACAACCATACTATCCAACTCTTTATCATCGAATACTATATTTGTGGGCAGTGATTCATGCTCACGATGCCATATATAAACAGGTATATTTGGACCATCACAGTTTATCTCTTCTATCATATGATCGTGCATAAGAGGCTCAATCTTGCCAAGATGGAGTAGATCTCTCACAAGATAGTATCTAAGTTTGTTGAGCACTTTACTATTAATGTTGAGGTTATACCTCTTTACTATCCTGTTTAGTATGAATAATAATTGGTTATCCTTCTGCATATACCACTTCTGCATATTATCAAGATTGATGATGAATTCATCTATGATAATTTGCTTTATAAGTTCAAGGTTCTTAATATCTCTAGGTGTTAGAGTAGGTTCTATCACAACATAGCGTTTACCACTCTTAACAGTATTATCTATCACTATCGCTGTATAGATATTTGTGTTGAAGAGATTTAAACTCTCAATGGAGATTATGTTATACCTTGGCTTAAGATAGATATATGCATGGCTCTTATTCTTACCAACATTATATTCACTGTTATTAGGGGTACTGCTAGATGTAGCAGTAGCACTACTGCTACTATTGTTATGATCAACAGTACTTTTTATATGGGGAAGATACTGTGGGAACTTGTCTAATATATCAGATCTGATAGATTTGATTATCCTATCGATGCTAAACCCTTTATCTATACCCTTCCTATGCCCATCCATACTCATATCCATATTCAACAGACCCCCTTTTCCTTCTCTCCACCTTATCTATTCATCCTCCTCCTCATTCACTACTCTGGCCTTCCTCTTCCATAGGAATATGAGTATTGATGCTATTCCACCTACTGATGTGCCTATAAACATATAGTTTGTCATATCCATAATTGTGTTGCTGTTATCCGATTGTTTCTTAACTGTGCTTATGGGTACCTCTATGCTTGCCTTGATGTATCCTACTTTATCTGCATCTATGTATATTGTAGAGTCCTTTACAGCTCTAAGAAATATCCTTGCAATGCCATCATCATTAGTATACACGTTGTTTGTTAAAACCTCTACTCCATCTCCCCCATATACATCAACCTTTACAGCACTAACTGTATTGCCATTAACATCACTAACTATAACATCTATAAAGCCAATATCCCCAGCATAGATTGTAGATCCCCTAACAGATATACTTAGATGATCCCCAGCATCTTTATAAGGCAATAACTCATTTACTAACTGTTCAACTGGGTATGGTTTGTAGCCTCTAGCATATAGTAGGGCATTGATATAAATAGGTTGGTCCTTTAGTACATCTCTAACTACTGCACTAGCATAGAAGCCATTCTCATCCACTCTTGTAACCCTAGAATCCTTATGTAGATAGGTGTAGTTATTGTTTGTATTGCCCCATACTACACTGGTATCCTTCTTAGCATACATCCTAATCTCTATAGACTCACCCTTGTCATATGCAACGATATAAGGTTCCTCAAACTCTAGCAATATCACATCAAAACTTACACTAGCAACCTCACTACTATAATCATCAACTACGCTTATCTTTATGCTCTCTTCACTCATAATGTTATTGAGGGTTATTGTAAATTGTGCATATGATGAACCCTTTCTTACTATAGCATCGCTCACAGAGATATTATTGCTTGATGATACAAGCTTTATCACAACATCCTCAGTAACAGGATAGATCATACTATTCTCCTTGAAGAGTTGCACATAACCTATCTTATACTCATCCTTCACTGGCACTATAGTTGTGAATGGTAACATTATCTTTGGCTTAATTCTATTGCCATTATCAGCGCTATTAGGATCAAGATTAGTATCAACATATGTTGCAAGTCTACTATCAACGTTTACTCCTATTGGCACTATATCCAATCTTCTTAGAGAATTAATATTATTATTGTTATCACTATCCCTTAATTTAACATCAACATATGATGAACCCTTAACATCCAGTATTATGCCTAGAGGATTGACTATATACTTCATATCTGTTATCACAGGTCTCCCTCCATACTCAACTATCGTTACAAACAGATGGTAGTCAGTGAAATCTTTATGCAATGTTGCTATCGTTCTATAAGGCAGTCTCTTATCTATAACATGTAGCACACTACTCGTACTCGATGCTCCATGTATATTAGCGGTTATGGTTACATCGCCATAGCCATTACCCTTGGCTGCTATCATACCATATACATTATTAACAGTAACATTAGATATAATCTCCGCACTAACACTACTAGTAGTAACATAAGCCCTATCTCTTATTCCATCTGCTATAGGATAGAGCTCTCCTTGCTTTAGAAGATCTATGTTGTGAACAGTATAACCCTCAGACCTACATGCATCGATTATACTGCTAAGATCTATAGTACCAACATGCCTCTCCTCATCTACGCTTATATCGTCTAGCCTTGGACAGTCATCATCATCGATCTCAACAGCATATAACTGGTATACTCCAGCAGTAGTACTATTAGATGCTACATGCTCAGGGAGAAATAGCTTTAGAACCCTTGTATTGCTCTTTGGGCTATTGTTATACAATGGTTCTACAACTGTAAGTGTAGTAGAATCGCCTATGAGACCTGGGGCGCTAACACTAACATTTATTGTTCCAGTGGATGTGAATACTGCATACTCCCTTATGCTTAGACTATGCTCCCCCTTCTTTATGGTATAGTTCCCCTTTGATATGAATAATGAAGGGGAAGTGGTTGTAATATTGATTGTAAAATCCTTATCTGCTACCACTGGAACCCCGTTTGAATCTACGAGTGTTATAAGCAGGTCAATAGGCATAAATCCTTTACTTACTATTGGAGGTAGGATATATATCTTGAGGCTAGTCGCCCTATCAGATGTGATATTTATGGCTATAGATGTGACTAACTCCTTCTTCTCCATATTCATACTTGCTCTAACATAAGCTATTCCAGTGAGTTCATAACTCCTTACCTTCACGAGCGTGTAAGAGCTACCCTTTGGTATAATCGGTCTATACTCTAGAGTTATCAACTCAGCACTATAAGAGAGTCTAATAGATGTGTCATCATGCATAGATATAGCCCTTCCAGTCTTATCCCTTACCGATAATAGGAGCGGGAGTTCTGAATGTGTAAGCATACTTGAATCACCAGTCAATGGACTCAATTCTAGTCTGATACCCTCTGGTTGGGTATCGCTAACACTGCTACTATGGCTAGTATCGCTACTATATAGCAGAGGCCCTACTACCTTTACTACTTTAGTAAGGCTCTCTTGTATGTGCCCCTCTATAGAGGTTAGTAGTCTTACCTTGATTCTAGCCTCCCCTGTAGTCATAGTCTTAGCCTCAAAGGATGTATAAAACTCACCCCTTGCGATAGTAGCATTATCTGAGAGCAGCAAAAGACCATCTGATAGAATCTCTATAGTTACATCATCATCCGCTATCACAGGTCTACCATTAATATCAGTTAGATATACAAAGCCTGTTATGGTGCCCCCTACTTCAACGATCTCCGGCATGACCGAGAGGTTAAGTATCACACCCTTGGCAGTAAGCAAGGTATATGATTCAGGCTGGTTTGCAAGTATGTATATCAAGGAGCAGAGTAGCATGACTCTCCATATACCCATATGTATATCAGACAAGGTCTACATTATAATATTAAGTAAGTTAGAGGTAGAAACTTACATGAAAATCAATAAGAAAGGCTAGAACTTTAGTTCTGTTCTGTTCTGTTCTGTTCTGTTCTGGGATGAATTGTAGATAGATAGGTTATATCTTTCTCTGGAGCTTTGACTACAGGCTAGTAGGTTTAGGGAGAAGGCTGAGGAGTAGGGAATAAAGGTTATAGAAAGAAGTGAATACAAAACATCAAGCATATGTAAGATGCTTCTCAAAGAACATAACAGCAAGGAAGAGGCTCTTCAGATGAAGTTGTAGTTTAGAAGCATACAGTGATGCTGCAGGTGTATTGAATTGAATATAGCTTGCCTAAATGGAGGCGAGATTAACAGGGCGATGACACACACTCTGCTTCTATGCAAGGATGAGGTGGGAGCCTAAAAGGACAATGAACAACCAACCTATGAACTTAGAAGCAAGAATCTCCCGTACTCGTTGAGAGTGTCAACTCAATGTTTATGCTACTGCTCTTTCCAAGAGGGAGATACTAACTATTACATTGAGAAGTAATCTGATAGAGACTAAGTGTATATAGGGTTGTAGATGTGCATAATGATTAATTGATTGATAATAGATTAATTGTATGTTATGCTGTATAAACCTCTAACATATACCGCAATTGCGGCGCCTACTACACCACCGACTGGTTCATGGATTGTCTATGCTGTATAGACCTCTATACCCAATCTATTGCATGCAACTATAGCATCATCATCTATGAATGGTGTAACAAACATGATCTTGCTTACACTCTTACCCTCCTTCTTCCTGTACAGTTCTACCTTCTTCTTGAGTGTGAATGGATCACTCCTCTTAACATGTGAAGATATCTCTACTGCTATTATATTGCCATTACTAACAACTATATCTAGTTGGATATTGCTAGGATAGCCATATACATAGCCCTCATCATCATATGCATTCCATTCACTTACAGTATAACCTAACTCCTCTCCTACTATACCCTTCAATGCTTCTCTAACGGATTGTTCATTCATTATACCCCATCTTGCACCTATTGCTGATATCTTTATATCCATACGCTCAAACCTTTTATTCATATCCTGCCTAAGTTTAGCCATCTCCTCATCATGCCTTCTAAAGCCTTCAAGCATATCCTGTCTTAACTTCTCTATACTCTCCCAATGCCTCTTAAGCTCTTCATCATGCCTTCTAAAGCCTTCAAGCATATCCTGTCTTAACCTATTACTCTCTTCCCTTAGATCCCTTATCTCCTCCTCAACCTTTGCAAATCTTTCATTCATCTCAGCCTGTAGATTAGCAAACCTCTCATTCGTCTTCTCTTCTAATTCCAGTAACTTATTATTCATCCTCTCTTCCAACTCCAAGAACCTCTTATCCATTTCAGCCTGTAGCTCTAGGAACCTCTTATTCATCTCCTCCTCAACCCTTGCTATCCTATCGAGTATCTCTTTATAGCCTATAGCACCTGCTACAGCATGCCTAAACTCCTTATCCTCCTCAAGCATATCCAATAGCCTCTTCTTCAACTCCTCATTACTTAACATAAATAGAGTAATGTTGAAGCAGTATATAAAAGTAGGTATATATGTTAAAAAGAAAGGAAAGAGGAAGAAGATGCTTCGTTGTATAACTACATAGCGAGATCTCTTTACTCAATATGCCTAGTTAGGTTACTATGAATTGGTCTGCACACAATGAACCATGTATATAGATCCTCTTGTTACGTAGGATCTTGATAGAAAGTATAACCTACAAAATATAAAAGTAAGACTAGTAATGCCTCTAGGCTTTGGAGACGTCTCATCCGATCGCTTTGTTGGAGGCTTAAACCTCTCCTGCTCTCTTTGTAAAGTCATGTGGTGGAGCGCAAGAG
>JBKBIE010000022.1:0-15651 GCA_046299465.1 Candidatus Nitrosocaldus sp.
TGTAGGGTTAGGGATGTTGATATACCAACAAGCAATCCATTCAATCAATGGCTCACGATAGATGGTAATAATACTGTATGGTTCGCAGAGCCTGAAGGTAACAAGATAGGTAGCACAGCAATAAAGGCTAGACCATCTCTAGCATCTCCACCTGTAGGGGATCAGGTTCAGATAGATGGTAAAGAGAAGGGAGAGAAAGGTATGTTCAGGCTTGTGGATGTTGCTACTCCTATACTTGCCTCTATCATAGTTATAGCATCGCTGCTCTTCGTAAAGGGTATTAACGATTACAGAATAGCGAAGGATATACTTATAGGCAGATGATCCCATTATATATCAATCCATTCATCTACCATCTTCTATCGTTGTACTATAAATGAATTAATAAAAGATAGAGATCTAATACCCATATGATGAAAAGGTTACTATCTATATCTATACTAACTGTAACAGTACTGCTACTCTCTATACTTGCATTGGCAGTTGAAGATGTGTATGGTCATGGTCTGGGGAGAGGAGAGAGTATAGCAAAGAGCGTTGGCGATAAGATAGCAAAGCTGCATATTGAGTTGGTGCCAGAGATGAAGAGGTATGGGAGCATGAATGAGCAGAGTCTTGTATTGGAGCTTATAGATGCTGAAATTAACAAGGGCATTAATGGGGTTGGGTATGAACTGAGGGTTAGTAGATTTGCAACCAATGAACCGCTCCTGAATGAGAGGTTCTACACATCAGGCGATAAGGCTACTATAAACTTCCAGCCTACCATGGATGATACAGTGAGCATAGAGGGCAAGAGGAGTGATCTGTTCTACATAGCAGATGGTAGCGAGCCTCTTACCGTTAAAGGTAAAGCATTCAGGGATGCTGGCTTATACAGGATAGAGGCTACAGTGCTTGCTATTGAGGGTAAGATGCTTAATGAGGCTGATAGAGCATCATACGAGTTGCTCATAACACTATCTGAGGCAAGGGAGTTCAAGGTAGCGTATGAGGGAAAGGAGTACAGCATAGAGACCATATCATACTTTGATGCGTTAACTGACTTTGACTTTGATCCAGTGAGTATGAGCATAAGGGCTGTTATGCCATTCAACTGGGATAAGGAATTTGTTCAGGATATACCGCTATTCCACTTTGAGTTCTACATAAGCAAGGAGTTCAGTGCATTAACACACAAAGAGTTCAAGGGGATGCTTAATGGTGTAGAAGAACCTATAACTGTTGATAGAGCTGCAGAGGGGTTTGTTGTAGTACATTACATGACGCCTAAGAATAGGCTATTGAGTATAGCGGATAAGGTCCTAACTATGCCAGATGCTATGAGGGATGCTATGATAATAGAGTTGGTCCCAGTAGGAGAGGTTAAAGATAAAGATAAAGATAAAGATGGAACCAAAGATACTACACAGCAAGGGCAAATGGATCTCTCAACACTAGACTGGAGTCCTACACTTACAGCAACATCAAGCAAGGGTAGCATCCTTGTAGAGATGCAGTTTGCCCCAACCACTATAAACGTTAATGATACAGTGTACTTCAGGTTCACATTCAAAGACCCAAAGACAGGAGAGGAGTTGAAGAATGTTAGATACGATGTTATGCTCTATGACGTAAATGATGAACATGTTGATAGAAGCCATAGGAGTAAGACTATGCGTACTGTACAGGTGTACGATGGTTCATTCTTCAAGGAAGAAGGGAGGTATACGTTACTGCTCACAGATGTTAACGATACAGGGGAGAGTGTTAGGTTCAGCATAACAGTTGTACCTGAATTCCCTGCTGGGATACTCTTGATAGTAAGTATATCTCTGCTTATTACAGTACTTATTGGAAGAAGGATGATCACTGGGAAAGATATCGTAACCATTACCAGATAAATACGTTAATGCGCTATATAGTAGAAAGTAGAATATTGCTCACTTCTTATCTTTTTAGTATTCGATAATTGTACCATAACTCTTTTCTACCATAATTAAGATAGTTAGCGCATGCGTAGATCTACATCTATGTGGATGATTGCTGTTACTATAGCTGTAGTTACTGTCATGGCATCCCTTCTAACAGTGTATGTTAAGCCATCTAGTGCTGCAGAGGAAGGTATGAAGAGTGATGTGGTAAGAGATACTGTAACACTGCTACTAGACTGGAAGAGGATAGATCCTAATGACTTCATCCTGATATATGATTCTACTCCGTACCATATAATGAGTGGACATGTAGCGTTAAGGGTACCATGCAATGCTGATGGCGAGCCAGTTATAACAGTGCTTGTTGGTAATGCAGAAGAGGGACTATTGGAAGAGCCTGAGATGATGCTGTTGGATAAGGTCTCAGAGAAGGGTAAGATGTGTGTCTACCATGCTGATCTCATGAGTACACATGAGAAAGACAAAACAATGGGCCACATAACCGATGTTGTACTTAAGAACCCACACGATAAGGTAGTAACCCTTCCAAGGGGTTCATCAGTAGTCGTTGGAGTAAATGAGATAATGAAGAGTGAAGAGCATCAGAACGGGCATATGTAGCGTATATCTTTATTTTATTTTATTTTATTTTTCATGCCCTTGCACAGAGCATATCTTAACATCTTATGCCCTAGACTATTTTTTATTCTACTAGATCTATTTAATGTGCTTCTACACCTCTTCATATGGTCAAGCCTTCGGTTATCAGTTGGATTTATATATAAGAGAACCTCATCATTATCATGAAGAATGCTATTAATTCGATGAGTGTACTACTAGCAGTTATTGCTATTATTATCGCTGTGTCAGGAACTACTAACAATGTATATGCACATACAAACGTTGTTGTTGGCGACGTTGAGATAATTGCAGGTTGGCTGAACGAACCCCCAGTTGTAGGCGAGCGCAATGCAATATACTTTGAGTTCATAAGAAATGGAAGACCATATGCTATAGACCCATCGAATCTAAGCATAGAGGTTAGGTATGGTAATGCAAGCAAGAGCATAGATATAGAGCCTCTAGAGGGTAAGCTTGGTGTCTATATATCCCCAATCATCCCTACAAGGACTGGCACCTACTCCATATATATTAAAGGTAGTGTAGCAGGGAACCCTGTAGATGCTAGTGTGTTTATAGAGGATGTTGAGAGCAAAGGAAGGATAGCATTCCCAGATGTTGAAGGTAGCGATAGTGCTAATATAGCACCAAGACTACAGGTAGCATTAGCAGAGTTGCAGAAGAACATAGACTCTCTATCAGCAAAGGTCGATGAGTTGAATACAAAGGTTGGTGGGATTGAAGGGAGCAAGAGTGGGCAAGTTGATAGTGCATACAACTATGGTATTGTTGGGCTAGGACTTGGTGCTGCTGGGGTGATAGTTGGGGTAAGTGCAATGATAGCAAGGAGGAGATATTAAAAAGGGTTGTTAGATATATAGTATCTACAGATAAAACTCTACTTTATTTCCCTAAACCTACCTCGACTTAACATTACCATCATGCCTACTGTACCAGCAAGTAGTAGCAAGGTTACCGGGAACTCTGGTACAACACGTATAGAGAATACCGCTTGCTCCTCTGGTATCGGTATGAAGAGTATGCCAGAGACCTTCACTGTTATGGTGTATGGACCTTCAGCAGGGAATGTAACTGGTAACTCCTCTATCCCAGGTGTTGAGTGTATTACTGGCTGCTTAAATACCATATTACCATTAGCATCCTCTATAACAACAGCATAATCAACATGCAGCTGTATCCTTGACTGATCTGGTTGAAGGAACCTTATCTGCATCTTCACATCCTTGTTTGGCTCTGGCTCAGACCAGAACCTTATCTCAACGTATAGAGAACCTTTATCTGTCTTAGCAAGTATAGGCTCTGTTAGTCCTACACCTTCACCTTGAGCATACACCTCCGCTAGTGGTAATATTGATGCTGCTACAAGTATCAGAACTATAGTTGTAATCATAACCACCCTTAATGTCATACCCCAACTACCTTTCAGCATCATAAAAAGTTATCTTATAGTTGATAGGAAGGCAGATAAGCCTTATATTATAGATTAAGTGTATCTCATATAATGAGAGTTAAAGTACTAAGCGTTATGGTATTACTAACAACGCTTCTAGCAGTACCATACATACAGACAAAACCTGTTCTAGGCCATGGACTACACTCTGATGAGGTTGCAATAGCAAACCTTGGAGGGAGAGCCCTAACAGGTAGGGTTGAGATGTACCCTCCAACACTAGATACAAAGAACCTTCCAGATGAGGCATTCATAAGGATAAGGGTATTCGATGCTAACAATAACAACAACATACCAAATGTATCATACAACATAAGGGTTACACAAGGCGGAAAGCTACTGTTGCTGGATAACTTCTTCTCCCCAGATGGTGACCTCTGGCTAAGGATAAAGCCAGAGCCGAAGATGAGGCAGGCTATGATAAGTGCGCCTCAAGAGCCAACTGGTTTACCAAAGTGGATAGGCACATTCGATCGTCCTGTAGAGATCAAGGGTCCAATAATTACAGATGGCGGGCTCTATGAGTTCAAGATAGAGATATGGAGTATTGATACCCCAAAGGTGTTGCTAGAGCCAACACTTAACTTCAATGCATATGTTACAGTAGCAACGATACAGGAGTATGAGGCTCCAATAGGCAAGCTTGAGTTGAGATCGTTCTATGATAAGATACTTACCCTAGATTACAAGGAGGATAGCAAGGCTATAACATTCACGATGCCAATGAACTGGGATAAGAAGTACCTTACTCAGGTACCGTTCATACACCAAGAGGTTGTATTCGATGATCCATCGAAGGTTGCTGAGAAGTACACTGGCCTCTTGAATGGCTTTAGATTGCCAGCAAACAACATAGTGATAGATAGATCTGCGGAGCAGCCTGTTGTACACTTTATGATATTCAACAATACACTACAGAAGATTGCTGATCATTTCGTAGAGATGGGTGTACAACCAAAGATTGCAGAGTTCACCCTAATCCCTGGAGAGGTTGATATTGGTACTCCATTGGATATTGAGTCAGGGCAGTTATCAAAGTATAGTGCAAATGGTGCATACCATATCAGCATATCTGTACCTGATACAATAGAACCTATGAAACCAACAGCATTCTCCATAAGCATAATGGATGCTAACACAGGAGCATTCAAGGATGTATTCTATCAGTTCGTTGTCATAAAGGATGGGCAGGAACTTGCTAGAAGGAATGGTGCTACCCTTGGAGGCTCAAGCGTTGAGTACTTTACCTTCACGGATCAACATGCTGGACCCGTAACCATAAGGCTCGAAAAGATAGGTAACAATGAGCAGGAGAGTGTAGAGTTCTCTGTTACAGTTGCACCAGAGTTCCCATGGGCCATATTTGCTCTAATAGGTGCTTTAGGCTCTGCCATAGCTCTTGCTAGAAGTAGATTTACTGCACTTGTAAGGTAATACCACTCATTATTTATTATTCTATAGATTTATACATAGGTTAAGAGCATGTAGCAGTGATGCCAAATCTGCATATATTAGCATCGTTTCTGATCCTACTCCTACTATATTACTATAACGAGGCTTATGCACACCAACTATTCAATTCTGGAGAATACAGGATAGCAGGTTACCTTATACAGGTTGCAACACAACCAGAGATACCCTCTACCGATACTGTTGCAAAGATACTTGTGAGGGTTGCAGATAGCAACGGTAGAGATCTTCAAGATATTACAGTGTGGGTAAGGTTACTGAAGAACGATACTCTAGTGCATGATTTCCCACCACTCTTCACAAGGGATGGACACCTTGAGTTAAACTATATATTCCATGAGCCTGGGGTCTATGTTATAGAGGTTAACCTTCCCAATCTAGATAAGGATATAAGTGCAAAGTTCAACATTGGTATAGTAAAGGAGTTTGGCTACATATTCATCTCTATGATAGTGCTAGGGGCTATAATGCCAGCTGTGCTGGTTGCTGGTATAATGATATATAAGAGGAGGAGTAGAATAAGTTAAAGATAATACTGTACTATCTCATCTCATCTCATCTCATCTTATACTCTCCAGACTCGCCTTATAAAGCCTGTTTGAAGCAAGTAGTGTTAGAAGCGTTGAGGCGAACAATAGTGTACCTATTGCAAGATGCATAGATACCAGCAATGGATGCAGCCTACTATCTATCACTATAACACCAAGTACTATCTGTGTTATTACAAAGACTGCAGCAAGGGTAGCAGTTAACCTTAGTCTTGAATTCTTTACACGCCATGAGAGAGCAGCCATTGTTACTACAGATATCCCAGCCATCAATGCGAATAATCTGTGAACCCACTCAACCATTATCTCCTCACTAGGTAATAGACTGCCCCTACATGTTGGCCAGTCTAAACATGATAGCCCTAGACCAGCAGCGCTAACATAACTGCCTAGGACCATCACACCATAAACAAATACTAAGGCAAAAAATGAGGTATAGCGTAATAATCTCATCATCCAATCCTTTACTCTTTACGTCATTTATCCTTTACTATTCCATTTATTCCACTATGAACTTACCCTTCATGCCAAGGTCTGCATGACCTGGAACTAGGCATATATAGTAGTACTCTCCAGGCTTCTCTGCCTTGAATGTTACAGAACCCTCCTGATTTGCTAATAGGAACTGTGTAGATGAGCCTACTGCTGCATTGAATACTACACTATTCACATTTGCTGGATCACTGACTATGCCGAATGCGTGAGGCATCTTCCCGTTATTCTTTATATGTATTGTTACTGTACTATTTGCCTTAACCTTTATCTCAGGGTTGATCTCTCCATTAGCAGTAAAGTGCAGTTTTACAGGGCTCTCCTCCTCGAATGTGAATGAAATATCTGCTCTATCGGTGAATGTTAAAACGTTAGTACTACTTTCTGTTGTCTCTGTTGTAGTAGTACTGCTTCCTACACTCCCACTAGACCTCTCCTTGACTATGAACTTACCCTTCATGCCAAGGTCTGCATGACCTGGAACTAGGCATATATAGTAGTACTCTCCAGGCTTCTCTGCCTTGAATGTTACAGAACCCTCCTGATTTGCTAATAGGAACTGTGTAGATGAGCCTACTGCTGCATTGAATACTACACTATTCACATTTGCTGGATCACTGACTATGCCGAATGCGTGAGGCATCTTCCCGTCATTCTTAACATTGATGGTTATGCTATCACCAACATACACCTCTATATCTGGGTTGATCTGCCCATCAACCTCAAAGTGCAACTTGGTTGGGCTCTCCTCCTTGAAGAGGAATGTGAATGTTCTAGTCTCTCCTGCTGGCACACTTGGTGCTGGCACTGGAGTAGGAGTTGCACCTGGTGTACTCTGCTTTGCTACTTGGTTCATTGGAGGGTACTTATGCCAGAACTCGCCTAAACCATAGTGTAGACCTCCAGCTATTGCCATAACTATCAGGATCAGGGCTATCCCCTTGCCCAACCTGTTACCTGTAGTCCTAATGATGTGGCTCTCTTCTTCTGTAGTCATAGTATATCTCACCTATACCAAATGGATCCTTCATATCTGCTGGCTTGCCCTTTACAGAATCCCTTATGAGTAATATGAGGAAGGCTATCATCCCTATCCCTATCAGATATGCACCTACACTTGCTATCTGGTTCAGTACTATTATCGTTGGATCTGGCACATAATCCCATATCCTCCTAGGCATACCGTATAGACCAACTATATGCATTGCTGTGAATACTACTGCAGTGCCTATGAATGTGAACCAGAAGTGCACATTCGCTAACCTCTCGCTATACATCCTCCCAGTTATCAATGGGAACATGTAGTAGAGGAAGCCCATGAATATGAATGAGACAGTACCCATCAGCATCATGTGGAAGTGCCCTACAACCCAGTATGTATCATGTGTGATGAAGTCCAATGGTAGCGTTGTATTAACAACGCCTCCAGCACCCGATGTGAAGAAGAGCATTATACCTCCTATCACGAACTTCATTGGTGCAGCAAACTTTATCCTACCTCCCCACATAGTTGCCATCCAATTGAATACATGCATGGCAGACATTGGGGCTGCTGCTAGAGTACCTACCATGAATACAGTCTTCTCTGTGAATGTAAGCCCTGTAGCAAGCATATGATGCGCCCATGATGCAAATGCTATTATCGAGAGCACTAAGAATGCTATAACAGCAGAGCCATAACTGAATATCGGCTTCCTTGAGAACTTTGGTATCAACTCATATGCCATACCTACAGCAGGTATAAGGAATATGTACACCTCTGGATGGAATGTGAACCAGAATAGGTGCTGATATGCTATTGGATCCCCTCCCCTAGCGGGGTCGAAGAACCCTGATACCCCTAGCCTATCAGTGTAGAGCATTATCAGTGCTGCTGTGAATGTTGGTAGTGCTGCTAATGTCATCAGTGAGCTTACAAGTATAGCCCATACCAGTAGAGATGTCTTCATCATTGGTAGATCTGGATGTTTGCATTTGAGTATTGTAACTATGAAGTTTATTGCTCCAAGTATAGAGGATAGGCCTAGGATCTTCAAGCCAAAGATCCACATATCAGCTGCTGGACCCGCTGCCCTCATAGTTGAGTATGGAGGATAAGCCATCCAACTTGTATCGCTCCATCCTAACCATATCAGGGCTGCCCCTGGTACAGCCATCCAGTATGCTACAGCATTAAGCCTTGGATATGCCATATCCTTGTACTTTACGAGTATTGGGATGAGATAGTTACCAACCCCAGATATAAATGGCAGTATCCAGAGGAAGAGCATTGTAGTGCCATGAACTGTGAATATCCTGTTGAATAGATCTGAATCGCCTATTATGGTAGTACCAGGTGTTAGCAGTTCCGTCCTTATCGTTAAGGCTAGAGCCCCTCCAAGCATGAAGAAGACTATGGACGTTATCAGGTAGAGGAGTGCAACATCTGTATGATGTGTAGAGAAGAGTATCTGCCAGAGCGGTCTTGGTTTTGCTATCTCTATAACCATATCATATCACCCCTTATGCCTCAACTATGAGGTTAGCCCTCATATTGTAGTGCAGTAACCCACAGTACTCTCTGCATTGTATAAGGTACTCACCAACAGCATCCTCTGGTATCTTCACCCATATAGTGTTTATCCTCCCTGGGACAGCATCTATCATAACTGCAAAGTGAGGTACGTTAAATGCATGTATAACATCCTTGCCAGTTACCTCAAACTTGTACACCTTGCCTGCCTTGAGATGGAGAGTACCAACCTCCCTCTTACCATCTGGATGCTCAAATGTCCAGAACCACTGTTGCCCTATAACCTTTATGGTTATATGATCCTTTGGGACCTCATGGAGTAACTTCTCTCCATACCATGCTTCAGCACCAACCCATATGAGTAGAGAGACTACAACGCCAACGTATATCCATTCATATATCACATGGCTACCCATGCTTACCACCAACTACCTATCTACCTACTGCTAACCTCAGCACTAGCTTTCACCTTCTTCTCCTTGAACTTGAATATTATATATACCAATGTACCCTGCACTATAGCACCAACTATGAATGCTGCTGTCATCATCTTGTAGAATAACCCCCATGCAAGAGCACTCCTATTTACAACCTCTTCCTGTGCATATACAATACCAACAGTAGATAATATTGTTAGGACTGCAACTACAACGACCAGAATGCTATGATTCCTCATTGTGGAAGAGAGGATACGATTAAGATATAAATCTAACTGTAGTAAATACATCTAGGCTAGACGTCTGAAGGTATATATGAGATTATAGGTAGCGTCTAGTGCTTGTAATATTGTATGCTAGGAGTTCATAGTTGCTACTAGAGTGTGAGAGTATTGTTAGAGATGCTGTCTTTATCTGCATCCTTAGCAGCACATCTGCACTAACCTTCAGGAGATGCTGTATAACAGCCTTGATGGGATCTAGATGGGTTATGAGTAGTACATTGCCCTTATGCCTATTAGCAACCTCATCAACCATGCTGAGTACCCTAGCCTTTATAGAGTTGAAGTTCTCTAAACCATAAATGCTACCTACATCCTCCCCTGAGTAGAATGCCAATAGAGCATCCTTGTACCTGTTGATCACATCGAAGTAGTTCATACCTGTCAACTTGCCCATATCTGTCTCTGTAAGCCTCTCATCCACTGTGTATGGTAAGCCAAGATTCTCTCCAACTATACTTGCAGTCTCTACTGCTCTGATTATTGGACTTGTATATACAGCCTCTATGCTCATAGGCTTGAGTATCTCACAAGTCTCCTGTACATGCAACTTACCTCTCTCAGTGAGGTGGAAGACTAGAGTCCTCCCTGTAAGTATATGCTTCACGTTGTTCACTGCCTCTCCATGCCTCATCAGTACTATAAGACTCATACAACAGATACACCAAAAGTTAATATAAATTCTTCAATATTCTAGGAGGGATGAAGATTGGTTTAGTTGGAGGCACAGGTAGGATGGGTGAAGGGCTAGCGTTGAGGTGGTGTGTTAAGCATGATATAGTTGTAGGATCTAGGGATGCCAGCAAGGCAGTTGCTGCTGCAGAGGAGTATATGAAGGAGGCTCTAGCATATTATGGCAGTATTGAAGGGAGTATAAATGGTGATGAGAATAGTAGGTTAGTAGGTTACTCAGATGTTGTAGTATTATGCATACCATATGAGAATGTAGAGCCTACACTAGATAGTATAGCAAAGAGCATAAAGGATGGGAGTATAGTGATATGTCCAATAGTACCTATGAGTAGAAGCAAGGATGGGTTCATATATACTCCCATGCACGATCATAGGGACTCTGCTGCCATGATGGTAAAGAATAGGTTAGGGAATGCTAGAGTTGTTGCTACCCTTCACACAATATCGGATGTTAAGTTAAGGAAGTTTACTGAACCAATAGATACAGATGTGCTGGTATGTGCAGATGATAGAGAGGCTGTATCTGTTGTAAGCGAACTCTTGAAGGAGATAAAGAGCCTACGCCCACTCTATGTTGGTCCTTTAAGTCTAGCATACCAGATAGAGAGTGTGACACCGATGCTCCTCAACGTATCAAGGCAGAACTCGATCAAGAACCCAAGCATAAAGATAACCTAATAATGTAGAACTGATCATCTTTCTACTATAAAAATAAACATCTTTCTTAATAAACGATTTAAACCCTGCTCAACATTATATACATATGATCTCGAAGAACTGGGTAAGTGCTATGGGTGCACTCTTTGCTATAGCTGCAGTAATAATCCTACTTAGGGATATAGCACTCTGGGGCCCAGACTTCGTCCTAGACTTTATCATGAATGATAAGATAAACAGTGCAAAGTTTGTACTCATAATGTTTGGTATATCTGCTCTACTCTTCATTTACAGCAAGAGGTATGAACGTACAAGGATAGAGTGATTATTGTTATTATTGTTATTATTGTTATTATTGTTATTTATGATGCTCGCCTTCTCTCTACCTAACTATAATTAATTCGTGTGAATTCTAGATGATCTTCAGTCAGATACACAATCATTCTAATCCATCCTATTCACTTGTAGCGAGAGCGCACAAACTCCTCTAACCTGTTCATAGCATCCTCTAGCATCTCTATTGAAGGGAGGAATACAAGCCTAAAGTGCATAGAGCCCATGCTACCGAAACCTGAGCCATGAACAACAAGCACATTCTTACTAGTCAAGAGGTCAAGAACGAACTCAACATCGCTCCTATAGCCTAGAGAATCATCTATGCGAGGGAAGATGTAGAATGCGCCTCTAGGCTTAACGTACATATTCACACCATGAATAGCATCTAAACGCTTCATAACGTAATCCCTCCTCTCCTTTAGCATGCTAACCATACCATCTATATGATCTTGAGGACCTCTTAACGCTTCTATAGCTGCTATCTGCACTGGTGTATTTGCAGATAACCTTAGCCTTGCCAACTTACCAACACTTGTCCTTAGACCATCAAGTGCTCTTGCATTAGAGTTGAAGCATATATAGCCTAGCCTCCATCCAGTCATAAGGTACGCCTTCGAGAACCCGTTGAGTATAACTACAGGGGCATCTCTAGCATACCTGCCTATGCTAGTGAACCTATCGAAGACTATCCTATCGTATATCTCATCGCATACAAGGTAGAGGTTATGCTCAGAAGCAGTATCAACTAGAAGCTTGAGTGTATGCTCATCAAGTATAGAACCAGTTGGGTTGTTAGGATTTATAACGAATATTGCCTTTGTCCTGCTTGTTATCTTGCCTTTAAGATCATCTATATCTATACCCCATCCTTCATACTCAAGTGTAGAATACTCAACAGGCTTGACCCCTCTAACCCTAGCATATGATAGATATGGAGGATAGCATGGCCCTGGTACAAGCACCTCATCCCCTGGCTCTGTTATGCTAGAGACTACCATGTCAAGCGCCTCAGATACACCGTTTGTTACTACAACATCCTCTGGCACTACATACATGCCTTTTGCAGATTCTCGCTCAGCAATAGCCTCCCTCAACTCCCTAACCCCTTCAGATTCAGCATAGTAGTTCTTATCCTCTAGAACTGCCTTTACCATAGCATCCTTCACATGCTTTGGTGTACTGAAGCCATAGAGTACAGGATCACCAATGTTAAGGTATAGTACCTTCTTACCCTTCCTCTCCTGCTCTCTTGCATAGTGTATGATATCCCTTATTGCATACTCAACCCCAGCCACATACCTAGATATACTCAGTGTTGATGGTGATGATGACGATGATGGCATGCAGTGCAATAACATATACTATGATAAATTCTTTTTATTTCTTGTTAGTAAGTTTATGCATGCCAATTGTTGAATAGGATATGTTAATATTCAATTTATCTCCTGTTATGAGCATACATCAAGATAACTACAAGAAAAGATTAGATAGAGATGTTATTTAACTGTAAGTGTGATATTCAATTTAAACTCTAAGACCAAAATTATATAATAAATAGATTCTATCTCTACTGTATGCATAGATATGATGTAGCGGTTGCGGGAGGAGGCATAATAGGATTAACTATAGCCTATGAGCTACGTATGAAAGGTTTCAATGTTGCCATACTAGATGGCAATGATTCAAGGATGGCAAGCAGTTATGGTAATGCTGGGTACGTATCTCCATCTCTAGGGTCTCTATCCATGAATGTTAGAGAGGTTGAGGATACTGCAAGATATCTTGCTAGTAAGGCCTCTACTACTAGCCTTAACGATAGCAAGGGGTTCATGACCATAAAATCATATACAAATGCATATACAGATAGAGATAGATTCAATGATCCAAGTATAAGGATGCTTATAAGGACTATGGCTCTGGAGAGCAAAGAGTGGTATGCTAGGATGAGTAGTGATCTTGGATTTGTGTACAAGCACTCAGGTCTGCTTGAGGTTTATCTCACAAGGGATGGGCTAGAACATAGGTTAGAGCATGTTAAGCATCTAGCATCGATACTAAACATACCGTATAAGGTACTTGCAATGGATGAGGTGCATACACTTGAACCATCAATAAATGATGTATGTGAAGGCGCACTCTTCTACCCAGACGATGCCTTTGTAAATCCTAGAAGCGTGATTAGGGCATTAAGGGATACGCTAACCACCTTGGATGCTGTGTTCCTTGACAATCTGGAGAGTATAGAATGGGATGAAGCACCAGTAGGTAGTAGTAATCATAATGGAAGAAGGATTAGATCATTCAAGACTATCAGTTCAAGTATCTATGCAGATACATACATAGTATGTACTGGTGCCTACAGGGTTGATGGTCTCTATCTACCAATTGCGCCTGCAAGGGGATACATGCTTGAGTTGAGATCTAATGATAGTACATTATTAATGCTTGAGCATCCTTTGCTCTGTGGTGAGCATAGAATCTCCATATCAATGCATGAGGGTTTGAGGATAACTGCCTTCTTTGAGTTGTGTAGTATTGGGAGTGCAATAGTTGAGGGGAACTTCGATAAACTCCTTGAATTGGCAAGGAAGTACATTGCAATGGGTGATGTAGCTATAGTTGATAGATGGGTTGGGTATAGGCCATGCACGCCAGATGGCCTCCCTATAATAGGTAGGATTGGGGATGATGGTTATGATCACTATAGCAATCTTATAGTAGCAGGTGGGCACTGCAGGCTTGGGATAACTCTTGCTCCAGCAACAGCAAGGCTAGTAGCATCACTTGTTGAAGGCAATGATGTTGTGCCAGATGCACTAAAGCCTAATAGGTATGGTTTATGATTATAGGATGGGCCCGTGGCCTAGCAAGGATAGGGCGGCTGGCTTCGGAGTCTGCAGTAAGCGTATAAAGATCTTCAGCGTATATAAGGCGTAGTAGATGTATAGGAAAGGAAGAGATGGAGCAACCAGCAAGTCGTGGGATCGAAGCCCACCGGGCCCATATATCAGAATAAGCAGGTTGATAACCTACTTTACTTACTCATAGACCGTTGGAGCCGAAGAATGCTTCATGATACATTGCTCCATGTGCACCATGCATAATAGATGCTCTGAAGATAGATATACTCTGCCATGACTGCATATAGATGCCATTGGATAGAACTATTACAACATCCCTTCCATACTTATCTACATCATGATACCATCTCATCGATATACTCTCACCAGCATTGACACTGAATACACTATCATTGGTCTCGCCAGACTCATACACTATAGCATCTGCCATTGCTTCAACATCACCATCATATAATGCAAGTACCTCCTCAGCAGATAACGCTTTATCCCATATGCCAAGTGCATCTACCATCGCCTTTGCTGTGTAACTGTAATCTGGCATTGCATTGATGTAGATATCATATGAGTTACTCACTGGAATTGCTCTAACCTCTCTATCTGCAACAGATCTACCATCGATATACATAACTGCCCTTACACCATCCCTAACTATTGCAATATGGTGCCATCTACCATCTGCATAATCCCTTCCATCACTACTAACTATGGAGTGACGCCTCCCATCACTACCATCCCATTCATAGACTATAGAGCCATTAGAATCTATGCCTAGCATGAATGATATATCTGCTTTGATCAATGGATTCCCCTTCTCTAGCAATACTGCTGGTGCTGATCTACTAGAGCCCCTCGACCCCACCATTCATGCAGTTCGTAGCCCAACAACAAGACCATTATTATATGGTATGGAGAATAAGGGTAATAGCAGTAGTAGTAGTAATAGTAGTAGCAAGAGTAATAGTAGTAGCAGCAGCAGCAATAATAACGAGGAGAAGGATAAGAAGGATAAAGCAGTAGAGGATAGGGATATCTATAACAGAGAGTCTAGGTTAAGGTACTGGCTGGAGAGGGCAAAGGAGTATGAGGAGGTATACCAGTTCGCTAGATACATGCTTAGAGAAGAGAAGGCTTCTCTATGGGTTATAAGGTGTATAACCATACTACTCTCTATAAGGGAGTTCTTAGGCAAACCATTTGGAGAGGCAAGTAGAGAGGATATAGAGCATTACATAGAGTACTGCAATAACAGAAAGGACTATAGCCCTTCTACACATAAGAAGATAAGGCAAGTGCTCAAGTACTTCTTCAAGGTAATGTATGGCAATAATGAGTACTATCCTGAGCAAATAGCATGGCTTA
>JBKBIE010000023.1:0-13916 GCA_046299465.1 Candidatus Nitrosocaldus sp.
TAAGGCTTGTAAATACCGTTATCAGCATGGGGGGAGAAGGTGTAGGGGTAAGCCTGAGGGATGTGAAGAACGTTGCAGATCTAACAGATGATGAGTTCAATGCTGCCATTAGATATGCTAGGGAGAAGGATCTGATAACTATAAGTAATGGCAAGGTATATGCGAAGGGTAGCATCGATGCACAGAAGATGCCAGAGTACAGACTATTAGCAAGGCTCGGAGAGAAGGGATTCCTTAGAGAGGATGAGTTGAGTGAGGAGGAGATCCATGCATATAGGATGCTTAAGAGCAGGCCTGAGTACATAGTTGAGAAGGATACGCGAGATGTTAAGGTTATACTCAGCGAGTATGGTCACTCTATACTGAAGCAGATATTAGAGGAGGAGAGTAGAAGTGGAAGCAGAAGGGGGGAGGAGGCTGCTATAAAGAGGATAGATGTAACTGCCCCTGCTCCCATGATATATGCTGGTAGGAAGCATATACTCCAAGAGGTTATAGATGAGGTTAGGGAGATACTGATAGGGATGGGTTTTGAGGAGATAGATGGTGATATTGTGCAGAGTTCGTTCTGGAACTTCGATGCGCTCTTCACACCCCAAGACCATCCAGCAAGGGAGATGCAGGATACATTCTACATAGCAAAGATGCATGCTAATAGCATAGATGCTGATCCAGATGTTGTGAAGAAGGTATCATCAATGCATGAACAAGGGTGGAGGTATCAATGGAGTAGTGAGGAGGCTAGGAGGTTAGTACTTAGGACACATACAACGGCAGTAACTATAAGGTATCTTGCAGAGTATAAGCCTGATGAGGCAAACGTATTCTCTATAGGCAGGGTATTCAGGAATGAGAAGCTCAGTTACAAGCACTTAGCAGAGTTCCATCAGGTTGAGGGTATAGTTGTGAGCAGGGATGCAACATTGAGGGATCTGATGGGCATACAACAGGAGTTCTATAGAAGGCTTGGCTTGAATAGGGTAAAGTTCTGGCCAACGTACTTCCCATACACAGAACCATCGCTGCAGTCCATGGTATACTATGAGAGGTTAGGCAGATGGGTTGAACTCTTCGGTATGGGTATATTCAGGCCGGAGGTTACAGAGCCATTGGGTATCGATAAGCCCGTTCTAGCATGGGGTGGAGGTCTAGAGAGGATAGCAATGCTCAAATACAGTATAGATGATGTTAGGGAACTCTACAGCAATAGGTTATCTATGCTTAGGGGTGCTGCAAAGTGCCAGTTGTAACACTACAGCATGGAAGGCTTGAGAGGCTTGTTGGTAAGAGTATAGGTGAGGTACTTGAGATGCTACCTTACATAGCACTTGATATAGAGGAGGAGGGTAGCGATTACGTAAAGGTCGAGTATAACCCAAACAGACCAGACTTCTCAACAGACTATGGTATAGCAAGAGCATTAAAAGGTATAATGGGCATAGAGCTAGGACTACCAAGACTCAATCTTATCGATAGTGTTACCACTACTACTGCTGCAACAACAACATTCACTGTAGATCCAAGCGTGAAGGGTGTAAGGCCATATGTAGTAGCACTACTAGCGTTGGATGGAAGGATAGATAGCGAGGATCTTAGGCAGTTGATAAGCATGCAGGAGGATCTGCATATGGGTATAGGGAGGAAGAGGAGGAAGGTGTCCATAGGCTTGCATGATTATGATAACGTTGAAGGACCGTTCTACTACACAACTGAGAGCAGAGACTTCAAGTTCATCCCATTGAACTCTAGCATGGAGATGAGCCTACAGGAGATACTTGGTACTGATATTGGTAGTGCATATGGACATATAATAAAAGGATATGTTAGATACCCAATAATAAAGGATGCAAGGGGCCATGTACTCTCATTCCCACCTATAATAAATGCAGAGTTAACAAGGGTTACTGAACGTACAAGGAACATGCTTGTAGAGGTCACAGCTACAGATCTCAAGGCTGCAAACGATGTCCTTGCTGTAATAGCTATAACGTTATCAGATATGGGCTTTAGGATAGAAGGTATTACCATAGATGATGGTGGTTCTACGCTAATACCTGATATGGGGAACAGGATAGTGAACCTTCCAGTTGATAGATTGAACCTCTTGGGCATTGATATTAGCAGGGATGAGGCTGTAGAGTGTCTGAGGAGGAGCAGGTTAGAAGCAATAATCATGAACGATCATATAAAATGTATTGTACCAAGGTATAGGATAGATATAATTCACTGGATAGACCTTGTGGAGGAGGTTGCTATAGGCTATAATATATCGAGGCTGAAGCCAAGGTATCCTAGACTCAAGGCCATGGGCTCAAGGCATAGAATGCTCAAAGTACTTGATCATGCAAGGGATGTCATGGTTGGGCTTGGGATGCTTGAGGTTATGAACTTCAACCTTGTAAGTATGGATATTCAGTATACCATGGTTGGAAGGAGTAGTGATACCGTATTGGTTGTTGAGGAGAGCAAGAGTAGAGAGCATGAGGTCCTTAGGGATTCTCTCATACCATCACTGTTGGATGTACTCTCAAGGAATGTGCATGAGCCTTATCCACAGAGACTCTTCGAGATAGGCAAAGTATTCAGTATAGATGCTAACTCTATCAAGGAGGAATGGAGCATTGCATCTGTTCTAGCACATAGCAGTGCAAACTATACTGAGGCAAGGTCTTATCTTCAGGCATTGTTATCCTCGCTCTTTGGAATAAGTGTGGATGAGGTGAAGACAGAGCCTATGGATGAACCTCCATATGAGAGTGGTAAGGCAGCAGGTATATTCTTCAAGGGCAAGATGATAGGCAGTATTGGAGAGGTTAGCAGTAATGTTCTTAGTAACTTCAGGATAAGGGTACCAGTATCTGCATTCGAGGTCATCATATCAAGACTAATACCAAAGGGTTAATTTAATAAGTTTCATTGTAGATAGTGATTATGCCCGCAGAAGTGCACGTGGACGGACTGGGATGAGTATGATGATTCCCAGTTTCACCCAGGCGTGCTACAGCGGGCATGCATATCATCACTTGTGATAAAACAACAATAACATTACATTATTATAATTGATTGTATAGTTATGTTATATTGACCCCCGCAGAGAGTGCAGGGTGAGGTTAGCAACTGGCTTCCTATGAACCCTTGTGGGTCAGATGCGGGGGACATCAGCAATAATAAATAATAAAAGTGTAGATCGTGATGATCTCTTATGGAAGAGGATTACATCAGACTAGTAGATGAGCAGATAACTGCAAATCTTACAAGGCTCAAGGGATGGAGGTTGGAGAATGGCAAGCTTACAAGGACCTTTGTATTCAAGGACTTCAATGAGGCGTTTGGATTCATGACTAGGGTTGCTCTAGAGGCTGAGAAGTTAAACCACCATCCAGAGTGGTTCAATGTTTACAACAGGGTAAGGATAGAACTAATCACGCATGATGTGGATGGGATAAGCAACTATGACTTTAAACTTGCTGAGAGTATAAACAGGATATATGGGGATGAGGGGTAAGAGGGTCTTAATAACGGGTGCAAGTGGAGGCATAGGCAGAGCTACAGCACTGCTCCTTGCAGGTATGGGCTCTAGACTAGCATTGCATTACTTCAGTAACGAGGATAGCATAGGTTCGCTCACAAGGGAGATTGAAGGTATGGGAGATGATAGCAGTGATACAACGATCACTATCAAGGCAGATCTCTCAAGGTATGAAGAGGTGAAGGCTATGGTAGATATTGTTATGAAGAGGTTCAATGGTATAGATTCGCTCATAGCAGTAGCAGGATACCCTATGCGTAGGGAGATATGGTTTGCAGATCCTCTAAGGCTTACAGATGAGATGCTTGATAAGCCATGGAGTGTTGATCTCAAAGGTTCATACAACTGTATCAAGGCTGTAGTTCCATGCATGAAGGAGCAGGGTAATGGGAGCATAGTGTTGGTATCATCAACACCTGCAATTGTAGGGGATATACATGGTCTAGCATATACACTGGCAAAATCTGCACTAATAGCGCTTACAAGATCACTCGCACTTGCTCTTGCACCAGAGGTTAGGATAAACTGCGTAGCCCTTGGGAGCATAAGTACTGAGGCTAACATGAGGGGTTATGATGAGATGCAGTTAAACACTCTAATCAAGGGGATACCTATGCGTAGACTAGGGATCCCAGAGGAGGTTGCCAAGGCTATTGTATTCCTTGCATCAGATGATGCAAGTTATATCACTGGGCAAGTGCTTGTGGTCGATGGTGGCGAGGTAAGGGTCTGATAAGGATATGAGCTTAGCAAGGGTTGGTGCTATTGGATAAACCATCCAAATGTTTAAATAGTAACCTTTTATAGGTTAATGCATGAATGATGGCAGTGATGAGCACAGGCAGATAACCAAGGTTGAGTTCAGATATCCCTTGCTTGCTATACTTGTACTTGCTGCAATATTTGCATTTACATCATTTGCAGTTGGCTATGATCAGGGTCAGTTGTTGAGCATGGTATTCGGGGAGCAGGCATATGAGGAGAACTTCTTACACGAGCTCTTCCATGATACTAGGCATGCTCTAGGCTTCCCCTGCCACTGAGTGGTAAAGGATATGATACTTAACATAGTTGCTGTTGCGTTACTTGCTGGTATAGCAAGTGGAGCATTCTACGGGTTTATGAACATATTATTTGTTACCCCTTACATAGATAGGGCAGTAGAGATAGAAGCATCAAGGCTAGGATTGTCTGTTGATATCGCATATAGAGGATGGCAGAAGCAGGGAGCCATCCTTGCAGGGCTATTAGCAGGGGTTGCATACTCTTCCCTATTCTCAGCAGTATACTCTTACATAGCAAGCAGGAAGGCTCTAACAGTTGGTGGTGGAGTAGCGTTGGCACTCCTGATCTGGATTGTGCTCTACCTTATGCCAGCCATCAAGTATCCTGCAAATCCCCCTGCAGTTGGTGACCCAGACACAATATACTATAGGCAGAGCATATACATTGCATACATGCTTATATCAGGTATATCTGCTCTTGCATTGGCACTATTGCGTATAAGGATAATGATTAGAATGAAGGCTGGAATGAGTAAGAACGTATCTATAGTTGCTGCATATGCATCGATAATGGTTGTAGCATACATACTTATGCCTCCAACTCCAGATACTGTTGATATGACTGATGATATACTTACAGGGTTCAGAGTTGCAAGTGCTTTTACATCACTCTCGCTATGGCTCATGATTGGTCTAACAACATCACTGCTATGGAGCAGAACAGGTTTAATAAAGCGTAGAATACATATGCTCTAATGATTTAATGATCTACTAGTAATGAATCTAATCAGATGTAATGGCTTCATATTATCAAACAAGGATATAGATTTAGAGTTGTATAGGAGGATCGTAGGTAATAGATATGGTAGAGAGTTTATACTCAGAGATGGTGGGTTTACTTCTCTATGCTATTGTAAGCATCATCCTAATGATATCATAGAAGAGCAGAACAGAATAATAATTCTACTCAACGGCGATATCTATGACAGTCACGGTCTTAGCGTGTATTCTGTATGTTCACTGCATAATCTCCATGGTACACTTGCTGTAAGTGATGGGAACTATGCACTAGCATGCATTGATATTGATATTGATAACGATGATGTTAATGTTGCATTTACAAGAGATCCACTTGGGAGTAAACCACTTTACTATGAGTATGATGGTAGTAGCATAACTGTGGCAAGTGACAGGAGGGTTCTTAACACCTACCTCGAGGTAGAGCCAGGAGTACTCTATCTCTTCAGAAAGATGGGGATGGATAGGGTAAGATTCTCTCCAATAGAGTACAAACCATACGTTAATGTTAGCATGGATGATGCAATAGAGTATACAATGCATCTCCTCTCAACATCTCTCAAGAGGAGGCTAGATAGTAGGAGTAAGGCAGTTGTGGGAGTATCTGGTATAGATAGTATAATATTAGCGATACTCTCAAAGCAGATCTTAGATCATGCTATACCAGTAACTGTATGTACCAAAGGATCCTATGATGAGTTGAATGCAAGATATATTCGAGAGATGACTGGACTAGATATCCACACACTTATGCTAGATGAGCAAGATATACTAAATATTCTCAACGATATCTCTACACTAAACATAGATCTGGACTTTACAAACGTGATGGATATTAGTATAGCATGCATAGTTTATGCATTGGCAAGATTTGCAAGGGATAATGGTGTGGATACTCTCATACTTGGTCAGTTGGCAGATGAGTTGTTTGGAGGATATGCAAGGTATCTAACGTATGCTCGTAGTACTCATACACTAGAAGATCTCAACATGATACTCTTTAATGATATCAAGAGAGCAAGTCATGACCTGTGTAGGGATGAGAGTATAGCATCATCTATGCTTATTGATCTTGTGCTTCCATATGCATCAGCAGAATTAGCAGCATATGTAGTAAACTTACCAGTAGCGTTCAAGATCGATGTTGTGAAAGGAGTAAGGAAGTTACTGCTCAGAAAGGTTGCAGAGAGCATAGGCGTTGCATGTGAGGTAGCATACAGGGAGAAGAAGGCTATGCAGTTCAGTACAGGCATATTCAAGATAGTGAAGAGAGTTATTGAGAAGACATATGTGAAGGGAGGAGAGAAGAAAGGAGGGTAAAGAATTAGATAAAATGGAGGAGTGTAAGTATATGACAGAGGTAAAGCGCAAACTTAAACCTAGGCTACCAAAGGGATTCAGATACCTTGCTAGTAGCGATGATCTATCGTTATCATCATTCTCATCCAACAATGCTGCCATAGACAATTATATAGTAAGCAATGTAGAGAGATGGGTTAGTGAGAGGGATAGATACCTTGCCATAGTCTATGGGGAGAAGGATATACTTGGACTTATGGTGCTAGAGTTGCATGATGATTATCTGGAGGTAGCAGTACTAGCAAAGAACTACAATAAGGCAAGGTATACCAAGATAGGCTCAAGTTTAGCAGTATTGGCAGAGAGTATAGCAAGGGATCTAGGCAAGAAGGAGATAAGGCTTGAGGCTATGCAGAACTCACACAGATGGTGGAATGAGATTATGCATTATGAGCAGTATATGCCGAGTTACCATGATCCTGTATTCGGTGTCTTAACGCCTAAGAGGAAGATACTCTACTAGACCCTACAGCTATTGCACAATCATCTGGTTCACTCCTTAGCATCTCAACTGCTTGCTTAATCATTGGATGCCTGAGAAGGAGAACCTCAACACTCTCAGCATTTATAGGCACAGTTAGATCATGATCCACTACAATCTCTTCAACTACCTTGCTTATGCTCTTATTCAACTTTATTGAGAGTAGGTAGAGCGCTTCATAGAGTTCATTATCTATATAGAGTGGTATAGTTAGAATGACTCTTCTCCTTGCACTTGACCTTACCTCTGCCATCCCATCATAACTATCTACAAACTTACTTTTATTATTTATTTTGTCTCGTTTGCTATGATAGCCATGATGATGAATAAATATGGGGTTTACATGCTAACTCTATGCTCGATGGTAGATATATCAGGTATATAGATGGCAAAGGCAATCTCTTGAGAAGCAGGAACGAATTGACTATAGCAGAACTGCTCAAGTTCCTTAACATAGATTATGAGTATGATGCAAAGTTAACATTAGATGATGGCTCTAGCATAAGCATAGACTTTAAGACAGAGCAAGGCTACATCGAGGTTATAGATGATTCAAGCGATGTGGATAAGTTGAAGAGGATCAGAGGTTCAGGGTATGTTAGAGTTATAGGAGTGGGTAAAGCATTATCAACTGCTAGAGTAGAGGAACTCAACTCACTATCTGCTTATGAGGATGGTGAATATGCAGGTTTAGTATTTGATGACCCATCGCTCTCATTCGACTATTCCCATATATTGCCTTTGGTCAACAAATGCTCAGTACTGCATGGTCATACTGCTAGTGTTGTTGTTGAGCTTATGGGGATAAAGGAGGAGAAGAGTGATATGATAATCGACTTTGGGGAGGCCAAGAGGCTTATAAAACAGGCACTTAATGCATTGGACCACAAGTTCTTCATAAGCAGGAAGTACCTTGTTGAAGAGGATGAGATGCACTACAGAGTTGCGTTCGATGGTCCAAATGGTAGATTTGATCTGAAGGTTCCAAAGCATACAACATTCCTATTTGAAGGGGAGGCTACTGCAGAGAATCTTGCAAAGGAGATAATTGCATTGATAGCAGCAAGGATGCCAGATAACATAAAGGCTATTAGCGTTTACATATATGAGGGTGTAAGCAAAGGGGCACATATGGTTTCAAGGATCAATCAATCAATCAATAAATCAATAAATAAATAAATAAATCAATCAATAAATAAATAAATAAAATGATGATTCAGGGCAGGTTATAATGAGCAGTCACAGATCAGAATCAAATACTGATATTGATGGTAGGGAGAGGGCACTAATCCTACTCTCTGGAGGGATAGACTCTGCAACATGTTTATATTGGGCAAAGAGCAAGGGCTATGATGTATATACACTCACACTAAACTACTACAACAGATGGGTTAAGGAGATTGAAGCAACTAGACTCATCGCTAAAGATGCAGACGTTGAGTTGATAGAATTGGAGTTGCCATTCGTAAAGGAAGCATTCAACATATACGGTTATTCAAACTATAAGGATGATGATCTGAGATGGCCATTCTACATTCCATCGAAGAACCTACTATTCTACTCAATAGCAGCACATCTAGCAGAGTATATGCATGTTAGATGGATAGTTGGGGGGCATAACAGGGACGATATGCTCTTCTTCAAGGATGCCAGCAAGGAGTATATAGATGGTATAAACAGGCTCTTCAAGCAGGGGTTCATGCTGGATGAGCCAGCAGAGATAGTTACTCCATTGGCAGATCTAAGCAAGGTTGAGGTTGTAAGGTTAGCACTACAACTTGCAGTACCATTAGAGCATACATGGAGCTGTCATAGAAGGGTTGAGAAGCACTGTGGAAGATGTCATGGATGCATATCTAGGCTAGAGATATTCAAGAGTCTAGGCATAAAGGATGCTGTAGAATATGCTATATGATGATACGAATGCAAGATGGGAAGTATTTAGGATATGCAGGAGGATATGCAGGGTATGAAGATACATATATCTGCTTGTAAATTCTGCAGTCTATGAGTATAGAACCGAAGATAAAGGAGAGGGTCTGGGACCCAAGCATAGAGGAGAGGTTGCTAGAGATCTGGGAAGGAGAAGGACTTTACAAGTTCACCATCGATGAGAGTAAGAAGCCCTTCGTTATAGATACGCCACCTCCATATCCATCTGGAAGGCCATGGCATATAGGTGCTGCTGCGCACTATGCACAGATAGACATGATAGCAAGGACAGCAAGGATGCTCAACTACAACGTGTACTTCCCTATAGGTATAGACAGGAATGGTCTCCCAGTTGAGATATACACTGAGCGTGTAAAGAAGGTTAGCATGAGGAGTGTAGGAAGAGAAAGGTTCTTAGACCTATGCAAAAGTGCACTCGATGAGCTTGAGCATGAGATGATCGCAATAATGAGGAGGCTTGGGCTGAGTGCAGATCTTGCAAACTATTACAGAACTGACTCTGAAGAGTATAGAGCATTAACACAGGCAACGTTCATAGATCTATGGCATATGGGGTTGGTGTATGAGGCTACTAGGCCAAACAACTACTGCCCTGACTGTGGCACAACGATAGCAGATGCAGAGGTTGTATACAAGGAGTTGCCATCTAAACTTGTATACATAAGGTTTAGGGTTGAGGATGGGAATAGTGATGGGAGCAGCAGTATTAATAGTGGTAATGGTAATGATAATGGTAGTGGTAGTGGTAGTGGTAATGATAATGGTAATGGTAGTAGTAGTAGTAGCAATGCTGCCAATGAGATAGTTATAGCAACTACAAGACCAGAACTTCTCTGTGCATGTGGAGCAGTGATAGTTAATCCAGAAGATGAGAGGTATAAGCACCTCCATGGCAAGATAGCAGTTGTGCCATTATACAACACAAGGGTTAAGATAATACCACATCCATACGCAAACATGGAGTTTGGCTCTGGAGCAGTTATGGTATGCAGTTATGGAGACCATACTGATGTACAACTCTTCAGGGAGCTTGGACTACAAGAGGTTATCGCACTAGATACAGATGGGTTAATGACCAGCAATGCAGGAAAGTATGCAGGGATGAAGGTTAAGGATGCTAGAGGTGCAATAATAGATGATCTTACCAAGATGGGTCTTGTCATAAAGGTTGGGAGTATAACGCATAGAACTCCAGTATGTGAGAGGAGCAATACACCAATAGAGATAATACCAATGAAGGAGTTCTATGTGAAGCAGATACAGTTCATAGATGAATTGAAGAAGATAGCAAGTAAGATGATATTCCATCCAGATATGCATAGACAGATACTCCTTACATGGCTCAACTCTATAACAATAGATTGGCCGATATCTAGGAGGAGGTTCTATGCTACTGAGGTGCCTATATGGTACTGTAAGCAATGTGGTAGAGCAAACTTGCCAGAGAAGGGCAAGTACTATAGACCATGGAAGGAGAAGCCTCCATTCAACAACTGCTCATACTGCAACGGAACTGAGTTTGTAGGGGAAGAGAGAACATTCGATACATGGATGGATTCAAGTATATCCCCACTATTCATATCCAAGTATGGTAACGATGAGAGGTTCTTCAACTACACATACCCAGCAACGCTGAGGCCTCAGGCAAAGGATATAGTGAGGACATGGCTGCACTACACCATACTTAGATGCTACCAACTCACACACAAGGCACCATTCGAGAGGGCATGGATAATGGGCTATGGGCTTGATGAGAAGGGGGAGAGGATGAGTAAGAGCAAAGGCAATGTTATAGATCCATTCCCTGTTATAAGTAAGTATGGTGCAGACACGTTCAGGTTCTGGAGTGCTAGCGAGGTTAACCTTGGCTACGACTTTAGGTGCTCAGAGCAGAAGATAGCAGGGATGCAGAAGTTCCTAACCAAGCTATGGAATATGGCAAGGTTCATATCATCATTCCCTAGGACAAGTGCTCAATCGCTTCAGGCAAGTGATAGATGGATACTAGCAGAGTTATCACTTCTCATTGAGCAATGTATGCAAGGTTATAGAGAGTTCAACTTCTTCATACCCTCAAATGCCGTTAGGGAGTTCGTATGGAATATCTTTGCCCCTCACTATATTGAGATGGTGAAGGCTAGAGCATATGGGCAAGGGTTCAGCAAGGATGAGCAGTATGCAGCATGCTATACATTGCATGAGTCTCTATCAACAATACTATTGCTACTTGCACCGATAACCCCCTTTATAACGGATCATCTATGGAGGGTATTATACTCTGATAAGAGCATCCATCTAGAGAGGTTCCCAGAGGCTAGATGGGATAAGGGGATGAGCAGATACACAGATGCTATAGTGGAGTTCAACTCCATGGTATGGAATGCAAAGAAGAGCTCTGGTAGATCCCTTAAAGATCCCATCTCTATTAGTATACCGGATGAACTCAAGGACTTCAGCAAAGACCTCAAGACCATGCATAACATAGTTGGGTGAGCAAATGATGAAGGCTGTAGTGCTTCATAGGCATGGAGGTATAGATGCTCTAAGGTATCAAGACTTCCCAGATCCTGTACGTGAAAGTGAAGGTGAGGTTCTAGTCAAGGTAGATTCATGCTCTCTTAACAGGCTTGATATATGGGTGAGGAGAGGTCTGGCAGGAAGAGAGGTTAGGTTCCCACATATACTCGGCTGTGATATCTCTGGCTATATAGCAAGTGATCTAGAGTATCCTAAAATGAAGAAGGGTAGCAAGGTTGTACTCTACCCAATGATACATTGTGAAGCATGCAGATTCTGTAGGATAGGCAAGGAGAATAGATGTATAAGTAGAAGCGCATCCATAATAGGAGGGTTCAGCAGTTGGCATGGAGGTTATGCTGAGTATCTCAAGGTACCAGTAAGCAACATCATACCCTTACCCTTAGTCTCTGATCTTAGCATGGAGGAGGCAGCATCTATCAACGTTGCATACCTTACAGCCTACAGTATAATCAAATATGCAATAAGGCTTATGAGAGACGATGGCTACTATCCTGAGAATCCATCCCTGCTCGTGTATGGTGCTGGGAGTGGTATAGGGGTAGCGAGTGTACAGTTCGCAAAAAGTATGGGTTACAAGGTTATAGCAACAGTTGGTAACCATAGCAAGGTGGAGAAGGCTTACTCTCTAGGCTGTGATCTAGTAATAGATAGGAGCAAGCAGGATATAGTAAGAGAGGTTATGAGGTTCACAGGGGATGAGGGTGTAGATCTAGTAATAGATCATGTTGGTACATGGGATACAAGCATAAAGTGCTTGAAGAAGGGGAGCGGTATAATGGCTGTATGTGGAGCAACGGTATCTGAGCATACAAGTGTTGAGGTTAGACCATTCTACAACAGACTAGCATCTATGTTTGGTGCGTATCTAGGCAGTAAGAAGGAACTTGTAGAGATGCTAGAGTTCATACAAAAGAATGGGATAAGACCAGTGATAGATTCTATCTTTGCGTTGGAGGATGCAATGCTTGCTCATGCAAGGATGGAGATGGATCAACACTTTGGCAAGATAGTGCTCAAGGTAGCATCCATCTAACTATATTATGGAAATTTTTGTAGTACATTATCCTAAATTGTAATAATTTAATTTTAGATCAATGTACCATAAAATATTTTTAATATTATCCAGTATGGGTATGTAGTGCTGGGATATGAGGAGGCAGATGAGCATAAACATGATTGCATTGGCTACCGTGATTGTACTTGCAGCATCTACATACACCCAACAGGCATATGCAATTAACTACAGACCAGTTGAGTTCATAAGGGAGGTTGATGGCACCACACTAGTCTTCCCATTTGCTCTAGCCATGGATGATGAGGGCAGGCTAATAGTTACAGATCCAGATCGCACAGTAAATAAGATTTATGTAATGAAGAAGGGTGAAGATAGCAACTGGCATATGCTAGGCTCCTTCGATAGGAGGAGTGCAGTAGACCTCTCATTCGATAGACATGGAAGGTTAGCAGTACTTACGCATGTGCACCCTGAAGGAGCAATCTATCTATACCAACTAAATTATGATGATGCTGGAAATCTTGCTAGTGCTGTTATAGTTCATAGCATACAGGGCAGCACCCCTGAGAGGACTCTGTTCATGTTCCCCCATGGTCTAACAACACTAACACTGGGTGAGCATGACCTTATAGCAATAGGCGATAATCTGGGGAAGAAGGTTCAGGTATATGAGGTTAGAGATGAAGGGATAAGTCTAGTATTCCAGTTCAACAATGCAGAGGTGTATGATGCCAATGGCACCAAGATAGGGGATGTTGCTAATGGTTATCCAATAGACCCATGGCCAAGTATACACGATGTTAAGACTGATGGCTCTGGTAGGATAATGGTAGCATACAAGAATGGTCTGATAGGCATATACAGCATAGACTTTGAGGCTCAAAGCGTTGAACTCATCAAGTTATTTGGAGGCATGGGTGCAGATCTTGGAAGGTTCAATGAGCCGAGAGGGCTTACATATGATCAGGTTAACAACTATCTAATAGTAAGTGATAATCTGAACCATAGGCTACAGGTATTCAACTACAACGATGTACTTAACCCTGAGGTTACTGATCCCATGCCTGTATTCTACTTCGGTTCTGGAGTGCCAGGGGATGGGGATAGGCAACTAAACGCACCAAGGAAGATCATAGTGAAGGATTACGTATATGTTGCTGATGCTATGAATATGAGGATAGCAGTACTTACTCTGGATGAGAGCATTCCAAGCGATTATGATGAACCAAGGATAGA
>JBKBIE010000024.1:0-13554 GCA_046299465.1 Candidatus Nitrosocaldus sp.
ATGCATATAACAGGTCTTATACTAGATGATATAGAAGTGGATATATACGGCATAGATACTGATACATGTATTATAGGGGAGGTTAAGACTAGGGCAAGCCCGAATATGGTCAAGGAGGTTGCTAAGGATATAGCAAGGTTATGCGAGAAGCACCCTGAGTATCTTAGGAAGAAGGTTATAAAGGTTATATATGCAATGCAAGTATTGCCAGAGACAGTAAAGGAGGCAGAGAGGATGGGTATATGGCTCATGACTGGTAAGGGCAGTCTTACAGAGTTGAAGGTACATGAGGGTACCTAAAATTAACCTTACACTAACTTTATCAACGAGACACTTTATCATTACATTTAATGTATGTTAGGAAGCTTTCTCTCCCAACAGATTTATAGACTATGAGGCATAGAAGGTATAGATAGATGAACGCAATAAGAGTCAATAGGGATGGTATGGGCATAATAAGAGTCAATAGGGATAAAGAGTGGATTGTGTTGAAAGGTAATGAATTGGTCTATATAAGGCAAGACATGTGGGGATATTTAACTACAGTGGCTAATATCATGTATGTCAAGACAAACTTGCTTGATGTAGATGATTTGATATTTGAGTACTATTCACAATTGGCTAAAAGTAAAGGTAGAATACTTGACCCTAACCAAACAAAGCAATACCTTTAAGTATTCTAAGAATAGAAACTTTTACTCCTTATCCTTCCTCTATCCTTATCCTGTTTCTCCAGAGGCGATAACATCCTCTCTGCCCTCCCTATGCATCCTATCTTCCTATCCTCCTAAATGTTAGAGGGCTCCCCTAACTAACCCTTCCCGACCGATTTGTAATCTATTTTAAGGGCTCAATTACATCAAGAGGGATAGAATCGAGCTTGGGATTCTATCTTCAGCATCTCTAATCTTGGTTAATCTTAGAACATAATTAATAACGTAATATAATATTGGAGATATAGGTGCTGTGTTCTTGTAGAAATCAAAAGATCTGATTAAGGCAATAATGCTGAAGAGGGATTAGTCTACTAGGTTACAGCATATGAATATTTACGCATGGCATAAGCAGAGAAGGTGTCACAAGAGTATAGAGATCTCAATCATCTTACCTTATAATCCGCTCTTGGTAGATTGCTGGGCATGTATGGGCCGTGAGAGATTTGAATTTGAACTCTCGACCTCCTCCGTGTCAGAGCGGCATCCTAACCAGCTAGATGATGTCTGTATGAGGATAGAATATAGCATCATAGACGTTAACCAAGGGTTGAACAAGAATGAGGATGAGGATGAGGATGAGGATGAGGATGAGGATGAGGATGAGGATGAGGATGAGGATGAGGATGAGGATGAGGAGGGGGAGGGGGAGAGGGAGGGGAGTAAATGTTATCTTAACATCAGCAATGCAGTTCTATTTCATATAGTACTCCTTGCATGAGATTAGATTAGAAGAAAGTCTTAGTTCTAGATGAATTGTAGTAGATGATCCTATATGCTCCGGTAGATGTAGTAGGGGTATAAAAGATGAGAGAAGTAAGAGAAATGGTCATAGACATCAACAACGAGGCTAGCATATTAAACATGATTAGCCAACACCAACCATGATGGAGATAGAGTCAACTGAGTAGTGACATACTATTGCTTCGAATGTGGGAGTCTAAGCAAAAAATAATCAACCTATGAATCTTAGTAAGGGCCCAACTTTAGTTAGGGCGTCAATTCTTCTTATTTACTGTTAAACGTACTTTCAAGAACGGCCTCAACTCCTCTATCCTCTTCCTAATAGTAACCATGCTTATGCCTGAGATACTTGCTAGATCCTTGATACTTAAAGCCATCTTCCCATCATCATCTGATGCTAGATAAAGTATAGCAGCAGCGACTCCAACAGGGTTTACGCCCTTGCTATTCATAATATCCATTATATCGTCTACTAACCTGTATGCCTCATCCTTCAACCTCACAGTATCAATACCCTTGTCATTTGCACCATGCCTTAACCACCTTACAAGTTCATCTATGTATGCATGTAGTGTTGGGTTTGGTATAGTTAAGCCAAGTACCCTCTGCATCGCTCTATAGTATGATGCAAGCCTTCTAACATTAACTCCTACCCTCACTGCAAATGCATTAGGGGTTAATGCATATCCTTGAGACCTAAGTACTGCATACATTACTGCATAGGCCATGATCATCCTACTCTTAACCCTATACCTGCTACTGAACTCCATGTAAAGATCCAATGCATGTGATATGATCGGACTATACCTGCTATGCCCCTCTATACCTAGTATCTGTAACGTCTGCATGAATAGATCCTCTATATCATCAGCACAACAATCTATACTCTCTACCATGCATTAGTCACACCTAATTAGTTGAACCTAACTGGATATTTAAATATTGTTGGTATCAACTATTGCTATACGCTCAACCAGCTTGCTCATGAGATAACCTAAGGTTGCACCATAGCCAAGGTGGTATGGAAGTGCACTTACCGTTATTACCCAAACCATACTCAAAAGTGCATTAACAGATACAGGTATTGAGTATAGCATGCTTACATCTGTAGCACTCCTGAATGCCAGAGAGGGTTCTACTATAAGAAATGTTACTGGTAGGAAGAGTACAAGCCATACTAGGAAACCTATTATGAGCCCTACACCAGCAGCCCTATATGAGCAGAGTATGCATACCTTACCCCCTATCCTCCAACGCCTAAGTATAGTGACTAGCAGGAGTGATGATGATGCACCAACTATAGTGCTAGTAATGATGTGCAGTACAAAACCTGTATAGAGTGCATCTGCGCTCCTAAACCCTAGGATCTCTCCTATTACAGTGTAGAACGTGCCTATTGGGAAGCCTATCTCATACTCACTTGCTACTAATAGCAAGGTAACGTACCAACTTGCTATGAACCCAGCAAGTGCTCCTGCAGAGATCGCTCTTGCTATTGAGAATGTATAGAGAGGTTCACCCATACCCATCACCCATCACCTACGCAGTATCCACACTCACATATCCCATCCCCATACTTATCGCAACATATGTTCATGAATATAGTTTGATTATTAGAAAGATATAATATTTTTTGTATAAAAATGGATATATGTGCTTAAATGGTAAGATATTATGGATAAATGTGTAAGAAGACAATCACGATAAGGTATTGCAATGGACGAATGTTAACTAGCACTTCAGCTTGATTAGAGAGTTGGTTGATTGGTTGGTTGATTGGTTGGTGGTTGGTTGGTTAATAGATAATAGATAGATAATAGATAATAGATAATAGATAAGGGTCATTGCCTATAGTGATCATGATTACCTTCAAAGATGGTTATATGCTCAAGCAATGTGGGAAGGAATACACCAACATCTGAGACTATCCCTACAGCCTGCCATGTTCCTCTATCCATCAGTTTTGTAACGACTGCATGGTTTATATCTACTATGACAACCTTGACATGTGAAGGTAGCATATTCCCTACTGCTATACTATGGAGCATAGTGCTAAGCATTAGAACCATATCTGCACCCCTAAGCACTTCTCTATACATCCTCCATCCTTGCACAACGTCTGTTACAACATCAGGTATTGGACCATCATCTCTAGGCGAGCCTATTAGCACATAAGGTATGTTATTCTTTACGCACTCATACATTATACCCTTCTTTAGTATACCATTCTCAACCATAGCCCTTATCGATCCTGCCTTGAAGACCTCGTTGATAGCACGCATATGGTGCCTATGCCCTCTAACCGCTAGTGTACCATCATGAACATACATGCCTAGGGATGTGCCAAAGAGAGCATGCTCTATATCATGGACTGCTAAAGCATTCCCAGCAAGTAGACCCTTCACATACCCAAGCCTTATCAATGCTGCTAGAGCATCTGCTGCACCAGTATGAACAACTGCAGGACCAGCAACCACGACTATCTTACCACTATTCCTCTTCAGCATATACATGTCTCTAGCAACCTTCCTTATCATCTGCAGAGTTGGCCTCTCACTAGATGCATCACTACTCATAAACTGGAATAGATCTATACCCTCTCTAGGCCTCTCTGGAGGTATCACCCTTATACCCTTCTCCCCAACGACTATAAGGTCTCCCATCTTAACCTCCCTTATAGCCTTGCAGTATGCCCTCCTACTAGATCGATCGTAGACTATGCACTTATCCATCATTATATCCTCAACCTCTATCCATTCTCCATCAACGTATATCATCGTCCTGTTGTTGGTTGTACTGTAAAAGTCATCTGGGAGGACCATATCCCTTGGTGCAGGCTCAAGTATAGCCTCCTCTACTCTTACTGGTAGAGCACCATCCCTGTAAACCTCTTCAAGTATCTGCTCAAGGTGCTCCTTGCTCTTCCCCTTAACAAGTAGCCTAGCATAACTTGGCGAGGTCTTCTCCTTGCCTATCCTGAACTCAAGGACCTCAAAGTCACCCTTCAGGTCCATGATCTTATCGAATATCCTTGTGAGTATCATCGAGTCTATGAGATGGCCAGTAACCTCAACCTCCTGCTCATACTCCATACTAGAGGTATAGATGGGCAAGGGTAAATAAAAATCATGAGTCATAAAGGAAGCCTTACCTTCCCTCTGTACTCTTGAATACCATCGTTACGCATACTTGCAGTTATCTGCTCAGCCTCCTCTCTGCTATACCATGATGCTATTGCCTTGGCATTACCATCAGAGTCACATAGGCATATGATGAGGCCATGCTCCCCCTCAGCGATAGAGTAGAGATTCTCCTCGCCAACTGGCTCCCATCCACCCCTACCATCTCTACCTAAACCCTTACTCTCCTTCAATGCTATTGCTGGCAATGCATTGCCAGTATACCTCTTCAGCATGCTTACTGCATCTCTTATCCTTGTTTGTCCAACTTGGAGTGCTTGGAAGTACTGCATCCCCTCCTATCGTATTTAACGTCTCTTTCTTACTCATATCTCTTTCTTATTTGCCCATAGTTGAATTGAAGATGGTTAACAGCAGAAGGGCTTGTCTGTTGGACTGTAGATGTAGTTATGAAAGTAAATGAAGGGTAAATGTAGAGAGAGTATGATGATAATCAGTATGGGATATTGGTTTGGTATAGGAAAGCCTAGCATTTGCTTAACATTGGCTACCAGCATTGTGTATGTATAGTATGGGATTATATGTAAATTCTATCTGACTAGACCAATGATAATGACGATAGTAACCCCCTTACAATCTTGTCATTTACATATGGCTCAGCATAGGCGTAAAATCTATCCAATACCCCTCTATAGCCCATATACTCATAGCATCTAGCCTGTAGTACCATCTCAGCCTTGTCTAGTTCATGCACCAACTTAGCCTCCTCACTCTTACAGTTAGCATACTCATCCCATACTCTTGCATATTCATCCCTCAACCCCTCGGGAAGTGTATTGAGCAGTCTAAGCATAGTATCATGCTCTATTGCCCTCTTGTTCTTTCCATCAACCTCCTCTGGCATGTAATCTCCTGTTATGGATTCTGCAAGGTCATGTAAGAGTGCCATCCTTATAGCCTTGCATGCATCTAAGCCTTTAGTATCAGCTATCACCATTGCCATCAATGCTAACATGTATGAGTGATCTGCCACAGATTCAGCATCCTCCCTACTAACTCTAGCCTTTACAAGCCACCCTTTCCTCTTAACCCTCTTTAGCCTACACGCTGTAGTGAAGAACTCTAGCATAAGATTACTAGCAGAGTGGCCAATAAAAATATATGATCTGTTTATGATGGATATGTTGTAGTCTTCAACTCCAACGGTTTAGTATCTTCCTCAACTCGTCCATTTGTACATAACCAAACACTATAGTTGACCACCCCTGCTCCCATTGCTACTGCTGATAACGATCTACTGGTGGATATGATGGTTCACTGCTTATAACCTTGCCATACAATATGTAAGCTATCCTTACTACCCAACCTCTCGCGGCTGGTTGCATCAACTATTATCTTGTTATATGAGTTATTCTATTTGAATACAAGATCTGGTCTGAAGGTTGCCTGATAACCTCACTCCCTATTATTTCATCACGATTTATAAGAAAATGATGTAATGGCGATTTAATAGGATTTAATATCAACACAAGATATGATGTACAATTATAGCTTCCTTGTATCTCCCTCTAGCACTCCAGGCCCTATATGCATTCTATCTATATGCTTTGATAACTCCTCTTTGCTATTGAATGTTGATTCGCAGTAGGGGCACCTAACCTTTGATTCCTTGCTCATACCTAATCTATAGTCTATGAAGTATATATGTTATGCATAGATTACTACTATTGATAAGGGTATATGCTATTGATGGATGTATCATTCATTTGCTAGAGTTCCCATTGTTCTTACCAACATCATTATTACCTACTATCTTTGAGAGCTCGTTTATTATACTCTTCATTGCATTACCCTTTATGAGATCGTCAGTAGCCTCCCTTATATCCATCCTAATACTGCTATCTTTACCCAATATATAATGGTCTATGATTACTGCAGATAAAGCAAGAACTATGGCCATGCTGAAGCTCATAATTGTTATAGCGAATACATACCTTACATGACCCATACAATACTGGGGTAGATAAAGTTACGTTTAAACCTTATTGCATAGTACCATAACTATGGCAAAGATATACACTAGAGCGGGGGATAATGGCTACACATCCTTGCTTGGGGGGAAGAAGGTATCCAAGGCATCGCTAAGGGTAGAGGCATACGGCAATATAGATGAGCTCAACTCTGCCATAGGTCTATGCCTATCGTTCATAGATGAGAATGATGATGTTAAGGCTGTACTGGAAGAGGTGCAGATAGACCTCTTCACCATTGGGGCAGAATTGGCAGACCCAGATATGAGCGCAACAACGCCAAAGGTTAACATGGATATGGTGAAGAGACTTGAAAAGGTTATAGACAGGTATGAAGAAGAGGTAGGTGCCATAAGATACTTCATACTCCCAGGGGGAAGCAGGGAGGCTTCACTACTACATCTTACAAGGGCAGTTGCAAGGAGGGCTGAACGTGCTATAGTTGCACTCAAGGATGAGAGTGGTAATGTTAGCGATGATCTTATAGCTTACATGAACAGACTCTCATCGCTACTCTTTGTACTTGCTAGGGTCATGAACAAGCGTAAAGGTGTAAAGGATATACCATGGAAGGTTAAAGCATAACTAATAAGATAATCTGATGGCAGATAACAAAAGCAAATAAATCAGTGCTAGATGAACTATCTCCTGTGTGCCGCCGTAGCTCAGCCTGGGAGAGCACTCGGCTGAAGACCGAGGTGTCGCGTGTTCAAATCACGCCGGCGGCACTACAACCATCTAACCATATAACCAACCATCCCTCTGACTATATACGGCAGGTATAACCTACTAGCATGCCAACCTATCTATTACATCTACAACCTCCATTGCCTTATCCATGAGTATGTTCAACTCCTCTCTACCAATGGCTAGTGGTGGTACTATAAGCATTATATGCCCTAACGGTCTAATGAAGATACCATGCTTCAGCCCCTCCTCCATTATGGCATAGTTGATCCTCCTTCCATCTGAGAGTGTTATAAGGGGTTCTTTGCTATTGCTCTTAACAAGTTCAATAGCAGCTAGCATGCCTTTGTGCCTAACATCTCCAACCACAGGGTAGCATCTGAACTCCTCCAACCTCTCTGCCATCAATACTGAACTACTCCTAACCTTTGAGATCAGCCCTTCCTGCTCATACAGTCTTAGGTTTGCTATTGCACATCCACATGCTATAGGGTTGCCAGTGAATGTATGACCATGGAAGAGATGCTTCCTCTCATCATAACTAGCAAGGAATGCGTTGAAGATCTCATCACCTGCTAGAGTTGCTGCCAAAGGTAGGTATCCTGCAGTGAGCATCTTCCCAAACGCAACTATATCTGGCATGCTATCCTGAGCAATGTACTCAACCATAGAGCCTAACCTCCCAAGACCAGTTGCAACCTCATCCATAACTAATAATGTGTCGTATCTCTTGCATAATCTGCTCACCTCACTCTGGTATCCATCTGGGTATATAATTGCCCCTCCAGCAATCTGTGCACCGCTCTCCATGACTACTGCCGCTATCCTACCCTCACCTTCCTTCAGTTCATACTCAACTCTATCTATGCAGTACTGCACATAATCAGCATCGCTCATCTCTCTACCCTTCCTGTAGAGGTATGGAGAAGGTACCTTCCTAACCTTGAAGAGCAATGGCTTGTATGGCTTGAAGAAGTGCTCTATATAGCCTATAGACATTGCTCCTACTGTATCCCCATGGTACCCATTCTCCAATGCAATGATCTCCTTCCTCCTATTACTACTACCAAGCCTGTTATACCAGTACTGCATAGCAATCTTTACTGCTACTTCCATAGCTGTTGAGCCATTATCGCTGTAGAATACCTTGCCCATACCCCTTGCCATTCTGATGAGCATCTCAGCAAGTGTTATCGAAGGTTCATTAGAGAGACCAAAGAGGGTTGAGTGCTGTAATACCTTAGCCTGTTCAATTATAGCATCTACTATCTCCCTTCTAGAATGCCCCCATACATTACACCACATGCTTGCTACTCCATCCAGATACCTATTGCCTTTATCATCAACGAGGTAGAAGCCTTCCCCCCTAACTATGACTGGTGCATTAATCCTAAACCAATCGCTCATCTGCGTATATGGGTGCCATACATACATCTTATCCTTCTCTCTCATGCTCATACCCTCTATCTTATCAGCCATCCCTTATCTACAGATAGTCATAACATTTATACATAAAGATAGGTTGGGACCAACTAGCCTTGTGGATGATATAGAGTATGAGTAGCAGAGATGCAGGTAATATACATTTTAACCATCAGAATAATTGAGATATATAGATGGTGATAACAACTATAATTACTGATTAGAACCTAACCAATGGCGCTATGATGTATACTAATACTGTGATCACTGCTATACTGAATAGGTTCATGATGAAGCCCATCCTTACCATGTACCCTACTGTTAGGTAGCCTGATGCAAATGCCATGGCATTTGGAGGAGTTGCAACTGGGAGCATGAAGCTTAGGGTTGCTGCTAGTGTAGATGCAAGCATGAGTTGTAATGGCTCTATACCAATACTCTCTGCTACACTACTAACTATAGGGAGCATGAGTGTTGCTATTGCAGTATTACTCATCAACTCAGTAAGGAATACCGTTACTGTTGTTATTAGCAATAGCATGTATGAATTATCCATATCTAGGACTAGGGATGATGCTACTATCTTATCCAAGCCTGTTGCTGTGAATGCACCTGCAATTGCAAGGCTCCCTCCTATAAGAACTAGTACCCCCCATTGTATCCTTGAGGCATCATCCCATGTGAGTAGCCTAACAACTCTTGCTCTATCCTCAACATCTCCAGTCACGCTTTTACCATCTCGCTTACCAACATTACCTTTACCAATACTACCATCATCATAATCTACATCCTTAACCCTTATCGCAAAGAGCGAGAGCGCTGCAGATACTGCTATAACTGCATCATCCACACTTGGAAGGTATGGGCCCCATGCACTCCTACTTATCCATGCTGCTACTGTTGCTATGAACACTACAAGTACAGCCTTCTCCTTCTTGCTAATCCTCCCAATCTTACTGGCTTCGCTGATTACCACATCCTTACTCTCAATCACCTTCACATCCTTCAGTTTATGAAAGTAGAGTAGGTAGAGCCAGAGTACAAGCAATAGTATTGAGCCTACTGGAAGCCCTATAGGCAGCCACGAGAGGAATGTTACATCATAACCCATCCTCCCTGCTATAGAGGCGAAGATTAAGTTTGGGGGTGTACCAACAAGTGTGATAACCCCTCCTATGCTTGAAGAGTATGCTATCACTATCATGAGCGCTGGTGCAATCCTCCTTCTATACCCTTCATCCATAACTGATATTATGGATAACGCTAGGGGTATCATCATTGCAGCAACCACAGTATTGCTCATGAATGCGCTCAATATAGCAGTAACAAGTATGAACCCTCCAATTATGCTCTTGCTGTCATTCCCTAGTAGCATGAGTATCCTTAGAGCAAACCTTTTGTGCAGTCCTACCACCTCTATCGCTCTAGCTAGGATGAGGCTACCAAGGAGTAGGAATACCACTCTATCAGCATAGTTGACAGCAACACTGCCTATCTGCATAACATTGGATGCTGGGAGTACAACCAATGGTAGTAGGGCAGTTGCATAGAGCGGTATCGCATTAGTTATCCACCATACAACCATCCATGCTATTAATGCTAATACTACCCTTGGACCTATATCTAGCAGTATTATACCATCAAAGAGTATTGTAATGAATGCTATTGGGCCTAACGCTAGGCCCAGTACACTTGTGTTAATCTTCTTTATGTTCATGCAGATAATATGGTATAAATCCATAATAATGGTATCTAAAGGGAGGATGAGCGGGGTATTCATAACTGGTACAGATACTGGTGTAGGCAAAACTGTAGTCACAGCAGCAGTAGTACATGCGTTACGTAGAGATGGTATAGATGCTGTAGGCATGAAGCCAGTAGCAACAGGTAGAGATAGAGAGGTAACAACATCAGCAGCAGCAACAGCAAAGTCGTTGGATGCTGAGATCATTGCAAGGTATTCTTGCATAGAGAGTGATGAGTATGAACTTGTAAACCCTGTATTCCTTGCTGTAGAGGCAGCACCATACATGGCAAGCATCATGCTCAAGCAAGAGATTGATATCGGGAGAGTGCTCAGGGCATACAGAAGGTTAAAGGAGAGGCATGAGTTCATTGTTGTAGAGGGTATAGGGGGTGTTATGGTACCAATAAAACGGGACTACTATGTACTTGATCTGATCAAGGATCTTAAACTACCAGCATTGATAGTTGCTAGAGCAAGGTTAGGTACGATAAACCATACACTACTCACGGTTGAGGCATGTAGGAGGAGAGGGATAGAGGTTGTGGGCATAGTTATGAATATGATAGATTATAGCAATCCAGTTGAAGCCAATGCTGGAGATATCATACATGAGTTGAGTAATATACCAATTATAGGGAGCATACCATACATCAAGGATATGGCAGATGATAAGGATAAGATACCTTCAATTGCAAAATATATACGATACGAGCTGCTATTAACCTAATCCATCATGATCTCATTACAATATTATAGTTTATTAATAGCTGGGAAGAATGTATACCATGCTGAATGTTGCAAAGGGTCTAGTTATTGCCGCTCTAGTACTCCTTATAATCTATGGTATAGATGAGGCAGCTAGTAGGGCAATGGATGTTAAGAGTGAGAGGGAGACTGGGTTCTTGCCTACTAACGCAATGGTTAGAGGGTTGGTGTTTGGGGGTTCTGCTATAGCATTATCTGTAGCAGTGTTCTTCATTGCCAGAGAGGTCTCAACGTTTGTATGGGTAATGCTCATCATAAATGGCGTGTTGATAGCAGCAGGGGGAGCAGTAGCAGGCTCAGCCCTTGTAGCAGGGCTTGGTGCACTCGTTATAGCCCTAGGGATAATAAAGAGGTTCAGGGATGCAAAGATAGCAAGAATGGCATAGGTTAAGATAAGAATTTATAAATAATCTATGCTTGTTTCAATCAATTAATGGTAGAATGTGTGAGATGCCATAGAGATACTAACGAGTTTGTACTTGTGCCTGTGGAGCAGAAGGTGTACATAATATGCCATGACTGTGTTAGGGAGATAATAAGGAAGTACGTTGAGAGTATAAAGGATAAGGGCTTCTCAGATATAGATCTCGCTTGATCTATATATTATATATTTACCGACTGCTTAGAAACCTCATGCCTATATGCCCAGTATGCAAGAGGGATGTGAAGAGGATGTTTTCATGTGAGCATACTAATGATGAGGATGTGTGCATTGAATGTTATCAGGAGATACACTACAGACTTACAGGGCGTGGATAAGTTTTATTAGCAACCATACTACCCTTCATCACATGAAGGCCATAATACTTGCTGGAGGGTTTGGGAAGAGGTTGAAGCCTTTAACAGATGATAGGCCTAAGCCAATGGTTGAGATACTTGGCAAGCCAATAATAGCATGGCAGATAGAGTGGCTCAAACTGAATGGGGTAGATGAGATGGTACTATGCGTTGGTTATATGAGAGAGAGTATAATCAACTATCTTGGGGATGGTAGAAGATACTCAGTAAGAATAGATTATGTTGTTGAGGATGAGCCATTGGGCACTGGAGGGGCAGTTAAGAACGCTAAGCATATACTGAAGGATGAGGATAGGTTCATAGTTGTAAATGGCGATGTAATAACCGACCTTAACATAGCAAGGATGCTTATACACAGGCATAACAGCATAGCAGTAGTGCCATTACCAAGCCCATATGGGATAGTTGAGATTAACGATGATGCAAAGATAACTGGCTTTAGAGAGAAGCCTAAACTTGATCAGTTCTGGATAAATGCTGGTGTGTACTGTCTAACAAACGAGGTCCTCAGATACCTCCCAGATAAAGGGAGTATAGAATATGATGCATTCCCTCATCTAGCAGCAGATGGAATGCTCTATGCTGTGAAGTACAAGGATGCGTACTGGAGATCAATAGATACACATAAGGATGTTGAAGAGGCTAGCAAGGAGTTGTCTAATGGATATAAGCAATGATTATACAAAGAGATGATAATAGATTGAGGAGAATGAGGAGGATAGGTATAAGCCTAGGAATGCTCTTGGATGAGAGACAAGTGCTAGAATATGCAAGGATAGCAGAGAGCATGAATATACATTCTGTATGGGTGCCAGAATCATGGGGTAGAGATGCGTTTGTAACACTCTCATATATAGCATCACTAACTAGAGAGGTTATGTTGGGCACTGCTATAGTCAACATATACGCTAGGAGTGCAGCAAGTACCGCTATGGCATTGAATACACTAGATTTATACTCTAACGGTAGAGCAATGCTAGGATTAGGTGCAGGGAGCAAGAGGCTTGCAGAGGACTGGCATAGTCTAGAGTTCAAGCATAACATAGTAAGGATGAGGGAGTATGTAGATGTTATAAGACTGATATCTAGAGGGGAGAGGGTAGACTACCATGGTAGTTTTGTAAGGGTTAAGAAGATGAGGCTTGGTTTTAAGCCTCTGAGGAGTAACATACCAATATACATAGCAGGTATAAACCAAGGTATGTTAAGGCTTGCTTGTGAGGTTGGTGATGGTGTAATGCTCTTCCTTATGCCTATCGATGAGTTGGGTAAGACTGTAAGGATGGTAAAGGATACAAATCCAAGTATAGATACTGCATTAGTGCTTATAACAGCGGTATCAAACGATCAACAGAAGGCTATTGAGAGGGCTAAGAAGAGTATAGCATTCTACATTGCAGTAGGCTCAATATATGCAAGGTTCTTGGCAGAGCATGGATTTAAGGATGAGGTTGAACATATAAAGGAGGAGTATAGTAGGAGGAGTGGGCTAAAGGATATACATATGC
>JBKBIE010000025.1:0-11654 GCA_046299465.1 Candidatus Nitrosocaldus sp.
CCTCAACGCCTCTTCATCACTCATCTTCTCGGCCTCTTCCCTCTTTATCAGACCCTTTTCTATGGCCTTCATCTTGAGTGTATCTACATCTATACCTTTACCATCATCCTCAACCGTTATACTTATCCTATCCTCTACCTTACTTGCTGTAATACGCAAAAGCCCTACAGGCTCCTTACCCTTGCTCATCCTCTCTTCCCTACTCTCTATTCCATGATCCAAAGCATTTCTTATTATATGGATCAATGGATCTGTTATAGCTTGGAGTATACTCCTATCCACCTCTATCTCAGATCCACTCATCTCAAGCCTAACCTCTTTACCAAGCTTAGATGCTATATCCCTAACAAGCCTTGGGAATCTATTGAATATAGTGTTCAATGGAACTAGCCTTAACTTCATGACATTGTATTGTAGATCAGATACTAGCCTATCTAGATGTGTAAGTTGAGTCTCTATCATAGAATTATTATTGTTATTGTTGTTGTTATTATTAATATTATTATTAGTAGTAGCAGCAGCAGTAGCAGTAGCAGTAGTAGCAGCAGTAGCAGTAGCAGTAGCAATCATGCTCCTAAATCTAGCCTTCGTTATAACTAACTCTCCTACAAGATCAACTAGTCTATCGAGGTCATCAAGCTTGACTGTTATGGTTGTAGGTAGTCTATCATTGGATTCATCGGTTATCTTATTCTTCTTGTTAGCGTTATCATTACTACCATCATCCTTACCCTCCTCCATATTTACAACTTCCATCCTCTTCTCATTAACTAGAATAGATGATAGACTGCCTATATATGGTGAGATGTCTATAAACGCATGTTCATCATTAACAAGTCTGCTCAAGATATCAAAGCATGAGAATAGTGTATCTGCTATACCCTTTTCAAATACTAACCTTTCATTTCTGAGCGCATCTAGCACATTCTCTATCGTTTTGCATAGGATCCTTATATTATCATAGCCCATAGTCCCTGCCATACCTTTTAGCGTGTGTACAGATCTGAATATGCTATCTATACGTTCTCTAGAATTATCTTGCTCATATGCTAAAAGTTCATTGTTCATGTTCTGGATATGCTCATTAGCCTCTATAATGAAGAGTTCTCTATACTCCTTGTTGCTACTTATATCACTCATGTATCAGCTCACCTCCCATAAACTGCTCTTATTATCCCCTCAGCGATCTTATCTGCTGGTAATACAAGATCTACAGCATTAACCATACATGCTGCCTTTGCCATACCAAATACAACAGATGTCTTCTCATCTTGTGCTATTGTGAACCCTCCATTGATCTTTATAACCTTCATACCAAATGCGCCATCAAAGCCCATTCCAGATAGCAACACACCTATTACATTTGGACCATATACATTTGATGCAGTCACCATAGTTACATTTGCTGATGGTCTAACATGTGCATACTTTGGTCCTTGCTCTAGCCTAATATAGTTATGATCAACTATTAGATGATAATCTGCTGGGGCAACGAATGCAATACCATTGAGTATCTTATCATTACTGGATGCTTTCTTAACATTTATACTTGCATTACTCTTTAGCATAGATACATATGTGTCTGTGAATCCTTTTGGCATATGTTGCACTATCATTATACAAGCCTGTATATCTGAGGGTATCGATGCAAGTATATCTCTAACTATCCTTGGTGCACCAGTAGATGCACCTATAACCACTATCTTCCCTTGGTAAGGGATATATCTATTATTAGTTGAATTTCTGTAGTTTGACCTTGCCATCATGTTCATCATATATGCTAGCCTTATCTTCTCTGCTATTATGCTATTGAGTTTATTGATCTGCTTGTTATTCATGCTAACAAAATCAATAGCTCCTATTCCAGTTATCTTTGATACCCATGATTCATCATAGTTAGTTGTTACTATTATTGGTATGAACATCTTGCTTAACACATATTCAATGAATGATATACCATCCATATCAGGCATCTCAAGATCAAGTAGTATAACATCAACATTATTGCCATTATTAATAACAAAGTCTAATCCACTCTTTGCGTTTGTGAACCTACCTATAACATTAAAGTTGTTACTTCTAACTATATCTTCTAGCATAGTTAAAAAATAAGGAGAATCATTGATTATTACTACGTTGACCGTTCTACTATTGCTATTATTGCTATCATTACTATCATAGCAAATCTTCATAAGCTTATCTGCCATTATAGCACACCTACATGCTCATCCATTATCTTGAATTAAGAACTCTCTCTATTACAGTACCAACCATTGCTCTATCGAATGGTTTAACTATGTAATCCTTTGCCCCATTCCTTATAGCCTCTTGTACTATATAGCGTTGCTCAACTGCTGTAACCATTATTACCTTAGCCATAGGATTAATCTTTATTATCTGCTTCAATGCTTGTACACCATCCATCTTTGGCATATTAACATCCATCGTTACTAGATCTGGTCTGAACTTCTTGTATTGCTCAACTGCCATTAGCCCATCTGATGCCTCTAGTATGTTTGTGTATCCAAGGTTCTTCAGTATATCCTTGAGTACTAGCCTCATGAATGCAGCATCATCAACTACAAGTATCTTAAGCAGGTTCTTTGGCATCATGATCTAGCATACACCTCCTCTCATATCCAAGAGCTTATCAATATCTATGTAGACTACTAGTTTATCCTCCATCTTTATTATACCCTTTATGTATGGCACATTATCTAATATTGTTGTATTGAACTCTATCTTATCACTTGCTACCTTTGCTACCTGCTCAACATCATCAACCATCAAGCCTAGCATTATACCATTAACATTGGCAATGAGTATCCTCTTAGGCTCTATTCTACTATCATGGCCTAGAATATTCTTCATATCAACAACTGATATTATCTTACCCCTGAGGTTCATTATGCCAGATATCACCTTTGCCTCTGGTATCCTTGTGATCTTCTCCATAGCCCTTATCTCATATATCTTATCCACATCAACAGCATAGTATTCCATACTATCATCATCTATGTGCAGTTTGAACAGGAGTACATTGAGTATATCACTAGCATTGTTACTCATCATCACTTCGCATCACCTCTCCCATACCCAATACCATCATCATTGTTATTGCTATGGAGACCAGTACCAGTACCAGTAGCACTAGCACTAGCACTAGCACTAGCACTAGTAGTATCAATAGCACTAGCAGTAGCGTTGCCATTGCCATTACCTATACCGTTACCCCTACTGCTGATTCTAGAAGATGATTTTATCTCTATTATCTTGCCTTTCTTACCGTTCTTACTTACATCATTACCATCTACTCCTACAGTCATCTTCTCACCCTCTCTCTTATCACTATGCCTACCTTTATCATATCCCTTAGATTCGTGTTTATCACCTGCCATACTTAACTTGAACCCTGATACAGATCTCTTCAGTTCATTATTCATCCTGATGAGTTCTTGAACCTTCCCTGTTATCACATGTAGTGCTGCACTCTGCTCCTCAATCGCAGCAGTTATCTCTTCTGTTGCTGAGGCATTCTCCTCAGATACCGCAGCTATATCAGATATACTCTTATTTATCTCATCTATAGAGGCTATCTGTTCTTGAAGTTGAGCACTAACACCGTTTATGAGCCTTATCATCTCATTGATCTTTGATGCTATACTCTCTAAACCTTTTATCCCTTGCTCTATAATGGCTTTACCTTCAATAACCTCTCTTGCATTCATATTTATTATATCAGCAGTGCTCTTTGCATCACTCTGTATATCTTCTATTATCTTTGCAATCTCCTCACTAGCCTTTGCAGAGTTCATTGCTAGTGCTCTAACCTCCTCAGCAACAACAGCAAACCCTCTCCCTGCTTCCCCTGCTCTAGCAGCCTCTATAGCAGCATTCAGCGCAAGCATGTTGGTCTGCTCTGCAATCTTTTGTATAACCTCTAGCACTGTTGTTATCTTAGCAGTCTTCTCAAGCAGTTCATTCATCTTGTCTGATGAGTCATTGCTAGCATTGATCATACTCTCTAGACTCTTGCTTGCTTGCTCAGAAGAACTCCTGCTCTTCATTACAGTATCTGCAACCTCCTTAGAGAACTCTACAAGGGTATTCATCTTCCTATTCGTATCATTTATGTTTATAGTTATGTTCTCAACATTCTTGCTTATCTCATTTATCCTAGATGCCTGATCTTGAGAGCCCCTTGAGACCTGTTGTATGCCTGATGAGATCTGCATCATCGATGAGCTTATCTGCTCAACAGATATTCCTAACTCATTAACATTCTTATCTACACCATCAGCATTGAGCTTAACCTTGCTTATGAGTTCTCTGAACGAGGCTATAGCACTATTCAGTGATGATGCAAGTCTACCAATCTCATCCTTGCTCTTAACCTCTTCTACACTTATATCCAGGTTGCCAGAACCAAGCACACCTACCTTATTGCTTATCGCTACCAACGGCCTTGCTATAGATCTACTCATGAATAGTGAGAATACTCCTACACCTCCTCCTATACCACCAATAACGAACCATGTGATCTGCTCCATGGCATGAATAGGGGCAAGAGCCTCAGCCTCGTCTATCTCAGCAAGCAGCACTAGCCCAAGGTCGCTCATACAGTAAGAACTTCCAAATATTGGTACACCTCTATAATCTGGATATACCTTACCCTTTATGCTATTACCATTTGCAAAGCACTCTACAACAGGCATTGTATCAACTACCTGCTTGAACTCAGCCCCCTCGATGAACCTTGAAGGCGTTGCCATCAACCTATCCCTATTAACTAAATAGGTCTCTCCAGTCTCTCCAAGGTTATCTCTGTTGAGCAATGCCTTCACGAATACTCCTCCTCTAGTCTCGAATATCACTGTACCTATAACCTTACCATCCTGCATGATCGGCGCACCTATGAGTAATACAAGCCCTTGCTCATCCTTGCTTATATTTCCTACATTATTGCCGTCCTTAACATCATTGAATATCTTATGCCCCATCATGTTATGTCCCTCCCTGCTCTTATCGCTGCTTGCTATAATCTTACCAGTGCTATCTGTAATGTATATTACCTTGGGGTTTGCTCCTACAACATTTAACTCCTTCCATAGGAATACCATATTACTCTTAACCAGTTGCTCATCGTTAATATTTGAACCTATGTTAGATGCAAGTATTGATGCCTGTTTCATCCTCGTCTCTATAACATTCCTCACTATACTGGCTCTATCCTCTGCTATGTTAGTGTACTTTGTGCTTATCTCATTAAGCAAGTTATTTCTTGCATTCTCTAACAAGAGCATTGATACTGCAACGAGTGGTATGAGCGCTATCGCTATGAACGTTACAGTGAACTTACGCTGTATATTCCACTCCCTCTTCATATACATACATCTACTAACATAGAGGCTGAGATAAGGTAGTGTTTGTATTGCACTTTACTACACTCTCTTAATAAATTACTATTATAAATTATAGACATGCAAGTAGTAGGTAGTGCTGCTAGTACTACACTGAAGAGGGATAATGGCGATGGTAGCGGTAAAGAGGTTACACTTGAGGAGATAGCAGATCTAGCATATAGGCTAACAGATAACACCCTTAAGGCTATAGAGGAGATAGAGAAGATAAATGAAGAGATACACCTTCTAGCAGTTAATGCATTGATAGAGGCAGCAAGGGCTGGAGAAGCAGGGAAGACATTCAGCGTTGTTGCAAGCTACATGAGCGAACTTAACAAGAAGGTTGAGAGCATAACTAAGAGAATAAAGGGGGAGATGAATATGCAGGGATTGAGTAGTGCAATAAGGGATCAGTCAATTATAGTTAAAGGCAATAGATTAGCAGATATAGCATTAACTAACATAGATATAGTTGATAGAAGCCTATATGAGAGGGCAAGCGATGTTACATGGTGGGCACATGATGTATATGTGATAGAGGCATTAAAGAGTAAAAGTAAAGAGAGTATAAAGAACCTTGAGAAGAGACTAGCAATAATACTAGATGCTTACACAGTCTATCATGATATAATTGTATGTGATATTGAAGGCAATGTGATTGCAAGTGGTAAGAATGCTATGCTGAAAGGCAAGAACTGTAAGGATAGCGAGTGGTTCAAGGCATCATTCAGGAACAGATTTGGGTTAGGGTATTCACACAATTCTCCCTTGGCAGATAACAGGTTCGTGTTGATATTCTCACGCGTAGTAAGGGATGATGCTGGTAGCACTATAGGAGTTTTAGCAAACATATTCAAGTGGAAGGAGTTTGCCCAGAGGATAGTTGAAAGCATACCATTACCGGAGAAGGAGAAGGAGAAGGAGAAGAGGTATACAAGGGCATGTATAACAGATAGCAAAGGATTGGTGCTTGCAGACTCTGCTGGGAGGATATTAGATACTATAGAGTTCAATGGAAGGAACGAGTTATTTAATACTGCTAGAACCTTCATTATAGGAGAGGTTAAGGGGAAGAGATGCATAATTGCACATGCACTATCCCAAGGTTATGAGAACTACTCCTCCGGCTTACACTCACTGCTCATACAAGAGTTACTATGATCTTAATAGCATCATTTTATTTTAAACTAGATTTAAATAAAGATAAATAGTTATTATTCCCTCTTTCTATGCTTCTTACTGATATACCATGCTGCTATTCCTCCTACTGCTGGTAACATTAGAATATATTCAGCATCTATAGGGAGTTCGCTGAATATATTGGTAACCTCACCAGTTATAGTATGTGTACCATCACTATCACTGGTATTACCATAAGCAAGATCACTCTTACTATCACTCTTACTATCACTACCTTCTATATTTGATTTAATACTATTCTCATCACTAGTGCTGTTGATCTTTATGCTTGCGCTCTCCTCAATACCATAGCCAAAGATCTTTGCAGTTACAGTTATAACCCCTTCCCTATATGCTATGAACCTTGCCATTGCCTTACCATGTTCATCAGTACTACCATCATACATGTTTGTTAGCACAGCAAGATCACTGCTCCAACTGACCTGCATATTGCTCAATCGTGCTTCTGCATAAGATGCATCAAGAATAACATCGAACTGTTCCATGGGCTTAACACTCTCTGGGGCAGAGAGTCTCAGGGTAGGAGGAGTACCGTCTACAATCCTCACATCCCTCTTTATTATACCGAACCCATCGACCATGGCTGTTATATCTGTACTTCCATGATTGCTAAGGTTAATTGCTTCAACTGTGAATAATGTATAGTACTTGCCTTTTGGGATTATAAGCATATCCGGGCTTTGTAACCCTGACGAGAATAGCAGTGCTCTAATATCACTTCCTGTATGAGCAGGATAACCATCAGCATCGACTATCTCAAGAGATGCGAGTGCCTTAGAGTTTGAGGATATAGGGTCAAGCATGTTGATGCTAACGTTAAGGTTACCTGCACCCCTTATGCTCATACTCCCAGTACTGGTATACCTCAGAAGAGAACCTACAGCCTCTACCTGTAGTGTAGCATCCCCTTCCTTGACAGCCTTCAACTGCACTATAGCATTTGCATGACCTTTGGTGATACTGTTACCCTTGGTAACCTCTATATTGCCACCACTTCCTATCCTCAGACTCATATCCTCTGGCGCATATGATGAGTAGCCATTGGAGTCCTTGAAGTACACTATGTATGGCATATCCATCCCTTTGGTTACCTTGCTTAGCAATGGCTCACCCACAATGGTTATATCCTTAGGACCCTGCAGATCCAACTTGAAGGATGCATCATCAACATAATCAGAGATCGTATATATCCTTGTCTCTGATGCATCATAGCCTACCTTAGCATTTATGAGTGCTGCTGACTCGCCCTTTTCTATGATAACCCTTGTATCCTCCACAGCAAGTCTGTTACTCGATACTATATCTATAGGGGTATCCAAAGGTACTATTACTGGTCTTATACTCTTCCCTCCTCCACTACTTCTATCATTCCCCTCGACACTGGTAATAGCCTGTACTGCTCCTACTGCTATCTTGCTCTTCCCATCTGCAATTATAGGCATTGCAGCAGGGAATAACCTTAGCGTTATACCCATCTCCTTACTCTCGCTTATGTACTTGCTACCATCAATGTACACTGGCTCTACCAACTCAACCATAGCTTGATTGCTGGTAAGGTTATTACTGCTAGTAGCTATGATACTTACACATGCTCTATTACTCTTATCCTTATTATCCTTAGCCTGTAGAATCTCATCGCACCTCTTATCTGTATTCACGTAGAGAGAGATCACTGTAGTACTCTCACCCTTCCTTATAGTGCCAGTACCTCCAGTAATCAACATACTATCTGGCTTTACCTCAACCCTTATATCCTGTTCAGCATATATAGCATTGCCATTTGAGTCTTGGAGTTGTACAAAGGCATACACCTCATGCCCCCTTACTGCTGGAACCATATCAATAACATATAACCTTAGCACTTGCTTATCTGGGCTCTCAACCCTTATAGTGCCTTCAGCATACATCTTCTCATGTCTAGCAGTAATCGTTATGTATGGATTTGAGATCAAAGCTGTATCCTTTATGCTGAATGGTATATAAGCATAGTTTGTACCCTCTCTTATCGTAATGTTACTTACTTGTAAGAGATCTGTGTTAGAGGAATTCAATTCTATCAAGTAGTCTTTATCTGCATACACTGGTTCATCCTTTGCATTTAGTAACTGTACAGCGATATAACCTTCCCTAGGACCTATATAAGATAGATTTGAAGGTTTTATGCTCAATGCTAATCTGCTTGGTTTATTCAATGGCTCATACACCTTTACATCTATCGTCTCTAGCATAGTGCCTAGCCCTCTAGCAACTACGGTTATCTTTGTCTCTATACTCTTCAATGGTCTGATCTTTACAGCATATGCATTGCCTATCCTCTCTATGCTATCACTTATACTTATAGCATCATCAAATACACTTATGCTTGTTATCTCTGGCATGAATGGTACAGGATTACCTCTATTATCTTGCATCTGAATTATGAGATAGGCATCTTCACCTCTAACCAGCTTATCTGGCATGGTTGATAACTTTAATCTGAATGTTGTTGCTCTATTCTTATCACCACCTATATCATCACCATTCTTACTACTGCTAGTCTGAGCATTTACAAGCGATGCCTGGGATACCATTACTGCTAAGAGTATTAACACCGCTACTATCCTTATAATATGCATAGATCTAGATCATCTTATCTATAATTAAGCATCTGTATGTAAGCCATCTATATTATACGTATGTATTAAATTGATATGACAGACTAAACGATAATTCCTTGCTTAAATCAATCTATGGGTATGAATAGCATAGCAGAAGGAAGTGGAGTTGATGATACAGTTGACTCTAAAGATGGTAACAGGTTAAGCACTATATCAAACGTTATAAAGTTCACCATAATGAACAGATGTATCAATGCAATAGATACAATGCTTAACGATAAGAGCACTATAGATTCTTTAAGTATAAAATATATAACACTTGATGATATCTACGAGAGGTTCGATCCAGAGCATGTTGTATTCGCTGTTTACATAAAGGGTATAGGGGAGATAACGCTAACACTCTTACTTGTTATAGAGGTTGAGGATGGGAAGAGATTGGCATCAATACTTATAGGCAATACTATAGGCAAGGTAGAAGCTGATGAGATAGTAACATCAGCTATAGCAGAGTTTGGCAATATACTACTTGCAGGTGCATTCACTAATTCTCTGACACATTTTACTGGATTCCGTATAGACTGTACAGCACCAGGATATGCAAAGGATAGCCTAGCAAGCATACTAGAGTATATAATTGCTGATAGCGACTCTACTGAGTTCATATATGCAGATGGCAAGTTATCATTCATGATAAATAAGGATCTTGTACTTCACATATCCGTGCTCATACCAAGCGAGGATGGAAAGAGATTGGTTGATGTAATGTTCAAGTGATAGAAATGAGTTCTGTTAGTTGTAGTAGTAAGAACAATACTGTAATCCATGTGAAGATAGGCGAGTTGGCAGTAAGCAAGGATCTTCCATTAACCACCATAGTTGGATCATGCATAGCATGCTGCATCTACGATGATAAGAATAAGATAGCGGGTATGGCACATATAATGCTACCAACAAAGAGAACCAATACTACTACCAATATTGATACAAAAGCAAAGTATGCAGATACTGCTATAAAGAACCTTGTAGACTTGCTCATAAAGAATGGGGCTGATATAAACAATCTCAAGGCAAAGATAGTTGGAGGGGCTAGGATATTTATGCATGAGAGCGATACAGATATGTTCAATATTGGAGATAGGAATGCGGAGAAGGTGAGAGAGATGTTGAAGGAGTATAGGATAATGATAATTGCTGAGGATATAGGAGGAAGGACAGGAAGGAATGTAACATTTGATCCTTCTAACCTAACAATAACGGTGAAGGGTAATGGTTATGAGAAGATTCTCTAGAAGGTAGGTGTGTTCTATTATGATAGATGAGTACACCTATGAGAGATTGAGAGAGATAATCAAGACTAGAGCTGGTGTAGATATTTCATGCTATAGCACAAGCTTCATAGCGAGAAGGCTTGAATGTAGAATGAATGCGTGTAATATCAAGGATCATAAGGAGTATATTAGATTACTTGAACTTGAATGTAGCGATGAGATCAATATATTTGTAGCAAGTCTAAGCATAAATGTAACTGAGTTCTTCAGAGATCCAGATGTTTTTGATAGGTTTAGAGATATACTTAGAGGATATAATTACAATTATAATTGTAATAATGTAAAGATATGGAGCGTAGGTTGTGCTAGTGGAGAGGAGCCATACACAATAGCAATTGTGGCAAAGAGCAGTGGGGTTAGGTGTAGTATCCTTGCTAGTGATATAAGCAAGGATGCTATAGCATATGCAATGAATGGAGTCTACTCCTCTAAATCATTAAAGAATGTTCCTAAAGATATTCTTGAGAGGTACTTTACTGCAACAACCAATGGTTATATGGTAAGGAAGGAGATAAGGGATATGGTCACATTTGAGGTTAGAGATGTTACAAATAGTGCTCCTGAAGGATACTTTGATTTCATCTTCTGTAGGAATATGCTGATATATATGGATTATACAAATAGGAATAGGATAATGAGCAATATATGCAGTGTACTGAAGCAGAATGGTTATCTTATACTTGGTAAATCAGAGTATATAAGTAATAACAACCTACCATTATCATGCGTAGATACTAGAACAAAGATATATAGAAAAATCTTTAATTAATTTAAATTTTTAATTAATTAAATTTAAAGTTGGTTGGCATAGGTAGATAACTAATTAACTAACTAACTGTTGTCTGTTTGTTTTTATTTAACTGAGTATCATTTAACTGAGTCTAACTGAGTAACTGAGTAACTAACTGAATATCTAACTGAATATGCTTGTTGGATCTATGCTCATAACCAACTCCATCAGTTTTGACATGAATATATCTGTTGTATACATAGTTACTGAACCTACCATGATATATAGGCCAAGATTGAACCATACAGTCTTGAAGTATCCTCCTCTTGCTATCTTTCCTTCTAGAGCATTTATTATAGAGATGATAACAACTATCACTGGCAACAACGTCTGT
>JBKBIE010000026.1:0-10366 GCA_046299465.1 Candidatus Nitrosocaldus sp.
TGCCTCTAGGACCTAGACTTGTCTTCACTATCTCTGCTACAAGCTTTGCTGCTGTTATGTTATTCCTCTGTGCTTCCCTACCCTTAGTCTGTGCCGTGCCCTCCTTCAGTATCAGGACTGGTATCTGACCTGCTTGCTGCATAGACAACTCAAATCACCAGAATGCACTATACTCATGGGATATTTTATCCTTGCTAAAGGAGATTTATAATTCACTTATAGTAACTGTTCAGGATACTCTTGCCATAAATATTAGTTATACTTACTCATGCTTATCCTTACTCTGCACACCATCCATAATCTAAATAAGATTTATCTAGAATGTAGATAAAGCGACCCATCATATCATACACAACCATTATCTCTATACCATTATAATATATAGCCTAACCTAGCCTAACCTAAAGCTCTAATCCAAATGCCTCTGCAACACTCTTGAACGATTCATAGGACCTTAGATACTCTATACCCTTCTCAGTTATTGTATACTTATGTGTATTCTCATCAACCCTCTCCTCTATGAGCCCAGCCTTTATGAGTTGCTCTGCAACCCTTGTGAATCTGTTGTATGGAATGTTTGCATGCCTTATCAAGTATGTTATGTTAACACCATCCCTACCGAATGCCCTTGCCACATTCAATATATCACCTATTATCCTGAAGGAATTCCTATGCTGCTGCACCATCCTCTATACCCGTTAATTTATAAAAGTACGCACTATAAAAAATTTTATGTTAGAAAGTTTAACAAGGTATGTAATATGGCTAGACTAGGAGAGGTTACTCATTCTATACATATGGAACGCTAGCATCTAGCAATAGAGATGGGATTAGTAGGAGTTAACTATAAGATTAGAGCATTCTATCTGCAACAGGGGTCTGTTATGCACCCTGTCTCAGCTTCGATATGGCATGGACACTCACACTCATCTCTGTTAACAACCTTATCATATATCAGCCTATGCTCTGTACACTCTAGGCATACATCCATACCATCACCTTCCCTATCTACCTAATAACCTTTTCTACCATAATCCTACCATGATCAGATTTAAGAGATAATGATCTTTAACTGGCTTAGATTTTAATCACAACTTAAAAAAGCTTTAAATTCTATTAAATTATTACGTTTACTATGAGAGGAAAGATGATGGTCCTTACTGCAGATAGATCGTTGCTATCAAACTACAGGGATAACATGCTCTTCGGCTTTGTAGCATGCATGCCAGTAGAGAAGATATCGAAGCAGTTGTACTACAGAGTCTTCTGCCCTGCAGTACCAGCAGATAGGGTCAGTGGAGAGGCGTTGTTCGCTCCATTAGGGTTAAGGAGGATAGAGTCAAGTCTTATAGATGGATTTGGTAAGGAGAATATCATAGTTGCACACTGCGACCATCTTGAGAAGGCTATAGGAGAGGATACAAAGGTTGTAGGTGTTAATGTTATGGATCCCCTAGGCATAGGACCGATAACAACATCTATCTCAGGCAAGCCATACACGCCATACACCAAGTATACGTTCGAGGAACTGATGAGCAGAATAGTGAGGCTCAAAGCAAAGTATAGGTTCAAGGTTGTGGTTGGAGGAGCAGGGGCATGGCAGCTCTACAAGAGAGAGGATAGGGAGAGGCTAGGTATAGACCATATAGTCTTTGGTGAGGCTGATAACCACTGTGTAGAGATGTTCCAAGATATAATGGATGGTAGAGCAAGAGAGTTCATGTCAGTACTAACAAACAGGATAGGCGAGGTGCCATATATAAGGAATCCAACATGCAACAGTACCATAGAGGCTATGAGAGGATGCGGAAGGGGCTGTGACTTTTGCGATCCTAATAGGAGGATGAAGAGGGACTTCCCTGTTGAGAGGCTCAAGGAAGAGGCTATGGTAAACCTTAGACATCACACATGCATATGGCTCCTATCAGATGAGATAATGCTATATGGCTGTGATAACAAGGATATGTATCCGAACAGGGATGCGATAGTTACCCTCTACAAAGAGTTGAAGTCCTTGGGTAATGTTGATTACATAGGCGCAGTGCATGTCACACTATCCTCTGTAGTAGCAGATCCAGAGTGTATAGCAAAGATAAGGGAGATAAACAACTTCAATGCTAGTAGGTGGAATGGTATACAACCTGGTATAGAGACTGGCTCAGTTGAGATGTTCAAGAGGCATATGCCATTGAAGGCAAAGCCATTCTCGCCAGAGGAGTGGCCAGAGGTTGTTGAGGAAGGTATAAGGATACTTAATGAGAACTACATATTCGCTGCATGTACCCTTGTCATGGGTCTTCCAGGGGAGCAGGATGATGATGTCAAAGAGACTATAGAGTTGGTTAAGCGATTGGATGGTTCAGCGTTCGTTGTTGTACCATTGCTATGGACTGATTACTTTAAGCCAGAGAACTCTCTAACTACAGATAAGTTTACTAAACTGCACTGGAAGCTCTACTACCTCTGCTGGAAGATAAGCACCAAAGCAATATACAACTGGATATGGTATGCTACTGCCCACTTTCCACCATTGGTAAGGCAGATAGCAGGTCTTGTAGGTAAGTTTGGCGCATCATATCAGTTGAGGTATGTTAGGGATAAGGCAAAGAGCATACTTGGAGAGGATCCTGACTTTGATAATATATGATCAGTATTTTATTCTTATCCTTATTTAGTTTAGTAGCTCGTTAACTAATGTAATCTCCAAAGGTTGCTTTATCCTATCAGTATTCTTGATTGAACCTAGCATGATATATTTAGCATAAACTTGTAAAGTACTAATCTTCGTACCTCCATGAGCGTTATATATTGATGTTATGCTTTACCAACGCTAGATTATCCTTAATTCTTTCTTACTCATAACAGTTCATGCTGGAGAGTTCTGCTATCCTGAATCTTTAGGTTCATAATAAGAACCTATTCTTTTCATTCATGGTAATTATAAAGAGGGAGAACGTTGCTTGTATTTAAATCTATCAAGCTTTATGAGTTCGTAGTATGAGCCGAATATGGATGGATCCTCTACCATGTCAAGTGGATCTGGATGCTCTTGTTCTTGCTCTTGAGTATGGAATACCCTAAACCTTCTATAGAGGGTATCTCTCTGCACAGGTATCCTGCCTATACTCCTTATCAATGCTCTGATCTCTTTGGGTTTCAGCATCTGCCCATTCATTGCACCTGCTGTGGTTGATATACTCTCATTTATTAGAGTGCCTCCAAGATCATTTGCTCCAGCATTAAGCAGTACCTTACACATATCAAGCCCTTCCTTAACCCATGAGACTTGGATGCTTGGTATGTAGTTATTCAGCATTATCCTTGCTATTGCGTGCATCTTTATAACCTCATCCCTGCTTGGTCCAGGTCTCAAACCCTTGACAAATTCATATCTGTACATTGGTGCCTCTCTATGCACAAAGCTTAGAGGTATAAACTCAGTAAAGCCTCCAGTCTCTCTCTGTATATCCCTTATTATTGATAGATGGATTGCCTTATGTATAGAACTCTCTACATGCCCATACATGATGGTGGAGGTTGATGGTATCCCTAGCCTGTGGGCAGTCTTTATTATATCTATCCAATCCTTTACCTTTATTCTACCAGGGGAGATGATATCCCTAACCTCTTGAACAAGTATCTCAGCAGCAGTGCCTGGAATGCTACCAAGCCCTGCATCCTTCAATGCCTTTAAGTACTCTTCTATACTCATCCCTGCCCTCAACGCTCCATACATTATCTCTTCAGGGGAGAATGCATGTATGTGAATATCTGGTATAGCCTTCTTTATTGCCTTGCATATATCGATGTAGAGCATACCATTCATCTTGGGCATCAGCCCTGCCTGTATGCATACCTCGCTAGCACCAAACCTGTATGCCTCCTCAGCCCTCCTAACAATCTCCTCAACTGGAAGAAGGTAGCCCTCATCCTCCCTAAAGTCCCTAGAGAATGCACAGAAGCCACAGCGCTTTATGCATACATTTGTGAAGTTTATGTTTCTATTCACTACATAACTTATATAATCACCAACACTCTTCTTCCTTAGCATATCCGCAACCATTACAAGAGCATTCATCTCATCTCTGCTACACTCAAACAACTCGCATGCCTCCTCAACGCTGATATCTTTGCCATCTATAGCTCTGTTGAGTATCCCTGCAACTACAGGGTCTATATCATGCATAACCCTCTCTATAGAATTTAGATCATCAAGATCCATCAACTCAGTAACCCCTCACCAACCCATACTCATCCCTCATCCTATTTATAACCTCCATCACACTACTTGTTAGATACTCATCCCTTATATACTCAGGGTATACAGGGAACCTTGCTCTAAGCCTGAACCCCTTTGCCTCTGTCACACTTTTAACATAGTCTATGCTTGGCCATGGTGCCTCTGGATTTATATGATCTATAGTTAGAGGGGAGATGCCTCCCCAGTCATTTATACCAGCACTCAAGAACTCATCAAACTTCGGGTTGAGGTTTGGAGGAACCTGTATGTTCATGCTAGGCATTATAAGCCTTGCCAGTGCAACAACCCTGAGCATATACTTCCTTGATGGCTTACTCCAATATGCCATAGGTGTACTTGGCTTTGGGTTGAAGTTCTGTATTATGATCTCCTGTATATGCTTGTACCTTGCATGTATATCCCTTATGGCAAGTAGAGAGTCTACAACCTCTTCCATGCTCTCCCCTATACCTATGAGCAGGCCAGTGGTGAATGCTACCCTTGCCAGACCAGCATTCTCGATGGTCTTCAGCCTTAACGATGGATGTTTGCTAGGAGCATGCTCATGTGCCATTCCATTATCCATAAGCCTAGTGCTTACATTCTCTAGCATGAGACCTATGCTTGCATTGTACTCCTTGAGCATCTTAACCTCATCCAGTGTAAGGTTACCAGCATTTGTATGTGGTAGAAGCCCAACACTCTTAAGCACTAACCTGCTCATATCTGCAATGTACTCTATAGTGCTTGAGTACCCTCTAACCCTCAACCATTGCCTAGCCTCATCGTAGCGTTGCTCTGGCCTCTCACCAGTCATAAGGAGTGCCTCTGTACACCCCATCCTCTTCCCTTGCTCTGCTAACGCAAGAACATGCTCAGGTTTGAGCATTATATCATCAACATCACTAGGCTCCTTCCTGTATGTACAGTAAGAGCAGCGATCTCTGCATAGATATGTTAGTGGTATGAATACTTTCCTAGAGTATGTTATAACCTTGCCCTTCATAGAATCCCTTAGCATAAATGCCTTTGTGATCAATTCATCAATAGCCATATTATCTGCAATACTATATGCCTCCTCCCTGCTTATACCATTGCTACCGTAACTTATCAGCATGGTTAAACTAGCGATGCATTCAATAATAACCTTTTCCAAGCTCAATAATTATGCAGCAGTATGTATTCAAACCATCGGATGAGTTGGCAAGTAACAGTAACATTGCAAGGTTCATGGATCTTCATGGTATCAAGGATCATAAGGAGTTGATAGAGCGCTCAGCATCAGACATAGAGTGGTACTGGGATGCTGTATGCAATGATCTAGGCATAGAATGGTTCAAGACGTACTCAAGCGGGAGCATACTCGATGTATCATATGGTATAGAATGGGCTAGATGGTTCACAGATGGGAGATGTAATATAGTGTATAACTGCTTAGATAAGCACTTGAAGGCTGGTAATGGCAATAAACCAGCACTGATATGGGAGAATGAGCATGGTTCAAAGAGGGTATTAACATACAGCGAACTCTACGGTATGAGTTGTAGGATAGCAAATGCATTGAGCTCTATAGTAAGCAAGGGGGATGTTGTATGCATATACATGCCCATGGTACCTGAGGCTATAGCATCCATGCTTGCATGCTCAAGGATTGGAGCCATACACTCAGTTGTATTCTCTGGCTTCAGTGCTAGAGCATTGGCAGATAGGCTTAATGACTCTAGAGCAAAGGTGCTGATAACTGCAGATGGCTACTATAGGAGAGGAAAGCCAATAGAGTTGAAGAAGAGCGCTGATGAGGCTCTAAGCATGAATGATACTGTAGAGATGGTTATAGTACATGAGTACTCTGGAATAAGCTTCGATGAGGGTAGTAGAGATATCATGATGAGGAGTATATTGAAGGAAGAGTCATCATATGCAGACTGCCTTGAGATGAACACTGAGGATAGACTCTTCATCCTATACACTTCAGGTACAACGGGGAAGCCAAAGGGTACTGTACATGTGCATGGTGGGTTCATGGTATTTGCTGCACAGCAGGCAGCATACCTAATAGATATGAAGAGGGATGATCTACTCTTCTGGCCAGCAGATATAGGTTGGATAACTGGACAGACTTGGAGCGTTTATGGTTCTCTCATGATGAATGGAACATCCATAATATATGATGGTGCTCTTGATTACCCTTCACCAGATGTAGTGTTTAGGATAGTGGATGAGTATGGTGTTACAATACTTGGTATGGCACCAACGGCACTTAGAGCAATAATGCACTCCATTACAGATGATATCACTATGTATGATCTTGATACGCTTAGGATACTTTCATGTACTGGGGAGGTTATATATGAGGAGGAGTGGTTCTGGTACTTCAAGAATATAGGTTGCTCAAGATGCCCTGTTATAAACCTCTCTGGGGGTACAGAGGTTGGGGGAGCAATACTCAGCGTTCTTCCAATAATGCCAATAAAGCCTTGTACTGTAGGGGTACCTGTACCAGGGTTCGATGTAGATGTTGTTGATGAGAACTGTAAGCCAGTTAGAGGCAGCAAAGGCTACCTCATAATAAGGAAGCCATGGCCATCAATGACAAGAGGTATACTCAACGATCCTTCTAGATACATTGAGGCTTACTGGTCAAGGTTCAGGGGTGTATGGTTCCATGGAGATTATGCATCGATAGATGAGGATGGACTCTGGTATCTACATGGGAGGGTCGATGATGTAATCAAGGTTGCAGGGCATAGGCTATCGAGTGCTGAGTTGGAGGCTGTACTTGCAACTCATGGTGCTGTTGCTGAATCTGCTGTTATAAGCCTGCCAGATGAGTTGAAGGGTGAGAGGATAGTTGCATACGTTGTACTCAAGCCAGGTTATAAGGCTAGGTATGAGATGCTTAGAGATGAACTGAGTAGGCATGTTGAGAATAGTATAGGTAAGATAGCAAGGCTTGATAAGGTGCTTTTTGTTGACGAACTTCCAAAGACGAGGAGTGGTAAGGTTATGAGGAGGCTAGTCCGATCAAAGGTATTGAAGATGCCCCTAGGGGATATATCAAGCATAGAGAATCCTGCATCGATAGATGCTCTTGATAGGGCATGGTAGCGCTATAAACTATAAATAATTATATCTTATTCAACTTCTCATCATATAATAGCATAATCAGTATAATCATAGCTCCTGAAGGCTTACCCTATTGCCATATCTGTTTAGATGCACCAACCGCTCCAGTGGGAGCCTCTCATACCTTGGTGGCTTCTCAGCAGGATAACCTATAGGTATTATTCCTATGGGCCTTACATGCGCTGGTAGTTCAAGTATACTTGCTACCTCATCATCCCTGTATGCTCCTACAAAGCACGCCCCTAACCCTAGATCCCTTGCTGTTAGCAGTATCAGTAGTGAGGCATATGAACCATCTATTATGCTGTAGAACCTCCTCCCTCTATCTCCATACCTTGATGCTGACCTCTCAGTATCTACACATGTTACTATAACTACTGGAGCCTCTGCTATGAACATCTGCTCGAGTGCTGCCTCTGCAAGCCTCCTCTTAACCTGCTCATCCTTCACTACTATGAACTCCCAGGGTTGGAGGTGACCAGCGCTTGGTGCTCTAACAGCATTTGTAAGTATCCTAACCAACTTCTCCTGCTCTACTGGTCTCTCCTTGAAGGCTCTAACCATACCACGCCTCCTTATAAGATCAGAGAACTCCATGCCATAGTATGGTACTGCTGGAAGATAAGGTTATTTATTATTGATACAGCATTTTTATCATTAATATTTTACGAAAAACGTAAATATTCCTTACCTCTAATAGAAGGTGGTGATGGGTATGAGGATGATGGTATCACTACCAATAGGCAAATGGTTCAGGGTAGGCTTGGGTTTACTTGCTGGGGGTATAGCATTGCTAATCTACAATCTACTGAACGTTAGATGGGAGCAGTACATAACTGTAACAGGGCAGGTTGTACCAGAGCTTGGCACTATTCCAGTCTTCAATCTTGTACTTGGGCTACTCACAGCAGCACTCATAGTTGCTGGTATAGTTATAGTGATGAGGGAGATCGTAAAGGGTAGGAGGGAGGAGGTTAAGCATACATAAACTAGCAGGTTAGTCAAGCCAAGCCTATCTACTTCCAAAGGTTAATATTTTTTATCTTCTACTAGATCTGTTATGAGTTGCTCAGATGAGCATATACAAGATCTTATACAGATCAAGCCTATTATAACTAGACAACTCAGGAATGCAAAGTATGGAGTGTATAACCACTCAACAGTAGAGTTGTGCCACTGGACCAAGAAGTCGTTCATGGATAAAGGTTCATGCTACAAGCATAGGTTCTATGGAATAGATACACATAGGTGCATGGAGTTCTCTCCAGCAGGCATGTTCTGTGAGAATAGGTGCATATACTGCTGGAGACCAATGGAGTTCTATGAGCATATAGAGATGCCTAGCAATGCTGTAGACGAGCCTAAAACTATAATAGATAACCTTATGAAGGAGAGGTTCAGGCTTATGAGTGGGTACTTTGGTAATCCAGATGCAAACAAGGCTAAGTTAATCGAGGCTATGAGACCAACACACTATGCAATATCCCTCTCAGGGGAACCAACGATGTACCCTAAACTGCCAGAACTCATAAGGTATCTTAAGGGCCTCAAGGATACAAGATCCATCTTCCTTGTAACTAATGGGCAAGAGCCTGAGATGCTCTACAGGTTAGAGGAAGAGGATGCACTCCCAACACAGATCTACCTATCTACAAATGCCCCAAACAAGAGGCTCTACTACCTAATAAATAGGCCAAGGCTTAGGGATGCTTGGGAGCGGTGGCTTAAGAGCCTAGAGTTTCTTGCAGAAACTAGTGCAAGGACTGTAGCAAGGATAACACTGATCAGGGGCTACAACTATGGGCTTGATACTGCTGGTGAATTTGCTGAGATCCTAAGGATAGGTAATCCGCACTTCATCGAGGTTAAATCTTACATGCATGTTGGTAACTCTATTAACAGGTTATCTGCAGATGAGATGCTTAACATGGATGAGGTTCTTACATTTGCAGAAGCGTTAGAGTACCATCTTGATGATTATGCTCTTTACGATTGGAGTATCCCATCTAGGGTTGCTGTACTGCAGAATATGAAGAGATATGTAGAGCCAATAATCTGATTGGAAGTTAGATGACATTCTCATCTTAGCATTATCTTGACAATCCCCTTAGGAAAAGAATAAATACTCTTATATAGAAGAAGGGATGAATGAGTATGCTAGCCTAGCTAGCATATGAGATAAGATTAATGCAATAGCTTACTATAAGGTGTGAGTGAATTGCAATAATGGAGTATGGTAGTAATACATAGGATGAGTCAGGCTATTTAGGTAGGCTGTTAGCCATGAAAGGCTTAGCAAGAGCTCAAACCTTTATAAAGGGTCTGGCAGATTTGGGGTTTCAGTTTTGGCACTGCAAGAGAATAACGAATTCCTAACAAAATTAAAGGGATTATAACGATTTTAGGCTCTAAAGCATAGGTTTGAGCACTGAGTAGTGCGAGAATAGGATCGGTTGCAATGGCTAACTCGATGAAAAGAGGATTGAAAGATGGTCTGAAAGAAGGTTATTATACTCAACCAGTGTTATATGTTGCAATGGCTAACTCGATGAAAAGAGGATTGAAAGTAGAAGCTAAGAGAGCAATGGAGAGGGAATACAAATACATTGAGTTGCAATGGCTAACTCGATGAAAAGAGGATTGAAAGTCTATTATCTCATCCAGTATCACATCATTGAATACTTCTTGTTGCAATGGCTAACTCGATGAAAAGAGGATTGAAAGTACTGAAAGAGAAGAAGCCTCTCTTTTTATGTGGCTGAGGTATGGTTGCAATGGCTAACTCGATGAAAAGAGGATTGAAAGAACCTTTTTTCTTTTTCTTTTTTCTTTTCTTTTTTCTTTTCGTTGCAATGGCTAACTCGATGAAAAGAGGATTGAAAGTCTTTACCTCTGCACCCACAAGCTGAGAGAGTAGCTTAGCAGTTGCAATGGCTAACTCGATGAAAAGAGGATTGAAAGAGCATTATTTGTTGTTTAACCATCTAGCAAATCGTGCTA
>JBKBIE010000027.1:0-9559 GCA_046299465.1 Candidatus Nitrosocaldus sp.
GTTCAGGTTAACCATGAGTATCTTTGCTTGAAGATCATCTATGCTTATATCTATGCATGGTACCTCTTTCATCATAAGTTGCCTTGCTGCCCTCCACCTATGCTCTCCTCCAACTATGCATCTATGCTCCCCATCTATAAGATCGCATCTGCATAGTCTCGTTATTATGGGTTGAATTATACCATGAAGGCTTATCTCTCTAACCAGAGCATTAAATTCATACTCGTCCATAGCATTAGGATTGTTTTTATCCTCGTGTAATAAGTCTATACTAATCCAGTTGACTTGATATTTATTTATATACATGCTCATATTCACACATTATAAGATAGGTATGAAAGGTTAAAGTTAGAATGCCTAACAACTCATATATATTATTAAACCTTTGCAGAGAGTTTGGGATTCTCCCATATGTAGTAGCGCTTCTCCCCAGCAAGTATTGCAATATTTGCTATTGCTTTAGCAAGTATACGTTTATTATATAATACAATACTAGAGTATTCTCTACTTCTACCCACTGCGTTACGTAGTGCAAATCTTACCTTCTTTACTACCTTCAGGACCTCCTCTACATCGTCATAGTTCATCTTCTCTAGAATTGAGTAACAATACTCTTTACTTGCAGCTAACCTACCATTGAACCCATAACCCTCCAACTCCTTGAGTACTCTAACGTACTTCTTATCTGGCTCGTAGACTATCTCTCTCATCCCTGCCTTGACAAAGAATGGATTGTACTTACCCATCACTGCTATACTCTCAACGTATCTCTTATCTACCAAAGGCATTGTATGTTTCACAAGCATGTTTGCTAGGCCTATACCTCTAAACCTTGGTAGCACAACTACCCTGCTTATGGTTATAAAGTCCCTGTTAACCTCATCTATGCTTGGCACTCTAGCCAGTGCTATGTTCCTTCCTCTACATGATGGTGCCGGCATACTATACACGATAACCCCAACAACCTCTCCTCTAAGCCTTGCAATGAATACATGTCTTATACCATATGGTTTATTACCTCTATAATGATACTCCTCAAGCTTACGCCAATCATCTATACAACCCTTCTCTATCATTACATGCTTAAGGAGTGAACACCCATGCGTTAAGTACTCATCACTCCCTGAACTCTGATTGCTCTTCTTCTTACTGGTATATTCTACACTTATCCTTGATCCATAACCCTTGCGTATAAGTACATCTGGCATAAGATCATCAACAAGGTCATCATGTGCAGTAGCTACCAGTAATGTCTTCTTACTTACTCTTATAACCTTCTGTAGCAGATACGCTACAACCTTCGCAGTATCTCTATCTAGCATAGAACAGAACTCATCGAATACAAAGACACCTTTTTCATCAGATGAACAAGTAAGGGCTTTAGCTATCCTATATCTATACTTCTGACCATCGCTCAACTCTCTATAGCGCCTAAGAAATAGATATGCGTCATTAAGTCCAACTATACTGAGTAGTCGAATAGCTTCATCAGTACTTGAGCCTATGCTATCTAGCAGTACTTCATCCCCACCTATCTTAACCTTATCTGCAAGTAATACATCGCCGAATACGCCTTTCTGTCTTGCAATACATTCTGCTAATCTTTTAAGAAGTATCGATTTACCAGAACCGGACTCTCCAGTTATGTACACAATATCACCAGGTTTTATATCAATACCTATATTATTCAGCACCTTGAATACCCTTCTGTCTAGAGCAATTCCAAAGGCCTGCGCTACATCTATTGCTCTTTCTGTAACAGGGTATCCTTGATCAAATGCAACATCTATAGAGAATAACATAGTAATCGCGGTAAATAATTGATAATATACAAAAATTAAATTATTCTCTGTAATTTATTAATGGAGTCTACAGGCATCATTATTATTCTTCCTGCTTCTTCCTTTTGTATAATGCTATGGCATAAGGGAGTATATCTATCTCTTCTCCTGCCTTAACATCCCTATCAACCTTTATGTATACATTCGGTAGATGCTCTATACTCCTATCTCTTACTATCTTGCTAACCCACTTTGCCGATATACCAAATATTTTTGCTATATGCCTGTAAGAGTATGATAGTGAGAGCAGATGTATACATAGCTGCTGTACCTCCCTTATGTATGCCCTCATATCCAGATCCTTATTGCTCTTGATCTCGTCGAGTATTGAGCGTATAGCCTTGATACTCTCATTCATCCCTACTATATATGATCTAACCTCATCTTCTTGCTCAAGTTGCTTGATCAATACAGGGTTGTTCATTAACTTACGTGTAAGGTCCTTGACCATAGACAGTAGGTCCTCTATAGTTATCTGGGCATCAGTTATTGCCAAGAATACACCTTTGTTACTACCGCTACAGCCATCCCTCATTACCTCTTTTCCGTCAACATAAGCAACTTCCCCTATATGCTCTCTACTATATCCTTCTATGAGATCATAGTTATCGTTGTTAATCTTACTATTACTGTTCTTTGATTTCAGATACTTCTCTGGAAGCGCCTTGAGTATCACTGCTTTAGAGATCTCTTCCCCTAAATCTCTAAGCAACTTATCAACTATCCTATCCATAGGGTAGCCCATCAACTCCAACTCTTCTGCAAGCTCTGCAATATCACTGGCCTTTAACCTGTTGAACCTCCTGTACTCTTCTAGGAGTTGCTGCTTCTTTATGTTGTATGATGCTAGAGCTTCTAATGTCATGTCTATACTTCATCCTTCTGTGATATGGGAACTTTTTTATTTTTTGTCCTCCACCAGCGCATATAGAAGCGATAGTAACATCTTTTGCATAAATCACTAGCATATATCTCCTTTCTGAGAGAACATGATTTACATCTCCTAATATGAGGAACGTTAATGTTATTTACCATTTTATGCACCTCCTAACAGTACTTCCAGCGTTCTATCTTTCTCACTATCTGTATCATTTCTGCTATTGCTACTGTAACCTCTTTCTCTGTAACCTCTGGCTCATTTATCCTTATCCATTCTTCAAGAATCATGCATATGGCCTTTGGATCATCTAAGCCTTTGCCAATAAGTACCCCTAATATATATGCCATTTGTATCCTCAGATCCTCATTCAGTACGTGTACGTATGCTACCATAGCAGCATCTCACCCCATATGCTCATTACAACATTCAACATCTCAACCAACTCGTTCTCCCTTATAGTGCCTACCCAGGAGGTTATTGCATACGCATTGCTATCTAGCATAAAGGAGTACGAATCATCAATACGATCTACATATCCATCGTGTATTAACATATCGCACACATGATCAAGATACCTCATGTATCTGTTTGATAACGTTACAACTCCATCGTCACTCTTTTCCACTATACCAAGGTTTATGAGTCTAGTTATCACATCAGTGTCCATATGCAGTTTATTTACTATGATAACAGTTGAATGAACTATTTGTACCCATCCTATTATATAGATCTTAATTAAGATACTATTAGCACTTTTTTTAGAAAAAATTCCCCAAAAATAGAAGAAATCTTTTGTGATCTCGCATTCTTGTATTTTATATCTATTATTAGTAATTTTATTATATTCATAACCAAATCTAGTAACTAAGTTCATATATTTCCCTAATTTATCAAAATATTTAAACTATAATGTTAATATATATAAATTTAGATGTAAAATTTTTATTAAAACTTGTTTGAATGATTTAACCTTTGTCTATATTACTAAATAAGCTGTTCTGCTGCTTAACTTGGATCGACCCTAACATATGCTCGTCTATGAATCGTCTGACTATGAACCTTAGTAGTTCTGCTCTACTCCTTATCCCATAACGCTTTGCCTCGTTACTAGCAAGGTATCTATCGAGTTCTTTGAGCATCTCTTTGGGCAAAGGTATATAATCCCAGTCTTCTCTTGCCATACATATACACATCTTCAGAGTATATTTTAAGTTTTATGTAGTAACTACGTATTTATGTTAAATATTCTATAATTAATCATTACCATATAATAATTTATTTATTTATCCTATTTAGGGTAGAATTAGCAGAAATTACCTTAGTTAGTAGGTACACAAGGCCTAAGTGAAGTCTAGTACCTCTAGACGAGTAGTATGTACCAACTTGTGAATAAGTGTAGCGTTACTCTTGGATTTTGTCCAAATTTAAGTGGTTCTAGAAGGGAAATTATAAAGGCGTCCTATTGTAAAGGAATTAACCTTGTACACTCATCACGGACTCGATGTTAGTACTTCTTACTAGCCTCCTAATATGTATCTACTGAATAAAGTACGTATCAATACACATACCTCAGCAGTAGATTAGTTGTTGATATCCAACGCCATACCGACTAGCCGGTACCTCCTCTACATATCATATCATCTCTCTACCTGATCTAACCTTCTACCTAATATCGGCTTATAGTTATCGTTATACCAAGATTGACTGTATTAAGGCGTGTTATCTCCCACATAAAACCTTCTATACACGGTATTACAAGTATCAAGTTCAGATACTCTTAAATACCAATATCATAATATTATTTACCAATGCGGATAAAGGATACGCAACCATGATATATGTTGTCGGATGGGATACCTTATTGATGATCTATCTCTATATTACCTACTAGGTTATTAAACCTAATAAGTGGTGATATGTAACCTAATATATGCAGAGAGCAAAAACAAGACGTTGTCCTATCTGTGGGTGTACTAAGCATTATATAGTTGGTTGTATTAGCCATTGGTTGCATCATAAGGATGAGGATGAAAATAACATACGAGATGAACCCGCCAAGGATAATGACAAGTAATAGCGATGGCAATTATAACAGTCCTACCACTCCACATAGATCTGAGAGGTTTGACTTACAATCATTGAATAATGATCTTGCAAGGTTCTACTCTAGAATAATGGCACTTGATGGCTTAGCATACATGATACATATTACTGATTCAGTGCTTGGAATTCCAAGGCTCTCTAGTATAAGAGTGGGTAGGGAGATAGTGCATAGATATAAGCAGAGGGTAAGGTGTAGCATAAGAGTTAGAGACAGGAATATGAATGCTATCATCCAACTTGTTACAGATGCTATCCTCGATGGTATAGATGGATTACTCATAATCAAAGGCGATGAACCAAAACATTCAAGTATAGACTCTGCATTGAAGCCTAGCAATGTTATTAAATTCCTGAACGAACATGGTTTCTCAAAGCATATAAGATTATACCTTTCTATAGATGCAGAGAACTACAGCGAGGATGAACTGAATAGGAAGATCAACGCAGAACCTCATGGCCTTATAACACAGAGCATCTCCTCCATTGAACCTCTAGAACTGCTTGTTGATAGGGTAAAGGCTAATAATATGTGTATAATACCATGTATAATGGTACCATCTCCAAAGAATAGAGTGAGTGCAGCAAGTATAAACCTTGATTGGAGCAAGTATGATCAAGATGTAGAGTCATTCATACTAGAAGCATATAAGCTCTGTGGAGAGGTTATGATAACATCACCGAATAGCTTTAATGATGGTATAGATATCCTTAAGAGGTTGATGCAAGATAAAACATATAAGACAGACACTATACAAGGGGGAAGTGTGAGAGAGGTTACATATAAGGAGAAATCTGAGGAGAAAGATAACATAAAGGAGACTAAACGGTGAAGAGTTATGGGTAAAGGTAAGGATATAGATGTGAGTATAGTAGAGAGTTATGCTGTAGGCATATATCCTAGATCACAGTTATTAGTTACAGCTACAAGGAAGAATAGTCAGAACCTAGCAGAGTTATTCAAGAAAGGTAAGCAGTCATGGATCAATGTACAGAGGCGTGCCGGTCTAACATACATAGCCGATCCTATGATCGATTGGAATGATATATTTAGGCCTTTTGTGAAGGTTAAAGGTATCTCTATAGGACCATTGAACAGGTTCTTTGAGACCAATACATTCTATAGAAGGTTAATAGTGAGTGATGCGCTAGATGGCTATGGTGGCATAGCAAGATCGATGCTTGCTCTTGATCTGATGAAGGAGGATAGAAAGGTTGCAGTACTCCCAGATCCATATACCTTCTCTACGCTGAATGAGAATAGATACTACAAGAGTTACGAGGAGTACCTCTTTGCAGTAGCAGATATGCTTAATGCAGAGGCAAAGACACTTGCTAGGGAAGGTGTTGAGATAATACAGTTGAATGCTCCAGCACTAGCATATGACTTTAGCAATAGTAAACTAGTGGAACTTACACTCATAAAGGATGCCATAAGTAGGGTCAAGAAGGGGTTAAGGAGTAAGATATACTTGTACCTCTACTTTGGTAATGTGGCAGGTATATTTGATGAACTCTTGGATATAAAGGTAGATGGAATAGGTATAGATGTATCTAGTACCAAACTAACATCGATAGTAGAGTATAACATCGATAAAGATCTTATTATAGGCATAGTTGATACAATGAACACAAGGCTGGAAGAGGTTAAGAGTACAGCAAGTGCACTATATTTCATACTAAATAGGATGGATGTTAAACATGTTATACTCACGACTAATAATAGCCTTGAGTACCTGCCTTACAGGTTCGCCGTTAAGAAAGTGAGTATACTGGGCAAGATAACTAGGTTATTCAATACAAAACAGAAGGGTTTAACCCTGTAGCTATTATAGGAGAGCTATTATAGGTATGGCTATAGATGTCAGCAAATAAATAGTCGATTGAGATCAACTTCCATCAATATTTACATTTATATTAACCTTTAACCCATATATCTTGTATATATCATCCCTAAGTCGTTCTATCTCTACATCCATAGTTGACCTCATCATGCTAATCTTACTGTCGTACTCTTTAATTATATCCTTTACATTATAAATCTCTCTCTCAATATGCTCAATATCAGCATCTATGCCCTTAAGCATATCCTTGTAAGGTGTAATCCTCTCTCTGTAGAGACTAACCATCTCTTCATACTCCTTACACTTGTCTATGTAATACCCTAACCTCTCCATCAATCCATGTATATTATCTATATCCTTCTCAGGATTCTTTAGACGCAACCTTCCAGATGTTATACTATCACTTAGCCTTAGAAGTATATCTCCCATAACCTCTACCCTTGTATCCTTCAACCTTGATGGTTCATACATAACAGCATTGAGTATAGCATAAGACTCTCTATCGAACCCGATCTCATATGCATACTTGCTCACTACTCTACCCAACCTAGAGAAGTCCCTTGCTATATCTGCTAAGAGTCTATCATACTCTATCTTTACCTTAGAGAGGTTATTTTCTAACTCCATGTATTTACCTTCACTACTTATGCTTACCCTACTCTTCTCTATCTCTACCCTCTTTCTCTCCAGAGCATCTAGCGTACCCTTCATCTCCATTATCTTTTTACCGTAAGCCTTGATCTCTTGCTCCATCTGCACAAGTCTTGCTATTCTATCTTTGCATCTAGAGTATGATGATATCTGCTCATCTATACCTTTTGCTATACTTTCAAGAGTATCTACATCATTCTTCATAGCCATGAGTACATCTTTCAGTGCCTTAGCCTCAGAAGGTAAGAACTCGTAGAGTATCTTTCTATGTGAGCCTACTAGGTCGCCCACCCTGTCGAGTATTCTTCTAGTCCTCTCCTTTATTAGCACTATATCGTTTATATCTTTAGGTTCAGGTATCGGTCTGCTAACCTCATCTATAACTGATGCTATAGTGCTCCTAGCCCTATCTATCATACCTTTGAGTGGTGGTGTAACGTCAGCGCTAACCTTTCTCTTCTGCAAGCCTTCAGACACGCTCTTTAATGAGTATATATGTTGGTTGAACCTCCTAGCTATCTGTATTGCCTCCTTAATGCTAGTGGGGATACCAGCATCTTTACTATTAATATTATTGCTCCCCTTCTCCATATTGAGCCTATCAATCATTGCTCTTAGCCCTTCAAGGTTTACCTCAAGATAGGATTGATGAATATGATGTTGAGAGTTTGTATCTCCTCCTTCCTCCTCCTTCTCCTTCCCAATCCCTTCTTCTTTATTCTTCTTTCTAAAGAATATCATAAGGTATAATAGAGCAAGGGAGGTTCAAATAGTTATAGTTTGTATTATGAAAATAAGATATATAGCAATAAGTTTATTGCCTGGCATGTGAAAGAAGCATACATGCTATTCCCATGCCAAGAGATAGGCTCGCTAAGAAAACCAGCATGGCTATTAGACTATGTTAAACACAATAAGGTGAGCGAGGAGGATAAGGAAAGGGCTAGAAATGATGCTGCTTACCTTAATATAAAGATGCTAGAGGATATAGGACTTGATATAGTATATGATGGTGAAGTAAGGAGAGTAGAGATGTATGAGTATCCAATAAGGTACGTGAGAGGCTTTATATTTGCTGGAGAGGTTAGGAGTTTTGATAACAAGTACTACAAGAAGGCTAGGTGCGTAACAAACGTAGCGTTGAAGAACAACTATCATCTCAACGAGTTCCTCTTCGTGAAGGCAAATGCAAAGAAGGACGTGAAGATACCAATAACTGGACCATACACACTCGCTGATTGGTCATACAATGAGTTCTACAACAGCAAGGAGGAGTTTGTAATGAGTATTGCAAAGGAGATAATCAGACCGATGATAATAGACCTCGTCAAGCATGGTGCAAGGATCATCCAGATAGATGAACCTGCTATGACAACTCATCCATCAGTATCAGAGATGAGAGTTGCTGTAGATGCAATAAATGAATGCATAAGGGGTATAGATGCAAAGTTCATAGTGCATATATGCTACAGTGGGAATGAGTATAGAGCATTACTGCCATATGCTATGGATATAGATGCTCAACAGTTTGCATTAGAGTTTGCAAACAGAGATACATGGGAGCTTGGAGTAGATGATGATTCAAGGAGAGGCTACAGAGTGCTTAGAGAGTTCAAAGAGCATGGTTATAACAAGGAGATAGGCCTGGGTGTTATTGATGTTCATGTTGATGATATAGAGAGTCCAGAACTTGTTAGGGATAGGATAGTGTATGCAGCGAACCTTCTTGGTGCTGAGAATATATACGTTAATCCTGACTGTGGGCTTAGGACAAGGAGCAGAAGTGTAGCAATAGAGAAGTTGAAGGTTATGGTCAAGGGTGCTGAACTTGCAAGGAAGGCATTTGAATGAGTTTATTAAAGCATATACTACAGATCTTATATAGAGGTGGATGGCAATAACGGGATTTTTCAGCACAATATCTTCTTGTTATCTTTCTAACACTATAGTTGGTAGTAAGTAAGTGTACAATGATGCGAGAACATAAAGGATAACTGTAACAATACAAGAAACGGCAGATGTATTCTCATTCAATTCAATGTTAATCACTAACAAATAATAAAAATCTCCAATTCTACTAGGTAATATATACAATTATATAATCATGCTGCAACATTCCCAGGGTAACTCATTTAGCATCATATAGTGCTATAAGCCAATAGGATATACATTGTAGAGAATGTAGAGATCGATAATCGCGATGCTTCTTTTAATATGTTATTGAAAGTCTTATCAGGCTAGTA
>JBKBIE010000028.1:0-8821 GCA_046299465.1 Candidatus Nitrosocaldus sp.
ATGCCTATGAGCATAACGATAACCTATTCAGGATAAAGTACGTTATATCAATAAAGAAGAGTTCTCTACTTGACAAGAATATAGTTGAGCCTATAACACTTGTAAGGAAAGCATCGATATATTGGAGTAGAGATCCTACAATGCAACCATACCCCCCAGAGAAGAAGGTATGGATTATGGTAATAGCTGATCAAGACTCTATATTGCCTAGAGATGAGGATGAGGCTAGATCACTACTCTTCGATGTGTATAAAAGGATAGAGATAATACCATCTATGCTTGGTAAGGGTAAGCACAGCATATTCGCTGAGGTGAGTGCAGAATGGGGTAAGCATGTGTACACTGAACCTGAGATAGTAAATGCTAGATCCAACGAGGTTAAGTTGGTGATAATCAATATAAATATAAATATAAATATAAATATAAATATAAATATAAATATAAATATAAAAGGAGTTCGTTCTGACCATATGGCTAAATATGATGGTGTAAGAGGGCAGGAGTTGATGGATGTAGAGGAGAAGGACAACGAACTCATCCTGATATTCAAGGATAATAGATACCTCTTCATAAAGGTAGAGAATGGTAGGCTTGTTACAGAGTCTGTGCCAGAGTAGATGATGCTAGTGATCACTCCAATAAGTAACTGATTAAGCTATGCCTCTAACATATCTCTCATACAGGGCTAGAGCCATCTCCTGACTACTGCTCTGGATCGAACCTGGTCTCATACTCCTTATCATGCTTATAGCCTCAGTAGCACTCAAACCCTCATACTTGATCATATACGCTGCTAGTATTGTACCAGTTCTACCCTTACCAGCAGCGCAATGCACCATAACCGCTCTACCAGCAGTTATAGATGATCTTATGAACTCTACCGCCTTATCCATATCCTCTATATCTGGGGCTGTATGGTCTAGGGTTGGGATGTGTAGATAATCTACACCATCAAGCCACTCATCTGGCAATGGCTCCTCTATAACACTGACTATACTCCTTATACCCTCATGCTTAACCCATTCGATCTCTTGAATAGACATTGGTCTAGCACTACCTGCAAGTAGACCATCTATAACCCATGAGAAGTTATGTGGTTTACCAAATATCCTGCCATGCACCCTTCTTGCTATATCTCCTATCCTACTCATCAGATTAGAAGCATCCATGCTACAGTTATTAATCTTATTCACTACAGTAAGCAGGTAGACCAAAACCTAATATCTCATGATGCTGAATAATATGTATGCAAGAGGTGATAGGGAAGGAGGCTATACTCTATAGCAAGGAGAAGGGAGGAAGGGTGAGGTGTACTGCATGTGCAAGATACTGCTCAATACCAGAGGGCAAGATAGGTCTGTGTGGGATAAGGGGTAATATAGGAGGGAGGCTCTACCTCTTCGTGTATGGTAGGATAATAGCAGGGCAGATAGATCCTATAGAGAAGAAGCCAGTGATCCACTACCATCCTGGGAGTAGGATATACTCTATAGCAACAACAGGCTGCAACTGGCTCTGTCAGTACTGTCAGAACTACGATATAAGCCAGAGGAGGAAGATAGAGGGTATAGAGATGAGCCCAGAAGAGGTTGTTGAGCAGACACTCTACTATGGGTGTGAGGGCATAGCATATACCTATAACCAGCCTACTATATTCATAGAGTATGCAAGGGATGTTGGGGTTATAGCAAGGAGCAAGGGTATATTCAACATATTCGTATCCAATGGCTATGATACACCTGAGACGGTTAAGATGATGAGGGAGTTCCTTGACTGCATAACAGTTGATTTCAAGGGGAGTGGTGAGACTAGGTTCGTTAGGCGCTACATAGGCATACCAGATGCGCAACCAGTATTCGATACGCTAAGGGAGATAAGGGATAAGACAAGTATACATGTTGAGATAACGGATCTTATAGTGCCAAAGGTTGGAGATGATCTAGACTCTGCTAGAAGGTTAGCAAGGTTCATACATGATGAGCTAGGACCGGATGTGCCATTACACTTCCTAAGATTCCATCCAGACTACAAGATGATGGATCTGCCATACACTCCTGTAGAGACGCTTGAGAAGCATTACCAGATAGCAAGGGAGGAAGGGCTGAGGTATGTGTACATAGGTAATGTCCCAGGGCATAGGTATGAGAGTACTTACTGCCCTGAATGCAGTAGTATTGTTGTAGGAAGGTTTGGTTACAATATAACTGTATGGAACCTGGATGAGCATAATAGGTGTAGGTTCTGCTCCTACCCAATACCTATAATAGGTAAATTAAGCAAGGATGCATTCAAGAAGAGGTTCCAGTTCATAATGTGATCAAAATCGCAAGTAAATAAGTAAGGTTGGTCTAATCCTTATGATTGATTAATCAAACACTCAATCGATTAGAGCCAATGCTCTAACGGGAGAACCTGTGGAACCTTTGATCTTCAATGGAAGTGCTATGAACCTGAACTCCCTACTCCCTATAGCCTTTAGATTGCAGAGGTTCTCAACTATAGGCACATTACTTGACAAGAGTATTCTATGCACTGTAAACTCCTTATCATCTGGATGATCTATGTTTGCAGTATCTACTCCTATTGCTGTAACTCCCTTCTCAACAAGATACTCTGCTGCATCTCTGCTCAACCCAGGGTTACCACTAAGGTAGTTCTCCTCATCCTCCCACTTCTCCTCCCAACCAGTTGAGATTATAACGCACTCCCCCTTTAGATTGCTATGCTCCAACTCCCTCAACAGATCCTCCCTGTAGATATACTCCTTCTCCCCCTTCCTAACCTCAGCAAGTACTGCATCACTAACAAGCACACTCAATGGAATCGCATCTATGCTAATCCCCTCCCTGATGAAGTGCGATGGTGCATCCATATGCGTACCAGTATGAGTACTCATGAATATGAGTTCAAGATCATAACCATGGAGATCGAGTCTAGCCCATGGTACGAGCATTGGTCTTATCCTCTTCTCGAATACTGGCATCCCATACTCTATAGTCCTTGTAAGATCGATAGCCCTTACCATGCAATCTTGGTATAAGAAGAGGTATTAAAGGATATAGAGCAGTGAATCTACAGTATCAAGATGCTTCTTGTTTGGTTAACCTAACTATGGGAGTCACTTGTAATTTATCCTGAACTCACGCTTTGGTTGCTGTATCTGGAGGAGTAGCCTCTTCAACTCCTCATCTGTCAATGCTCTATTTAGCCTACCTTGGGAGCCCATGGTTATTATGTAATCCTCCACAGCCTTTGCAAGATCAGGCTTGACCATCTTTAGGTTTGTCAGCCTCTGCCTAGCCTCGCTAGTTAGTAGTGCTCTCAGCACACGTTCACGCATGAGTCTTATCTCCATCTCCCTTGCCTTCTCCTCCTCGCTCCTGTTATCATACTGTGCCATGGTTAACTCACCTCTACCCTTTCATATATCAATCAAGCATATTTACTCAACTCTGGTATAATAGTGACAAGTTCATCGAATACCTCCTTTGCTGTGCTATCCACAAGGCTCATACCTTTGCTTGTAAGTACTCTACCCTTACCATGCATCTTCATAACATACCCTGCCTGCTCGAGTTGGTGTAATGCATTCCTTATTATTGCTCCTCCAGCATCCCTGTGATGGGATGGGCTTGAACCCCTCCTCTGCCTACCTCCATACTCTGACCTTAGATCCGATAAGCCTATAGGTCCATGTAAGTATATCTTCCTTAGCAAAGAAGCACATCTAACATACCACCAATCCCTATCATATGGTAGCCTCATGGCATGGCATCCAGTCTTTACGAACCTAGCCCATGGTGGGGGCACTATGTTCTGATCCTGCTTAAGCAGATCTGCTAGCCTTGCTATAAGCCTATCCGCCGGTACATCGTATGCCTTAACCATACGTATTACCTACCCAACTCCTGTTATATATGCTTAGTCAAAGACCGATAGATTAACATAAATAGACCAATCGATAGATTCTTCTCTCTATTCTCTTATCGCAACTCATATAACCTATCCCATTACATTCTATCCCTCTTCCTTGGTATGATCTTCCTATATACATGGTTGCAGTACAGACATGTTATACGCACAGCCCTTATGCTCGATCTCCCTATTCTTACCCTAGATGTTACTCCTGGCATTATGAGCCTCTTGCACCTCTTGCAGAATAACTGCCTGATCTCGTACGGAAGCCTTATCCTATACCTCATACTTATCTTTTTGATGAGCATAGCCTGCTTCTCTGCTAGAGTAGGATCATACCTTGCAGTATCAAGTACATTCCTGAAGAGTACCTCTATCCTCTGCCTAGCTATATCCTTCTTTAACCACCTACTCCTCCTCTTTGCTGTGATAGTGGTGCTAGTATGATCACCCTTATAATAGCTGAGGCCTCACTGGAGTTGGTGCCAGAGGAGATAGCATGGCATAGTGCAGTTAGGGCTCATTCTAGAAGGCAGGGTAAAGAGCCTAAAAGTATTCTATTGGATAGGAGTTACCATCATCAAGCGATGCTAAACCTGAGGGATGCTCACAAGAGAGGTAGACCAGATATAGCACACTTCTCGCTCTTAGAGGCTACCAGCATACCGCTCTACTACAATAATATGCTAAGAATATACGTGCATACTATGGCAGATAAGGTGATAAGCATAGGAAGAGATGTTAGGCTACCAAAGAACTACAATAGATTCATAGGTCTCATGGAGGATCTATTCACCAAAGGTAAGATAGAAAGTGATGAGAGTAAGCATACATTACTAGAGATCGAAGATATGGGTTTTAATACACTTATAGATAGGGTAAGGCCTTCAAAAGTGATAGGACTCTCAAGGTCAGGAGAGATGAGGAGTGCTGAGTACGTAGCGAGTATTGTTAAGGATGTTGTTGGTGTTGGTATTAGCGGTGTTGGCGATGTTGGTGGAGGAGCATGCATAGTTGTAGGAGGATTCCCAAAAGGTACATTCTCACCAGCAATAAGGAGTAGGTTAGATCATACAATAGCAATAAGTAGGTATAGTCTAGAAGCACATGTAGTTGTAGCAAGGGTACTGTATGAGGTAGAGAAGGCACTCCTGTCTGTGTGCTAGAATAACAAGAACAACATTACATAATAATATTAATACATAGCATATGATGGATACATTATGCGTGCGGTCGTCGTCTAGCCTGGTCTAGGATATCGGCTTTCCAAGCCGGCGACGCGGGTTCGAATCCCGCCGACCGCACCAAGCCTCTAACAGGAGCCTTTCCTTTAGTGTCTAATTATATAGATTATTACAGATGTTACCATGTCAACTTCCAGTATATTACTTAATGCATTAACTTTATAAAGGTTCGTAGCCCATATTTTAGCATGCAAGATGACATAATCCAAGAAACTTCCAGATTGCTGGAAATACTTGCCAAGCGGGATGCCCTAACAATCTTCATGGGGAGCATAGAGGGTATAGATGCAAGTACTGACACTGCAGCGAGACTAGCGATGAGTAAGAAGCAGTACTACACTAGGTTAAAGCAACTCATAGATGCTGGGTTAATAACAAAGAGCAGGGGTAAGTATGTTCAGACTACAATGGGCAAGATACTGTATGAGAGATGTTTGCAGTTGATATTCGAGCAGGTAAGGAATGCGAAGAAGCTGATCATGGCAGATATACTCAAGAACAGTGGGAGGTTCGATATGGATGAGATATACAGGTTACTACAGATAAAGGTTGAGAACGGTGATGCTAGACTCATAACAGATTACGATGCCTTGATAAATATACTACAGGAGAAGATGAAGGATGTTAAGAGTCAGGCATGGTATGCAACTAGATACCTCAATGAGCATATAATAAGTAAAGCAATAGAGTTGCATAGGAGGAGTGTTGATGTAAGGGTTCTAGTTGATAGGACGCTAGTTGAGAGGTATATAGCAGAGTATATGGGTATGAGTAAGCAGAATGCAAATAAATATGAACTAGAGAGGTTCAAGATGCTCACAGATCCCTTCTACCCAGATAAACTGGATAGGAAGGTATCAGATATACCATTCAGCTTCATTATTCTAGATGGTAGATATGTTGGTATTGAACTTGTTAATGCTAACAATCCAACTAGGTTCTATGCTGGGGTTTACATAGAGAATGAGCATATCGCAACTCAACTGAAGAGCCTCTTTGAGGCATTATATACAAGTGCAAGTATCATAAGTAAGAATTAGCAGTTTATGGCAGATTAATCGCAAGTAGCAGTAATGTATGATGCTAGAATGGTAGAGGGTAGAATTTTCATAATGTGTTGGGGCGATACTATTATAAGAAGTAATGATTATCTAACGATACCATAGGAATGATTTAGATTATACCACAGGAACGACTAAAAAAGTAGATATACGTAATACCTTGAATTATAAATTGAAGAATAGGTTGATTAGTTTAGATGAATGGCGGGCTCGGTGGGCTTCGATCCCACGACCTACAGCTTAGGAGGCTGCCGCGCTATCCATGCTGCGCCACGAGCCCTCTTCGTATACGCCTATGGCTATTCCTAAATCCATTATATCATATCTGTTTTCTACCAATGGTCTTATAACTCTTCAGGGCGACTTATGCCTTACTGCCATTACCACTAACTTGTTGATTGGTTACTCTTGCTTTATTCTCTCTACATATTTACTACTAGTCTCTCACATCGCTTTCATTACTACTGCTACTACTGTAGTCCCTGTTGCCCCAGTACTCATAATATAGAACATCTGCAAGGGGTAGCCTACTGAGCCATCCTGCCCTCTCAAGGTCTGGGATGCTCTCAAAGCGTGTAACATACCCTATGCATAGATATGCTATAGGTACTATACTATCAGGTATCCTTAGGACCTCTTTGAGCCTATCATTGCTCAGTATGCTTACCCACCCTACCCCTATACCTTCAGCCCTTGCAGCTAGCCAGAGGTTCTGTATCGCACAGCATACACTGTATATGCCAGTCTCTGGTATACTGCTCTTCCCTATTATGAAGGGTCCAAATCTGTTAGGATCGTATGTTACACATATATTCACAGGTGCCTCCATTATACCTTCAAGTTTGAGCGAGAGGTACTTGATCCTTCTCTCCTCATCCTCTACCATCTTAGAGGAACGCTCAAACTCCTGCATGAAGAGTTCTTTAACCCTAGCCTTTATGCTTCTATCCCTTATTATTATGAAGTTCCAAGGCTGTGAGAACCCTACTGAAGGGGCATGGTGTGCAGCATCCAGTATTCTAAAGAGTATATCATCTGGTATATCCCTTGCTATAAAGTGTGTCCTCACATCCCTCCTAGAGTATATTGCTTTATACACACCTCTCCTCTCTTCAAGAGAGAAGTCACTCATGCATATTCCATTGGCTCTATAGTTAATAATTATTGCTCATACCATTCAAACCATTGCTTGTAGAGTTGTACCTTCTCCATCCTATCCATATGTGTCCTTGCATCGCCATGCTCCCTAGTCATCCTTATCCCATCCAGATCAACCTCAGCCATGACTATATGCTCTACATTCATCATACCATCTGCTATGATACCATTACTTGGCCATGGTTTATCGCATGGTGAAAGCACTGCAGATCTACCTATACCCTTGACTGGGAATGGGTTGAGATCACCAACAGTACTGCTCAGCACAGTAAGCAACTGATTCTCTATGCACCTTGCTTCGCATGAATGCCTAATCCTGTTATACCCAGCATCTGTGAGAGTTAGTGATGGGCATACGATCAGTTCAGCACCATTAACTGCCAATACCCTAGAGCACTCTGGTATCTGTGACTCATAGCATATGCATATGCCAAACCTAACAGGAGTACCATCCTTCATGTTATACTCAAAGACCTCCATGCTATCATGCTCACTCATATGCCATCTATCTCTCTCAAGGGGAAAGAGATGGGTCTTCCTATGCCTCTTCATGGAGCCATCTGGCATGAATATGAAGCATGTATCGTAGTACCTTTTGGAGTGCTCCTCAACTGTAGTACCAGCAACTATACACTGTTCTCTGGAGACTGCCAATCCCCCAAACCTCTTGCATAGATCATCTGTAAACCTTGCTACTCTTGGTATATCATCATATGTAGCCTTCTCAATATCAATATCGGAAGCAAGCAACCCCAGAGTGAACCACTCACCAAATACAACGATATCACAGCCCTTGCTCATATCAAGCATCTTTAGAACATCATCCATGAATGAGTCTAGGCTTCTGTAGGGCTTGAGCATGAACTGTGTGCTTGCTATCCTTAGCCTCCTCACACTAGATATAGGGATAGATTAATTTATGTGTATTTAGATATGTGCAATACCAACTGCTCTGCTGGGCCGGTCGTCTAGCTGGTTAGGATGCCGCTCTGACACGGCGGAGGTCGAGAGTTCAAATCTCTCCCGGCCCATACCCATTTGGGTCAAATCCTTTAAAGGAGGTAGTAGTTGTGTAGGCTGTAGTTCAGTTTAGGAGCATGACCATCTTTTACTGCTTGGTATGAGTTCAGGACTCTTTGTATATCAAAGAGATATCTCTAACTGATGTTAGTATAGAAAGGATCAATGAAGAAAGAAAGATACTTAAGCAATATCTATCATGGATACAGAACTCTGTATTTGAGGGTGAGATTACTGAGGGTAAGTTAGAAGATCTAGACTTTATAAGGTTATAGATACTAATACTGACTCTATAATAGTTTATAGGGTAAGTAACCCAAGGTGGATAGATAAGAGGATATGGGGTGTTGAGAAAGGAAGTACTGATAATATCCTCTAAGTTTATATATGGCTAGTCAACATTTATAACTATAGTATAAGACT
>JBKBIE010000029.1:0-8512 GCA_046299465.1 Candidatus Nitrosocaldus sp.
CATCATGCCTTTATAGGGAGATTATAGATGAGAAGATTATAGTTAGTAGCGATGGTGCCCTTGCTGAGTTGTATGACTCAAAGCCTGAGTTCGTTGTTACTGCTATAGCAGGTAAAGGTAGCAACAAGGTTAGTGCAAGCGAGGGTGTATGCGTCACAGGAGGATGGGATGATCTATTCAAGGGTAAGAGCAATGGTATGGATCACCTTGCTATAGCAAAGGAGGCAGCAGACAAGGCTGTTAGACTACTAAATGCAAAGCAACCAAAGGGTGAGCGTACAACCGTTATCCTTGATCCCGCAATGGTAGGATTGCTATCACATGAGGCTATAGGGCATCTCGTTGAGGCTGACTTTGTACTCTCAGGTTCAATAGCAAAGGATCTGCTAGGTAAGCAGGTAGCAAGCGAACTAGTTACACTTGTTGATAGTGGAACATCCAATATAGTACCAAATGCTGCTGGCACTACTCTAGTGGATGATGAAGGTGTTATAGCAAAGAGTGTAAGGATAATAGATAAAGGTATACTAAGTTCATATCTACACAATAGGGAGAGTGCATACATATTTGGTGTAGAACCTACTGGTAATGCAAGAGCATTTGAGTATGATGATGAGCCATTGATAAGGATGAGGAATACATACATTGAGCCTAGAGACTATAGTCTAGATGAGATGATCAAAGAGGTTAAGCATGGCTATCTACTCAAGGGAGCAAGGAATGGGCAGGCAGATGCAAATGGTGAGTTCATGTTTGGTGCAGAGGAGGCTTACCTAATAGAGCATGGAGAGGTAAAGGAACTCTTCAAAGGAGTGAGCATATCTGGTATAACTATGGATGTTCTAAAGAGCGTTGATGCTGTTAGCAGTAGCAAAGACTTTAGATACGATATAGGTACTGGGTACTGTGGTAAGTATCAGCCGATGAAGGTTGATGGTGGAGGACCATACATAAGGTGTACTGCAATAATAGGTGGTGTACAATGAGTAGTAGCAAGAGGAGGGGTATTAATAGTAATAGTAAGAGTAAGAGTAACAATGATGGTAAGGGTAGTCAGAGGAGGGCTAGAAAAGATGAAGATACAGGTAAAGATGTATGTAAAGATGTAGATCTTCTAGAGATATGCTCATTAGCAGTTGATGAGGCTTTAAGGCTAGGTGCAAGCGAGGTTGAGGCCTATGCTAGCAGGAGCAAGCATATAACAGCATATATAGAGAGTAATGATCTTAAACATGTAAAGACCAATGAGCCTCTAGGGATAGGGATAAGGGTTATACTGAATGGAGCAGTAGGCTTTGCCTCAATAAACACGTTAGATGTCGAGAAGGTAAAGGATGCTATCAATACTGCCATGAGTATAGCAAGGGCATGCCCATCAGATAAGCATCAGAGGCTACCTAGTAACAGGTACAGGATAACTAGACTCAATGGTATATATGATAAGGGGGTTGATAACCTTACTGTAGAGGATATTGCAAGGTATGCCAATGATATGCTTAATGCTGCAAGGGGGTACGATCCAAGGGTTATGGTAGATAGTGGGCTATTCGAGTCATCATCTATAGAGCATTGTGTACGCAACTCTAATGGTATAGAGGCTTGGGAGAGGATCAGCATACTAACATGGAGTATAATGGGTATGGCTAGGGATAACGGTAGTAGTGGTAGTAGTGGTATGGTATCTAACTTTGATGTACAGATGGGTTCTAGCCATAGTATCAAGGGTATAGATACGATAGCAACTGCTGAAGAGTTTGCTAAGAATGTTGTAGGCTCACTCAACAGCAGAAAGGGCGAGAACTTCAAGGGTACTATGATAGTGACGCCAAATGCATTCCTGGAACTCTTCAAGGATCCCATAACCTTTGCCATAAATGCATTCAATGTGCAGAGAGGTGCAAGTAGGTTTGCTAGGATGATTGGCAAGAGGGTTGCAGCAGATGTAGTAACCATAATTGATGATGCAACATACACAGAGGGTATAGGCGCAAGTAGTTTCGATAGGGAGGGTGTTGCTCACAGGAGGAATGTTATAGTGGAGAAGGGTATACTCAAGACATTCATACATAACATGTATACAGCAAGCAAATCTGGTATAGAGAGTACTGGAAATGCAGCAGGGAGCATAGCATCCCCACCATCCATAGATACTACAAACCTGATAGTTGATGGAGGTAACGTGAAGTATGAGGATATGATAAGAGAGGTTAAGTATGGTATAGTGATAAACAGGTTCTCTGGCAATGTTAATGCTGTAGATGGTATCTTCTCTGGTGTAGTGAAGGGAGGCTATATGGTAATAGATGGAGAGGTTGCATATCCTGTGAGGGAGATTATGGTTGCAGGCAACATATACGATGCCCTGAAGGATATATCTATGGTATCCAAGGAGAGGAGGCTGGTTCTAGACTCCCTGTTACCTTATATTGCAGTGGATAATGTATCGTTCACTACTGGTTGATATGAAATATAATACTCAAGTTATAGATGTTATAGCTATGTTGGCTGCTATACTATTTTATGCTGTAGGCTTCTTCACAATTATGGTACCTTGCATCCATGGATGGGGTATACAATGATATGGATACTCCCCAGGCTCAACGAATACGAATTCCCATCTACTACCAGGACTAAGATAGCCGTTTGGTGGCAACTCATCCCAATGCTCCTTTGCTGTTGAGTCGAATGGCCCACTATAATGATCATGGTAATCGGTATCAGATGTGACAGTATGAGCAGTTATATCATCATTGATCCATACAACCTTGTTATCTATGCCTATGTTAATTGTAACCCTCTTTGGTACAAAATTATCTGGTTGGTTTGGATCGAATGCACCGTTAACTATCTTTATCACAGTCTCCTTTGGAGGATTGATCCACTCTGCAGGGAATGTAGGCTTCCTATTTATCTCTGGCAGGTAAGAGAAGAGGTAGTAGGATATCGCTACCCCGATCATTAGCACGAATGCTACTGCCCCTATAACGAATGGGCTCTGCTCCCTTGTTACAGCCATACTACATGCATCGTCTACTCTACTTTACCATACTTATAAAGGTTAGTAGACCTAACTGCTTTTATCACTAGCAGAGTAATGCAAGCATGCGTGCATACATAGAGATCGATCTTGAGCCTGGGAGGGATGTTATAGCCTCTGCCAACATAATAAGGCAGATAGATGGTGTTAGAGAGGCTCATGCTGTATCTGAGCACTGCGATATCCTAGCAGTAATAGAGGCTAGGGACTTCAAGGGCATCTACAACATAGTGATGAGGAAGATACAGATAATCAAAGGGGTTAGCGATACAAGGATATTGCCCTGCATAGATATATAAAGTATATAAAAAATAAAAAATAAATAAAAGGTTCTGATTGGATTAGTAGTTCTGCCCCCTTCTGTACCTCATTGCTATGAATGCTCCTAATCCTCCTGCTATGCCTATACCCATCAGGGGTAGTGCATAATATACTCCATCGCCTATCTTACCATCTATATCCATATTCATGCGATTACCTTTAGTACTACTACTTGCTTCAGTAGGCTTCTGCGGCCCTTCTGAAGGTACCATCTTACCATGCACGTTAGGATCTATAGCATACTCAACCTCAACTATCTTTACAGTTATATAGGCTAGATCCTGTTTGCTAAGGTTATACTTTGCAGCAAGGAATGCCTTTACTGTATCCTCTAACGCAGCAATCTCGCTTGGCTCATCCCTAACCTTTATGTCTAGAGTCTTGCCAATTAATGGCCTTAACTTCTTAACTAATTCCTCATTCCCTGGCTGTGTTGGAGAAGGTTGAACCTGTTTAACATCTATGGTAAAGATTATCTTGTCCCAGTGTGTTGATGCTGGTATTGGTTTGCACTTCACATCCAACTTGTACGCAAGTGCTGCAACTGCCTGTCCTATATCAACGGCCTTGACCTCTAGCGTGTTAAGCCCTGGCTGCAGATATGCTGATACATCATATGTATGTACATTGCCCCATCCTGGGAAGGGTTCGCTTGCCACGAATTGGCCATTTACCTTCAGATCCATCCACTGATCATCTGCATTTATGGTCAACATAGCGCTATATGCATTCCCTGAGGGTAGAAGGAAGAACCTTGTGAAAGTGTATGGATTGTTGGTATCCAGTCCATTGCTTGACCATATGGTCTTTGCTCCTGTAACGCCTAGATCATTGCTGTTTATTGGCGCTGGCCATGTAAAGTTGACTAGAACCGTATTACCTCTATCGACGAACGTTGATGTATCACTAACAACTGTCAAGCATGGCTCCATAGGCTCTGGAGTTGGTTCCTTCTCACACTTTACATGGAACTTCCACTCTGCTACAACCCTTTTATTTGAATCGTAGAGTGTTAGAATCCATGTACCAGATGGCTCAGATACTGATAATGGTATGCTGATGGAAGCGCTGCCAGATGCATCGGTAGTAATGGTATAGGTTAGTACCGTGTTATCTGGTTTGGTTACAACTAGAGTGTATGTTGTATTTGGGTTACCTGATATTGATACAATAACCTTTTCATCCTTACCACATATGTACATATCTTTATCTGTCCTCATCTTTACTGGCAATGTACTAGGTTGCTTCTGATCTACATCTACAGCGTTGGCATTTATTACCAATATGGGTAATAAAAGTAAACTTATCACCCATATTATATGTATATTCGTCATCATATCTGAATAGGAGTAGAATTATATAAATGTTCCGTATATTAATATTATAGGGAATTATAGACCATATAACAGGGTAAATTTATGAATAACCTTAATTTTGGTATATAGTCTCTTCATTTACTTTTAAAGGTAAATATTGTAATAAAACCTAATAAGAGGTAATTAAATAAGTGTATATATCTGCCTTATGATATAGTCTATATCTATATATCGCTTGCCCCTTTGCCACATAAAAAGTGATTGCTTGCTAGCCAGTATTGGAACTTGTACTACCAGATGTTGATGAAGATGGAGATGATGTAGGGGGAGATGATGACGTAGTTACAGTAGCAGTAGTTGCTGTTGTTGGAGTCTTACCTATCGTATCTATGGTACTTGCCTGCACCTTTGCCTCTACTACAGGCTTTACCTCCTTCTTCTCTTCTTTATGCTCTATTACCGGCCTTGGTGTAGGCTCCTTTGGAGCTGGCTTTGCAATGGGCTTAGCCTTCTTCACCTGCTCATTAAGGTATCTGTAGAGGTGGAATACCCCAGCAAATGTTACAAGCACCAATCCAACTATGAACAGCTGAACGTTCTTGAAACCATTTATGCCAGCATAGTATGCTGCTATATTCAGATAGACTTGGAATACTAGAAGTACTACAAGGAGCCACCAGCCCCACTTTATTGGTATATTCAGACCAGCAGTACCTTTGGCCTTCCTTGCTGCTGCCTCCTTCTTGTTCAACTCCTCGAAGTGCTTTGCAAGTTTTATCATCATATAGGTGAAGCCAAAGGAGAGAGGCACTAGAAGTAGCATGACTATATAGAATAGGATTGGGTCTATGACTATCCTATCTAGTAGTGGTTTATTGAAGTTTGGATCGATATAGAAGCCCCAGTACGTTGTAACTATTATCTGTGCTAAGCTCGTTATACCTATTGCGGTTATCAATGGTCTATCCTTCCATGAGAGCTTCTTGTACCTGTCTATGAATGGTATCATCGCTAATGCTGCTATGAATAGTCCTGGCCAGAGCACACCAGTAACGAACTTGTCATACTGTGTCCTAAGGAATGCGTATATTCCAGCAAGGTACCATTCTGGGACTGTTATATCTGGAGCAACTGTGGGATCGAACTTATTACCCAACTCTACAGGGAATACACCTGCAACTATGAATATCATCCCTGCTACAGCCATGACCATTGGCACATCGAACACAAGGAAGCGGGGGAAGTGTACAGCCATAAGCCCTAACATCACAATCGGGAGGATGAAGACATGAAGAGCGTAGAATCTGAGTACAAAGTCAGCAAAACCAGCGCCGAATACCATCTCCCTTAACTCAGGTCCTATCACTGGTATAGAGTTGGTTAGAGAAGAGGCTATGCTTATTGCCAACTCTGCCCTCTCATTGTATATTATATCGTAGCCAGTGAATGCCTCAAGGATAGTTACAGTGCCAAGTATCACACCTGTAACCCATAGAACCTCATTCCTTATCTTGTATCTCCCAGAGAAGTACTGGTAGTACATATGTGCTAGAGCAAGGAAGACCATTGCATTTGATGCATGATAATGTATATTCCTTATATGGAAGCCATATGGTATTGTATCGTTTATAGTCTTTACACTATCCCATGCCCTATCCAGTATAGGCTCGTAGTAGAACATGAGGAGTGCACCAGTTATGCCCAATATGATGAATACTATGAATGTTAACATGCCTAGGAAGCCCATCGGGCTTACAAACCTTGATGGATAGGTGAACTTTATCCCTACAAATATGGTACGCTCAAGCCCTTGCCAGAGCCACTTGAAGAACCTTACAAGTCCATTATCCCCCTTCTGAATACTCATTACGCATTCACTCCCTTCTCAAACCTACCGAAGCCTATTATACCATTCTTATCTAGAGAGAATGTTGGAGGTAATATCCATAGGTAGCCGTTAGAATCAACCTCGAGATCAAGTTTGGGTAGAAGGTTTGCTGGAGGCGACTGGAAGAATGCTGGTCCTGCTATGGCCTTCCCAGTCCTCATATCATACATGCTGCCATGGCATGGGCACTCTCCCCTCTTCTTACCCTCCTCTGACCTATACGTCCATAGACACCAGAGATGAAGGCATACATCACTATAGCATCTGAATGCAGATGCATCGTTCCTTGCACCTCCCATCTCCTCTGCTAATCTTACAACCTTCCATACCCTGAATGGCTCCTGATCAAGAACCCTATCGCCAGTCTTTGGGTATATGACAGTCTCAGCATGGTTCGGGGGGAATGTCTTAACATTTGCATGTGTGCCATCTGGCAGTTCAACTGCAGTCTTCTCTATCTTGCCAGAGGCAGCACGGGGCATGAACTTACCCCAATCTATGAATGGCGTGAATGATAACACCGTACCAGCAGCAGCCATGAGTTTGAGGAACTCTCTACGGGATATCCTCTCCTCCCTGCGAGCCTCTCCTCCCCCTACCATCACCAGATATTTCAATATACCTTATTTTAAATTTATTGATATGAGAGTAGGGTAATGCCTAATCTATCTACATCTATATCTTCTAATTAACTGGGCTAATTAATTATGATGCTATGATAAGGTAATGTTTAGTGTCATGTCTGTACCTCTATACCCTTATTACTGCCGTTAGTTCTATACCTCATCACCATAATAACCACTGCTGTTGCTACACCAGCACCTATGGCAAGCCCAATAGCTAGACCTGTGTTCTGTGCACTTATTCTTGCATCCTCTATCTGAGCCTTTATAACTGGTTCATAGTTCATTGCTATGAACTCTATGCCTGCACTGTTCTTATGCCCTGCAAGATCCTCTGCTATTATCTCAACCTTATGCCTACCATCTATTAAATCCTTGGTATCTATTACTATAGAACCTGTATTCTCTATTACTCTAGCATTACCATCTACTGCTAAGAGCAGTTGTTTAAGGTTCTCCTCAACTATGGAGTATCTTAACTCTAATATACCTGATACTGTCTTACCATCCTCCTCCAGTATAGATATGCTTGGAGGTGTGTTATCTACTTTAAATCTCCTCACCTCTTCAGATACATTACCTACCCTATCCTCAGCAACAATCTTAACCTCATGTATGCCATCATCTAACTTTGTTGTATCTATGCTTATAATCCTTTATATCCTCTACCGTACTCCCATCTGGAAGGATTATCTTCAATGAACTAGGATTGGCATCCTTCACGCTAACACTGAATCTAAGTATGCCTCTTATTGGTCTAGGATCACTACCATTACCTTCATCCCTAACACCAATAACATCATCAAGCTGATCCAGTCCATTGACGAGTACAAGCGGAGGAGTATTATCCACTATGAACTTTGAGCTACTGAGCGATCTATGCCCTACACTATCCTTTGCTGCTAATGTGATAGTATGTGGCCCATCAACCAACCTGCTTGTATCTATGCTTATCCTAACCGTCCTTGTAGAGATATCACTGGTATTACTGCTACTCTTATTACTATTGCTATTGTCATTGTTATTGCTATTGCTCTCTCTATCTATAGGTATAACGCTTATAATTGCATTCTTGCTATCACTATTCTTACTATTACCAATACTGCTAGTACTACCAATGCTACTATTATCACTGCTACTAGTAGTAAGATAACCTTCCATACCTCTGCCTTTAATTACATCTTTGTTATTACCATCTATGGGGAGTGGTGATGGTATAGAGTCGTCTATGCTGTATGTAACCTCCTCTATATTCTCATCAACAATCTCTACCACTACATCTATCATACCCTTTACATAACCTGGTACATCTATCTTGAGCCTTGGT
>JBKBIE010000030.1:0-7242 GCA_046299465.1 Candidatus Nitrosocaldus sp.
TTTCCCTTTACCTTTCTGCTTGCTGCATTTCTTTCAGCCTTGCTGTCAGTACCATTGCTCTTGCCCCTACTCCTACCCTTGCCCTTACCATTACTACTGTTAATGCGAGCGCTACTCTCGTTACTACCGTTGCTATTACTGGTATTGGTATTGGTATTGGTATTGGTACTGCTGGTAGTGTTGGTATTGGTATTAGTATTGATGTTGATACTGGCATTGGCATGGATACTCTTGTTGTTGCTCTTGCCTTGCTTATCCTTCTTACTGCCTATGTTATGCTTATCCTGCTTGTCCTTACTATTAGTATTGCTCCTCATCATACTATAATAAGGAGCGTGATAAGGAGCGTAGAAGCAAGGATTTGGCGCCCTGGCCGGGATTCGAACCCGGGCCGCGGGTGTGACAGACCCGCATACTAGACCAGGTTTTACGGCTTGACGCCTCTATACTACCAGGGCGCAGATAGGAGATTCATGCTGCCAGTTTGCCTGCCCACCCACTAGCCACACATGGGTCTTACCCTATCCCATATCCCCTATCATAACTCTTCCTCATACCCCTTTAAAATTTTTAATCCAAGCAGGTAAGATTAAAATCTAGCCTAGAGTGGGTTGATTGTTATAGGATGGATGAGGGCCCGTAGCTCAGCTAGGTAGAGCATCGGATGCATGGTGAGACTTTTAGCCTGCTGAGATACCAGAGGTGAAGAATGATGGGAAAGGAGGGAAAGGAGGAAGGGAAGGTATCCGAGGGTCGCGGGATCGAAGCCCGCCGGGCCCGTACTCATTACTCGATCGGTTATCTTGCACACTAGGCTATCATCATGCTATCCATGTGGCAAATACCAACGGTTCAACCTTGACCACGACGTTATCCTTGCTAGATTCTATGAGCCTCTTACTCAACTGCTTCTCTGCAGAGCCCAGATACCTTATCACACACTCTCTCATGATACTCCTTGCAAGTTCAGCATCATCAAGCAGGAAGGCATTGCCCTTGCCTCTAACCCCCCTAGGCTTGCCATCAGTATAATCATCGACGAGGAAGTAGACCTTGCTACTGCTCCTTAGCAACCTAGCCTTCTTACCTTCCTTATGAACCTCAAGGTAGAATACTCCATCCTTATATATGAACCAGAGGGGATGGACTATAGGGTATAGATCTCTATCCACTATTGCAAGGCGCATGAGTAATGGTCTGCTAAGGAACTCCCCAACCTCATCCATGCTCATGCTCCTCCACCACGGATCTGCCCTAACTATCCTTACCATAATTCTATTAGGAGGAGGAAGGGCATAACTTTATCTCTTTCCATAACATAATATAACATCATTATCCATAGAATATATAAGGAAGGATATCCCTGCTAATAGCAATGAAGAGTGTAGGCATAGATGATATAGCGATATACGTACCTCCACTCTATATAGACTTTAAGGATTTTGCTGAGGCGAGGAGGATCGATCCTAGCAAGTTGGAGTTCGGTATAGGCATAAAGAAGATGGCTATAATAGATGCCGATCAAGACCCAGCATGCATGGCAGCCAATGCCTGCTTAAGGCTTATGCAGAAGAACGATCTTAAGCCTAGTGATATAGGGAGGCTATACGTTGCAACAGAGTCTGGGCTCGATGAGTCCAAGGCAATGAACTCCTATGTTATAGGCATGCTTGAGCAGATATATGGGCAGGGCTCGTTTGAGCACTGTGGAGGTATAGAGTGCAAGTTCGCATGCGTCTCTGGCTCATATGCGCTCTACGATAACACCAATTGGATAAGGTGCGATGAGCATAATGGCAAGTACGCAATAGTTATAGTAAGTGATATAGCCAAATACGATATAGGCTCCTCTGGCGAGTATACGCAAGGTGCTGGGGCAGTTGCAATGCTCATAAAGGAGGAGCCACGTCTCTTAGCATTCGATCAGAAGGTAACATCTACTGTTATAAGCAACGAGCATGACTTCTATAGACCATTTGCTAGATCTACACCAATAGTCAATGGACAATACTCAAACCTAGCCTACCTTATATATGTGAAGAAGGCCATGCTCATGTACAAGCAGAAGGCTATAGAGACAGGGCTTATAAAGTTGAGAGAGGATGAGACGATAATAGACCATATAGATCTTCTAGCCCTGCATCTACCATACTCAAAGATGGGCAAGAATGCTCTAGCATTCCTGCTGAGGCATGAATGGAGGAACTTACCAAAGTGGAAGCAGATAATAGCAAAGATTGGTATGGAGGAACCGAAGCCACCAGAGGGCATGGGCACTATAGAGGCTATACTATCAGATAAGGAGTTCATGAAGAGGGATGAGGAGTTCAGGAGGAGGTTCATGGAGACTGAGGAGTATAAGCAAGTATTTGAGAGCAAGTTAGCGAGTTCGCTCAAGGCATCAGAGATAGTTGGGAACCTATACACGGGATCGCTCTACATGGGCTTTAGGAGTGAGTTAGAGTATGAGTATAGGAAGGGTAGAGATCTTGCAGGGCTAAGGGTCGGGTTTGCATCCTATGGCTCTGGCTGCAGCGCAATGGCATTCTCTGGGGTTATACAGGATAGGTACAAGGAGGTAGTCAGCAGGATGGATCTTGAGAGAGAGATAGGAGAGAGGAGGAAGATAAGCATGGAAGAGTATGAGCAGTTACATAGAGGAATTAGGAGCGTTGAGGAGAGGATAGTAAGTAAGAGAGGTGAGTTTGTATTAATCAGTATAGGGAAGAGGGGAGAGGGCTTCAGGGAGTATATCTTCTCCAACTAGATTTTTATTATCATTGTTACATTTATTATTGTTATATTTATTATTAACTGTTATTATTAACTGTTATTATTGTTATATTTTATTATCTGTTATAATATTCGCTTAATATACTACCACTATAACGTAGCAGTAATGTAAATTATATAAATTATATTATGGTAGAGTAACTTCATTACCTCCCTTAGTCCCACTACTCTCTCCTTGTCCTTGTACACCTGTCTGCTCCAGTGCCCTCTGCTTCTGCCTCTCCTCTAACATCTTTAAGCTAAAGTCGTTAGGTATAGCATACACTACAACAGCAATGAGTATAAGCGAAATGGCCATTACAACTATCTCCCATCTTATCTTGTATATTGCGCTCCTTTCGCTATCATCTACCATATATCACTTCTTTCTCTCTCCCAACTTATATGCTATTCTACTAGTTGATTTTTATATACGAATAATTTATAGATAAATGTAAAGATAATCATGATAATACATAATTAGCACCTTCTAATAGTTATATTTTAACATAGAGAAGCATAAAGGTAAAATATATGTTTAGCATATAGATAACTATGACTCTATATATTCAGGCTAAAGAGGGGATGAAGATACTGGCGGTCGGACTTTTAGCAGGATTTATTGCTACTCTTGTAGTAGCAGGATTGATATTTGCTGGTGAAGCACTAATGAACTACCCTCATGGTCTATTCTATCTCATAATAGGTTACTCACTTGGATTTGATGGGTTGGATGCACTAGGGATGGGTATAGTCATGCATATAACTGCAGGGGCGTTGATAGGCCTAGTTGCATCTATCCCTATAGTGGTAGTTAAAAGGTTGTTTAGTGTAGTATCTAACTTCAATACAGCGCTCATCTATGGTATTATAGTTGGTGTGCTAGTATGGTTACTCTTCTTCCTACCAGTATCCTATATGCTAGTTATGCCTACCCTAGAGAGTTATAGTGATATTACATCTGATAGATCTGGTAGGATCATAAACGACCTTAACCTCTCATTCGCTAGAGTTATCTACTATGCTATAGGTCTACACATCCAGTATGGTATAGTATATTCTATGATAATTATGGCATTTATGAGTAGAATGATAAAATATTACAGCCAGAGAAGCGAGTACTGAAGAGATAACTCAATTACTTTTTGTCAAACTATTATCTATCAATTTAGATGGTGGTGGGGTCGAGGGGACTTGAACCCCTGACCTACGGGTCACTGCAGCTCCAGAGCCACATCATCCTTTCGTCAGATGACCCGTATACCTCTGGAGCCCTTTGCGGTTCCCTTTATAACTGTCGCCCTCCCTTGCTAGGCTACGACCCCCTTGTAATAATCATATTGGCTTTGATATTAATCTTAACAACAACCAACAAGATAACAGCAAACCATCAACGGCCCTTCCTATGTGCTACCTTCTTATGCCTCTCCAGATGCTCTCTATCTTGAAACTCCACATTACAGTACTCGCATACATTACTACCACCATTATCTGTCTTACGCTTGAATAGATTCAAGTGATTATACTCCCTACCAACATATAATAAATGTTTATCCAGTATATGCTCATTAGTGTTATGTTTTTATCTACTGTCTAATCTACCAATATATATGATACTCTCTAAGAAGGCTATATTTGCGCTACTCATCGCTACTCTATCAATTATAACTATCTTTGCAATACAGATAATCTCATCATACATTAGTGAGAGCAGTAGCAGTAAATCACAACTGGAGAGAGGAGGTATTAGCATTCAATTCACAAAGGAGGAGATGAGGCGTGTGAGCTTTGGTGTTGTGGAAAGGTTTGCCGCAGAGAAGGTTGAGAGCATTAGCATACAGGCAGATGGTAGGGCACTGTACATTATGCAGCAAGGTATCAACAGTATACAGAAGGAGTTCAGTATTACTAGAGAGATGTTAAAGACTATCGAATCATTCATAATTGATACTGGACTATTTGATATGACACCTAACCTTAGAGACGAGGTTGAGAGTAGTGATACCTTCACTAGGTACACTGTTATTATAATACTTGATGGGAAAAGCAAGAGTATAAGGTGGGCTGAGGATATCAGAACTGATGAGTTTGCGCCATCGGATGTACCTCCATTACTTATAAGGCTTAGATGCATGCTCATGCATATAATGAGCGAGCCTGCTGGGTACGAGTTTGATATGAGTAGATGCCTCCAGGGCTTATCCTGATATATTGTTGCTTGTGATTGGCTACCAACTAATCAATAATCAACTAATCAAGAATCCTTTAGCCTATACCAACATTGGATATCTCCTGTGCTTATAAGCATATAATGCTACATGAGGAGGTTAACTAAATATATCTGGATTGTATGCAAGATAATGATAGTATAGGATGATGAGCGAGGGTACAAGCACTATATCACTAATCTCAACCGAGTTGAATGCTAAAGGCGTAAGGATTGGTATGATAGATACTCTACCAGTAACCAGAGGTACAACGTTACTCAAGCGTGGCTTTGCGCATATGCAGAAGCATGGGGTTATAATGGATGTTACTAGTGTGGAACAAGCACAGATCGCAGAGGATGCTGGTGCCGTTGCTGTTATGGTGCTTGATAAACTTCCCTATGATGTTAGGAAGGCTGGAGGGGTTGCTAGGACAGCAAGCATAAAGGTGATAGAAGAGATAAGGGACCATGTGACCATACCAATAATGGCTAAGTGTAGGATAGGGCATACTGAGGAGGCTAGAGTACTTGAAGCAGTTGGTGTTGATATGATAGATGAGTCTGAGGTGTTAACACCAGCAGATGAGGAGAGGCATATATGGAAGTGGGACTTTACGGTACCATTCGTTAACGGTGCAAGGAACCTTGGTGAAGCGCTAAGGAGGGTAGAGGAGGGTGCCGCAATGATAAGGACCAAAGGCGAGCCTGGTACAGGGAATGTTGCAGAGGCGATCAAGCATATAAGGATTCTCAACAATGAGATAAGAAGGATAAAGGCTGTATACCAGGATGGGGATATGCAAGAACTTATAAAGATAGCAAGGGAACTCAAGGTATCATACGTTTATGTGCTAGAGACTGCTAGGCTTGGGAGATTACCTGTGGTTAACTTTGCTGCTGGAGGGATAACCACACCTGCCGATGCTGCAATGCTCATGAGTCTAGGGTGTGATGGTGTATTTGTAGGCTCAGGCATATTCAAGAGCCAAGATCCTATGGAGAGGGCTAGGGCAATAGTCATAGCAACAACATACTGGGATGACCCCAAGACGGTTATGGAGGCTCAGAGGCTTATAGATGAGGGCAAGTCTATGCTTGGTATGGACATCAAGACATTAGAGTTGAGGATGCAGGAGAGGGGTAGTGAGGCATGATGCTATAATGATAATGGCAATGATGATATAGGATGAGTGAGCAGGTGTTCAAGATGGGCATAACAATAGGCATATTAGCGCTCCAAGGGGATGTAGAGGAGAATCTCAGTGCAACTAGAGAGGCATTAAGATCACTGAACCTAGATGGTAGTGTAGTGCAGGTGAAGTATCCAGAGCATATTGCAGGAGTGGATGGGCTTATAATACCTGGAGGAGAGAGTACTGTTATAGGTACGCTTGCCATGCTCAATGGCTCACTCAAAGTTTTAAGGGAGAGGATATCATCTGGCATGCCTGTTATGGGCACATGTGCTGGTATGATACTTCTAGCAAAGAAGGCATATGATAGGGTTGTTGGCGAGACTAGGCAGCAGTTACTCAACCTATTGGATGTTACGGTTGAGAGGAATGCATTTGGTAGGCAGATAGACTCATTCGAGGCAGATCTTAAGATAAAGGTTATTGGAGAGCAACCATTCAGGGGTGTCTTCATAAGGGCTCCTGTGGTTAGAAGCACTGGGGATAGTGTGGATGTACTTGCAAGGCTTGATGATAAGAGTGGTAGTATAGGCAATGGTAACGGTAAGATAGTTGCTGTACAGCAAAGCAATATTATAGGTACATCATTTCATCCTGAACTCTCAGGAGATACAAGGCTGCATAAGTACTTCCTTAGGCTTGTTAAAGAGTACAAGCATAGATGATATCTTTATCTAATACCTTCTCATTAAATAAGTAAATTCATTAAATAAATAAGTAAATAAATAAGTAAGTAAATAAATAAGTAAATAAATAAAAAGGTGATTAAGCCTCTCTTAGTTGCTACTGCTAATACTTCTCTTCTTCCTCATCCTGTATGCAATTACTGCAAATGAACCCCCAACTACACCTATCGCACCTATCAGGCTCTCTGGAACAACATTGAATGTTACTGGTATGCTTAGTACTACAGTACCGTTAGTTGTAAAGTCAGCAACTATACTCCATTGCCCTGCTTCCGTCATGGGTATTGGACCGCTAAGCCATATGAATGGATCTGGTATAGTGCTTGGAGCCCAGTTCCAACTCTGTATTGGTATAGGACCACTTGGTGCATTTGCATACACA
>JBKBIE010000031.1:0-4281 GCA_046299465.1 Candidatus Nitrosocaldus sp.
TTATACCTTTAAAAATATTTCTCTAAAACCACACCTAAATTGCCTTTCAATCCTCTTTTCATCGAGTTAGCCATTGCGACTGTTTGCTAGCCTTATTTCAATGTCAATGCTCATACTTTCAATCCTCTTTTCATCGAGTTAGCCATTGCGACATCTCATGGTCTATCGTGATAATGAAAGAATAGCAATATTCTTTCAATCCTCTTTTCATCGAGTTAGCCATTGCAACTGCGTGTATCTATCTGGTGCAGACGTAGACATAATCGAAGATATAACTTTCAATCCTCTTTTCATCGAGTTAGCCATTGCAACCTGAGCAACTAGCAAGGCAATACGCCTGCACGACAGAGCTCTTTCAATCCTCTTTTCATCGAGTTAGCCATTGCAACGAGGTCGCTAATGTAATGCCAGTTTCCTACGTAGGAATACAGTTCTTTCAATCCTCTTTTCATCGAGTTAGCCATTGCAACTAGATGTTTAGCATAATAAATAACATGGTCAAAGTAAGCCATCTTTCAATCCTCTTTTCATCGAGTTAGCCATTGCAACGTATGACGGTCTATATACATACAATATTGTTGCGGAAAATGACTTTCAATCCTCTTTTCATCGAGTTAGCCATTGCAACATCCTACTATAGAGGGCCGGATGCGTATGGTATATAATCTTTCAATCCTCTTTTCATCGAGTTAGCCATTGCAACATATCGACGCAGAAATAGCTGATTATTACCGCACTAGATTGCTCTTTCAATCCTCTTTTCATCGAGTTAGCCATTGCAACCTATTTAGAGAAGTAGAGAAGAATGTGAGTACCATGGTTCTAAACTTTCAATCCTCTTTTCATCGAGTTAGCCATTGCAACGCAAAATAAAATACTAGTATTACCATACTTATACCGTACGCACTTTCAATCCTCTTTTCATCGAGTTAGCCATTGCAACGTCAGGACAAAGAGTATAGAGTGAACTTATCCGACCTAACTCTTTCAATCCTCTTTTCATCGAGTTAGCCATTGCAACTTAGTACTGCACCAAAGGATTATCGAAGGGAAGCCATACAGGGTTTATACTTTCAATCCTCTTTTCATCGAGTTAGCCATTGCAACGAGAATGATGATTTATACACAGAACAAAACAGGATTGATAAAGCTTTCAATCCTCTTTTCATCGAGTTAGCCATTGCAACGTTAAGGGTAATAAGCTATACACCTTAGTAACAGAGACCAGCTTTCAATCCTCTTTTCATCGAGTTAGCCATTGCAACTTGTTCATGTATTTGCTGTTATAGAGCTCATCCTCTGATACTGCTTTCAATCCTCTTTTCATCGAGTTAGCCATTGCAACCACCAACAATGACCCATTGCTGGAGGAATTTAGACTGGGAGTAATCTTTCAATCCTCTTTTCATCGAGTTAGCCATTGCAACTCTCGGTAGCTCCGGCAACTTGTCGTACTACATAGTTGAAAGTCTTTCAATCCTCTTTTCATCGAGTTAGCCATTGCAACTTCTCCAGCTCCACCTCCAGAAGCTCTAGGACCAGCACCCTTTCAATCCTCTTTTCATCGAGTTAGCCATTGCAACTGTGCTAGTGCTAGCTTTGGCCTTGGCTTTAGCCTTAGGCACTTTCAATCCTCTTTTCATCGAGTTAGCCATTGCAACACTTAAAGTATAGTGTAAATGCTACATTCAATTCTCTAGAACCTTTCAATCCTCTTTTCATCGAGTTAGCCATTGCAACTATGTCTTTAACGCACTTATACTCCCAGTCGACCATAGCCTTCTCTTTCAATCCTCTTTTCATCGAGTTAGCCATTGCAACAGCTAAATCATTGAGTTGACCCCCATAAGGGTAATAACTTTCAATCCTCTTTTCATCGAGTTAGCCATTGCAACAGAAGGTAACTCCTGAGCAGGCAAGGAAGCTAATTACTTTCAATCCTCTTTTCATCGAGTTAGCCATTGCAACGTGGTTACCTGATGGTCAAGAGTTGCCTATTGAGGCAGAAATTACTTTCAATCCTCTTTTCATCGAGTTAGCCATTGCAACTTCAAGGATAAGGTGGGGAGGAAGGTAAGGCTTAATAACCTTTCAATCCTCTTTTCATCGAGTTAGCCATTGCAACGTAAAAAATTACTCAAAAGAGTGCCTAAATTTTTAGGCACTTTCAATCCTCTTTTCATCGAGTTAGCCATTGCAACCTTATAGAATAGTGCAATGATGAGGAATGTTGTGACTATAGAACCTTTCAATCCTCTTTTCATCGAGTTAGCCATTGCAACAATAGTATAGGCATGAATATGAACTGGAATAAACAGTTAAGCTTTCAATCCTCTTTTCATCGAGTTAGCCATTGCAACTGATGATGACACTAAATTGATTCAAAAGCTGATGTATGATGCTTTCAATCCTCTTTTCATCGAGTTAGCCATTGCAACATGCAGTCGGTTTGAGGGATAGACATCTCAGACCAAGTGATGCCTTTCAATCCTCTTTTCATCGAGTTAGCCATTGCAACGAGGACGGAAAGATTACAAGACGCAATTTCGATGTTAAACTTTCAATCCTCTTTTCATCGAGTTAGCCATTGCAACAGCAGTCAAGTTTTTGAAGGCAAGAGGTAAGTCAGAGCAAGCTTTCAATCCTCTTTTCATCGAGTTAGCCATTGCAACATAAACATTATGGTTTAAAATAAAAGCTAAGATAGATATTCCTCTTTCAATCCTCTTTTCATCGAGTTAGCCATTGCAACTGTGAAGGATGGTGCAATATTAGTGCTGCACCAAAAGATTGTCTTTCAATCCTCTTTTCATCGAGTTAGCCATTGCAACTGAACGGTGAAGAGTATCAGCTTTTCGATCGTAGTGAAGCTATCTTTCAATCCTCTTTTCATCGAGTTAGCCATTGCAACATTAATACACATATTGTTGATGTATATCTTATCCCAAAATGCACTTTCAATCCTCTTTTCATCGAGTTAGCCATTGCAACATAAAGAGATGCAAATTGCTTGACTATGAAATATATCTCTTTCAATCCTCTTTTCATCGAGTTAGCCATTGCAACCTCTCTTCGGTAGGAAGGAGCTCAAAGCGCCGAAATGTGACCCCATCTTTCAATCCTCTTTTCATCGAGTTAGCCATTGCAACGCCCAGGAGAGGGGCTGGCTGCCATTGATGAAGGGTGGCTTATCTTTCAATCCTCTTTTCATCGAGTTAGCCATTGCAACGATAGAGCTGTTCAATGAAATGATGAGTGGAGTGTTGACTAACTTTCAATCCTCTTTTCATCGAGTTAGCCATTGCAACAGAGGGAAATGGCAAATTAAATATGAGGGTAAGAATTGGGCTTTCAATCCTCTTTTCATCGAGTTAGCCATTGCAACTTGACATGACTATTAAGGACAATAAAGCAATGATAGGACTCTTTCAATCCTCTTTTCATCGAGTTAGCCATTGCAACCTGTCAAGCTCTTTCTTAAGAGTTCTTTATTTAGCTTTGGCCTCTTTCAATCCTCTTTTCATCGAGTTAGCCATTGCAACGTGGTGATTGTGGTTTAATATCTGTATTTGAAAGTCATGGAACTTTCAATCCTCTTTTCATCGAGTTAGCCATTGCAACTTAATGCAGAGGACTTTAACAGAGAAGTGAGGAAAATAGTAGGCTTTCAATCCTCTTTTCATCGAGTTAGCCATTGCAACGAGTTGACTTATAATAATGTTAGAGAGATAAAGGCCACATACTTTCAATCCTCTTTTCATCGAGTTAGCCATTGCAACGGACTCTATAAGGGAAGTAATCAAAATGCTATTCATAGACTTTCAATCCTCTTTTCATCGAGTTAGCCATTGCAACTGTATGAGAATGATGTGGTTAAGATACACAGGTACATCAAGGCTTTCAATCCTCTTTTCATCGAGTTAGCCATTGCAACGCCATTCATATATTATTAGAATGCCAGTCCGCCGCTGGGACTATCTTTCAATCCTCTTTTCATCGAGTTAGCCATTGCAACTATGTATGGTCAACAAGAATGATGCCACAAGGGAAATAAGACTTTCAATCCTCTTTTCATCGAGTTAGCCATTGCAACTTAGTTAGTTAGTTAGAAAGAGAAAGAGAAGGAAAGAACTTTCAATCCTCTTTTCATCGAGTTAGCCATTGCAACATTGCCAGATGAGAGGTATGTGATCTTCAAGGGGGAACTTTCAATCCTCTTTTCATCGAGTTAGCCATTGCAACCGTTATGATATTCGTACTATTCAACCCTTATCCACATCT
>JBKBIE010000032.1:0-4203 GCA_046299465.1 Candidatus Nitrosocaldus sp.
CACCATCACCATCAGCATCCTTCCACTTGATCCCGATATAGTTGCTGTATCTTGTGCATAAGCCTCTGGCATACCAACCATACCTATACTAATAGTGCCGATATCTGCTAAGGCAAGTACTGCTATCATTGCATATACAGCTATCTTCCTCATCAGAGAAGATTAAATGCTGTAAAATAAAAATATTTAGCAAATAATATATACTCCTATTCTTCTAGAATAAGAATTATATAACATCAGTTACATAACAAAGTACACAACAGAGCACTCTACACACTCTTGTACATACCTGCCTATATAACTATAGTTATAGTAAGTAATAGTAGTAGTGGTAAGTGGAGGTAGGTAGTAGATCAATTGGTGATGTAATTGAAATATGGATTAACTAGCAGTCGTTACCTGTACACATTATGTAGTGTTATTACTTGTAAGATGCTCCTTCCTTTCTTTTGTTGCTCATCATATATACTCCTAAGTCTGTAGAGGGGCTTACTGCTGTACCATTGTTATTACCATACCTGAATAGATGCAGTCTCAATGAGAGCTCGTTGCTATACCATTCTTATTACCAACCATTACCCTTATGGGAGGCTTCTCAACCTTAACCTTAATAGCCATAACCATAAGGCCTCTCCATAAATATGCGTTAGACTATCTGCTCTTTGCTGGCCTCTCCCTCTATATCCTCTATGAGAAAGGGCCCAACTGCATGATTGATGGGGTCGGCCGGATTTGAACCGGCGACCTCGAGCGCCCAAGGCTCGAAGCACTCTGTTCTTATCTACCTGCTTACCTACCTATCTGCAAGCAGATAGTGAATACCATGCTAGCCCACGACCCCACCATTTCATTACAATATACACCATATATATAATCTAAAAACCTCCATACACCAATTTAACCTTACTTTTATTTATCCCTATAGGATAGATCCTACTGTTGTTGACAATGGAGGATTATATCAAGGCAGGGAGGATAGCTGCAGAGGTTAGGGAGCATATGAGGAGGCGTTACCACGTTGGTAGAACTCTACTAGAGATATGTGAAGAGGCGGAAAGGATGATAAGGGCAAAGGGAGGAGAACCAGCATTCCCATGCAATGTAAGCCTCAACGAGGTTGCAGCACACTACACCGCTGAGCCCAACGATAGTATAGAGGTTAAGGATGGTGATATACTCAAGATAGATATAGGGGTGCATATAAATGGCTCGATAGCAGATACCGCAGTCACTGTATGCTATAATCCATCTTACAGCATTCTGGTTGAGGCTGCAGAGCATGCGCTGAATGAAGCGATAAGGGTAGCGAGGGTAGGGGTTAAGGCTAGTGATATAGGCAGGGTTATAGAGCATACGATCAAGGCATACAGGCTAAAGCCTATACAGAACCTTAGTGGGCACTCTATAGCAAAGTACACTATACATGCTGGCAGATCTATACCAAATATATGGACTATAGACTCATTCTCATTGCAGCAGGGTGAGGTCTATGCTATAGAGCCATTTGTAACCACAGAGGATGGTTCTGGTGTAGTGTACAATGGCGAGGTAAGCAACATCTACTCTATAGTGAGTAGGAAGAGAACAGGAAGTAAAGAGGCTGATGCCTTCTTGGATATGCTATGGGATAGGTTCAAGACACTTCCATTCGCATTGAGATGGCTGAATGGTGAGGATATTAACTATGCAAGGGAGATGATCTCCTTCCTAATGAAGAAGAAGGTTATAAGAGCGTATCCAGTGCTTGTTGAAGGCAATAATAGGTATGTAGCACAGGCAGAACATACCATAATGCTAACTATGGATGGTACAACAACTATAATAACTAGAGCGTAATAGTATTATTAATATACCATAACAATAGTGAGTTAGGTTTGGATTATCATGATGGATTATGATGCCCCATTAATATACTCCGCATATATCATCGTTATTAATGTGCTACCATTGCACCTTAAGCATGAACCACCAAACTTATATACATAATCACCAACCTTGAATATACGTTTATTCTTAACCCCACACTGCTGGCACTCCTCTATTGTATATACTATGGATCTCTTATCCTTCTCATCCTTGCTAGTATCATGGCTCATTGCCCTACACCTAGTGTATTCCCTACCCCTATTATTAGAATATTATCCCCTTCCTTGCTATGCTCATCTATCATCCTGAACACACTCTTACTTGCCCTATCTACAGCCTCGGCTATCTCCTTCCTCATCACTGTTATCGCTTCAATGATGGACTGCTTTATTATAACAGCATAGAGGGGTATGCTATGCTTTGTTGCTACCTCCTCTATTTGGTACTTCTCAACCCCTATGCCTCCTATTGCAGCACCAACTCCTTCAGCAACATCGCCTGTCTGCTCCCCTTCCAACTTGAGGGCTGCATCTATCATTATTATCATATCCACCCTTACACCCATCTCATTTATAAGCCTCTCAACAGCAGTATGAGGTTCTCCAACAGTACCTCCAGGACCTTGAGCCTTGACTAGGTAAAGCCTCCTTCCATTGTACTCATACTCACTCATAACAGTATCCCTTGCTATTGGTATCTTTTCCCTGTTGAACATAAGTCTTCCAACTATCATAGGACCTATACCATCCCCTATAGGCTGCCCGCTCTTTATAGCAGGGATAGCCTTGTTGAATGCCTCTGCTGACTGCATTATTATGGGCATGAGCATCTGCAACTGGACAAGGAAGAACATGCTTGTCGTCTTCTTACCCATGAGATAGAAGTGCCTAACTATCTTGTAGAGCATATAGAGTGCAGTTGCAACCTCCAAGACATTCTCCAACCTACTTGCTGTAACATCATCTGCTTGAGGAGCAAGTATCTTAACCTGAGCCTTTACCCTCTCGTCCCTTAGCCTTATTATATGCTGTACCTTCCTTACTATGCCATATGGATCCATATCGACTGGGGTTATAGCGAACTGTTCCATCATCATATCAAACCTCTCAGTGCTAGCAAGGTTTGGATTTACGCTCTTTAGATACGTTATAGCCTCCTCTCTAGCCTTATCCTTCATTATCTTCAACTTGTTTAATGATCTAGAGACATCATTCAGTACCATCCACATCTGTATCCTTTGCCCATAGAGAAGGAATATGAAGAATGGTACTATCCATAGCAGATATACCCACCACTGTTGTTGTGCATCTCCAGATGGGAATAGAGGGTTCATCTGCATCAAGATACTACCAATATCCATCACTATCATACTCACCATACCTATACCCATATCTAAACCAATATCCATAATCCACATTCTACCTATATCCCTGCCTGTATCATACTTTCTTCACATTAAAGCCTTTCTTTATATCAACCTATAAATCTCATCACTGTTTAATATAGTAGTATAATAGGTAGTGAGTATGATGAGTGATGATGCTGATGCTAATGCTGGTGCTGATGCTGACGTTGATAATATAATAGAAGAGTTAAGAGCAAGTATCAAGCATGGAAGGGTACTTGCTAGCATTATTGATAGATACATGTATGCTAGTGATGCTAGTGCCTATCAGATCATACCTCTCTGCATAGTCCTTGCTAAGGATATGGATGATGTTATAAGCACTGTGAAGGTTGCCTATAATCATGGCATACCAGTTATAGCAAGGGGAGGAGGGAGTGGACTTGCAGGTCAGGCTATAGGCTCTGGCATAATAATAGATCTTACAGGTATGAACAGGATCCTCGATCTAGATCTTGATGAGGGTTATGTTACAGTTGAGGCTGGTATATACAAAGGTATTCTAGATAAGGAGTTGAAGAGGTATGGTAAGTTCATACCAGTAGACCCTTCAAGTTCTGACTATTGTACTATAGGAGGGATGATAGCAAATAATGCATCTGGTGCACATACGGTCAAGTATGGGAGCACTATAGACTACGTTGAGGAATTGGATGTGGTTCTAGCAGATGGGAGTATGATACATGCTGGTAAGGTTGATCTTAATGAGAGTAGCAATAGCAATAGCAGTAGTAATAGCAATAGCAATAGCAGTAGTAATAGCAATAGCAATAGCAGTAGTAATAGCAATAGCAATAGCAGTAGTAATAGCAATAGCAATAGCAGTAGTAATAGCAGTGGCAATAGCAGTAGTAATAGCAGTGGCAATAGCAGTAGTAATAGCAATAGTAATAGCAGTAGTAATAGCAATAGCAATAGCAGTAGTAATAGCA
>JBKBIE010000033.1:0-2643 GCA_046299465.1 Candidatus Nitrosocaldus sp.
CAGTTCGTTAATGGTATCAACATTCCTAATTAACAAATGAGATAGGTATGATTACTGGTTCTAACGATATGAAGTTCACTAATCTTGATGTAGCAAGGACCAATGACTACTCTGCTCATACTGTGAATAACCTCATAGCTAGTAGCAGTTATAGCCAAGTCAAGATAAGACAATACAATTACTGTAGTAGATACAATAGAGTTCATAAATGACTAGATGTTGTATAGAATAACAGGTAACATACCATTCAGACCTTTACATACAGCATTCGCTGTTAGGAATGTTGGGCAACAGCAGTGGATATAAGAACATTGATAGACTAATTACGTCATACTTAAAATAAAGTTCTATGCACTTTATTTCTACCCTTATACTTACAAGACTCATACATGAGGTTTACTTGGCATACTTTTAACTATCTCTGTCAACTCCTGCACTATCACGCTAACACTCTCTATACTAGTTAATGGCTTAACTTCTCTCTCCATAAATGGCATACTTGGAAGGAGGAAGAGTATCCTTTGCAACTCCTCATTGCTTTCAACATCCCATATGCTTATCCCTCCTGGGGTATCTGCAAACGCATATGCAATCTTCAACTTCCCTGAAGTCTTATAATCCTCATACATCCTGAATGTCTGTGCAAGCATCTTCAACTGTGCCAATGATACGTCTACTGGCTCAAAGTTCATCTTCACCTTATCTATCACTAGGTATAGCATAACAATATTACAAGCATTGGTGATTTAAGTTTATTTATCTACACTATATAAGCTATCATATTAATAAAGAGATATATATTATCTAAGAGTGCTATATTTATGCATATACAGAAGCAAGAGCAAGCGAAGAGGCCAATAAGGATCCTTGTAGCCAAACTAGGGCTTGATGGACATGATAGGGGTGCCTTGGTGCTTGCTAGGGCATTTAGGGATGCTGGTATGGAGGTTATATACTCGGGCTTATTCTGTACCCCAGAGCAGGTAGCGAAGATGGCCATGGATGAGGATGTGGATGTTGTAGCAATGAGCCTATTGAACGGTGCCCATCTGACACTCTTCCCAAGAGTTGCTAAACTGCTCAAGGAGAAGGGTAGGGATGATATACTGCTAATAGGAGGAGGGATAATACCAGAGCAGGATAAACCGCTGCTAGAGAAGGAAGGGATACTTGGAAACTTTGGACCTGGTACATCTCTAAGCAAGATAATAGAGTTCATCAGGGAAGAGGTAGAAAAGAGGAGAAGATAAGTACAAGTACGGGTACGCTACCATTATAGCCTTACTGAATGAACGATGAGTTATAAAATTACTTTATCCATTCTCTACTAATATTAGCTGTGAGCATAGAGTCAATCGCCTTAATAATAATACTTGTAATGGTTGCTATAGGGAGTACTTATGAAGCATACTTCTTATCGAGGAAGGAGAGTAAAAGAAGCCATAAGAACGGTAAAGAGCACTAGTGTAAGCATAGATCAACCTTACTTAACTTATAGATAGTATGATGGAGTTAGAATATGATCGATACTCTATTAATCGAGACTCTGCTCTCCTCCCTTACATATATACTTCCTACACTAGCAGGTGGAGTAATAGGCATCTACTCATACTATGCGTTCAAGAAGAGGTTGCATGCCGTAAGACAGTTCCTAGATGCGTTAGATGATGCCCTATATGATGATAAGATAAGCGAGGAGGAGTTCAGGACTCTATGGAGTAAGTTCAAACAGATGATCTAAAAATAAAAGGTCCTTCTCTTTTGTTTTTATTTGTACTTTATTCTCTCCATATCATTGCTCTTATCCTCTTCCCAACCTTCTCTATCTCATGCTCCTCTAATGCTCTAATATACTTCTCAAAAGCATCCTTGCCCTCTTTACCATATACATTTACCCACTCCTCAGCAAACTTGCCCTGCTGTATATCATTTAACACCTCCCTCATCCTTGCCTTTACGCTAGCGTCTATAACGTAGGGTCCTCTAGTTAAACCTCCATACCTTGCTGTCTCACTCACCCTAGCATACATACCAGTTATCCCGTACCTCTGTATGAGATCGACTATAAGTTTCAGTTCATGTAAACACTCAAAGTATGCTACCTCTGGCCTGTAACCTGCCTCAACTAGGGTCTCAAAAGCAGCAAGTATGAGTGAGTGTACTCCACCACACAGATTAACCTGCTCACCAAACCAATCGGTCTCAACCTCCTCCTTGAATGTGGTCTCTATAACCCCTGCTCTAGTGCACCCTATACCCTTTGCTATTGCTAGGCACCTATCCCATGCCCTCCCTGTAACATCCTGCTCTACTGCTACAAGTGCTGGAGTGCCAAAGTTCTCGAGATAGAGTTCCCTTAACCTCTGACCTGGTGCCTTTGGTGCTACCATGAATACATCGACATCCTTTGGAGGGACTATCCACTTCCAGTGTATAGCAGCACCATGTGCAAAGCATAGTGCCTTGCCAGACTTTAGATATGGCTCTATCTCTTCCCTGTATACTCTAGCCTGCTCCATATCTGGGATGAGGACCATTATTATATCTGAAGCATTGACCGCTTCACTAACAGATCTTACATCATGACCATCCTTCAATGCTTGTTCATAACTCCTTCCCTTCCTTAGCCCTACGATCACCTTT
>JBKBIE010000034.1:0-2093 GCA_046299465.1 Candidatus Nitrosocaldus sp.
CCTGAATGCAAGTGTGGCAATGACTATAGCATATACATACTCCAGCATCGATATAGCAACATCTAGACTCCTTATCCCTCCAGCAGCTTGCACTGGTATGCTCACACCCTTGCTTATCCTCTCTACAATTGCTCTATTACCTGCTTCTAATGATAATGATGGTGAGAGCGTTGCATCTAGATCAACCACATGAAGGGCATCTGCCCCTTCTCTGACCCATCTCCTTGCTACTTCTAAAGGATCATCACTGTATACAGTTCTTCTAGATGGATCGCCCCTAGTCAACCTTACAACCTTGCCATCCATCAGATCTATTGCGGGTATTATCTTCATCCCGTCTCATCCCATCCCCAATAATTAGTAGAATATTAATATTAACCAATCAATTAATTAATTAACCAATCAATTAATTATATTGTATCATCACTTACCTATTACCTTAGATCATCGCCTAACGTAACTTAGGAAGTTGCTTAGCATCTGCATGCCCTTTGAGCCAGACTTCTCTGGATGGAACTGTGTACCAAATATATTACCATGCTCTATGACTGCTGGGAACTCAACACCATACTCACATGTTGCAGTAACAATATTACTGCTAGCATAACCTCTTGCATGGTACGAGTGCACAAAGTAGACCCATGTACCATCCTCTATACCATTGAGTAGGATGCTTCTATTACTAGCACTACTGCTAATACCACTACCAACATTAACCTTCAGCCTATTCCATCCCATATGGGGGATCTTAACACTCTTAGGCAGCATAACAACCTCTCCAGCAAGTATACCCAACCCTGGAAGGGTACCTTCTTCACTCCTCTCGAAGAGCATCTCCATACCTAGGCATATGCCAAGGATTGGTATGCCAGAGCGTATAGCCTCATCTAGTTCATCCCTATAAGGCATGATGCTCCTCATTGCAGGATCGAAGTTACCTACCCCTGGGAGGATGAGGGCATCATACATCTCAATAAGATCATCCATACTCCTTATAACTTCTGTACTTGCACCAAGCCTCTCAAGTGCAACCTTTATGCTGAATATATTGCCAGCACCATAATCGAATATGGCAACCCTACTCATGCCTAATATATTGCATGAAGGTGTAGAATAAAAATCTACTACTATATCTTGCCCTTAGTACTTGCTATACCCCTCCTTGGGTTTATACTTGCTGCATTCCTTAATGCTACTGCTAATGCCTTACACGCTGCCTCAACCTTGTGATGGTCATTGCTCCCATACTGCACTACCACATGTACACAGGCATTAAGGTTCGATGCTAGAGATGTGAAGAAGTGCTCTATATCCTCCTTAACCACATCCTCTACACCATCTGCCAGCCTCAGATCTATAACATGGTATGCCCTCCTAACAAGATCCACTGCTGCAATCGCTAGAGCATCATCCATGGGTACAATGGCATAACCGAACCTCTCTATACCTTCCCTGTTACCCAATGCCTTATCTAGTGCACTAGCAAGTGTTATTGCAACATCCTCTATGAGATGATGCCTTATACCATCCTTGCTTATACCCTTCAATTCTAGATCTAGAAGGGAGTGCTTTGCTATTGATGCTATCATATGGTCTAGGAACGTTATACCTGTCTCTATGTTGTATGAACCATGACCATCAAGATCAAGATCAACCTCTACACTCGTCTCACTGGTAGACCTCTCTACCCTAGATCTCCTCTCCTGCTGCATCTATACCATAAGATCTCTAGTGCTATATAAAGAGAAGGTAAGAGCAGTGGTGATAAGAGATATATCATCTTTACATATGCTAATAAAGCTCAATAGATGGTCTAGCATTGTCTATTACATTGTTGTACTCATTTAGTATGATACAATAGACCAAATGAATTACTAGTTACATTCTATCTTTCTTTGCAAGAAGATCCATTCCAAAAGGGAGGGATAGTTCACTAGTTATCCCCTGCCCTTCCTTCTCCTTCCCTTTCTAACATACACGTTTTATATACCGCTCAAACATTATTCTACCTATGCTGAGCAATGAGGAGTTGAAGAAGAAGTTCTTAGATATGCTTGAGGAGGATAAGGAGTTCAGGTATGCAGTAGCAGGAG
>JBKBIE010000035.1:0-1458 GCA_046299465.1 Candidatus Nitrosocaldus sp.
TGCAAGTGCAAACCAAGCCATATATGAGCAACTAGAAGAGGAGGAAGAGGAAGATAGACGAAGGAAAGAGGAAGAGGAAGATAGACGAAGGAAAGAGGAAGAGGAAGATAGACGAAGGAAAGAGGAAGAGGAGGAAGAATGGTTTAGAAAGAGGAGGAAGGAAGACGAAAGAATACTAGAGAAGACAGGTGGTTGGTCTACTTTTGGTGGACCTGATACATTTGGTATACCTGATATAGAGGAGGAAGAAGGTCCTAGTTGGTAACTACTCTACTATATCATACTATATCATATCATTCATACTATTATCTATCTATCTATCTATCAAGTTAGAAGTGAAGAATAGTTAGACTATGACCTTTATCTTCCCCATTCTTTCTTCTCTCTTACTCTCTGCTTGAGGTTGGTGTAACCTTAAACTCTGTAAGCTCTCCCTTCCCTGTAACTAGCCATATATCTCTCTTCTTTGCTTCTTCTACAGCATCTGGCATAACCTGCATAGCATATACAACCTTCACTATCTTCTCCTTCAGATACTCAGGGTGCTTCTTGCATAACCTTGCTATATCCTTATCAACTTGAAGTATAGCCTTCTTAACTGCCCTTGTCTTTGCCTCTCCTATTATGCAGTAGTCTCTGTTCTTAGCATATATATCAACTTCAATATCTTCTAATACAAGGTTTCTTATCCTTAGTGTTATACCCTTCTGCTTCAACCAGTACTCTACCATATCCCTTGCCTCATCCTCTATACTTATTGATATGTTATTCATGAATGACTCTATGTACCTTAACCTCTTATCCATATGCTTGAACCCTTCCTGCATATCCCTTCTAAGATTCTCTATACTCTCCCAATGCCTCTTGAACTCCTCATCATGCCTTCTAAAGCCTTCCTGCATATCCCTTCTAAGATCCCTTATCTCCTCCTCAACCTTAGCAAACCTCTCCTCCATTCTAGCCTCTAGTTCTAAGAACCTCTCATCCATTCTCTCTTCCAACTCCAAGAACCTCTTATTCATTCCAGCCTCTAATGCAATTATCCTATCTAACAGCTCTTTGTAGCCTATAGCCCCTGCTACTGCATACCTGAACTCCTTATCCTCCTCAAGCATGTCTAATAGTTTCTTCTTAAGCTCTTTATTGCTCAGCATAAGTAGAATTATGCTTAACCAGTATATAAGAATAGGCATATATGTTAGAAAGAAATTGAAAGGAACCTCTACTAATACCAAGTGTCGTTCATTATCATATTAAGCCCATACAGGTAGCAGGATATGTGTGTACATGTCATATATACATACTCCTTTACCTTCTACTAGATATTCTACTCCTCTTCTTGTAACCTTATAGCCTTCTCCTCCTCCCCCTTCTCTCACCTTTCCTCTACCTATTCATACCAGTGATTGCTACTGGTTCATTACTTGTTTATACTAGAAGGTTTGCTACACCTAGCCT
>JBKBIE010000036.1:0-1427 GCA_046299465.1 Candidatus Nitrosocaldus sp.
TAGCACGATTTGCTAGATGGTTAAACAACAAATAATGCTCTTTCAATCCTCTTTTCATCGAGTTAGCCATTGCAACTCGTAACAGAGGTATTTACTGGAGATAAGAACAAGTTCACTTTCAATCCTCTTTTCATCGAGTTAGCCATTGCAACTTCAAACGTGCTTAGAAAATACATTTTCTTTTTATGCATAACTTTCAATCCTCTTTTCATCGAGTTAGCCATTGCAACAGAGTCTAAGAGAGTTCATTATGAAGACTATGTCTACTTTCAATCCTCTTTTCATCGAGTTAGCCATTGCAACACCTCTGCTAGTATGAAGCCTAGCCATGAACCTGTTCTTCCTATTCCCTTTCAATCCTCTTTTCATCGAGTTAGCCATTGCAACTGTCGGGAGGTTTTATAAGTGCCGTTGGGCATGAGGGCACTGCTTTCAATCCTCTTTTCATCGAGTTAGCCATTGCAACGGGTTTTATTACAGAGTGAAGTATAGAAAGACTCTACATGAGAGCTTTCAATCCTCTTTTCATCGAGTTAGCCATTGCAACGCGACTGGTGGCTAGAGGAAAACCACCGCCTAGCTGAACCTGTTCACTTTCAATCCTCTTTTCATCGAGTTAGCCATTGCAACTTCATCAAATATTGAAGTGCTTGGCTAATAGCATATTAATCTTTCAATCCTCTTTTCATCGAGTTAGCCATTGCAACTAATGATAATGAGCAGATGTGGATGGATTCAGTAGTATATGACTTTCAATCCTCTTTTCATCGAGTTAGCCATTGCAACAGCTGCACATGAAAGGAAAAGATCAAGATGTACTTATGCAGGCTTTCAATCCTCTTTTCATCGAGTTAGCCATTGCAACCTTCCCCGGTAGGAAGGAGCTCAAGGCGCCGAAGTGTGACCCCATCTTTCAATCCTCTTTTCATCGAGTTAGCCATTGCAACGAAGAGACAAGCATCAGAACCAGCACATAAGAGACCATTTTACCTTTCAATCCTCTTTTCATCGAGTTAGCCATTGCAACTAAATATGACAAGGAGGTTTTATGCTTTATCACCTACAAAAGTCTTTCAATCCTCTTTTCATCGAGTTAGCCATTGCAACTACTCCTGCTTATGCTCAATCATGAATTTCATCATGTGCATCTTTCAATCCTCTTTTCATCGAGTTAGCCATTGCAACGTCTGAGTAGGCTGAGCATTAGCTGATTCAACAAGTTCTCCTTTCAATCCTCTTTTCATCGAGTTAGCCATTGCAACTCCTTGACTATCTCAATGTGAGAGACTTTGATTCTTATAACAAACTTTCAATCCTCTTTTCATCGAGTTAGCCATTGCAACACATTGCGATTTTCATTGACGTCTATTGTAGACCATACGAGTCTTTCAATCCTCTTTTCATCGAGTTAGCCATTGCAACATGTA
>JBKBIE010000037.1:0-1379 GCA_046299465.1 Candidatus Nitrosocaldus sp.
AACTTTCAATCCTCTTTTCATCGAGTTAGCCATTGCAACTAACCCCTTCTCCTGAAGGAAGTGGGCAAAAGTAAAACTTTCAATCCTCTTTTCATCGAGTTAGCCATTGCAACCGATAATAAAACAACAGTATACGATCCTACTATAGGGATTCTTTCAATCCTCTTTTCATCGAGTTAGCCATTGCAACATTACTGGTGCACCTATTAAACCTAAGACAGAATCAAAGCCCTTTCAATCCTCTTTTCATCGAGTTAGCCATTGCAACGCCATTACCTGCATTGCCATTAACCCTGCAGTTCTGTATCACCGAACTTTCAATCCTCTTTTCATCGAGTTAGCCATTGCAACTACACAGCTACATCTGCTATGTTACTGAGGTTCGGCGCTGACTTTCAATCCTCTTTTCATCGAGTTAGCCATTGCAACGTCTCTGACTATCAGCTGTCGGTCAAAACATTAGCAGAACTTAACTTTCAATCCTCTTTTCATCGAGTTAGCCATTGCAACTGGTGCTGGCACATGTGCAGGTGCAGTGAATGAAGGCATTACTTTCAATCCTCTTTTCATCGAGTTAGCCATTGCAACGAAGAGGAAAGAAAAGCACTACTTCAAGATAATATTACTTTCAATCCTCTTTTCATCGAGTTAGCCATTGCAACCAAAAGTAAATCTGTGGATTGATGATAGTGGGGTGTTGCACATCTTTCAATCCTCTTTTCATCGAGTTAGCCATTGCAACAATCATAACTATAACTATTGCCCTCTTTTAACTTCTTACTTTCAATCCTCTTTTCATCGAGTTAGCCATTGCAACTTTGGCACCATGGGAAGAAAAGAGAGCAGCATACAAAAAAATACTTTCAATCCTCTTTTCATCGAGTTAGCCATTGCAACTACCCACCCTTAGGGGGGTAGGTACCCTTCTTTTTGTGTATACACTTTCAATCCTCTTTTCATCGAGTTAGCCATTGCAACGTGGTTGCCTTAAATGGCATCCTGAAGCCTAGGCCTAGCAAGAACTTTCAATCCTCTTTTCATCGAGTTAGCCATTGCAACACCCTATGGCCAATAACACACCCCACATACCTAAAAAGCTTTCAATCCTCTTTTCATCGAGTTAGCCATTGCAACGCGTATATTTGGCAGTTATGACCTGCACCAGTACTCAGGATTTGCTTTCAATCCTCTTTTCATCGAGTTAGCCATTGCAACTTATTATATGGCTTGTAGTATGGTCTCTTTGCTGCAGTTGCCTTTCAATCCTCTTTTCATCGAGTTAGCCATTGCAACTTGTAAGAATTCTTTTGTTCTACCCATTTCTTCAAACCTTTCAATCCTCTTTTCATCGAGTTAGCCATTGCAACTGCTGAAAGCCT
>JBKBIE010000038.1:0-1350 GCA_046299465.1 Candidatus Nitrosocaldus sp.
AAGTTGCCATATCGGGGTATAGCCATGAGAGTTCATGCCTATATCCTCCAGTTTTGCGCCTGCTGGAGGATATGGAGGCTCGTTGAATACTACACCACATTTGGAACAGAAGTATTCGCCATCATAAACTATTTTGTGCTGGCAACCTTCTTCTCCTGCTCCTTCTCTCCCGTTTCCGGCTCCTCCACCCCTATTTCTGTCTCTGTCCTCTCCCTCTCTCTCTTCCTCTCTTTCTTTTCCTATTCCTACTATTCTTTCACCTTCTCCTACTGATACGTCGCTAGTCATCATAATATAATAGAGAGACCATTCTTTCGTTGCTTGTACCAATACGTTCATACTATTGTATAAGTTAGGGATGATATTTAAATATACCTAGTTATAGTATACTATAGCTGTATGTTATAGTATACTATAACAGTTTACCAAAACTGATAAAAATATATCCTCGTTCTATAATAAGGTATATTTATAAGATAAGTTAATGTTGTTCTATGCGCAAAGAATATGTGCCAATAATTTTAAGGGTTGAGGAAGCTAAACAGATAGAAGAGTATATAAAGAGCGAGAAGAGGTTTGAAGGGAGAACCTTCAGTAATGCAGCAAAGACTATACTCCTAGAGTATATAGAGTTTAACAAACAGTTAAAGAGGTATGGGCCGTTCCTTAAGTTCATAGGTGCTGAGGGTAACCTCGTATTCATCTATGACCACTTCATAGACAGGATAGTGGAGGTCGAAGTACGTGAGAAGAAGATGTACTGTAGGCACTGTGAGAGCGAGAATTGCATACATATAGGGTTCTGTTTTGCTGTACCAGAACTCTACAGCGTGCTGAGTGAGAGAGGCTTCAAAGAGCCCAAATAAACAAGTAAGTAAGTAAATGGTGAGAGAATTGAAAGGAAAGAGTAACGAGTTCTCTCCCTGCCTTCCATTCTACCGTCATGCTCTTACTCTCAAGGGTCTAGCTGCGGCTAGCAACCCTTCCCTCCTCCCTACCCCTCTTTTTTCTTTTCTTCCTCCTTCTGAAGGGACTGACCGTCTTCTTATGCTAAACATTATAATATGATGAGCGACACAACTATTACTACTACTACTGCTACTACTGCAACTACAGGTACAACTGCAACTACAACTGCACCTGCAACTGCACCAGCAGCAACTTCTGTTGAGACTGGTGGACAGAGAGTCTCTCATATGCTGCCAGACCTTTCTAATAAAAGCGTGGATGAACTACTGTTAATGATAAAGGAACAGGTAGAAAGGATAAAAGAAATAGTTGGAGAGTTGAAGGCTTCCTATACCGATGCTAGTTCTGGTTCTGGTAATGTAGGTAATGGTAGTAATGGTA
>JBKBIE010000039.1:0-1223 GCA_046299465.1 Candidatus Nitrosocaldus sp.
TATTATATAGGGTTGCAATGGCTAACTCGATGAAAAGAGGATTGAAAGACACATAAGCCACTTTTATATCCCCTGAAATTAAGGACTGTGGTTGCAATGGCTAACTCGATGAAAAGAGGATTGAAAGTCCTCTGGGTTCAGGCTAAGAACAAGGCCTTGGCCAAGAAGGTTGCAATGGCTAACTCGATGAAAAGAGGATTGAAAGATTTTTTTCTATCTTTTTGTGCCTAGTTCACCATACCTTACGGTTGCAATGGCTAACTCGATGAAAAGAGGATTGAAAGCTAAGACCCATGCTTGATCACCCCTAGAATTCATCCTCTTTGCGGTTGCAATGGCTAACTCGATGAAAAGAGGATTGAAAGCAGGGGGTGCTGGATATCTCCTTGGTTCATTCTTAGGCATGGGTTGCAATGGCTAACTCGATGAAAAGAGGATTGAAAGGTGGTTTGCCCTTTTTGTTTGTATTCTTGCAGAAAACTTGGCGGTTGCAATGGCTAACTCGATGAAAAGAGGATTGAAAGAGGATGAGGACTAACAGCCTTCCCTTCCCCTTTTTCTTTTTGGGTTGCAATGGCTAACTCGATGAAAAGAGGATTGAAAGATTGTAATATCTGTATTTGGTAGAGTATGCTGCTTTACCTTACGGTTGCAATGGCTAACTCGATGAAAAGAGGATTGAAAGTTGTTAAATGCATCTACTTGCTTCTGATACTCATCATGCAGTCTGGTTGCAATGGCTAACTCGATGAAAAGAGGATTGAAAGCTATCCTTGTTCTTAGTCTTAGTAGACTTAGTCATACCCATGGGTTGCAATGGCTAACTCGATGAAAAGAGGATTGAAAGTACTCTCTCCCCTCAAGGATCAAAGACCTTCTCTCCTCTGAGGTTGCAATGGCTAACTCGATGAAAAGAGGATTGAAAGTGTGGTAACCCCTGTGTAAGAGTCATGTTCCTCCTCTACGGTTGCAATGGCTAACTCGATGAAAAGAGGATTGAAAGACCTCTGCCTTATCTTGCATCTCTCTGCAAATCTGGTCAAGGTTGCAATGGCTAACTCGATGAAAAGAGGATTGAAAGGTACTTCAGTCTTGATCTTGGTTATTATTCCCATGCTGGTTGCAATGGCTAACTCGATGAAAAGAGGATTGAAAGACCTCAATGACTGCATGGAGCACATTTCTTGGGAGAGGCACGGTTGCAATGGCTAACTCGATGAAAA
>JBKBIE010000040.1:0-523 GCA_046299465.1 Candidatus Nitrosocaldus sp.
TTGAAGGCTTTCAATCCTCTTTTCATCGAGTTAGCCATTGCAACCAGGGTGAGCTCAGCTTGGTTATGACAAAGAGGTATACTTTCAATCCTCTTTTCATCGAGTTAGCCATTGCAACCGCCGTATGCGGTATGCTGCAAGAACCCCAAGAACTGGACATATGACTTCGAATTCGTCTGCACAAAGTGCGGACGAGTTCTGGGCGACGATATCATAGCAGTAGTAATACCGTCATAGAGTGCTCCAACTTCTTACTTATTTCTTTTCTTCTTTTTACCCTTCCTTTCATCATTCATTTCTTGCTTTTCGTTTTGCTTGTTTGTCTGTTTGTTTGTTTTTCTTCCTTTTTTCCTTCCCTTCTTACCATTATTAAACGATGGAAAGGTGCAATAATTGTAATAACAGCAAGCTGGTAATGGATAATGCTACAGGGGAAATATTCTGTGCTAACTGTGGATATGTTCTCTCAGAGCGAATAGAAGAGCGAAGGGCAGAGTGGAGGGCATTCAACAAGGAGGAGTTT
>JBKBIE010000040.1:533-1158 GCA_046299465.1 Candidatus Nitrosocaldus sp.
GGTATGCCAACAAGTCTAGCAATGCATGATATGGGGCTAGCAACTGTTATAGGCGAGGATAAGGATTATACAGGCAAGGCATTATCAGTACAGACCAAGATAATGATGGGCAGGTTGAGAAAGTGGGACGAGAGGAGCATGCGTAGCATAGAGGAGAGGAACTTGAAGCAGGCATTCTATGAACTCGACAAGCTAAAAGGTAAACTTGCTATAAATGATAATGTTGTAGAACAGGCAGCATACATATACAGGAAGATACTGGAGAAGAGGATGATAAGAGGGAGGCGTATACAGGTTCTAGTAGTATCATCGTTATATGCAGCATGTAGGCTTTATGAAATTCCTAAAACCTTAAAGGATATAGCAGCGTCTGCAAATGTGAAGAGGAAGGATATTGCAAGGTGCTACAGGATGATAGTAAAGGTCTTAGACCTACAGATGCCAATAGCAGACCCTGTCAAATGCGTTAACAGAATAGCAAGTAATGCAGGTATCAGCGAAAGGGCAAAGAGGACAGCAATAGACATACTGAAGAGGGCTGAAGAGGCAAAGATATCAGCAGGTAAAAACCCTATGGCATTGGCAGCAGGAGCACTCTACCTAGCATCTATCATGCATAGAGAGA
>JBKBIE010000041.1:0-1129 GCA_046299465.1 Candidatus Nitrosocaldus sp.
GTTGCTCTGTCTAACTCTATTTTAAGTGTATTGATATAATTCGTTTTCAATGTCGATGTGAAGTTGTTCATAATTGCTCGTTGCAATGGCTAACTCGATGAAAAGAGGATTGAAAGACTCTGCATATCCCCTGAATATGTTCTGAATATGCTCATGTCGTTGCAATGGCTAACTCGATGAAAAGAGGATTGAAAGGTTGACTACTCGCCAGTCCGGATATCTGCCCTTAAAGTACTGCATGTTGCAATGGCTAACTCGATGAAAAGAGGATTGAAAGAAGACATGTGCAGGGTTATGCTTCTGCTCTCTGAGTTTATGTTGCAATGGCTAACTCGATGAAAAGAGGATTGAAAGGGCAGCCTTGTCCTAAGGGCGAAGTGGACAGCCTCGTCGCCTTGTTGCAATGGCTAACTCGATGAAAAGAGGATTGAAAGGCATATCTTATATCAGCATCTGTAAGCTTAAAATGATCATCAGTTGCAATGGCTAACTCGATGAAAAGAGGATTGAAAGTATATGCATCTGTACACACCATCCTCTTGGATCATTTCTTTGGTGGTTGCAATGGCTAACTCGATGAAAAGAGGATTGAAAGTTTTTGTAAGTTCTTCGGACGCCGCTAAATGGCCTAAATTCGTGTTGCAATGGCTAACTCGATGAAAAGAGGATTGAAAGTTCATTAGGAATTGTCCTATTATCTTCTTTAGCTCAGCTCTAAGTTGCAATGGCTAACTCGATGAAAAGAGGATTGAAAGTTGGTGCATCCTTGGCTCACAAGGTCTTGTGTAGGCTCAAGTCTAGAGTTGCAATGGCTAACTCGATGAAAAGAGGATTGAAAGATATTCATCTTTTGGCTTATTAGCTTGTCTAGTGCAATAAGTTGCAATGGCTAACTCGATGAAAAGAGGATTGAAAGAGGGTCTAAGCCTATTTCCTGTAATCTTACAGGCATTAAGTTGCAATGGCTAACTCGATGAAAAGAGGATTGAAAGATTAAAAATTCACTAATCAGCTCTCTCAGTCTAGCATGGAATGTTGCAATGGCTAACTCGATGAAAAGAGGATTGAAAGTTGATATTATCTACACTATAGTCTATATATCTCTTATCGTTGCAATGGCTAACTCGAT
>JBKBIE010000042.1:0-1072 GCA_046299465.1 Candidatus Nitrosocaldus sp.
GATTGAAAGTTTAAGTTATATACATGTGCTTTTTCACCCACATGCCTTGGTTGCAATGGCTAACTCGATGAAAAGAGGATTGAAAGGTGATTATAATTACCTCAAATATGTGGCTGAGTACAAGAGGTTGCAATGGCTAACTCGATGAAAAGAGGATTGAAAGTTTTGTTAACATTAGTAGTCAACGGCTTTATGTAATTGAACCGTTGCAATGGCTAACTCGATGAAAAGAGGATTGAAAGTGTATGTGAGGTTCTTGAACTCTTCAGGGGTAACAAGCCTGTCGTTGCAATGGCTAACTCGATGAAAAGAGGATTGAAAGTTGCTTGCTCTTGTCCTCCTTGTAGACTGCTAATTCACTAAAGTCTATGGTTGCAATGGCTAACTCGATGAAAAGAGGATTGAAAGTGCCAATCATATCCTATGTTGTCAAATAGGGGTAATACTGTTGCAATGGCTAACTCGATGAAAAGAGGATTGAAAGACAGTGTAAGGCTGCACATACTCAGCATCTAGAGAACCATATGTTGCAATGGCTAACTCGATGAAAAGAGGATTGAAAGGCCTTTTGTCCTCACAAAGAAGTCTTTATACAGCACTAATAGCGTTGCAATGGCTAACTCGATGAAAAGAGGATTGAAAGAAGAGCTCTCTTAATGCTTTCTGGTCCTTGGTAATGGACTTAGGTTGCAATGGCTAACTCGATGAAAAGAGGATTGAAAGAATTTTGCATCATTCAAATCAATTGTATATACATCTTGAGTTGCAATGGCTAACTCGATGAAAAGAGGATTGAAAGACTGAAATGTAGGATTAGAAAATAATCCTACAACAGCATTTGGTTGCAATGGCTAACTCGATGAAAAGAGGATTGAAAGCCTACAGAGAGGTTTAGGCTCAACGCACCAGTAAGGGTTGCAATGGCTAACTCGATGAAAAGAGGATTGAAAGATGTCTGCACTCATAAGTATCAATGAGGATGTCCCCCGTTGCAATGGCTAACTCGATGAAAAGAGGATTGAAAGCTTAGATATACAAGTGAAGCACCTGTTGGACCAACGTCAAAGTTGCA
>JBKBIE010000043.1:0-1068 GCA_046299465.1 Candidatus Nitrosocaldus sp.
AGAAGGTAAAGAAGGAGAAGGAGAAAAGAAGAAGAAAGAGAGGTTAGAGTCTGAGGTAGCAAAGTTAACAGCTCTTGTAGAGGAACTGCTCAAGAGGAGGTCTCTGCTGTAGCCATACTGGTAGTTGTTGTACTAGCAGTAGTTGGAGGAGCAGTGGGAGTAAGAGTAGGAGTAGGAGTAGGATAGGAAGACTTCAAATCCCCCACTATTTCTTTTATCCTCTGCACATGCTCCCTTATCATTAGCAGTAGTTCATTATCGCTCTTGCTTGCTAGATCAACTATTACTGTATCTATTACTGTATCTGTATCCATTACTGTATCTGTATCCATTGTTGTATCTATAGTATCTGCTCTCACTTTTGTAGCAGTTTTAGTTGTGCTACTCATACATAACATAATGTAATGTATGCTTAAGGTTACTACTATTACTATTACTGTTACTACTATTACTACCCTACACTCTTACCATTCAGTCTAGCAAAACCTACAACTATTACTATTGCTGTTACTACTATTACTACTATTGCTATTGCTATTACTATTACTACTATTACTATTGCTGTTACTCCATTATACTATGAAGAATGAATAGATAGGAGAAGGGGTCGAATGATGAAGAGCTGACATTCTGATTATGATGAACAAGGCATTTGCTGACTACCCCTTCTCCCTAGACTTTCTTTATCTTTCCAGTATATAAAGTTTAGATAGAGGGTAGAGGAGAAGGAGAAAGGGTAGGAAGAAGGAAAAGTAAGGTAGGAAGGAAGATAGGTTAGATAGGAAGGCAGGTAGATAGTAGAGGAGGAAGATATGGCATGATAAGTCATTACCATTACTCTTGCTACTCTTTATCCTTATCCCTACTTGTTATGCTTTGTTACTACTACTACTTGTTCTTGCTTGCTTGAACCCTCTCTCTATCAGTATTTTATTCACTTCCCTTACAGCAAAGCAGAACCCAACATGCAAACAATCGTCTCTATCACAATACCTGCAGTATAGGAATTTTCCTTCTGGCACAACCTGTACCTCAACTATCCTGTCAATGAAGTGGTCTTTAATGTAT
>JBKBIE010000044.1:0-1066 GCA_046299465.1 Candidatus Nitrosocaldus sp.
ATTGCAACTAAAAGATTAACTAATTCATTATCCACCTCCTTAAGCCATATCTTTCAATCCTCTTTTCATCGAGTTAGCCATTGCAACTTTGACTTACCATGACTTTCAAGTAGAGGTCAAAAACCACCACTACTTTCAATCCTCTTTTCATCGAGTTAGCCATTGCAACTAACATTACTTGAGGACATTAATCAAATCATTATGAAGTACTTTCAATCCTCTTTTCATCGAGTTAGCCATTGCAACAGGACTATATGAAACAGAGGCAGAGGTGGTCTTCAGGAGTCCTTCTTTCAATCCTCTTTTCATCGAGTTAGCCATTGCAACTGGGCTCGGGCTCAATGGGGACCACCATCTTTTTTCTTTTTCCTTTCAATCCTCTTTTCATCGAGTTAGCCATTGCAACTATGTCCTGAAAGCAGATATATTGAACCATGCAAGCATAACCTTTCAATCCTCTTTTCATCGAGTTAGCCATTGCAACAAAAGGATAATCTGCTAAGAGTTTATAAGATAGACTTCTTTAAGCCTTTCAATCCTCTTTTCATCGAGTTAGCCATTGCAACATTGATTATCATGAAAAGAAAAAGAAGATAGTTATTTGTGCTTTCAATCCTCTTTTCATCGAGTTAGCCATTGCAACTAAAAGAGGGAGATATATTGAGTAATGGAAATATAACATATCTTTCAATCCTCTTTTCATCGAGTTAGCCATTGCAACGTTAGTATTAGGTTGTGCATAAAGGTAATTATCAGTTATCTTTCAATCCTCTTTTCATCGAGTTAGCCATTGCAACATACCAGATGCAGCATTTATAACACTTGAGATGTATGTAGACTTTCAATCCTCTTTTCATCGAGTTAGCCATTGCAACTTACCTTTACCTTTACCGTTGCCTTTGCCTCTGTTTTCTTTCAATCCTCTTTTCATCGAGTTAGCCATTGCAACTAAAAATAATAAAAAATAAAAAGGCTTTATTGTTTACTTCACTTTCAATCCTCTTTTCATCGAGTTAGCCATTGCAACCGTTATGATATTCGTACTATTCAACCCTTATCCACATCT
>JBKBIE010000045.1:0-1061 GCA_046299465.1 Candidatus Nitrosocaldus sp.
ATGCTTTATCAGCGTTGCAATGGCTAACTCGATGAAAAGAGGATTGAAAGATTATAGATCCTCACCTTACCGTCGTCTAACCATATTGCCATGTTGCAATGGCTAACTCGATGAAAAGAGGATTGAAAGTTTGTTAATAATAATAATAAACTCTTGGTACGATTAAGTTGCAATGGATAACTCGATGAAAAGAGGATTGAAAGAACTTTAATCTTCGATAAAGCAAGTTATCTGCGTAGATATGCTGTTGCAATGGCTAACTCGATGAAAAGAGGATTGAAAGGGTTAGGGATATAATGCAGTACGGGGTCTCAATACGAAACTCAAGTTGCAATGGCTAACTCGATGAAAAGAGGATTGAAAGAGTCATCCCAATCTGTGACATCCCAATAGTCTCTAGCCTTCTCCAGTTGCAACGCCAAAGTTGCAATGTTGCAATGTTGCAATGGCTAACTCGATGAAAAGAGGATTGAAAGTTGCATAATATTACTCTAGCAACTGCTTTTGTACATGTATACGTTGCAATGGCTAACTCGATGAAAAGAGGATTGAAAGACGATATAGTATGACAATGGCCCTTCGCTTCCAAGGTGTTGCAATGGCTAACTCGATGAAAAGAGGATTGAAAGATGTTCAGCAATTGCGAGAGTACTTTTGCTGTACCCTGTTGCAATGGCTAACTCGATGAAAAGAGGATTGAAAGATAACCTCTTGTCCTGTCTTCTCATCCACAGTTACCTGTTGCAATGGCTAACTCGATGAAAAGAGGATTGAAAGATTTCATGTTCTAGTGCCTTTATTGCAAATTCTACGTCTGTCATGTTGCAATGGCTAACTCGATGAAAAGAGGATTGAAAGTGCGGTAAATGAAATTTTTTGAAGTTACTTATTAAGCTTATTAGGTTGCAATGGCTAACTCGATGAAAAGAGGATTGAAAGTGGTAATAAGTTCATGGCTTAAGTTTTATGCTTACAGATTAGGTTGCAATGGCTAACTCGATGAAAAGAGGATTGAAAGGCAATTTAGGTGTGGTTTTAGAGAAATATTTTTAAAGGTATAA
>JBKBIE010000046.1:0-1026 GCA_046299465.1 Candidatus Nitrosocaldus sp.
CTCATCATGCTAATACACCATCTGCTAGATCACCATCTATTCCTCTTTACCATAGTGGCTCTTTGTATTATCAGCAAGGAACTTAAAGTAAGTCTGCTTTGCTATCTATGCTTTGCTTACCTTAATGCTTAATCACTGCTTATTAACATCTTCAACCTCTTGTTGCATTCAGTTGTATTTAAAGCAAGTATCCTCTTCATGCTTCTATAGCTACTGCTATTTTAGGTGTTATTATATTCCAGTATTAACCACTCACCTCTATCTGCTACTTGACCAGTATAATCTACATTATGACCCCTTCATCACTGCTCTACTCTATTACCATCTATCTGTATGTTAAATATTGCTCTTCTAATATGGGGTAATTGCACTACAATGGGAGATCCTTTAGTATAGTATACTGAAGGTTATACTACTGCTGCTGTTACTGTTGGTACCATGAGTATCCCTCAGTATAGCATACTGCCTAGGTAAGTTAATGTTAGCATAATGATGAAGGGTATCTTCTATCCCTTTACCTCTAATCCTCCTCAGCCTAGAACTCTTGCATAACATGTCAAAAAGGATTATATCTCTTAACCAACTCTTATGTAGAACAATTCATAACCTAACAGATTAAAAAGATCTCGCTGTTAATTATGTAACAAAACAAAAAGATTTAACAATATAACAAATTGGATTGTCAACTACACGTGTTTAAATCTTCTTCAATATATCTTCCTGAAGCCGTATATATATATCACGCTCATCATGTGGATTATATATTATTTCAACGAGCCTATCTATGCCTCCATTAGCATATTCTTCTGCTATTTCTACAACTTTACGTTTATCTAAAATTATATTAATGTCATTTGTCTCTACAAACGCTATAGCATAAAGTAACCATTTTTCTTCCGGCGTAAATAGTCTAGAAGGAATAGAACGGTTCCTCTTTTTTAATGGTATACGTTGTTTAGTTGACCAACCTAATGCAAGAGAATATAAAAATACAGATTTCATGGGCGCATCACTTAATTTAAATTC
>JBKBIE010000047.1:0-989 GCA_046299465.1 Candidatus Nitrosocaldus sp.
ATGCATATAACAGGTCTTATACTAGATGATATAGAAGTGGATATATACGGCATAGATACTGATACATGTATTATAGGGGAGGTTAAGACTAGGGCAAGCCCAAATGTAGTAAGGGATGTTGCCAATGATATAGCAGTATTATGTGATAGGCATCCTGAGTATCTAAGGAAGAAGGTTATAAAGGTTATATATGCTCTCTATGTAATGCCAGAGACAGTAAAAGAGGCAGAGAGGATGGGTATATGGCTTATGACTGGTAAGGGTAGTCTTACAGAGTTGAAGGTACATGAGTAAGAGTATCTAGCTAAGCAAAGTCAAGCCAATCAACTTCCCACTATATCAACTCAACTCAACTCAATTCAACTCAACTCAAGATACTCCATAATTATTACATTTAATGTATGCTAGTACTTCAGTATGGTAGTGTAAAGGGGTTAGATGTTAGTGTAAAGGAAGTAAAGGTCAGCATAGGCTCACTAGGCAATAGAATGGGTAGGGATATGGAGAGGATGGTACTCAACATATATAGAGATCAGCTTATGCAATTGGGCATAGATCAGGATAAGGCATTAAGGTTCGAGTATATAGATAGAGAAGGGTTGTATGGCTTGAAGGGTAAGAGATACGAATTCGATATAGTAATTACAAATAGCCATATAGATATAATGGAGGTTAAGAGCCATACTAAGGAAGAGGATGTTGTAGTCTTTTATGAGAAGGTTAATAGTATAAGGCAGGTTATAGAGCAGATGTATAGAGCAGAGGTAAGGAGGCTAATAGTAGTTACAGTCCATATAGATAAGGAGGCAGTAGATAAGGCTAATGAGTTAGGTATAGAGTGTGTATATGGTAATATTGTAAATGATAAATAATAGAATATCCTGTAGTCCATAAAGATGCACGCACTACAGGAAGGATCATCAAGCCTCTTAGGTCTGTACTTCTCTACCCACATCAACTGCTCTATGCTCATGCTCATGCTCTCCTCT
>JBKBIE010000048.1:0-989 GCA_046299465.1 Candidatus Nitrosocaldus sp.
TATCCTTATGTTAGAGTATTTGAATAATTTACTGCACCAAGTTGCAATGGCTAACTCGATGAAAAGAGGATTGAAAGAGCTCATTATTTGCATCCTTGTACACATATTCACCCCTGTGATGTTGCAATGGCTAACTCGATGAAAAGAGGATTGAAAGGCATGTGGGAAAATAGCTGATACTATTTCTTTAATATCATGTTGCAATGGCTAACTCGATGAAAAGAGGATTGAAAGATAAAATTATTGACCAAACTAATCAGAGACTCCAAAAAGAACATCAGGTTGCAATGGCTAACTCGATGAAAAGAGGATTGAAAGCTGAGGCCACAGATTTGGCTTTATCAGGCAAGCTCACAGAATCTCACAGTTGCAATGGCTAACTCGATGAAAAGAGGATTGAAAGTTCTCAGATTCAAATTGCTTTACACTGCTCTCAAACTCTTGCTGTTGCAATGGCTAACTCGATGAAAAGAGGATTGAAAGTTGTCTTATCAATTAATTGCTTGTCCATGCTTATATTATAGTGTTGCAATGGCTAACTCGATGAAAAGAGGATTGAAAGATCCAAACTAAATCTTTTTGGGAAATGTTGGCCTTAAAAGTTGCAATGGCTAACTCGATGAAAAGAGGATTGAAAGTTTAATAGTTGTTATCATCACAGTGTTATAGTTTGTATGTGGTTGCAATGGCTAACTCGATGAAAAGAGGATTGAAAGTGTGTTTGTCTTGACCAGCAACCCCTTACCTGAGGACTTAGTGTTGCAATGGCTAACTCGATGAAAAGAGGATTGAAAGTATGCTTCACTAGATTCAGTAATTGCATTCATGTACACTGTAGTGTTGCAATGGCTAACTCGATGAAAAGAGGATTGAAAGTTAACTGATGGAGTAGGTGAACCCAAAAAAGTTGTAGTTAATGTACGTTGCAATGGCTAACTCGATGAAAAGAGGATTGAAAGTCAAAAATGCTTCTATTCATCTTATCACCT
>JBKBIE010000049.1:0-940 GCA_046299465.1 Candidatus Nitrosocaldus sp.
GAGGATGAGGATGAGGATGAGGATGAGGATGAGGATGAGGATGAGGATGAGGATGAGGATGAGGATGAGGATGAGGATGTAGCCTCCTTAACCAGCAGTCCATGAATTTTCTGGGAATTTTTTTAAACACGCATAGTCCTAAGTTCCCTAGTTCCACTGTCTATGTCAGCAAAACGTGGAATAGTAGTTAATAACTTTTGGGTCATTTGTTAATAACACATATAAATGTTTCGGTATATGTAAGATAGCTTACGCTAGGCTACTTTTCGCCAGCGTGAACAGAAGGTCTCTGCTCTTGTGGTTCTTGTGTAGAAAAGAGCAGTTTATCTATATCTATATCTAACTTATCTTGTGTTTGTGGTTGTGTTTGTGTTTGTGGTTTATTCTGTTCTTGTAGGTTTATCTTAACAATAACGGTGTTATCAGCATTAGCATTAATGTCAGTGTTAGCATTAGTGTTAGCAGCAATGCCACTACTTTTGACAACATTAGTGCTAGTATTGTTATTGTTATTGTTATTATTCTTGTTATTGTTATTGTTGTTCTTACTTGTTTGCTCGTCTTCCTTTCCCTTTCCCTTTTCTTCTTCTTCTTCTCCTTCTTCTTCTTTTCCTACTATTGCTCCTTCCTTCCACCTTGCTCTGCAGATATAGGTTACTTTCTTTATCTTCTTAGTTGTAAAACCTTGATCCTTGAGGCGCTTACTGAATTCCTGCTTAGTCATAATAGTTGTTGTGTCTTCCTTTTTCTCCTCTTCTTCCTCCTCCTCTTCTTCTTTTTCTTCTTCTTTATCTTTATCTTTATTTTCTTTATCTTCTTTATCTTTATCTTTGCTTTTCTTTTTTTGCTCTTCGTCTGCTTTATTCTTCAACTGTACAAAGAACTTAAACCTTTCATATACTGTACTAAACTCTAGCTTATCCTCTTCGTTATATGTCAT
>JBKBIE010000050.1:0-938 GCA_046299465.1 Candidatus Nitrosocaldus sp.
CCCTTATCGGTCCTAACCCTAGAACTGCCTCACTGAAGGAGGATATGCTCTCAAACCATATCAGTTCTAGAGGCTTCATATTCTCATACCTCCTTCTCCCTCATACTCTACTCCTCCTGCTCCTCCTACTCCTGCTCCTCATACTCATACTCATACTCCTACTCCCCATACTCTACTCCTCCTCCTGCTCCTCCTACTCCTGCTCCTACTCCTCCTCCTCCTCATACTCTGCTCCTGCTCCTGCTCCTCATACTCATACTCCTCCTCCTACTCATACTCCTCATACTCATACTCATACTCATTTCTTCTTCTCACCTTCTCTTCTTACCCTACAGCTTTACTACAGCAAACGATCCTCCAGCTGTTATGACTGCTACACCAGCAAACCTTGCCAGATTGAACAGATTTACCATAGCTGCTACAGTCTGGCAGGGCAGATATCCTATGCCAGATACATAACAGTTGCCAGAACCAGAAGGTGGGCTAGTAGGCATCTGTATGCCTGTCAGGAACTGCACAATATCCCTAGCAAAGATGAGCAAGAAGCCTGCCAAGCCTAGTATTACCAGCATTCTTAACCACCTTGCTTTTTCCTCTTCAGTTACTTCGCTTATTATGAATGGTATTGTTACCATCATCATCATCATAATATAATATAATATAATAGTAGCAAGTAGTAGCAATAACAGAGCAACGCAAAAAGTCAAGCTAACTCAAGTCGTTATCCTATATGTTATGTTCAAGTTCCTCCATGTTTCTCTTTCTCTCTCTTTTTCTCTTTCTCTCTCTTTCTTTCTCTTTCTCTTTCTCTGCCTATCCTATTCCGTTTCTGTTTCCGTTTATTCCGTTTCCGTTTCCGTTTCTGCTTCCTCCCTAGTTATGCTAGCGTGCATGTTAACCTGCAGGGTATCAGTCTTGGGTATTACAAGGTCGTTCAA
>JBKBIE010000051.1:0-882 GCA_046299465.1 Candidatus Nitrosocaldus sp.
ATAACCTCAGTTCTTCTGTTGCAATGGCTAACTCGATGAAAAGAGGATTGAAAGACCACCTTCAGGGAGTCCTGCATCAGAACCATTAAAAGCTCCGTTGCAATGGCTAACTCGATGAAAAGAGGATTGAAAGCAAATACCGCGCTTGGCAGTAAACGGCGTTAATGTTGTAGTGTTGCAATGGCTAACTCGATGAAAAGAGGATTGAAAGAAAATACAAATATAAATACAAATAATATAGCAACTAACTTAGTTGCAATGGCTAACTCGATGAAAAGAGGATTGAAAGTGTTGCTACAATAGGCATAAGTACACACATAAAGCAGACATTGTTGCAATGGCTAACTCGATGAAAAGAGGATTGAAAGTTACTAGTTCAAACGTGGATAGATAAGACTAAACAAATCAGGTTGCAATGGCTAACTCGATGAAAAGAGGATTGAAAGTTTTCATTACTGAAATCTTGCATTTCTATCTTGGCTAGGTTGCAATGGCTAACTCGATGAAAAGAGGATTGAAAGTTTGCAATCTGGTCCCTGATTGTTTCGAACCATGGCACTGGGTTGCAATGGCTAACTCGATGAAAAGAGGATTGAAAGTTCGTATTACTCTCAGTTTCCTCCTTTCTATCCTTATTCTTCGTTGCAATGGCTAACTCGATGAAAAGAGGATTGAAAGGCTTTACTCGGCGTCGTCTTCGTCTTCTCCTTCCCCTTCCTCGGTTGCAATGGCTAACTCGATGAAAAGAGGATTGAAAGGTTTATAAGGATACACCATCAAATATACAGCAGAGGTATGTTACCGCGTTGCAATGGCTAACTCGATGAAAAGAGGATTGAAAGTAGTGGGAATAGTTGTGTAGATGAATTCCCAACATAGATT
>JBKBIE010000052.1:0-859 GCA_046299465.1 Candidatus Nitrosocaldus sp.
CTAATAGGACGTTAGTAACTTTTATAAGTTACTCTTTTTAATAAAATCTTAGTAATGTTACAGTATTTGTTAGACAGGTACTGGTGCGGTAATGATACACTGCTACATTATAATATGATGATAGATACATGCAAACATAGCCTAGTATACGATGAGGAGAGGAATGAGCACTACTGTGAGCGTTGTGGCATAGTCTTAGCATTAGATGAAGCATGTCTACCTCCAATAACAAGGCTGAAGGATATAGGCTGGGGTAGAGGTAGAACACCGCTATGGCAAATAGGCTTAGGTAGCAAAGAAGGCAGCAAGGGCGACGATACAAGCATCCTCTCGAACATAGCAGATAAGTTAGAGCTACCCTCTTATGCCATGTATGAGTTCCTCCAATTGTACCGCTCCTTTGTAAAGCATGATAATAGCAAGAGTAAGAGTAAGAGTAAGAGTAAGAGGAATAGGGTACTCTCAGCAAAGCTTGCGTTATCTTTCCTGTTGGAACGCTACAATCTAGAGCGGGAGGCTGTAGAAGGAGTTGTAGAGAATGCATTCAACTATAATAGTAATGCATCTATTGTATGTACAGAGCGGATTGTAAGGTTTGCTAAGCGATATGGTATCGCACAATCTTACAAATTATTATTTAGGAGGGTAAGAAGATGAAGACTCTAGAGCGTATTACAGTCAATTGGCATGATGCTACTTCTACTAAGGATATCATAAACGTGGTCATCTACAATAACGAAGAGTACTGTATAGATGATATATATGATGAGAACGATATTAGCCCAATTGGAAGTAGTAGGAAGAGGGTCATAGCAGAGGTAAACACACTCGCTGACCTTTATAGAGAGTATGTAAAGAA
>JBKBIE010000053.1:0-831 GCA_046299465.1 Candidatus Nitrosocaldus sp.
CTTCTGCATCTGTTCCTGCTGTACCTGTCCCTGTACCTGTACCTGCTGTTCCTGTTCCTCCTCCTGTACCTTCCTTTCCTTTTCCTGTCCCTCATACTCTTTTACTTCTGCTTCTGTAGCCATCTTCTCCTCTCTCCTCTCCTCTCCTCTCCTCCTAACCCTCCCTCCTCTTCCTACCTGCTTATCCCTGTCCTGTCATCTTCATCTTCACCTTCGCTGTTGTTGTCAGCATCATTGTCAGTGTCAGTGTCACTGTCAACCTTCACGTTGAAAGTAACATACCCATACCTGCTTAGTCTCTGCTGCATATACTTCTGCAGGTTGGCAAGCTCTGACATCAGTACATCTTTCTTTACTTCAGATGTCTCTATTGCTGCAATAAACAGGATTGTAACCTTATCCTGCTCCTGATCCTGCTCCTGATCCTTATCCTTATCCTTATCCTTATCCTTATCCTTCCATTCCCCTTCCTTTTTAGCCTCCCCTGTCCATCCAGTACCAGCCCAACTTGTGCCTGTCCACGGGTATGACCATGCCTCTCCTTCTCCCTCCCTTTCCCTTTCTTCTATTTCTGCTCCTACTCCTGTTCCTACTGTACCCACTGTACCTACTGTACCTGCCTCTACTGCTTCTACTGCTCCTTCATTTACTTCCTCCTTCCTCTCCTCCTTCCTCTTCTTTGCCTGTTCATGCTGTTTTGCAAGCCTCGAGAGCGTAAGATAAGAAGGATACTCAAGTTCTATATCGTTCTCAATGATGCCTAGCTCAATGAGCTCGAGGATCTGCTCAACTGTATAGCCTTCATCCAACAGTTCCTTTATTGTTAACAGA
>JBKBIE010000054.1:0-824 GCA_046299465.1 Candidatus Nitrosocaldus sp.
GGCAGTACTATATAGCAAGTTTAAGAAGTTACAAGATGAACTTCAGAGTCTAGAAGGGAAGAGGATAGTTATAGTAGGTTTAGGTAAAGAGAAAGAGAAGAACTACTATGACTACTATGTTGCTACAGAGGAGCAGGCAAAGAGAGACGGGGTCTTGCAGGTACTAAGCTAAGCTAACTGGTAACTGATTAACTGGCAACTGCTGAGCTGAGCTGAGTAACAACTAACAAATGTAACTAACTAACTAACTAACTAAAACCCATTTCATTTTTTCTTCTTTCTTTTCTCTTCTTTCTTTCTAATAAACAGATGGCTCCTTACAAATGCCATGAAATGTATACTAGCAAAGAGCATAAGGGAGAGGGCAAATGAGAGAGAAAGGGCTCTTTTGTTCTCTATGAGCCAGTAGTACAACTTGTCGAGAGGAGTCTCAGACTCTGGCAATATTGGTATCTTGAACTCAGGTTTAGGCATGATAGCCCAAAAGACCATGCCAAAGAGTATTATCAATGCTAGTTCAATGAGGGCAACCTTAAGGAATGCTAGCCATATGTTACTGCTACTGCTACTGCTACTGCTACTGTTGTTGCTATTGCTATTGTTACTACTGCTGTTACTGCTACTGCTATTGTTATTGTTATTGTTATTGTTATTGTTATTGTTATTGTTATTACTGCTGCTCTTCCTTACTATCATATTCAGTTCATACTCCTTGACATATTCCCTCTTCCTGTATGTGTAAGAAGCATCTAGCAAGAATGCAGATAACCATGCTGCTAAGGCAAACAAGACAGGCAAATTAATGACTGCAGTAATTACTATAG
>JBKBIE010000055.1:0-809 GCA_046299465.1 Candidatus Nitrosocaldus sp.
CTCTACAAGCATGTTATTCCATAATGCTTCTGTCTCTAACTCCTCCTTGAATTGGTAATATGCCATGAAGGACAGTAAGAGCTGTAGCCTCTCTATCCTCCTTCTATGCTTGAGGATCTGTCTTAATACTTGCTCTTTCTTGCCGCTACTAGCGTTAATGCTAATGTTATAACGCTCAAGAAACTCCTTATTCCTTGCAAGAGCATGAATACCCTCACTTGCAACCTGATTGTATAGATTGCCCAACTCTTTCTTCATCATTCTAAGCTCTCCTAACCTTTTGTTTAAACCCTTCAAATTCTCTATAGCAATGATGTCAGCATTATTCTCTTTAGCAAACTTAATGACCTTATTGCATATATAGCCTATCATCTGCCTCCTCAGGTCTACCCTCTTACTCTCTCCCTTTCTGTTGAGGATGGCTACCTTCTTCTTGCTGCTCCTGTTGTTATTGTTATTGTTATTGTTATTGTTATTGTTCTTACTGTTCTTCCCATTACCGTTATTGTTGTTGCTCTTATCCTTTGCACTCTGTAACCTACTCTTCTCTTCTTCATACTTGAGCAAAGCATTTATGAACTGTTTGCCATCTATGCTTGTAGCATCAACTAACTTGTATGTCTTCTCTTCTCTATCTGCTTCTATGCAGAAGAGCGTTGCTAGCCTTGTTATCCCTATGTCTACTCCTACTATCCTTACCTTCTTTTTCTCTTCTAATGACTTCTTGATCAGACCTTTGTCTACAGACTTGCTTACTGCTACATTTAGAAAGTACCTATTACCTCTTTTGGTAATGATACAAGGATCTC
>JBKBIE010000056.1:0-807 GCA_046299465.1 Candidatus Nitrosocaldus sp.
TAAGATGCCAAGGAAAAATATAAGGGTAGATGACAAGAGGTGCAAGTGTACTAATCAGAGCAATGCTCATGGCATTGTAGTAAATTATGATCCAAATAATGTTAAGATTAAGACTCTCAGCATCACGTTGAGCAAGCAGCAGTATGATGAGATAATACATACTCTTGATGATATTGCTCAAAGACATAGATGTACTAGAGGAGATGCTTTACTTAGCCTTTGCAGGATGTACTATCAAAGGTAAGCAACAGGGCTAACCCCTGTGAATAACCGATATGCCTGAGAAGCGTAACAATAACAATAGTAATAACAATAGTAATAACAATAGTAATAGTAATAGTAATAGTAATAGTAATAGTAATAGTAATAGTAAAGGTATAGATCCTGATCTGAAGAGGAAGATATACACGTTACTGCTCAAGAACCTTACACGTGAGGAGATCGCAGATGCGCTTAATATTCATCCTAGGGTTGTGAGCAGGAGTATAGCAGAGATCCTTGCAGCCATAGATAGGAAGGGGTACGGTGATACTGTAAGGACTCTTCATAGAGAATACAAGTTCTGCATGGATGGGCTCAATGAGGTGCTCAGGGAACTTTGGCTACTCTTCCACTCATCAGATGATGAGAGTATTAAGCTTAGAGTATTGAAGATGATAATGGATCTCTATGAGGCAAGGATCAGGATGCTTGAGGAGGGTGAGGTTACTCAGAAGGTTAGGGAACTGGTGAGTATACTTGAGGCTGAGACGAAGACTAAGAATGCTGATTAACAAGGCTGATTCCCTGCTTGCAAAGATAGCAGCA
>JBKBIE010000057.1:0-803 GCA_046299465.1 Candidatus Nitrosocaldus sp.
TTAACTTTCAATCCCCTTTTCAGCGAGTTAGCCATTGCAACCATTACATGGCATGTGGACCTAAGAAAGTGAGTACAAAACTTTCAATCCTCTTTTCATCGAGTTAGCCATTGCAACTTAAAAAGCTGATATATGAAGTATTTAACCTACCATATAACAGCTTTCAATCCTCTTTTCATCGAGTTAGCCATTGCAACAGAGCAGCTACCCGGACTGGAGAGTGAAAGACCTGGGCTACCACTTTCAATCCTCTTTTCATCGAGTTAGCCATTGCAACATAATAACTATTTAGTTCAACACTTTCGTCATTATTGCTTTCAATCCTCTTTTCATCGAGTTAGCCATTGCAACACCGCCTATTAGGCGAAAGCTACCAAGGGACGGAATTTAGACTTTCAATCCTCTTTTCATCGAGTTAGCCATTGCAACTCATGGACGGTGAGCCGTATCAGCTATTTAGTCGTGATGACTTTCAATCCTCTTTTCATCGAGTTAGCCATTGCAACATGTATATACGTAGAGGATCAAGGACGTATGGTGATGATCTTTCAATCCTCTTTTCATCGAGTTAGCCATTGCAACAGGCAAATAAATAAGCAAGCCAAGCCAAGCCAAGCCTACAAACTTTCAATCCTCTTTTCATCGAGTTAGCCATTGCAACCTGCCATGAGGAACTTTCTTGAATCTAGTTGGCTTATGCTTTCAATCCTCTTTTCATCGAGTTAGCCATTGCAACTATTAAGGGAGCCATGCGATTGTTTGGGCTCCCCACGACACTACAACTTTCAATCCTCTTTTCATCG
>JBKBIE010000058.1:0-792 GCA_046299465.1 Candidatus Nitrosocaldus sp.
AGGTTTTCATTTTCATTTTCATTTGACTATAAACCCTCAATGGACATACATATTTTATATACGAGTTTAGAATCCTAACCAATTTAACATTCTTGGCTGCTATAGAGTCTATATACTCCTTATCCTTCTCTGTTAATGGCTTAAGTTCAACTTTAGCTATGACCTTTGTGTTTGGTTTCATCTTCTATTCTATTATTCTCATCTTTTCTTATAAAGTTGTAACATTGGGTTCTGAACTAAGTATGGATATGTATGGATCTACTTTGCTATGACTCCTAGCTAGATAGGGAGTCATTGTTTATTAAGGTTGCAATGGCTAACTCGATGAAAAGAAGATTGAAAGTTTTATTTAACATCCATGGTTGATACTATGACCGTTATCGTCTAACACGGTTGGCTTCATGTATACATAGATTAAGGCCTTCTTAAGGCTCTAGGATATTAAGCACTCTTACAGTAGGAGGCTATAGTTTATACTCAGGCATATCTACTAGTATAGATGTTTTTGATGTAATCGTAATAAAAGACGATATAGTTATATATAACTTTATGGATTCTTGTCTATATGGGTTTAAGAGAGCTCTTAATAAGACCCGCATATGATTCTTCACTAGATGATATTTTAAATGAATTTTACATACCAGTTCTGTCAAATTCTAAATATTATAAAAGAATAACAGGATTCTTTTCTTCTAATTCGCTTGCAATAGCCCTACGAGGCATATCTAAATTTATAGTCAATAAAGGCAAGATGAGAATGATTAGCGGTGCAAAACTTAGCAAATCAGATAT
>JBKBIE010000059.1:0-789 GCA_046299465.1 Candidatus Nitrosocaldus sp.
GGTATAAGACCGTACACAACAGGCAAGATGCTTTAAACATAATATGTAAGTAAGTGCAAGCATAAACGTAAAACAGACAGATAGTAAGAATAACATGGATAGTATGAATAGGATAGTACGAATAGGATAAGATAGGATAAGATAAGATAGGATAAGATAGGATAGGATAATAGAATTATAGGTAGCCATTACACCCTACCTTTTTCTTGTAGTTATCTGCTGTAGCCTCTAGCAGTGTAACGTGGCAGTAGTAGCATGCATTACAGTTCTTTATCTTATGGATGACTGATGCTAACTGTAATTGCAATTGCATCATCAGTATCATCAGTGTCAGTAGGTAAGAGTCTACTTGCATTGCTAGCATTAGCAATAGCAATAACTGCATTAGCAACATTAGCAGAGGAGGCTTATGCCTCTCATACCGACTGTAGGACAGAGCAAGGAGGCTCTTCAACCTCATACTACTACCTGCAAGAATGCTACTACTATGACTACAGGGAAAGGCCAATAAGGTACACGTATAGAGCAGAGAATAGATCGTGGGGTTCTGGCAACTCTCAGTCTACTGAGAATATTACAGAGACATGGTCTTATTATGACAATAACAATAATAACAATAACAATAGTCTGTTGAAAGACCATTGCCGCTCTTCCTCCTACAATGGTAGTTGGAGCGGTCCAGGTTATGCTGGCTCTACTAGTTCTACTAGGGAGGATTGTGAGAAATATGACTCCTCTGCTCGCCTAATAGAGAGGAAGAAGGTAGACGAGTACAGGATTAACTCTTGT
>JBKBIE010000060.1:0-740 GCA_046299465.1 Candidatus Nitrosocaldus sp.
CCAACCCTTATCTGCATGTTTTGAAGCCTAAAATCTCTATTACCCCCTTTAGTTTTTTGCGATCTCGCTATTCTCTTGCAATACCTAAATTGAAACCTCCAATCTGCCACACCCTTTATAAAGGTTTGAGCTCTAGCCAGATACTGCTTTAGGCATAATACTCTGCCCCTCTAACTCTACTACCTAACCTGCTTTCCTATACTCTCATTCCTCTCCTCACTTCTTTACCCCTCTGCTCTTACTAACTCTCACTAACTCTAGCATCCTATCACCTCTCCCTCCTTCCGCTCACTTCACTCATACTCCACAGTACTCACCCGCTCTCCTACATCATATGCTAGCTAGGCTAGCATACTCACTCACCTCACCTTCTAACTAGAGATATTTATTCTTTTCCTAAAGTGTTAAGGAAGTTTAGAAACAAATCTCTCGTATCTTTACCAAAGAATCATTATATATTAGATAAACAATTCAAATATTTAATAATAATATAGTATATCTACCCCCGACCATAATTGCCGATCATAATTGGATTTCTTATATACAAAAATGTTATCTACACCTTTAGAGTAAGATGAGATATATGAAGAGGATAATCTCTATAAGATCCTATGGTGTGAAGATAGGCTCTACAGGTAATAGATTCGTTATAAGTGGTAAGGATATTGATAAACAGATTATACCAGCACTAGATATCTCAGAGATCCTCCTATATGGCAAGGCTATAAACATAACTACCG
>JBKBIE010000061.1:0-728 GCA_046299465.1 Candidatus Nitrosocaldus sp.
GGGATGCTATTATAAAGGCATATAGTAAAGATGGTAAGAGTTAGCTATCCTCCTATAAGCATGTGCTGATAGTTATGGGTCTCTACTCTATATATGATTAGATTAGTGATAATAAAGTAAATTAAATGCTTTCTACAATCTTTACGTGCCGGGAGAAGCCGGGGTACTGAACAGAGAAGAGAAGAGAAGATAGAAGAGAAGGGTGAATGAGCCCGAGAGCTTAGCCTGGTTAGAGCGCCAGACCTCCACACGAGGGGCAAGACTCATAATCTGGAGGTCGCGGGCTCGAATCCCGCCCCCGGCACTAAAGTCTCGATTCTAACCTATTCCTCTTCTTCCTCTCCCCATTCTAGTAATTCTATAAATATTAGGGTGAGGATAGGGAAGAGCTGTAGTGATAGTAGTGACAGGAATGGTATTAACAGGGATATCTATGCAAAACTCCAGTACTGGATCAAAGGTGCAGGGGGGTAAACTGTTACACTAGCGATGTCGCGAACTATATCAATTAAGGTACAGTATGGATGACTTAGATGGCAGTCTATGTGAAGTCTTGTATAGTGGATGAAACAATTAGATATATTAGATTTATCTTGATTTACATACATATTCTATCTACCTATCTTTATACACTACTTCAGCACAATCCTTCTTATATAGCAAGAAGAACTGAAGAAGCTATTAGATATGCTTTAAGAGGATGAGGAGTTTAGACATGCAACAGGGGC
>JBKBIE010000063.1:0-695 GCA_046299465.1 Candidatus Nitrosocaldus sp.
ATCTCTAACCATGGATATATATATATATTATATAGCCTATTTTTAGTTAAATATTTTCATATATTGGGGATGGAAATTATAACTATATTACATGAATAAATATGAAATAAACCTAAAACATATATATTAAGAAGGTATGCTGAAAGAGCCCAACGTGCTTGGTTGGTACAATGAGTGGGTTACAGGGCAAAAGAGGTAGTTAGTGTGTACTTGTTGTAACCTCTCCACCCTTCTCCCATTCAGGGTAACTGGATGATAAGGAGGCTCAGATGCCAGATACACTAGAGAAGGATCTAAAGAGCGAGAGGAGTGGAGGCGTGTAATGAGCAAGATCGTATCAATAGTATGAGCGTACCTTATAGCATCTATGAGATATATAAGCATAGGGGATGGGAGATTATAGTAAGTTAGGTGCAATGGATGCGATAGTTTCCCATCTGTATGGTACCTTTCACAGAACCCGTTCAATATAGCAGATGCATACATGATGGGCTCATCTCCCATCAGATACCTTGCTATAGACAGGATTAAGATGAAGGGTTGCTGATCTCTAGTATGCTGACTCTCCAGCAATAGATCTAAACACATTAAGCATAAGATTAAGATGCTCTATCCATCCTAGACATTATCTTGATGGAGCGACTAGAAGATACCTCATAGAGTTCTCAAGTAGTATGGATGTAGCAGAGTTATAG
>JBKBIE010000064.1:0-686 GCA_046299465.1 Candidatus Nitrosocaldus sp.
ATGATGGCAATGATACTATTACTGGAGGCGATGATAGACTATATGGAGGAGTTGATAATGATGAGCTTTATGGAGATTCTATATATGGAGATGATGGCTATGATACTATTACTGGAGGCAATGATACACTAGATGGAGGAGTTGGTAGTGATTGGCTTTTTGGAGATGATGGCAATGATATACTTGTTGGAGGCTCAGGTAACGATACACTATATGGAGGGGATGGTAATGATGAGCTTTATGGAGATGAAGGCGATGATACACTAGATGGAGGGGATGGTAATGATGAGCTTTATGGAGATGATATATATGGATATTATGGAGATGATACTATTACTGGAGGCAATGATACACTATATGGAAGAGCTGGTAATGATGGGCTTTATGGAGATTGGATATATGGATGGGGTGGCGATGATACTATTACTGGAGGCGATGATACACTAGATGGAGGGGATGGTAATGATAGTCTTTATGGAGATTGGATATATGGAGATGGTGGCGATGATACTATTACTGGAGGCAATGATAGACTATATGGAAGAGCTGGTAGTGATAGGCTTTATGGAGATGCTATATATGGAGATTATGGAGATTATATAGATGGAGATGATGGCAATGATACTATTACTGGAGGCGATGATAGACTATATGGAGGAGTTGATAATGATGAGCTTTATGGAGAT
>JBKBIE010000065.1:0-667 GCA_046299465.1 Candidatus Nitrosocaldus sp.
GAAATAGGGTGTCTGGAATTTTACCATCAAGTTTGAAGTTCCCAGTAAGCTTAACAGTCTCTAACCGCATCTTCAACCACTTCCACTACTTTCTTTTTCCTATGACTCCGCATCCCATAAATCCTTCGGTAGTGTCCGGATAAGCATTCTTAGCCGCCTCCATTCCTCATGGCTTGGTAGTATATTGTGATTAGGTTTAGGAATGTGTTTAGGTTTTTTATCCCATTTATATGGTTTCTGGCGCTCAGCTTATGGTGGAATACTATTGTCCTCTCCTTGAGGTATCTGAAGAATCTCTCAACACTATTTCTCATACCGAATCTCTGGTGCCCGTACTCTATAATACCATGGACCCCTATTGTTAAGGCATAGTTTAAGGCCCTTCTTAAGGAATATTAGGGCGTTTATACAGCTCCTACCATAACTAGCCTCTAGAGCCAGTAATTCCCTGGAATCTACGTCTACAGCGGACCATACATAGACTATAGTCTTCTTAACCTTAAGAACAGCTATACATCTCCTATACCTAGGATTACAACCCTATAATACCTCAATGTTTTTTATTACGCTTAAAACAGCTTGAGACAAGGGCCACAACATCCATACCAAGGATAAGCCAATCAACCACTTAAATACCCCACCTTATCCAGACACTATCTTTCCTAAG
>JBKBIE010000066.1:0-648 GCA_046299465.1 Candidatus Nitrosocaldus sp.
GGTGGCCTTAGATAGGTTTTGGGGTTTGTAAACAGTTCCTAATTAGTTAGCTTTTTATAACATTTCCTATGTCTGTTTGATGTTATGGTTGAGCGGCTGTTGCCGCTTGTATGTAGGAGGCTTGGAATTCACTTGAATACACTTGTATGAGGGGGTGGTTGAGGGTGTTAAACAGCTTGTTGCTGAATGAGGTTTGTAGGTTTAAGCTCGAGCCTGGCGAGGAGTATGGAGCCGTACTTGAAGACCTCTTCAAAGTCTACTCTGAAGTGGTTAAGACATGTCTGGATAGGGCTATATGTTTTAACGTGACTTCACGCCAAAAGCTCCATGAGGTAGTCTACAGGGATTTAAGATCGAGGTATGCTGAATACCCCTCACACTATAACCCATGCTTTGGCAATGTTCAAGTCTTATCGGCGGCTCTCCAGGAGGAGGGGGAGTGTTAGCCCTCCAAACGTCAGGAACTTAGACGATACACATCTATTCTGGTTCAGTTGGGGAGTCTAAAGCTATCCACACATAGGGGACATATAATTATTCCATTTAAAAAGTTCATGGATTGGCAGGTTAAAGCTTGTGAGAGAAGGTAATGGCTTCTATCTACACGTAACTTTTAGGAAGACTGTTGAAGAGAGGGGGGAGGAGGGT
>JBKBIE010000067.1:0-641 GCA_046299465.1 Candidatus Nitrosocaldus sp.
CGGCAATGCTGTATGTCTTTAACGCACTGATACTCCCAGTCTTTCAATCCTCTTTTCATCGAGTTAGCCATTGCAACCACCTAGCCTTAAGGGCTGGGTACCAAGTTTATGTGAACCTTTCAATCCTCTTTTCATCGAGTTAGCCATTGCAACGGTGGTTAACGGAAAACAGGCGCCTGGGCGAAAGCTACCAAGGGCTTTCAATCCTCTTTTCATCGAGTTAGCCATTGCAACACAATAAGGGATGTATATATATACAGGATCAAGGTCGTACTTTCAATCCTCTTTTCATCGAGTTAGCCATTGCAACGGCCATGTTGACCATTATGATTTTCAAGATGACATCCTTTACTTTCAATCCTCTTTTCATCGAGTTAGCCATTGCAACACTAACTACGGAGTCTTGCACACGCCGTATTACGGTGTATACTTTCAATCCTCTTTTCATCGAGTTAGCCATTGCAACGCAAAAATATATGCCGCGGAGAGTATGTCGACCTACTGGCCTTTCAATCCTCTTTTCATCGAGTTAGCCATTGCAACGTAGTAGGAGCAGTAGTACCTTCAGTATCCTGAATGACATAATCTTTCAATCCTCTTTTCATCGAGTTAGCCATTGCAACGCCAAGATGATTTGGCTG
>JBKBIE010000068.1:0-624 GCA_046299465.1 Candidatus Nitrosocaldus sp.
GGTGGACGTTGCGGCTTAATTGGAGTCAACGCCGGAAAGAGGGTTCCAGCGGCAAGTTTTGTGATACGTCCTAAACAACAGTTGCTGGTGTTCATGGGTGTCCACTGAGACTGTGTTGGGGATATTGCTTGCATTGTTGAGTTTGAGTTTGGTATCATCGGTGACGACAGACCAACACTGGTGCAGTCTAGAAGCAAAATACAGCGCTTCTCAGCACCACGGGAAAACCGTGTATTGTTGTGAAGATGAGTGTTGGGGAAACTAACCCTTTAAACGTTCGCAGCTGGTTAGCCCTCCCGGAGACCTTACCGGGGGCGACAGCAGGATGATGGCCAGGTTAAAGGCCTTGCTTGACGAGCTGAGAGGAGGTGCATGGCCGTCGCCAGTGCGTGCCGTGAGGTGTCCTGTTAATTCAGGCAACGGACGAGACCCGCGCCCCCTGTTGCCATCGGCCGAGAGGCGCTGGGCACTCAGGGGGGACCGCCCCCGAAAGGGGGAGGAAGGAGCGGGCTACGGCAGGTCGGTATGCCCCGAATCCCCCGGGCCGCACGCGACGTTCAATGGCGGAGACAGTGGGACGCCACCCCGAAAGGGGGAGCTAATCCCTAAACTCCGCCTCAGTTG
>JBKBIE010000069.1:0-622 GCA_046299465.1 Candidatus Nitrosocaldus sp.
ATGCTAACAACATTCTTCTTCCTTTCCTACTTCTCTCTAACCCTTGTTTATAGAGGCTCGAAGTATATAACTCTATTAACAATTCATCCTATAAGAACTAAAGTTCTAGGCTTTCATGTCGAATTTTAGTGATTGTAATGATAATAGTAGAATTATTATCCACGTTTAGATTACTTAATCATAATATATCTACGTATATAGAACTCATCACCAAATTATTTAAATCCATTCTGGTCTCATGAGATAACAGATGACTAATAAGGGAGATAGATAGATAGATAGATAGATAGATAGATAAAGCCATTGCTACCTTCTCTAAATTAAGGTTGCAAGCATGGCTTATGATAGATGCGTAGTAAATGAGACACCATATGTTCTAACTACTGAAGAATGTAGATAGATGTAAAGGATGTATGTATGACTCATAACGCAGCTTGGAAGAAGCTTAAGCACTAGCAGTAAGAAAGTGTAGTAAGGATATTCAACTGTAACATCTACTGCTAGAAGTAAAAGTATGTATAGTAGATAGGTTCTATTAGAGGCTAAAAGGAAGGGAGAGAGGAGTCTGTAGAATTTAGAGATAAGTTCATAGATTAGGGTATGCAGCAGAACTTATTTAGTA
>JBKBIE010000070.1:0-616 GCA_046299465.1 Candidatus Nitrosocaldus sp.
TCTAACCGTCTGAGAGCTCTTTATATACTCCTGCTCCGAGTGTGAGGAGTTGTGTATTAATGCTGTTGGCTAGAACCTTATCCTCCAACGGTATCTAACTCCTAATAAAGATACACTTCTAACCATCTTCAAGATGATCCATTTATAAGTAAAGAGAGGATAGGATTGGCTATTAGTTAGAAGATATAAGGATGTTATCGACAAACTCTCCCTTCCCTTACTTACCATTATATATTACTTCAACACAATTCTTTCTATGCAGAGCAATGAGGAGTTGAAGAAGAGACTTCTAGATATGCTTGAGGAGGATAAGGAGTTTAGGCATGCTGTAGCAGGGGCTATAGGCTACAAAGAGATCTTGGATAGGATAGTTGCATTAGAGGAGAGGATGAATGAGAGGTTTGCAAAGATAGATGAGAGGTTTGCAAAGGTTGAGGAGGAGATAAGGGATCTTAGAAGGGATATGCAAGAAGGGTTCAAAAGGCACGATGAGGAGTTCAAGAGGGTATGGGAGAGTATAGAGCAGCTAAGGAGGGATATGAATGAAGGGTTCATGCGTTTAGATCTAAAGATATCAGCATTAGGTGCAAGATGGGGTATAATGAATGAGCAGTCT
>JBKBIE010000071.1:0-609 GCA_046299465.1 Candidatus Nitrosocaldus sp.
AATAATAACGTTGTCAGGTAGACTGTCAAGCTCCTCCTCCTTAACGAAGAGGAAGATGCTCAACGTTGCCATAAGTTCTTTCATAGCACCATTGCTCTTTGTAACATGGGTGAAGTAGTTCAATGCCTCCTTAACATTCTTTAGTCTTAGTCTATTCCTCCTTTTACTACTGCTGTTGCCGTTACCATTACCATTACCATTACCATTACCATGACCATGACCATTACCATGACCATGACCATCATCATGGTCATTACCGTTGGCATTGCTGTTGGCATTACTGTTGTTGTTGTTGTTATCGTTATCGTTATCGTTATCGTTATCGTTATCGTTATCATGACCATCCACGTCTACATCCTCTTCTCCTACTCCTTCTAGTGCATACTTTTCCTCCATCAGCTCTTCCTTTACACTCTCACAGTACCTGAGGAGTTCGTTCATGAGCATACTTTCAGCATGTTCACTATTCCATATACCATGCCAGTATACCCAGTAGCCCTCTCCCTCTCTCTTGGAGACATATCTGAAGTTGTCGAGGAAGAGCGCACGTTCTATCCTTGCCTTATGCTCTCTGAGCAGGAATCGGCATACAAACATATAGTCAATATT
>JBKBIE010000072.1:0-605 GCA_046299465.1 Candidatus Nitrosocaldus sp.
TCACCGCTACATGAGGGCAACTGTAACATAACCCGTTTATATCTGCAGTAAAGGTAGTAACACGTAACAGAAGAGTTGATTTTTCACCGATTTTGTCCATATTACCCCTACACATATAACATAGATAAATTTTTCTCTAATCTTGTAGTACTCTACTAATAAATACCCTCAAATACATCGATATTGTTTTATAGATAATAGAATGTCATAGCACTACTATATTTCACTTCAAACTAGTTTAATGAGTTTTTACATATATTGCCATACATGGTCATAGCACTACTATATTTCACTTCAAACTCTGTTGATGCATTGCAAGTGTTGAGAGATATGCATGTCATAGCACTACTATATTTCACTTCAAACTAGCAATTCTCTATAGCAATATAAATATTGAGTTAAGTCATAGCACTACTATATTTCACTTCAAACTAAAAAGGTTCCTCATATCCCATCATCATCCTTCTTAGTCATAGCACTACTATATTTCACTTCAAACCGCTTGCTGTCGTTTTCTCTTTCGGCAGATATGCAGTCATAGCACTACTATATTTCACTTCAAACCATATATAGAAAAGCTATAGAAAAAAATATAACACAGTCAT
>JBKBIE010000073.1:0-584 GCA_046299465.1 Candidatus Nitrosocaldus sp.
ATGCTATGCAGGTGATGCCAGAGACAGTAAAAGAGGCAGAGAGGATGGGTATATGGCTTATGACTGGTAAAGGTAGTCTTACAGAGTTGAAGGTACATGAGTAAGAGTATTAAGCCAAACTAAGCTAAGCAAGCCAATCAACTTCCCACTATATCAACTCAACTCAATTTAACTTAACTCAACTCAAGATACTCCACCACCATTACATTTAATGTATGCTAGTACTTCAGTATGGTAGCATAAAGGAGTTTGTTGGTGTAAAGGAATTAAAGGTTAGCATAGGCTCTCTAGGTAATAGGATGGGTAGGGATATGGAGAGGATGGAGAAGAAGGGTATGACTCGATAACTAAACTAAACAGAGATATGGATGGTGTTATCTTCTCTTCTTATATGCTAAAGGTAAAGAAAAGAAAAGGGAAGGAAGGAAGAAAGAAAAGAAGGAAGGAAGGAAGGAAGAGCTAGTACTGCATAATATGAGGGTAAAGGGTCAACAAGAAGGTTAGGCTATACTCCAGATAGATAAGGCAAGTAAGGCTATAGCAAGGTTATGTGAGACATCTTAGAAGAGAATAGAAGAGAAGAT
>JBKBIE010000074.1:0-580 GCA_046299465.1 Candidatus Nitrosocaldus sp.
GTATTAGACTACCTATGAGGGTTTGAAACATAAAAAATGGCTTTTGTCTTAATAACCCCTATAGGGTATTAGACTACCTATGAGGGTTTGAAACGGCTGTCGAGCACATCCGACTTCGATGACAGTAAGTGTATTAGACTACCTATGAGGGTTTGAAACCTGGCACTGTTCTTACTAACAGGCTTGCCGAGACGCGTATTAGACTACCTATGAGGGTTTGAAACAAGTAAGCATGCTGCAGAGCAGGGGTTGATAGTGCAGTACTCTCCTTGTGTCAAAGTTTGAAACAAGTAAGCATGCTGCAGAGGCCATCAAGCTAGATTCAGTATTAGACTACCTATGAGGGTTTGAAACTTAACTTTCAATGCGAATGTTAATAAATGACCAATTGTATTAGACTACCTATGAGGGTTTGAAACTAAGCTAGACTTTTTTCATCTAGCTGAAATGGCATAGTATTAGACTACCTATGAGGGTTTGAAACGCAGCAAATGGCGTTAATGTTGCAGTAACTGTAACATGTATTAGACTACCTATGAGGGTTTGAAACCCATACTGCATCATCCAATACTGATAGGGT
>JBKBIE010000075.1:0-576 GCA_046299465.1 Candidatus Nitrosocaldus sp.
GCAACGCAGAAATTGTTGATTTTTTGACTTACCATGACTTTCAAGTCTTTCAATCATCTTTTCATCGAGTTAGCCATTGCAAGATCAATAATGTATTAAGTAGTGTAGGTAAGTCTTAACTTAAGACTTTCAATCCTCTTTTCATCGAGTTAGCCATTGCAACCTTCACATACCATGGTAATGCTGTAGTATTAAAGTTCTGTCTTTCAATCCTCTTTTCATCGAGTTAGCCATTGCAACGCAGAAATTGTTGATTTTTTGACTTACCATGACTTTCAAGTCTTTCAATCATCTTTTCATCGAGTTAGCCATTGCAACGCAGAAATTGTTGATTTTTTGACTTACCATGACTTTCAAGTCTTTCAATCCTCTTTTCATCGAGTTAGCCATTGCAACATTTACACAATATGTCCATACTGCTACTGTTATTTCTTTCAATCCTCTTTTCATCGAGTTAGCCATTGCAACAGTATTCATTTCTTAATCGTACCAAGAGTTTATTATTATTACTTTCAATCCTCTTTTCATCGAGTTAGCCATTGCAACCTGACTTAGATAAGTTGAGCAATATTAGAA
>JBKBIE010000076.1:0-554 GCA_046299465.1 Candidatus Nitrosocaldus sp.
CATCGAGTTAGCCATTGCAACTTATCTGTCCTTACTCTCCTCGTTAGCATCTCTTATCTATCTTTCAATCCTCTTTTCATCGAGTTAGCCATTGCAACCTCATCCTTCTCCATTGGTATCCCTTCCTTGCTTAATTCTTCTTTCAATCCTCTTTTCATCGAGTTAGCCATTGCAACTTGTTGTAGTGAAGACGCTAACATGGTCAGCGAACTCTGTCCCCTTTCAATCCTCTTTTCATCGAGTTAGCCATTGCAACGCAGATATGTTATGATGAGAGTGATGAATGAACTGGAAGAAAACTTTCAATCCTCTTTTCATCGAGTTAGCCATTGCAACATGATAACGATAATAATATTTTACTTACTTACTTACTTACTTGTTCTTTCAATCCTCTTTTCATCGAGTTAGCCATTGCAACTGGTAGGTGGTACATAAGTTGCATTACGTCCTGTACTCGAGAACTTTCAATCCTCTTTTCATCGAGTTAGCCATTGCAACAAGGATAAAGGCAGGCGAGGACGTTGTAGTAACTACAACATCTTTCAATCCTCTTT
>JBKBIE010000077.1:0-552 GCA_046299465.1 Candidatus Nitrosocaldus sp.
TCAATCCTCTTTTCATCGAGTTAGCCATTGCAACGCAGTAAGATGGTGGCTGGGTCTCTAGTCATGTGGTGTGTCCCTTTCAATCCTCTTTTCATCGAGTTAGCCATTGCAACCTTTGGCTATAAGCAGCTCTCCATGCATCCCCCACAAGGGGGTGCTTTCAATCCTCTTTTCATCGAGTTAGCCATTGCAACAGGTAGGCGCTGCCTTATTCAGAGATGGTCTAGAACCTTTCAATCCTCTTTTCATCGAGTTAGCCATTGCAACAGCTAGGCTTGGGTGATGCCATAGCAAAGCAATGCAGGGTTAACTTTCAATCCTCTTTTCATCGAGTTAGCCATTGCAACATTGAATATGGCAACACTAAAGAGATAAGGGGAGTATATCTTTCAATCCTCTTTTCATCGAGTTAGCCATTGCAACTCAACACGCCCCGACGCACATACGTTATGCCGTCTATTTATAACCGCCTTTCAATCCTCTTTTCATCGAGTTAGCCATTGCAACTTTAAGAAACTGCAGGACTCCCTTCAGAGTCTAGAAGCTTTCAAT
>JBKBIE010000078.1:0-550 GCA_046299465.1 Candidatus Nitrosocaldus sp.
ATTGCAACTGCAGAAATTGCAATACATTCTTGTCCATAGTACAGTCCTATCTTTCAATCCTCTTTTCATCGAGTTAGCCATTGCAACGTTTTTTCTGTTTTTACCTCCTTGAAGGAATTAGAGAATAGCTTTCAATCCTCTTTTCATCGAGTTAGCCATTGCAACAAGATATCAATACATTATAATAAGAATGAGGAAGGCTTTCAATCCTCTTTTCATCGAGTTAGCCATTGCAACATGAGAGAGTTAATATCGACGCAGAAATAGCTGATTATTACCGCACTCTTTCAATCCTCTTTTCATCGAGTTAGCCATTGCAACGATGAGTATTGGGTTAAGCTGTCAAGCACGTCCGACTTAGACTTTCAATCCTCTTTTCATCGAGTTAGCCATTGCAACACTACTCGATAATGGCGTAGCTGGCGTGTGGGTGTGGTGGTAACTTTCAATCCTCTTTTCATCGAGTTAGCCATTGCAACCTAATGTATGGTATGAGATATCTACCAAGTGAGACGGAGAAGGCTTTCAATCCTCTTTTCATCGAGTTAGC
>JBKBIE010000079.1:0-545 GCA_046299465.1 Candidatus Nitrosocaldus sp.
CCACCGAGCATACACTCGGCTTCAGCCTGCCCTGGACTAGATCGCCCGGTTTCGGGTATCCGCGCCGTGACTCCGGGCGCTGTTAACACCCCGTCCCTCACCCTTTCGGGCTGTGGACCTTTTGCTTTCGCTGCGGCTCCGGGGGTGATCCCCTTAGCCTCGCCACGGCACGAAACTCCCTGGCCCGTGATTCTAGACGGACGACATGACCCTGATCCTCCTCCCTCGTAACGCCGCCTCGCGACGGCCTCCTTCGGGAGGACTCAACTCTTCCAAGCCATGTCCTACTATCCCCACTTGGTTTCAGGCTCTTTTCACCCCCCTTCCGGGGTGCTTTTCAGCTTTCCCTCGCGGTACTGCGTCCGCTATCGGTCTCCAGCAGTATTTAGGGTTGGGAGTTGATGCCTCCCAGCTTCAGACGCCATTTCCAAGGCGCCCTACTCAGGATACTCCCCCTCATACCCTGCGCAGTTACACCTACGGGACTTTCACCCTCTAAAGCGCAGGTTTCCAACTGCTTCGGCTTCTCACGCGAGAGATTGGAG
>JBKBIE010000080.1:0-542 GCA_046299465.1 Candidatus Nitrosocaldus sp.
GGGACAACTATGAAGGTATGCAGAAGGATGGGTAGGAGGTGTATAGGGATAGAGGTTAACCCTGCACTTGAGAGTAGGATAAGGAGGAAACTTTTACATACTGCTAGTGAAAATGTAGGGTTAGTAAACAATCCCTAAATAATAATTTTTACACTTCCTATCTCTATCTATTTGAGATAACGGTATGGTTGAGCTCCTGTTACCTAGCATGCATGTAAGAGAGAGGCTTGGAATTCATGAGTACTTAGGGAGTGGGATATGTAGGTAAGATTAGAGCGTTACTTAGCCTCTCACTAAATAGAGGTCAACAGGGAGGGAGCATAAAGACTACCAAGAGCTTGATTGCTTTAGTCTCAAGTTTTAAAGATAAGCTGGATTAAGAAGCCATAAGTATGAGAGAATGATTGAATGTGTCAAGTCTGTTACTGAATGAGACCTACAAGTTTAAGTTAAAGCCTAGCAAAGAGTATAGAGAGATACTAGTCTAAGTTTACACTGAAATGGTCAAGACATGCTTATAATGCTATGTATTTTAACATAAC
>JBKBIE010000081.1:0-532 GCA_046299465.1 Candidatus Nitrosocaldus sp.
GTGGTAGACTACCCCTCCTTGGTGCGCTATGCTTTCTATGCCCCATACTTCCTCATGCTAACTTGATACTCTATTATAAACCTAAGGGCAGATGACGGTCGATTTCAGCCTTGATAGATAGACTATCTTTTGGTATATCTTTCAATCCTCTTTTCATTGAGTTTAGCATTGCAACTGTCTACTAGGCTAGGCAGAATAGGATAAGATAGATAGGCTAGGAGAGGCTAGACTATAATTTTGTTTTATCCTTTATAGGTTAGATATGTCATGGAGGTTTGATAGGAGGAGAAGAGCATCTACATTCTGGCAGGAGATAGAGGAGATGGTGCGTGAGATGGAAGGAGTTGGAGAGGATCTTCAAGAGGAGATGAAGGAGTTGGAGAGATGATGTCGAAGGACCTTGTAAGAGAGTACAAGCTTCCAGATGGTAGGATAATGAGAGAGCATCTTCCATTAGTATACGGCTACACTCTTACTATGGGACCTGATGGGTAGCCAGTGATAAGGGAGTTTAGTAATGTTAAGCCAACAG
>JBKBIE010000082.1:0-532 GCA_046299465.1 Candidatus Nitrosocaldus sp.
AGCCATTGCAACCCTATATAATACCATGACAAGGCCAAACATATGGATTGACCACTTTCAATCCTCTTTTCATCGAGTTAGCCATTGCAACCCAAAGAATGAACTAGCTAGGTACCTATACAGAGGTGATTATGCTTTCAATCCTCTTTTCATCGAGTTAGCCATTGCAACCTTATCCTTATTATAATATATTGCTATCTTATAATCATTTCTTTCAATCCTCTTTTCATCGAGTTAGCCATTGCAACCTATTAATACTGCTATTAGTGCAGGGTATAATATACATATAAACCTTTCAATCCTCTTTTCATCGAGTTAGCCATTGCAACCATAATGATGTTTACTGCAGAGTGTTTGACACAGAAGACCCTAACACTTTCAATCCTCTTTTCATCGAGTTAGCCATTGCAACCGGAATGGGGGGTTCATGTGCTATGGCCATAAATCCATCACCAGATCTTTCAATCCTCTTTTCATCGAGTTAGCCATTGCAACCCTGCAAGCATGGATGATGTACAAGAGGCTGCATCCC
>JBKBIE010000083.1:0-532 GCA_046299465.1 Candidatus Nitrosocaldus sp.
GCACATATATGGTATACCTCATAACCCTTAAGCCTATAGTATCTAGTCATTATATCTGCTGGCAGATAGGTAGATGCTACATGCCCTAGGTGGATCTCTCCATTTGCGTATGGGAGTGCGCTTGTTACTATTATTCTACTCTTCTTATCCCTATTGCTATTGCCCTTGCTATCACCATCACCATTGCTATTGCTATTGCCATTACTATTGCTATTGCTACTGCTAACACTCATAGAGAGTATAAACTCCATGTGTTAAATAAACCAACCTACGATTTCAAACCATCCTCTATCTAGAGCAATAGTTAATAATACCCCTAACACTATTCCTTATAGAGTTTATCACATACATAGGTATAGGTTCATTCAATCCCTTGCACTTGACATGCTCTACCATCCTAGCCTCTATAACATCCTGAGTATAACCTTCATCCAGCAAGTCTTTGACAATACTAACCCATTCTCTTATACTCTCCATTGTTACCTTGAACACAGTATCTGGCTCAACGCTTATCCCAAAGTGTGGCATGAGT
>JBKBIE010000084.1:0-528 GCA_046299465.1 Candidatus Nitrosocaldus sp.
TAAGATCTTCTGGCTTTGCTGCCTTGTCTTCTGATCTTTCAATCCTCTTTTCATCGAGTTAGCCATTGCAACCGCAAGGAGGTAACAGGAATATTGGTCGATATACAATAGGTACTTTCAATCCTCTTTTCATCGAGTTAGCCATTGCAACCGTAAAAGACGCAATTGAGCTGTTTGAAGAAGTAGAGAAGAACTTTCAATCCTCTTTTCATCGAGTTAGCCATTGCAACCGATCCTATTCTCGCACTACTCAGCGCTCAAACCTATGCTTTAGAGCCTAAAATCGTTATAATCCCTTTAATTTTGTTAGGAATTCGTTATTCTCTTGCAGTGCCAAAATTGAAACCCCAAATCTGCCAGACCCTTTATAAAGGTTTGAGCTCTTGCTTGCTCCAACTCTACCCTATCTACTTATCTATCTATCTACTTTGCCTATCCCTTCAACTCAGCCTATATATTATATGCCCCTTCTTTACAGATCACACTATATATAATGTAGCCCTCTATAGCCTATATCATATGCTAGCT
>JBKBIE010000085.1:0-525 GCA_046299465.1 Candidatus Nitrosocaldus sp.
AAGACAGACTAGGATAGCAGAAAATGTTACCAACATAATGATAAAGGTTGCAATGGCTAACTCGATGAAAAGAGGATTGAAAGAACTTTGTAGGCAAGAACTGAGCAGCAAGATCATCTTTGTAGTTGCAATGGCTAACTCGATGAAAAGAGGATTGAAAGTTTTTGTATAACTTCCCGCCCTGCAGCGTGTATATATTGTTCGTTGCAATGGCTAACTCGATGAAAAGAGGATTGAAAGTGACTGCAGACTTGGCAGCCCATGACATAAAGAAGATTGATGTTGCAATGGCTAACTCGATGAAAAGAGGATTGAAAGGCCACAGCCACAGTAGGTTTCTCAAGGACAAGCAATGAGCCACGTTGCAATGGCTAACTCGATGAAAAGAGGATTGAAAGAACTGTATTCCTACGTAGGAAATTGGCATTACATTAGCGACCGTTGCAATGGCTAACTCGATGAAAAGAGGATTGAAAGCCGTCATCATCATCATCTATTCCGGCAATTTCCTTCATTAGCGTTGCA
>JBKBIE010000086.1:0-524 GCA_046299465.1 Candidatus Nitrosocaldus sp.
TCAGACCCAGATACTGCTGAGGTCTTTGCCTACCTGTTTGGGGTAAAGCCTGAGCAGATATATACACTGCCATTGCACTACTTCTACTTCTACTCACAAGGTGAGCGAGTAGTAAGAGGATTAGCAAAGAGTTACCCTATTTTATGTTAAACCTCTTCCTGTTCTGTTCTGTTCTGTTCTGTTCTGTTCTGTTCTGTTCTGTTCTGTTCTGTTCTGTTCTGTTATAGTCTAGTTTTGTCATGTCTAGACTTATCTTAGTTAGTTAGTCTAGTCTTGTCTAGACTTATCTTAGTTAGTCTTCTTCTTAGCCATGTCTAGTCTTGTCTTAGCTTAGTCTTGTCTAGTCTTGTCTTCTTCTTAGTTAGTCTTGTCTTTCAATCCTTTTCTATTGAGTTAGTTGTTGCAGTTACAATCAATCAGAGCATTGCACCGGTTGTATATGGCCTTATCCCGTCTATAGTTGCTCTTATACCTTTTACGCTATCAGGTAGCATTAGGCTAACTACTTCTACACTTGAGAGTAC
>JBKBIE010000087.1:0-523 GCA_046299465.1 Candidatus Nitrosocaldus sp.
AGGGCAAGGTGGAAAGAAGATCAGGTCAAAGAACTTGAGGAGCAGATAAGAGAAGCAGAAATACAGGAAGAGCAGGAGCAGAATGAACGAGAGCAGAAACAGCAAGAGCAAGAGCAGGAGCAGGAGCAGAAGAAGAGGAAGAGGAAGAGTAAAGAAGAGGATACTAAATCTGTTGCTGGAGTAGGTAGCAGCAGTAGTAGCAGCAGTAGCAGCAACAACAATACCAGTGCCAGAACCAGAACTAGCACCAACGGCAATGTTGGCGAGTCTGTCAACAAGTAGCTAGCGTAAGCTATTCTTTAGCCACCGAAACATTTATATGTCTTATTAACAATTATGTCGAAAATTAATAACCTTTTTTATGGGGTAAACCTTTCAATCCTACTATAGTTCGATTCAAACTCTTCCTCTTCCTCTTCCTCCATATCAAACATACATAAGGTAAGGTAACATAGCTATATAAACTTTTCTTAAAGAAAAGGTTTATATTATTACTTCTCATACCCTAGAGCATGGGCAATCA
>JBKBIE010000088.1:0-519 GCA_046299465.1 Candidatus Nitrosocaldus sp.
CAACGATATTTTATGATGTTGTTGACAGGGACTTGGTCAAGGAATTCTTTCAATCCTCTTTTCATCGAGTTAGCCATTGCAACATGAAAGTACAGCGCAGTTACTGAGTACCCTGCTTGGGGTTACCTTTCAATCCTCTTTTCATCGAGTTAGCCATTGCAACCATAAAGCCAGAAAAAGTAGTACGCAGAAAAGCAGCAGTTTATATCTTTCAATCCTCTTTTCATCGAGTTAGCCATTGCAACTGAAGAATTCGGCAAATTCAGGCTCATGAAAGAATATGGGCACTTTCAATCCTCTTTTCATCGAGTTAGCCATTGCAACTATTATATTATGGACAAGCAACTTAATGACTTAATCTTTCAATCCTCTTTTCATCGAGTTAGCCATTGCAACAAGCAATTAGGAACAACGACGTATAAGGTAACTAACATAACTTTCAATCCTCTTTTCATCGAGTTAGCCATTGCAACTAAAAGATTAACTAATTCATTATCCACCTCCTTAAGCCATATCTTT
>JBKBIE010000089.1:0-519 GCA_046299465.1 Candidatus Nitrosocaldus sp.
TAGCCATTGCAACAAGTTGATTACTTTATCAACTTCATTTGTATTATTTGTATCTTTCAATCCTCTTTTCATCGAGTTAGCCATTGCAACATAGTGGACATAAACATCAGAATATATTGCAGTCCCTTTCAATCCTCTTTTCATCGAGTTAGCCATTGCAACCTAAGGCCATTGGCTCATCATCCCCCCACCTAGGCCTTGAACAACTTTCAATCCTCTTTTCATCGAGTTAGCCATTGCAACTATGCGGCTAATAGCATGTCGGCCTACTGGCCGGCATACAGAGCTTTCAATCCTCTTTTCATCGAGTTAGCCATTGCAACAGGGTTCAAACCAAAGGTTAGGCTGTGTGGCCTTATACTTTCAATCCTCTTTTCATCGAGTTAGCCATTGCAACAGAACTGGAATGGTAGATATAGATGTCAACATATATTGTGCCTTTCAATCCTCTTTTCATCGAGTTAGCCATAGCAACTCAGGAGCTATTAGGCCAAAGGCTAACAGTTGAGCAAGGACTAC
>JBKBIE010000090.1:0-516 GCA_046299465.1 Candidatus Nitrosocaldus sp.
CGTATCTGGCGCATATTATTGTTGTTATCGTTGCAAAAGAGCAGGAAACAGCTACTATAGCAATACAGTAAAGCAGGAAGCAGGTAAATAAGTAGGTAGGTAATGCATTAAGTAATGCAATAAGTAACATGTTTCTATTGCGTAATTGTTTCTGTTGTAATTACAGTAGTTACAATAGTTGTTGTAGCATAGTTAAGTTAAAGTTATAAGTCAAAGTCAAAGTCAAAGTCAAAGTCAAAGTCAAAGTCAAAGTCAAAGTCAAAGTTATAATCCTCCTCTTTATTTATTTTATTTTATTTTATTTTATTTCTTTGTTTATTTATTTTATGATGGTGGAGAAGATACCAGATGTGACTAAGGCTAGCAGAGACAGCATAATCTGGAAGTTGTTGGAGGCTGGGGACTATATAACGCATAACGGCATTATATACAGAGTAGTGCAAGTATATGAGGATGAACTCGATGACTTTACGAAAAGAATTGCCGTAAAATATGGTATAAAGTTTGACAACATTG
>JBKBIE010000091.1:0-515 GCA_046299465.1 Candidatus Nitrosocaldus sp.
CTCGATGAAAAGAGGATTGAAAGAGTTCAGCGCTGCTTATTAATCCGTTGATATATCTATAAGTTGCAATGGCTAACTCGATGAAAAGAGGATTGAAAGGTAGCTTGATCTTCTGCCCCCCCTCATACACACCATAATAGTTGCAATGGCTAACTCGATGAAAAGAGGATTGAAAGGCTGAATAGGATGCTATGCATTTACCCTTTTCAAACACATAGTTGCAATGGCTAACTCGATGAAAAGAGGATTGAAAGGCCAAATTGTTAATTATTGACCAAAACGATGTTTTTAACCGTTGCAATGGCTAACTCGATGAAAAGAGGATTGAAAGTAAGCATATGCACATGTACATGCATGCATATACATGTATATGTTGCAATGGCTAACTCGATGAAAAGAGGATTGAAAGCTTGTCTTAATATCTCAAACTTGTCCATGGTTATATATGATAAGTTGCAATGGCTAACTCGATGAAAAGAGGATTGAAAGATATACTGGTTATATAGGTATATTTT
>JBKBIE010000092.1:0-512 GCA_046299465.1 Candidatus Nitrosocaldus sp.
AAAAGTCTATGAACTCATTAGCTTACGATAAGGCGGAAACGACAAGGACTATCTTAGACTGGTGGACTATTAACAACAGCCACCAACAAAACATCCACCCTTCTTTAACTGCTTATTTGTTATTATAAATGTAGAAATTGGGCCGGGAGGAGATTCGAACTCCCGACCTTTCGGTTATCAGCCGAACGCTCTAACCATGCTGAGCTACCGGCCCTTTTTTATGGTTACCAATCGGTATTTAAAAGGTTGATGGCAAACTTCTCGGCTCTGTTAATTTAAGCCATCTCTATCATCCCTCTGATGTTGAGTATCATGGTTAGGGTCTCTGGTTGGTTGTATAGCTGGGATAGGTTAAGCCATCTCCATAGATGTTCTAGGGTGCATCCCCTCCTCCTGCATGGGAAGTGGTTGTCGAAGCATCCAGTCCTATCCTTAAGCCTCTGGATAGCCCTCTCCATTACGTTGTGAAGCCATTCATACCTATGATGTGTTAAGCCGAGCCTATTACATGC